>JBKAGN010000011.1:0-72210 GCA_046290415.1 Hyphomicrobiales bacterium
GATAATAAGTAAGCCGCTTTGGGTCATAAGCTCAAGAGCGAGCATCATTAATCGTCGACCAGATCGTTTCATCAAATTCCGATTGGCGTTTTATGTAGTGATAGCTCGTCTCATCCCACCGGAAAACGTTTGCCTCTTGATTGTCGAGAACGAAATCACCTCTGTCAGTGCGCACTGTCAGTACCGCATGGCCTGAGCCTGATTGCTCTCGCACCACCGTAATGAGCAAGGCTGAAGCGGGCCAGCCACGCTCCAACAGTTTGCTTCGTTTCATGATCACATAGTCTTCGCAGTCACCATAATTGGCGGGCATCGTCCAGACTTCTGGGACGCCGTACAGATCCTCGTCCGTCATCGGTGCCACCGCCTGGTTCACATACGTGTTGATCGCAAGCAGATCACGCCAGGACGGCTCCGTGAGCTGGACCACGCTTGGCGCTTCGTTGCGCGGCACACAGAATGATGGCTCTCGTTGGCAAAGCTGCACGTAGCCAATTGGAGCGGTCGTTGCACCCAGAACGTCCATATAAGGCACCTCTGCATGTGCCGAAGAAACGCCCACTGCCATCACAGCACCGAGCAATAAAGATAGAATAGACTTGCGCATATTCGCCTCCCTTTACGCAGGGAAGCTTTTAGCGAAGACATTTTAGCGTTTTTTATTCGAAATATCTATGTATTGATATGTATTTTATCAGGTTTTTATTTGATTTTTGATTCAAATTTTAAGTGGGGATGAAATCCTTACAGCTTGCACTGAGAAATCGAGTTTTTGCTAAAGGGCGATCCCCAGAAAAAACAGGCGCTGCAGTTCCTGAGGCCAAACTCAGCTGCTCTGCCTGCACAGGCAAGCTCGCTTTCGCCGGCAGCTTAAGAATGACCTTCCAGTGTCTTATTCGACCGTTGCCATCTCAAATTGGGCCTGGAGATTGATCCAGAACTGCGGTTCAATACCGAACCTGTGACCGAGCCGCGGGGCCATGGCCGGTGACGGTCCGTTTGCCAGTGGCCGCCGAACTGCGTCGAAGTGCTCAAACAGGCAAAAACCCGCGTCCCAGCAGATGGAGCGCGGGTTCTTCCGTCTTAGTGCGTTGGGCTCTAAACTAAAGGCCGGCACTCACGCTGCTGTCGAGTGTCCGATGTTCGGCAAGCACCCGGTCGCCTGGTAACAAGCGGCCGATGCGCCGGGCGCGGGTGCGATTGTCCAGGATCCGTGCGCCAGATGCGGTCTCAACCTGCACAACCACATGGCCCATGCCGCTCGCAGTTCTCAGAAATAGTAGCGAGACATCATCGGCGTCTACCCCAGCTTCCAGCAGGAGCTCTCTTTTCAGCACGGCGTGGTCTTCGCAATCACCTGCGCCGCGTGCCAACGTTTCCAATGGGGTCTGCCAGTGATCTTGACCAGGCGTGTCCCAGCGGAACCGAATGGTTTGGTACACTAGGCGCTGCGCTTCGCGAACGGGGTCTAACGCGGCGCGAACGCGCGCGACTGCTGTTTCCCACTCCGATGATGCACCGCGGTCTTCGCGGGCGATCTCAAGCTCCAGGCGGGCGATGCGAGAGTTGAGTCCGCGCTCCCAACGGCGGCGGACATCGGCAGGAGCCAAGCCATCGCCGGTATCTTGCGCTGCGGCACGGGCAGCCTGCAAGCGTTCGCGAATGTTGACGAACCCATTAGACAGGGCCACGGGGCGAATAACCTCGTTAAGCACCAAAGGGGCAGCCGCAATGGCTTGTGCTGATGCGCTATTAACGGCCAGCGGTGTGGAAAATACGCCGGCAACCAGCGCAAGACAAAGGGATAGCGCTGCGCGCGGACGCACGGGTGCGTCCGCCCGACAAAAGCGGTTCGTTATCATGGATTTGCCTCAACCTGTTTTGCGGGCGAGAGCAAAACCCTCTGTTGCGCGCCGTTGCCTCTTTGTGGGCTGTTAGCGTTCGCGCAGCGCCTCATTCCGCGCCCGTTTTATTGTGCTGACTAGATAGTGCACAACAGCCTGCTGGCCGGTTAATTTATCTACCGTTACGTCCATTCCTGGGATTAAGGGTAAAGGATTACTTTCCGTATCAATCGAATTTTCATCGATTTCTACAGTAACGCGATAGAAGCTCTCGCCTTGCTCATTTTCAAAGGTGTCCGCGCTAATGCGCCGTACGTGGCCGGCCAGGTCTCCGAAGACCGTGTAGTCATAGGCTATAACTTTTACCGACACATCCTGTCCGGCATTGATGAAGGCAATGTCTTGCAAGCCATTCAGACGATGATGGTTGCTCTTGTCCCCCTTTCCCGCGCAAGCCAATGGTTGGGCCGTGACAACGGAGATTACGGTGGAGGGTGTTTCGATGTGTGGGGACTGTGGCAGGCGAAATGATTTGCAGTTGTAAAAGCATTAGGCGTCTTCGGGCTCTTGGCGACGGATGCCCATCACCAGGAACATCATCTGACGATCGCTAAAGGCCAGCTTGATCACTGATACGCAATTGCGTTTGAGGGATTAGTTCGGGCATCGGGAAAAACGGTTGGCAGGACGATGCAAAAAGGGTTCGCAGCCGACGTTCGCCGCATCGCGATAAGTTCCAAAACTCTTACGTTGTTGGAGTCTCCATAAACGACTGTTTATCTCCCGCGATAGTTGTCACAAGCCTCAACACCTTCTGCGACCACATCGAGAAGTACGTCCACATCATTCAAAAGGGCTGCAATGCGTGGGCTGCTGATACGGTAGCGGATGAAGCGCCCATCGCGGTCGCTGGCGACAAGCCCGCACTCCAGCAAGCATCGCAAGTGGTTGGATACGTTTGGTTGTGATAATCCTGTGCGCTCGACGAGTTCGTGAACAACCAGCGCGCCCCCGCACAAAGCGCCCAGAATAGCCAAGCGGCTCGGGTCGGCAAAGCCGCGGAACAGCTTTGCGCGTTGTTCAATGGCAGCGGTCTTGCGGTCCGCAACAATCTGCGACATATCATTACTCACTGATATTTTGTCCTTTGATCCACGTTAGCAGGAGAGCTGCGATCATGGCCAACGCTGAAAGCGCGATAGCAGATGCGCAATCCTTTCGATATCGGGTGTCTGGCATGGATTGCGCTAAGGATGCTGCTCAGATTGAGCGGGCGGCGCAGTCTGCCGGGGTCGCGCCCGACGCGGTGAAAGTGTCGGCGGCGACCCACATCATGACATTGAAGGCCCCTGAAGCGCGCTTGCCGGAAATTGAAAAAGCCGTTGAGACAACGGGGTATGGGTTTGACCGTATCGAGAGCGACGAGGATATTCAGCAAGGCGCGACCCATCAGGATCCGGGCTATCGCCGTGCGCTCTGGCTCGTCGTGATCCTGAATGTTGGCTATGGTGTCATCGAGATGGTCGGTGGTTTCATTTCCGGGTCACAGGCCGTGAAGGCCGACGCGCTGGATTTCATCGGCGATGGCGCAATCACCTTCCTCGGCCTGCTGGCCATCGGCTGGAGTCTCGCTTGGCGGGCGCGGTCGGCATTGATCCAGGGCATCTTCCTTGGCCTGCTCGGCCTTGGCGTCTTTGGCACGACCATCATGCGGGCATTCGAGCCGACAACACCAGACGCCACTCTGATGGGGCTTCTGGGCCTGATTGCTCTTTTGATCAATGTCATCTCCGTGCTGCCCTTGCTGCGGTACCGCAAGGGTGACGCGAACATGCGTGCCGTCTGGCTGTTCTCGCGCAACGATGCCATCGGCAACGCGGCGGTCGTTGTCGCAGCCGGTCTGGTGGTTTGGCTTGGCAGCGCGTGGCCCGACCTCATCGTCGCCTTCGGCATCGCGGGATTGTTCCTGCATTCGTCTTGGGTGATCATCCGCGATGCGCGGGCTGATCTGAAAGCGGCGGCATGAACAGCCGCGCTCTGGGAGGGTTCTGCGCCGTTGCGGCGTTCGGTCTCGATCAGGGCACCAAGGCGTTTGCCATGAACACATCGGCGCTTGAGCTCGGGGTCGAGGTTCTGCCCTTTCTGAATCTTGTTCGTGTCCTGAACGATGGCGTCAGCTTCGGCATGCTCGGCGGGATCGTACCTTGGTGGGGTCTGGTCGTGCTTGCTACCGCGATCGTAGCATGGCTGATGATCTGGTTATGGCGCACGCCAGATAGACTGACGGCTGCTGCTCTCGGGCTGATCATCGGCGGTGCGCTCGGCAATGTCATCGACCGGCTGCGTTATCAGGCGGTGACTGATTTTCTGGATTTCCATTTCGGAACATACCACTGGCCGTCCTTCAACCTCGCTGACGCGGCGATTTTTTGTGGAGTGGCACTGCTGCTCTGGGACGGCTTTCGCGCGACGGCAGCCAGGGCGGAAAATCGGGAAGAAGACCGCCGCGAAGGAAATATAACGGGGGGATAACAGCCAACGGGCAAAGAACTTTGGGAGGGCGTTCGGCTTGAGATTTTTGGATTGGATTGACCGTGGCATTCGCGGAATCGGCGTCGTGACTGCATGGCTGACAGTAGTTTCGATCGCCGCTTATGGCGCGCTTCAGATGCTGGATCGCAAGCTACAACTTGGCGTGTCGATCTACTTGCCGGACCTCTCTACGTCGCTGCTATTCATCCTGATCTTCTTGACCTTTGGGTATACCTATCTGCGCGATGGTCACGTTCGCGTTGATGTTCTTCGCAGGCATTGGTCCACGCGCCGCATTGCGTGGATCGAACTGATAGGAGGGCTTTTTGTTCTTCTGCCGCTTGCGGCGATCCTGACCTACTACGGATGGGACGGACTGATGCGCACCACGAAGTATGCGGAAACCCAATTGTGGGCGCAACGCATTGCCGGGGTCATCGGCCCCATCTTGCTGGCTTTTGCCGGGATCATAGTAGCTCTGCGCAATATCGCTTTTCTAAGGGGAAAACGTGCGCAGGGCGCACCCGAACAATCGGGCGGACTGCACAATGATGAATGAGGTCCTCACAGTTGCCATGCTGGTCGTGATGGCCATCGGGGTCTTCAGCGGCTTTCCAGTGGCTCTGGTCCTAGCGGGGACCGGCTTTCTAGGATTTGTCGCTGCGGTCTGGATCGGCATCACTGATTTTCAGCATCTAGGGCTGATCTATCTGCGGGCGCGCGGTGTGTTGACCAATGAAGCAGTCCAATTCACCAGCGTTCCCATGCTGATTTTTCTCGGTCTAATCCTAAATGCCAGCGGGGTTGCCGAAGCCATGTTCCGGTTGCTGGGACGACTGTTGACAGGCATTTCTGGCCGCTACGCTATTGCGACCCTGCTGATAGGCCTCGTTCTTGCTCCAGCCGCTGGGGTTATCGGCGCGTCGGTCATCACCATAGCGCTGGTGGCCTATGCCCCGATGATGGGATCAGGCTACGCCCCGCGAACAGCGGGTGCCGCTGTCGCAGCCTCTGGCGCGCTCGGCGTCGTTTTTCCGCCAGCCGTGATGCTGTTCTTCATCTCGAACGTTTTCTATCTGCGCATTGGATTGATGTACGTTGCCCTGATCGTGCCCGTTCTTCTGATGGTCATGGCCTTTGCCATCTACTTTGCCGTCAGCTTGCGAAAAACCGTCGAAATCACCTTGGACGCGCCAAAGACCAATCTTGTGTCAGACCTCTTGTTCGTGCTCGCTTCTGTCGTTGTTATCGCATCAATTCCGCTCAGCATTATTCTGGGTTTTGCGACGCTCTCGGAGGCGGCTGGTGTAGGGGTGTTTGGAGCGTTGTTGGTCGCGCTGGTGCGAAAGCGTTTGTCTTTCTCATCTTTGAACACTGTCACGGTGCAGACAGCTACGATGACTTCGATGGTCTTCTTCATCGTACTGGGCGCATCAGTTTTCTCACTGAGTTTCCACCTAGTGGGTGGACCAGATGTCATCTTCCAATGGATATCCGCATTCGATCTCACCCGGTGGGAACTGTTGGCGATGCTCCTCGGCGTGATCATCATTCTTGGATTTGTTTTTGACTGGATCGAGGTGCTACTGGTCTTTGTACCAGTACTGATGCCGATCTTTTCAGAGCTGGACTTCGCAGATCACGTCGGCTCTGCCTACTTTGCGCAAATCTGGATCGCAGGTCTGATTGCCTTGGCCTTGCAGACGTCCTTTCTGACGCCTCCCTTCGGCTATGCCCTGTTCTTTGCCAAGATGGCGGCACCGAAGGGTATCAACCTGTCCGATATCTATCGCGGTGCGGTACCACTTGTTGCTATTGAGATCGCATTGATCGCAGCGCTAATCTCGTTCCCTCAGCTTATTACCTGGCTGCCAGAGATGGCGCTTGGGTCTGCGGATGCGCCGCAACTGATCGAACGGTGACAGACGTTGCCTGCTGCAATTGACGTCTGCTTCTCTAATCGGGTGTTTCAGTCAAGCTCCAATCCCTTTGCTTCTGATCGTAATCACCTGGGTCACGCTTCTCTTCGCAGTCTAATGGCTCGGATCATTGGATGAACCGCTGCAGGCATGGGTCGGATTGGTCGCGGAGAGCCTCGCTTTGGGACGCGCTTGATGGCGCAGCAGACATTATCGGCTTCATCCGCGAACCTCGTCCAGGTGAGGACGATCCCGTCGGTTGAGGTGGAGGCGTTAGGTCATGGTTTAGCCTCCACCGCAGTCCAACGGAATTCGGCGCCATCAACCCACATGCGATGCATGATGACGGCGAGTTTACGGGCAAGAGCAACGGTTGCCCGCCTGCGTCCCTTCGATCGCATGAGCCGCATCGCCCATGCCTTTAGGCCGGAGTACGCGCGCGTTCGCGCCAGCATCGAATTGGCTGCCGAGTACAGACTCGGTCGGACGCCAGGATCGCCGGCTTTAGATATGCGGCCGAGATTGTCCATCTCTCCTGATTGGAACCGTCGCGGTGTCAGCCCGAAGTGGGCGCCGACATCGCGCGAGGACTTGAAGCGACTTGGATCTTCGATTGCTGCCTTGAAGCTCAGCGCGGTAATCTCACCGACGCCTGGAACAGTCATCAGACGCGCGCAGACCGGATCCTGACGCGCGTCCATTTTGACACGACGGTCCAGCTCGACGAACGCGGTCAACAACATCCCGTGTGCGTCCAACATTGGCAGAAGGGCGTGTGATAGGCCCTCATCTGCTTCGATGATTGCTCGCACCTCTCGATCGAAGTTGTAACGTTTGATCGCCTTGGGAAGTCGGATCCCGAAAGCCTTCAAAAGGCCGCGGATCTCGTTCTCCAGATCAAGGCACTTGTTCAGAACGGTCTTGCGACTGGCGAGTAGCGCGCGTTCCAGGTGACTGGTGCGGCCCTTCATGTGCACCGGGTTATACCAGCCAGACCGAACCAGTTGGGCAATGCCGCGCGCATCATTCTTGTCAGTCTTATTGCGCATCGCCGACAAGGCTGCACTCACCTGACGGGCTTCCATGCATACGACATTGAAGCCTTCAGCACGCAGACCGTGATACAGATGCTGGCTCATCGTCCCGGCTTCAAAGCCAATCATCTTTATCGGTTTGCCGAGCGCTCGAAGGCAATCGGCAACCTGACTGGCATCGCAGTCCAACGCTCTTTCAAGGACGATCCTGCCGTCACCATCGATCACGCACAGCGCCAGTGAGCGCAGCGCTACGTCCAATCCCACATAATAGCTCATAGTCATCTCCCAAAAACTGCAAGTTAAAACCTGCTGATATTACGGGAGCTCGACGTCTACGCACCAAGCCCGATTACTCATGCTATGAGGATTTTCCGGAGATAAGCTTGCACGAAGATAAACGACCGATGTGTGTCTCCCGATCATCTTCGACTACACGAGCGCTAATGCCGGCGACGGACGTCACTATGGTCACAATCAGACTTGCACTCAGCAATGGTGGAGTTATTGCCACAATTTGGCGTAGCGCCGATCAACTGATCCGCACCTCGCTTACAGGCCACTCACGCAAGCGAGCCCGCAAAGAGGTTTGCCCTCGGCATACGAAGCAGTGTCCGCGTTCGTTGTTGGCAAGCATCACCCTCGCCCTACCCCGCGCGTCTTGCCGAACTCGAACGACACCGATGATCCACGCATCACGCCGCCGACCATCTTGCCGCGCTGTCGTTCCAGCACCGGCCGCCAAGGCACCAAGGTGAACTCCTTCGACTTTGCGATCACCGCGAACTTGCCACTGGCAAGCTGGACGGAACGTTTGTAGACACCCTCAAAGCGATCGCCGTCCATTGGCGCCGCGAACTCCAATCCCATCTCCTTACCGAGCTTTTCTCCGGTCGCGACCAATTCCCGTTGCCGCAAAACGCTGAGGAGATTGCGCTGAAACCTGAGCGCCTGTCCCGTTCGTTGTGCCAACCCGTCATCGACCAAATAATCCGTGCGTCGTTCTAGCGCCTCGGTGACAGCCACGCCGAAACGATCGCCACGAAGCGATAGCGGTTCCTTGGCGAGCAGTTGCCGGTCAAGCCAGGTCGCGCCGCCTGCCGACGTCTGTGCCCCCAGCGACAGATGGGAAAGCGTGACCACACGGCCGGGATACCGTGCCCGCCCTTCGGCAAGCGCAGCGACGCGCTCCACGAAATCTTCCGGCACGTCCCAGGACCCGTCCGAATACCGCCGTACCACGTTCAGCCGGCGCAGGGCTTCGAGTCGCCGGACATGGGCTTCGACGAACGCCTCGGAAGCATTCGGATCGACAGCATGGTGCGCCTGTGCGGTATAGAGACCATCATTGCCCCACGCGACCTCGGCAATGGTCCGGTCGGACGGTTTGAGACCGCTTGTAGCTGGTTGGACTTCGATGACAGCTCCCATCGGCAGATCCTCCATGTCCTGGCGCGAGTCGAGGGCGACATAGTGCACGTGACCGTCGGTGGCGTCGATCATGATGAAATGCCCGTCTTTCATTTCATCATGGAGTCCGCGGTCGACGATCTGCCCGGTGATGGATTGCGCATGCTGGTCACCTGGATCGTAGATGGCATAGTCCGCGACACCGACGGCGAGGCCGGCCTGCCGCAATCCCCGGTGCATCGTCTTGATGATGTCACCGCGCTCACCGGCACGCCGCAGCGTTGCTTCCAACCGGGGTGACAGCTGCCATCGCCCCGGTTCGGCTTCCCGTGCAAGGCCGCGCTTTTCAAGGGCGCGGAGACGGCCGATCCGCAGTGCCTGCTTTGTCCGATCCTGCCCACCCGCATAGTTCGGCCGGGCATCGATCAGCCCGTCCACCGCATCGCGCACCAGTCCCCGGTCGAGATCGGTGAAGCGCGCCTGATCGACCTGCCGCTCCAGTTTCTGAAGAATTTCCCGTTCGGTCTGGGGTCCGAGCTCCAGGGTCAAAAGCTCGCTCGCGCGCTGTCGCATGCCGTGGGTGATGTAATCGCGCGCGATGACGAGGTCCTTGCCGCGTTCGTTCGCCGGGTTCCGGTCTATGGCCGGTCCCGACGAGAGATTCCTGCCGCGCAGCATGATATGGGTATGGGGATGCTCGGTGTTGAAGTGATCAACGGCCACCCAGTCCAGTTTGGTCCCGAGATCGGTTTCCATGCCGGCCATCAGATCGCGAACGAATGGTTTGAGATCGGCGAGCTCCGCCGCGTCTTCGGGCGACACGATGAAACGGAACTGGTGGCGATCGCCTTCACTGCGATCAAGAAAGCTGCTCCCATCCGCCGCGTCACCCGTCGCATCATAGAGTTGACCGGGTTCGTGTTCCTTTGAAACGCCGTCGCGCTGAACGTAACGTAGATGAGCGCGGGCTGCATTAATGCCGCCCCCCTTCAGTTTGACGATCCGCGTCTTGATGATGACGCGGCGCGATGACGGGCCGAAACGGTGGCCCGCCCGGCGCTGTCGCATAAGGTCGCCGCCGCGACCGATCCGGTTGCCGGTGAAGCGCCGTGATCGCTGGGCCCTGCCAAAACCGGACTGGCCAGCGGCCGAGGCCTGATGGAGAATACGATTGATATAGCTCTTGGCGCGCTGACCGCCCTGGTTGCGGATACGCCCGAGCCTAGGCTTGAAGATATCGTCCATGTCATCGGCCATAGCGTTCCTTCACTTAAGCGCTGAATAGACTGCCGAGAACGTCGCCTTCATCGCTGCACCAACAATTACACAATCTAAACAATGCTTTAACGCTGAACGCCTGCACGTGGCGCCTTGCCGCCTGTGCAGGCTAACCTGATGTGCAGACTGGAAAAAGCACCGCTTTGCACCATGACCTTTTATCTTGCCCTCCGCCGCCTCAAACCCTTTTCCGCTCCCATTCCTTCCTGACGCTGGATCAGTCTTCCCACTCGCCCTGCCAGGGCAGAGGCAACCACGTTGCCCGGCCGATGATGAGGCGCCTGTCCACCGGCCCGAAGTAGCGGCCATCCAGGGACTCCGGATGGCGTTGAAGAAGGAACACGTGCCGCTCGTCGAGCACATGACAGCCGCTCCAGACCGGCATTGTGCGCCCCAAACCGTCCTGCGTTCGCGCGACGGTCACGGTGATGCCGTCAATCACAATCTCGCGGTCACGGCGACAAACAGTGTCGCCGTCTGCGGCCAAAATGCGTTTGATCAGCGGGACGTTCGGCGGCAGATATCCACGCTCGACGATAAGGTTTCGCATGCGGTCGGGCACGCGCGCGAGGACATAATCGCCCCGCTTTGGAACCTGATCGTCGATCCAATAAAACCCGATCGGTGCGCTTTCCGACCCGTTCCAGACCAGCTTCACCGGCAGGTTTGCCGACGATGCGACGGCCAATGCCAGCACCGGAAGTATGGTCGCGATCAGCGTGACTTGCTTCATGATCGCACCGTTTGCGCGGCCAGAGACGCCGCATGCTGATTATGGGAATAGCATCTGACCGGCCGCGATATGGCGATGCGATTGTGCAAATGCCGCACGTAAGCGGGCGATATTTTCGGCAGGTCAAACCCGGCCGCTTCGAGCGCATCGAGCTGCGCCAGCACCCGCTTCACCCGCACTTTGCCAATGGCCGACAGCAGAATGTCCGCGCCCGGATGCACGCCCGCAAGCCGGGACACAACCTGCGGCGGCGCTCCGGTTCGCATGATGACGATACGCCAGTCCTGCGTGCCATAGGCGTTCGCGCGCCAGCGCACATAGCCCAAGATTTGGCCGGGTCCGAACACCACAAGCGACCTTCGGCGGTCCAGCAAGTGGGTCACATCGGGCGCGCCGAAGCGCAGCCAATAGTTGACGAACTCGGGATAGAAGGCGATCTCGACGCCGGTGAAGAATTCAGACATCGGAGGTCGAATCCTTCTTGCGCAGGTCCGACCAGGCGTTCAGATCGTCGATGTGATAGCGCACATGGCGGCCGTGTTTGCGGTAGACCGGACCGCCGCCATAGACACGCATCTTTTCGAGCGTGTTGGGTTTGAGCTTGAGAAAACGCGCTGCTTCCCGGGTTGTCAGGAAGGGGCCGTTGTCGAACTCCGTATCGTTTTGTTCGGTCATGGTGGCTCCGGTGTCGGCGAGGCGGAGCGGCAATCCCGGTCACGATCCGAGACCTTTCGGGAATACCGCTCCGAACAACGCCAAGCTGAGCGAAGACGCGCCATTTGGGCACCGGCGAAAACCGGTCGACGCGTTTTCGCCGGACTTCGAGCACGCCAGTCAGCCCACATGAGTGCGAAAAACCCCCGCGCCGGTTGGCGCGGGGGTCAGGTTTGTGGCCTCAGTTCGGGTTCCAGAGGATCGCCATGACGCTTTCGTCGTCCTGTCCGGCGGCCCGGCCGAGATTGGCGTAGATCTTGTGCGGCCCGATCTCGGGGGCGGCGAAGGTCAGCGAAACGTAAGGATTGCCGCTGACTTTGCCGGTCCGGTTCCAGCCGCCGCCGATCTCCACTCGGTCTTCGGTATAGACCCGGAAGTCGGGCTGGGCATCGGTTTCCTTGGCCCGGTTGGGCTGGATGCTGATGCGCTTCTTGAGGCTCATCATAGAAAGCGTGCCCTCGAACGCGCCGGTTTCCGTCTTCGTCACATATCCAAGTGCCTGTGCCATTTTTCTGTCTCCTTGTCGTTTGCCGCCTCGGGGACCATCCCCTCGGCTGACGCGGGACCGTCGATGGCGGGCGCCGGACGGGCGAACCCGAAAGGGCCGCAGCGCAGCGGAGGACGGACGCCAAGCGGTTTTTTGGGGGCGAAGCGAGGTCTCGCAAAGCCCGTGCGCGAGGAAGTCCGCCCGAACGGGCGGGCGGGGAAAAAACCGTGACGGCGTCCGTTTCGGCCGGCCGCCGTTCGCCATAGGTCCGACACGCAAAGCCGCAGGGGATGGGTGCCAGGCAAAGCGGTTCAAGGCGAGGAGATGGCGCGCGCCACGCGTTGTGACGACCGGAATGCGCGCTCGCAACGGTGCGTTGTGATGGGCCGCAAACGGTTTGATAGGACGGACTAACGGGCTGAAGTGTGACGCCGTGCTTCGTCCCGGATCGGTCTTTCGGACGCGGATATCGGCGACCATTGGAACCGAACTGGCGATGCGCGCCACCCCATGATCGCTGATCATGACGCCTTCACAATTGGCCGATCAACCCAGCCTAGGCTCGGTTCGCAAGCTGCTTGACGCACAGATCAGACCTGGCAATCCGCATCCGACGCGCATGCAAACGCCCCGGCGCCTTCCAGCGCGGGCGTGTTCAGGGCAAAGATGTAACCGTTCGGCGGCCTCCAGCATCGTGAGAGTCGCGGAGCCGATCCCGGCTTAGCCGGACAGCTGTTTGGCGCGGCGGGCGTTGTCGGAGAGCCGCCCAGCCCCGGCTTTGGTGTAAGCAGCGAAGGGAAAGCTCATATACTTGGGCAGCCAGCCCTCCTTCTTCTGTCGGCCCTCGCCGGTCAGGAAGTCGCGAATGATCGACGTCTGCACCTTGGCCGTCGCGCTGACATTGCCGTCCGCGACCGCCTTGCCGCCGATGTGTTTGAGCATGGCGTTGATCGCGGCCTTGTCACGCAACAGGTCAAAAAACGCGTTATCCGGCTCCCAGACCGCGCCCATATCGACCGTCAGATGACAGCCGATCTGCTCAATGACGCAGGTGCCTGCCTGCAAGGTTTCGGCCATGACGAAGGCCAGAACGCGTAGGACTTCATCGTCGGACAGTTTGATCAGGGTGGCAAACAGTTGGCCGACGCGGTGATCGTCACCATTCGAGCGCACCACCGAATGGCCGTGTTCAGGCAAGCCGAGCAGCTTAAGGATTTCTGTACGCTCAGCGTCGAACGCAGCCTGTGCTGTCGATTTGGCGAGGCTTTCAGCGGTCGCGTCCTTGTCCGCCTTTTGCGGTTCGGGTTTGGTCTGCCACATCGCCGATCCACCGATGGCATGGGCGATCATCAGGCGCAGCGCCAGTTGCGGCTGGCTTAGAAGCGCGTGGCGCACGGCAGCATGCCGGTGCAGTTCGACATAGGTCTGCGCGGCGGCGGTCAGTTCCGGGCGTGTGGTTTGCGCGCCTTCTTCGGTAGTATCGCCACTGGCGAGCTTACGCTGACGCTTGTCATGTTCCTTTCGCGTGATGAAACCTTCATGGAAGGCGACTTCGCCGTTGGAGCGGACTTCGACAGTGACGCGCCCGCCCTCCTTCTTGGGTGTATTGACATGATCCCATGCATGGAAATGCGCGTCGCAATCGAGAACGATAACATCGTCCCATCCGGCCTTGATCAGCGCATCGCGCTTTGCGGCAATGGCCGCATTCTGCAAGGTCCAGAATTGCTCCGTGTCAGCGAAATAACCGCATGCGCCGAACAGATCGGTGACGATCTCGCCGCCATAAGCATCGAGTTGAAACAGCGCCACATCGGTCTTGATCTCTCCGCCGAACAGCCATTGCTTCAACTGCCAACCGCGCGGTGCGTGCTGTTCGGGATCGCGGAACAGGTCCAGCCATGCGATCTGCTGTGCCGCGCTGGCAAGCGTCAGTTGCCGGACGGTTTGGGCGTCGATGGCCTCATCGCGGTAGGCGTTGCGGATGTCGGGCAAGAGATTGCCGAGCGCCAAGGCGCGTTTGACCATGATCTCGGTGACACCGAAGGTGGTGGCGATGTCTTCGACGCCGCGCCCCCCATTCACCAATCGGGCAAAGGTCTCGTAGCGGGCCATGTCGTCGGGATCGAGCCTTGCGGTGTTTTCGATTAACGAAGCTTCGAGCGCCGCCGCATCGTCACCGTCGGCCATCACCGCGCAGGGCACGGGATCGATGTCGCCGCCCTCCTTGGCGATGATTTTCAGCGAGAAGAACCGCCGCCGCCCGGCGACGACTTCGTAGCGGTCTTTGCCATCTTTATCGTCGCTCTTGCGCACCAAAAGCGGTTGCTGAACGCCTCTGGCGCGGATCGATGGCAGGATGTCGGAGATGTCGGGTGCCTTGCGGGCGTGGCGCATATTCAGCGCGGACACTTTCAATTGGTCGAGTGGGATATGGGCGAGTTGCATGGGTCAGTCCTCCTGTTTAGGGGTGGGGTGGATGCGCCGGAATTTTTGGCGCGCAAGAAATCGATCAGGTCGCACTGGTCATGCGCCGCCTCGTTCCCGGGTCCGGTCTCCGACCGGCCCGAGGACAGGTTGCCAGGACGATGTCGCAGGGTTTCTGCGCGGCATCGGGAATTGCGTTTGGGCGCGATGGGCGCGGCCATCCGGACCATCAGCCGTTCGTGCAGGGTGACCGGCGCGAAGCCCGGCACAAGCCCTTGTTGGCCTTCGGGCGTCGGTTCGGTGTGCGGTGTTTCGGTGATCACCAAGCCCTCACCGCGACCAGAAGACGTGGATTTCGTCGAAGCCGAGTTCGACGGTGAACACGTCGCCGTTCAGTTCCATGTCGCGGGCCATGGCCGCGTAATCGATGTAGTGGATCAGCGTCGGCGGAATGTCGGTGGTGTCTTCGGTCAGCTCCTGCGCGTAGTCGGCTAGCGACCGATAGCACCCCGCATAGTCGTCAAAGGCCGCTTCAGCCTGATCGATATCGCCGCCGAACTGGTCAAACACCTTCGCGCCGAGTTCGCCACGGTCGGCAATGAACGCGGCCAGTTCGGCAACGCGCTCAACGCCGGTGTATTCGTGGAGTTCCGCGCCCTCAAAGCCCTCATGATCATGGATGGCCCATTCCTCGGCGCCGGGGATCGGCGAGGCGTCCAGCATCGCTGAAATCTCGGCCTGAATGGCTGCGGTATCTTGATCGGCATCGATCCAGCGCCCATGCAAATAGCCGTTGTTGTAAGCCGCCAGGCAGGCCGCATAGATGCGCGGCGCTGTGCTCGCCATCCGCTTGGAAGTCTGCTGTTTGTGCTCAGTCATGGCCGCTGCCTCCGTCTCCGCGCCGCATTTCCCCCGAGGTGGGGGCGGTGAAGAGGCCCGGCAGCCCCGAGCTCAAGAGGCGCGGCGCAACGGGTTTGGTAGGAGAAAGGAAAGGACCCAGACCGATCGAAAGCCGAAGCGGTTGCGGCGTGACCGCTCGGGGCTAAAAGGGCCGTCCGCCCCCACCGAAAGGGGAAAGCACACTCAACAAACCGCGCCGGCAACAGCCGGCGACCTTATCCCGAAGCGTCAGCTTCGGGCCCGCGCCAAGGGGCGATGCCGGATGGCCGAGACAGCCTGAGCGCAGCGAAGAAAAGCGGGCTCGGTGCACGAGCACCCGGTGGCCGGCCGCAGGCTGGACAGGCGCCCGTGTTTTTGGAATGCGCTCGGCCGGGGAAATGTCCGGCACGTCGCCACGCGGATATTGCGCCTAACGCCTTTGCGATTTAATGAGGTCGCAGGGGTCTACATTCAACGCATTTGCCAGCTTACCCAACACGCTGACGCTTGCAGCGACGCGGGCACGCTCGATCGAACCCACATAGCGCATGCTGATCTCGGCACGCGCCGCCAGTTCTTCCTGCGTCAGGTTCCGATCATGGCGTATGCGACGCATGTTGATGGCCATGACCTCCTTGAGGTCCATGGCAGGATAGGGACAGAAGAGGAATGATCGTTCTAGGAACGATGATTCCTATCTGTTATGATGAAACAGTCGAAGTCGCCAAGACCTGAACAATTGCCACGCATGAAGATTTTTCAGACCAACATTTTTGAACGCATGCTGAACTGAAGAAATATTCAAATGACACCTGAAGTCCGAGAAGATATCCCGTGGGCGGACACGCTCACCAACTATGACAACGCGCATTTCACCATTTACTTGCAGCTTCTGAACGCATCCGCAGACCATGCCACGGACGACGAAATGGCCCGGCTCGTGTTGGGCATCGATCCCAGCCAAGAACCCGAGCGCGCACGAAAAACGCTGCGGAGCCATCTCGATCGGGCCAACTGGTTGATGACGTCAGGCTACAAGGAATTGTTCGCCCGATAGGTGGACGGCGGCCTGCAGCAATGGCTGCTCATGACAGAAAGTCCTTGTAGCCACCGTTCATCAAAGCGTGGCCCCGCCGAACGGCCCGTCGAATCTGGTCGCGGAGATGATCGCCCGGGTCCGACCAGTCGGTTCTGACCCGCTCTTCGCCGAACAAGGCCGTTGCGATTTCCCGATGCGACAGGCCGGCCAGAGACCCGTCGAGGGCGCGAAGGACAAACCGAAGGCGATCGCCGCGCGCGTCTGATGGAAACAGTCGAGTTGGAAACTGTCCGTCGGCGTTGAGCTTGTTGAGACATCCGAGCATGCGCAGCCTGTGCCGGACCTGATCTCTTGGCCAAACGGCATCGACACGAAGGCGCACGGTCTGCCTTATGTCTATCCCATCATTGGTAAGCTGAAGCCGTCCAACGTTATCGCGCAGCAAGATGTGCTGAACGCGATCGCCGGTCTCGAAGATCGTCTTCCGACACGGCAGAGCCGCTAACGTAAACTGCTCTTCCGGTCGGGATGCAGATTGTTCCATCGCGGTGACTGGCAGCACATGGGCGCATGTCTGCGGCGACCAGAAGACGGCGGCATCGCTGCAAAAGGACTCAGCGAAAAAGAAGACCCCAGTCCTGCGAGACGGTTGTCGATCTGATCCTGATCACCGCATCGGAATCACCGACCTGCGCCGCAGTATCCAACACCACGGAGAACTCTTCGCGAAATCTCGGATTGCGCCGCAGGAACTCCCAGGCCCATCCAAGGCGTATCAGCCGGCTCGTGCCGGCATACGCCCCTGCGTCACGGCAATCGGGCAAGACGAAATCACCAAAGCTTTCCATGATCGTTGCCGCCCATTTTCACAACGGTTCAGGCGAGGGCCGACGTCATGCTGCCGCGCCGGCGACCGGCGCCCACAGAACGGGACCATCAAGGCCGCCATTGCGCTGCAACGTGCGATGTTGTGAGACGTCAAGAAATCCGGCAACGGCACGTGTCATGCCGATCCTTTGCGGCTCGGCGATCCGTTCAAGCGGCCATCCAGCGCGGCGGAGGATCCGCTCAACGCGCAGATCGGTGACCGTGACAATGCGTTCGAGCCGCATTGACAGTCCGAATTCGATCATGCCTGCGAACAGCTCGTAAGTGCCAGCAGCGATGCCATTCGCCCCCTTCGGTGAACTTGCCGGAAGATCGAGAGCAAAACGGCTGCTTTCCCAGATCGCCGGATCGTTCGGAGCTGGACGTGTTCCCAGAAGCTCTGAAAAGGCATCACGCAGCATGGTAGGCCCCGTCGAAGACAGAAGCCGGACACAACCGTCAACCCGCCGTTCCGGACCGCAAAGCAACAGATAGTGCGGCTTCAACGCGTCGAAGGAATCGACCTCAAGCCCGTTTTCGATGTGCACATCCCAATCGAGCCGGTCCTTGAAGACGCGGCACCGCAAGCGGTGCATATCGCGGCGTTCTTCTTTGAACTGGGCATACCAGGTCGGCGCGATAAGCTGCATCATGATGACCTCCCTCCAGAAATGATCCTGGCATTGGAGGTGCAACTGGCGGCGAAAACAGCCTGTGCACTTGCACAGGGCGTATTGGAAGTTTCAGTGGAGGTTTGGGCGAGACGAGGCCATACACGCAACGGCCTGAACAATCGTTCTGACGCCAAGCTTGTGCCGCACATTGTCAAGGTGAAAGGCGGCGGTGCGCCGCTTGATCCCGAGGATGCCACCAATTTCGGAGGCTGATTTCCCGCGCGACGCCCATTGCAGGCATTCATATTCACGAGGGGTCAGTGCAACGCCGTCAATCGTTCGATTGGCCGATAGCGTACGGCGTGCATGAATGTGGAAACAGGTCGCGATCAGTTGGAACGCCTGTTCATATCGTTCTGTCACCCGCATGAAGGGCGGGTTCCGCTCGTCAGCCGCAAACGTCAGTGCGGCGACGCCACCACGGCTATCAATCACCGGCACGGTGAAGCCACAGCGAATGCCGAAAGTCGCCGCTTCCTCGAAGAGTTGTTCCCCCTGAGAGCAAGCTTCGAACGAGCCGACATCGGCGCCCCAATGAAACGGGCATTGGCCGGCTTGCGCGTGCGCGATCACGGGATCAGATTTCTCGTATCGGTTGCGCAGATAGTGGTCAGTCCAGCCGATCGGATAATTGGAGATCAAACCCGGTTTGCAAGCCGTGGATCTTTGCAACGACAAATAAGCGAACTGTCGAAGATCGAACGCCGTCGCGGCGTCCGTCAACGCCTGCCGCAGATCAGTTTCATCAACGGCATGCACCAAACCCTGAACGAAATCTTCAAAGACGCGTTGCATATGACCACTGCCCCTCAGAGCAATTCAATCAAGCACCTCGGGCCTGTATCGTCGCATTTCTCGCTTTTCCTCAGCCGCCGCCAGCGTGTGGTTGAATGCTTTGCGGCAACTGCATCAAACCGGAAATTGGTCCGGTGACCTGATGGCCGATTGCTCGACGCCAAGCGTAATGGCAGCACGACGAAAGCTCCCCTGATCAGCCGCAGCGACAACATATCGTAAGTGCCGCACTTCAACACCGGCCACAACGCCGTTCAGACGGACCGCCGGTTTTGAGACCAGTCCACGCGAACGATCGATAGAGCTCACGGTGCGTTTTACCTCCTTTCCGGTTTCGCAATGCAAGACCAGCAGTATTCCGACACGTTCGCCATCTGGCAACGCTGGGTTTGCGCAAACCCAGCGTTGCCTGGTGGCAGTTCGCTCTCGTGCTCGAGCTCAAATCCAAACCGGCGCGACACGCGCCGCGCCGGTTCGGATGTTGTTCCTCAGTTCAACGTCTTCAGCGTTGCCTCGCAGGCTTCGGCGCAGGCCTTGCACGCCTCCGCGCAATGCTTGCAGTGCGCATGATGGCCCGCATGTTTGCGACACTCCTCCTCACAGGCCGAACAGGCAGCGGCGCAGGCCACCAGCTGGGCGTTAAGTCCCTGGCGACCGACATCCGATCCGCTGCGAACCAGCATCTGAACGGTCGCCGCACATGTTGCGGCACAGTCAGCGTCGAGACGGATGCAACCACGCATGGACGCGACATCGTCCTCTGAAAGACAGGCATCCGCGCAGGCGGTACAGGCCAGCATGCAATCGAGACAGGCTTTGACGCATTCTTCGACGCTCGCAGGCGGTTTCTTGGGGTGATGACGCAGGACTTCCAAACCGTGATTCATGATAGCGGCTCCTTGTTAGAGTTTGCTGATGGGGCCGCTCTTGTCGGCCCCAATTGCCGCCATGGCAGACCTGCCACGTGGCAGGGCAAACGATAATTCAGCGCTTTACGACCGGACGTCACGAGCGGAAGCGCGTTGTGTTGACCGATGGCCAATGAAGCCATTGGCTTGATGTCCGACCGCCAATTCATCAAGGATGGGGCATTCGGGACGCCCATCGCCGGCACAGGCGTCGATTAACTCTTGCAGAGTCCCGATCATGGTTGTCAGTTCGGATTGCTTGTGCAGCAAATCCGTCATGTGTTCTTCGGCGAGAAGCAAAGTCTCAGCGTTGCTTCGGTGCGCGTCCTGCCAAAGTGACAGAAGCTTTCGAATTGCCTGCAACGAGAAGCCCAGTGAACGAGCCCGACCGATAAACCGGAAGGTGTGGATGTCCACGCTGGAGAACAGCCGTGATCCAGCCTCATCACGAATGGCAGGTGGAAGAAGCCCGACGGCCTCGTAGTGCCGTGCCATTTTGACGGTGATGCCTGCCGCGCGTGCCGCTGCACCGATCTTCACTGCACCTTTTGGCTCCACAGTCTCTTCCTGATTGGGCGGCTAACCTCTGGTTGTCCCGGTCCTACCTGCGATCACGTCACATCGCTGTCGGCCGAACGACCATTGACCCGAACATCCCTGCCTCATAGTGACCGTGGATCAGGCACGTTCTTCGTTCTCGCCCGGCTGCGCCTCGATCAAACAGGACTCGAAGACCATGCGGCCATCCTCTGTCTCCAACATGGAAACATCGATCGTCCACGTGGTGGCGTCGAGGAGTGCAAGCATGCCCATGGAATGCTGAGCTTCGGAATGGTGTTCGCCCTCAGAAGTTTCGCGGGCGAGAGCCGTTGTCGCCAACGCCACCGACGACGCCATGGTCAATAGTCGTCACATCGTGTGCACTCCTGTGGTTTGAATAAGCTGTAGAAACAGCCGTCCAATCAGATTGATCGGGAAGTAAGTGCACACACCTCACCCGGCAGCGGCGGGGTAGCCGGCTTCTTCAAGCACGGCCTCCACTTCGGCGCGTGACGCGCTCGACTTCACCTCCACTGTCCGATTTGGCGGATCGGCTGAAATCTCGGCATCCTTGTCCAGCGACCGGATCGCAGCAGTCACGCTTTTTGCGCAGCCGCCGCAGGACATGTTTTCAATGTGAAACTGCATGAGAATCTCCTCGGTTTGCCTCATGCGCCTACAGATGCGGCCTCCCACCGTTGGAAGGTCAACACCAAAAATCCATCATCTCTCACTTGACCTTCCAGTCGTTGGAAGCCCCATCGCGCCATGCGAGTGTTGTATTTGAGGAAAGGAAGCGGTGATGAACGCACCAGCAAACATACGCTCGCCAGAGAAAGTGATTTTCCCCATCGAAGGGATGACCTGCGCTTCCTGCGTGGGCCGTGTCGAGGCTGCCTTGAAGGCCGTCCCCGGCGTGGAACAGGCCAGCGTTAACCTCGCGACGGAAAAGGCTGAGGTGATGCTGACAGCCCCGGTCGCTCGCGACGTTTTGGCAAATGCCGTAAGGGATGTCGGCTATGACGTCCCAACCGCCTCGGTCGAGTTGTCGATCTCCGGCATGACATGCGCTTCATGTGTCGGCCAGGTCGAAAAGGCGTTGAATGCCGTGCCGGGTGTGACTGGTGCGGTCGTGAATCTGGCGACCGAGCGTGCGAGTGTCACGGGCAACGCTGATACGACTGCGCTTGTCGACGCCGTTGCCCGCACGGGATATGACGCCGAACCGATTGACCGCAGTGGCAATGAACACGCCGAAACCGTAGCCCGCAAGGACGCCGAGGAGGCTGCGCTCAAGCGCAGCGTGATCCTTGCGGCGGCGCTGACCTTGCCCGTGTTTATCCTTGAGATGGGCAGCCACGTCATTCCGGGCATGCACGAGTTGATCATGTCGACGATCGGCATGCAGATGAACTGGTACATCCAGTTCGGCTTCACCGCACTCGTCTTGTTTATTCCCGGCATCCGCTTTTACACCCATGGCTTCCCGGCCCTGCTTCGCGGCGCGCCCGACATGAACAGCCTCGTCGCTGTCGGCACGTCGGCCGCCTTCGTTTACTCGGTGGTCGCCACTTTCACGCCGCAACTACTGCCGGCGGGCACGGTCAATGTCTATTTCGAAGCGGCGGCCGTCATCGTCACATTGATCCTGCTCGGCCGCTATCTCGAGGCACGGGCCAAGGGACGTACGTCCGAAGCGATCAAACGCCTTGTCGGACTTCAAGCCAAAACAGCCCGTGTCCGGCGCGATGGCAAAACCACAGAAATCGCCGTTGCCGATGTTGTGCCCGGTGACATCGTGGAGGTGCGGCCGGGCGAACGCGTGCCGGTCGATGGCGCGGTGATCGAGGGCGAGAGTTATATCGATGAATCCATGATCACGGGCGAGCCGGTCCCGGTCGTGAAAGCAAACGGCGCTGAAATTGTCGGCGGCACGGTCAACCAGACAGGTGCGCTGGCCTTCAAGGCGACCGCCGTCGGTGCCGACACCATGCTCGCGCAAATCATCCGCATGGTCGAAGAAGCGCAAGGATCGAAACTGCCGATCCAAGCACTGGTTGACCGGGTAACACTGTGGTTCGTCCCCGCCGTTATGCTGGTCGCGACCGCGACCTTCATCGTCTGGATGATCTGGGGTCCCGAGCCTGCGCTCACCTTCGGTCTGGTCAATGCCGTTGCCGTGCTGATCATCGCGTGCCCCTGCGCGATGGGACTCGCCACGCCAACCTCAATTATGGTCGGCACCGGGCGCGGCGCCGAAATGGGCGTGTTGTTCCGCAAGGGCGAAGCGCTGCAACTCCTGAAAGAAGCAAAGGCCGTCGCGCTCGACAAAACGGGAACGCTGACCGAAGGCAAGCCGTCGCTAACAGATTTGGAACTGGCCGAAGGCTTTGACCATGATGACGTGTTGGCACGGATCGCCGCCGTCGAAGCCAAGTCCGAGCACCCCATCGCGCGCGCCATCGTTGAGGCGGCCGAGACCCAGGGGCTTGATCTGCTTCAGGTGACGGGCTTTGACTCCGTGACCGGGTTCGGCGTCGAAGCTGAAGTCGAGGGTACGCAGGTCGAGGTCGGTGCCGACCGGTTCATGGCCAAGCTCGGTCTCGACACAGGCGTGTTTACAGCAATTGCTGACCGTCTTGCCGATGAAGGCAAGACGCCGCTTTATGCGGCGATCGGCGGAAAGCTGGCTGCAATCGTGGCCGTCGCCGATCCGATCAAGGCCACGACGCCCGAGGCGATCAAGGCACTCCACGATCTGGGGCTGAAGGTTGCGATGATCACGGGCGACAACCGTCGCACGGCGGACGCCATCGCGCGGCGCCTGGGCATTGATGAGGTCGTCGCCGAAGTGCTGCCAGACGGCAAGGTGAACACCGTCAAGAGGCTTAAGTCCGAGCATGGGCGGCTCGCCTTTGTCGGCGATGGCATCAACGATGCGCCCGCTCTGGCCGAAGCCGATGTTGGGCTTGCGATCGGAACAGGAACCGATATCGCGATCGAAGCCGCCGATGTTGTGCTGATGTCTGGAAGCCTCAAGGGCGTGCCGAACGCCATTGCACTGAGCCAGGCGACCATCCGCAACATCAAGCAGAACCTGTTCTGGGCGTTCGCCTACAACACGGCGCTGATCCCGGTGGCAGCAGGCGTGCTCTATCCCGCGTTCGGTCTGTTGCTGTCGCCGATCTTCGCTGCCGGTGCCATGGCGCTCTCCAGCGTGTTCGTCCTGGCAAATGCGCTGCGCTTGCGTCGCTTCACTGCCCCCATGGAAGCCGACGCGACTGTCAGCGCGGCAGCGCCACGGTCCCGCCTCGCCCCAGCGGAATAGCCAAGGCGCGGTGCCCGGGTCACTGACGGCCCGGGCGCTTGAACCCGATCATTTGGAGGACACGATGGTGTTCAGTACCAATCAAGAAAACAAAGCGCGGGTGACCGTCTATACGACACCGACCTGTCCGGACTGTCGCGCTCTCAAATCATGGTTTGACCGCGAAGGCATTCGCTTCGAAGACCGCGATCTGACCGACCCCGACATCATGGCAGAGGCTCAGGACCGCTACGGCGTGCGCGTTGCACCGATCACGGTGATCGGCGACTGGTTCACCTATGGCACGTTCGCAAAACAGAAGCCCGAGATCGAAGCTGCGCTTCGGGAAAGGGCGTGAACCATGCCAACGGGCAACGGTATCGTCGCACAAACGACCACTGTCTGGATACATCAGGCGAACCGGACCATCCGGGTGCCGGCAACCCAGACGATTCTTGACGCCGCGCTGGACCAGGGCATCGCCTATCCGCATGGTTGCCGTTCAGGACGATGCGGGACGTGCAAATCGCGTCTGATCGAGGGGCGTGTTGATCTGCTGGAACACACGCGGTTCGCGCTCACGGATACCGAAAAGGCCGCCGGGCTGATCCTCGCGTGCCGTGCCTTGCCACGAGATGATGCCGTCGTTGCGTGGCTGGGGGATGAAGAAGAGCAACCCGACCATCCGGTCCGCGAATTGAGCGCTTGGGTCAAAAGCGTGCACGATGTCACCCACGATATCAGGATCGTGCGCTTAACTTCACATGACGCGCCCCTTGCATTTTCTGCTGGGCAGTATGCTCGCTTGACACTGCCTGGCGGATCGTCACGTGACTATTCGATGGCCAATCAACCAACTGAAACCGAGCTGGAATTTCATGTTCGGCGTGTGCCTGGCGGCGCGGTGTCCCACTACATTCACGAGAGCCTGAAGCCCGGCGACACCGTCGAGATCAATGGCCCGTTCGGCTCGTCCTGGCTCCGACACGGTCATACCGGTCCGGTCCTTGCGGTCGCGGGCGGGTCCGGACTGGCTCCGATCCAGTCGATCGTCGAGACGGCGCTATCGATGGGCATGGCGCAGCCGATTCATCTCTATTTCGGGGTTCGGAACGCGCGCGATCTCTATCACGTGCACCGGTTTCGCGATCTGGAAAGCCGTTACGCCAATCTCCATTTCTTGCCTGTCCTGTCAGAAGAAGCAGGCGCAACGCCCTTTCGGACTGGCTATGTCAGTGACGCAATTGCTTCCGATATCAAGGACTTGGATGGATGGAAGGCCTACGCGGCGGGGCCGCCAGCGATGATCGAGGCGACCATTGAGGCGACGATGGCAGCGGGGCTCCGACAGGAAGACTTGCATGCTGACGTCTTCTTCACGCCGGAGGACAGCGATTCCACCACGTTTACAGCACAAAGGAGGCAAGTATGAACATAGGTGAAGCCGCGGCCGCCTCAGGCGTTTCCGCCAAGATGATCCGCTACTACGAACAAAATGGCCTGATCCCGCCGGCGGCGCGAACCGAGTCAGGCTACCGTGTCTATTCTAAGCAGGATGTTCACATGTTGCGTTTCATCCGACGCGCCCGTGATCTGGGGTTCTCGGTCGATGCCATAGGCGATCTGCTTGACCTATGGCGGGATCAGTCCCGTCAAAGCGCTGACGTCAAACAACTGGCGCTCGAGCATGTCCGAAGCCTTCGTCAAAAGATTGGCGAACTGGAAGCCATGGCGGACACATTGGAAGACCTGGCGACGAACTGCTCCGGAGATCACCGGCCGGACTGTCCGATCCTTAATGATCTCGAACAAGCCGATGACCAAGAAGACGACGTCGTTTACGGTCGCCGAAAGGGTGCCATCGAACTGAATATGCTGGGCGGTCAACGGTGAACGGTCGAACCGTCTCGCCAGGCCTATGCTGAACGTTATTGGCAACCGCACCTATCGGCGCCTGTTCGGCGCACAGGTGCTGTCGCTCATCGGCACGGGTCTGACGACGGTCGCCCTTGGTCTTCTTGCCTACGATCTCGCTGGCGCCGATGCAGGGCTGGTTCTTGGCATTGCGCTGACTATAAAAATGCTTGCATATGTCGGGATCGCACCCGTAGCTGGTGCCCTCGCCGGATTGTTCCCTCGCAGAGCGCTTCTCGTCGCATTGGACGTCCTGCGGGCCGCGATGGTGTTGCTTCTGCCGTTCGTCACCGAGATCTGGCACATCTATGCACTTGTCTTCCTGTTCCAGGCGTGCTCGGCGGCGTTCACGCCGACTTTTCAGGCAACCATTCCCGATATCCTGCCGGACGAGAAGGACTATACGAACGCGCTTTCTCTCTCACGGTTGGCTTACGATCTCGAAGCTCTCGCGAGCCCTTTGCTGGCCGGTTTGTTGCTGACAGTAACGAGCTTTCATTGGTTGTTTGTCGGCAACGCCTTCGGCTTCTTGGCATCGGCGCTTCTCGTCATGTCCGTTCTCCTGCCGAACCTATCCCGTGTTGAGCGGAGAAGCTTTCGCGAGCGGTTGACGCGCGGCATTTGGATTTACCTCGCCACGCCCCGGCTGCGCGGCCTCTTGGCGCTCAGCGTTGCCGTTGCGGCCGCCGGGTCCATGGTCATCGTCAACACCGTCGTTATCGTCAAAGACGCATTCGGAGGTGACGATCAACAGGTGGCCCTGTTCTTTGCCGCCTATGGCTTGGGCTCGATCATCGTCGCCTTGTCCTTGCCGCGCCTGCTCGACCAGTTTGAACCGCGGCCCATCATGCTGGCAGGAGGCCTCTTATTGCCCGCTGCCCTCCTTACGGCTGCGCTGCTCGAAGGCTACTGGACGACCCTGGCGATCTGGACCCTGCTCGGCGCAGGCGCATCTTTGGTACAGACGCCGGCGGGTATTCTCTTGCGCCGTTCCTCACATCCCGAAGACCGGCCCGCACTGTTTGCTGCCCAGTTCGCCCTGTCGCATGCCTGCTGGCTGGTCGCCTATCCCGCCGCTGGTTGGCTCGGTGCGCGCCTTGAGATGGGCACGGCCTACCTCATCCTTACAATCCTTGCCGCGCTCGGTGCATTCGCCGCGATGACGCTCTGGCCCCGGCATGATCCAGAGGAGTTCGAACACGAGCACGAGGAAATGGAACACTCGCATGCGCCAGGCGATGACGACCTTCACGCTCCCGAGATCGTGTGGGCTGACAACGGTACGACCCGGCACCGGCACAGACGAATGCGCCATACGCATCGCTTCGTGATCGACGATCATCACCCGATCTGGCCGCAGCGATGACAGTAGACGAGACGGGCCGCCGCCGAACCGCATCGGATCGGAGGCGCCGTCCGCAACTCTGGTCACTCGGGGGGCGCGTCGACGAGCGGCAGAGTGACCGTCGCGATCACTCCGCCGACCGGCCCATTCGCCAGTTCGATGTTGCCGCCATGGCCCTGAACGACGGTACGCGCGATCGCGAGTCCTAAGCCGACGCCGCCGGTTTCCCGGGAACGGGACGTCTCGAGACGCACGAACGGATCGAAGACACGTTCCAAATCCCCGGAAGGTATGCCCGGACCGTTGTCGGTGACGGTCAGTCGGGCATGATCGCCCGCCGGCATCAAAACAACCTGCGCGCCGCCACCATAGCGGACCGCATTGTCGATCACGTTGCGCAGAGCGCGCCGCAGCGCGGTGGGCCGAAGCCGCGCCCAAAGACCGGGCTCAACACACAGCGTCACACGTTGACCGGTCTCGGCCATTTCGTCGCAAAGCGTGCGCAGAAACGTCGAAAGCTCGCAGGTCTCATAGGCTTCCGACGTTGCCATGCCGCGGGCGAATGCCAGTGTTTCCTCGACCATCTCCTGCATCTCGCCGACGGTCGCGATCAGCCGATCGCGGGTTTCGTCGTCCTCGACCATCTCGGCACGCACCCGCATCGCCGTGAGCGGAGAGCGCAGATCGTGGCCTGCGCGCGCGGCCATGAGTCTTGTGCGGTCGGAGACAAACCGGGTCAAACGTGCCTGCATGCGGTTGAACGCTTCAGTCAGCTCGCGCACTTCGGACGGGCCGGCTGGGGCGAGTTCATCGACCCCTTCGCCGCGCCCGATCCGCTCAGCCGCCCCTGCCAGGCGGCTGAGCGGGCCGGTCAGGCGTGTGAGCATGAACCACAGCGCAGCCGCCAGCAGAAAGGCCGCCGTCAGGGCGAAGCTGAGTGCCGTCGGCCAGTGCCACTGGATCGGTGGTCGTTGAAATTGCGTGGCGACATTGAGCCAGTCGCCGGAGCTGAGCGCGATCGACAGTTTCATCTCAATGGCGGCCACACCGCCATGCACCATCCGCTGATGCATCTCGGCCATGCCCTGCGGAAGCCCCGGGATCGGCGGAAAACCCGCCTCGACATTCTGCAGATCGAGCCGTACCTCGCGGCCTGCCTCATCGTCCAACAGAGCCCGGATACGGTTCACCACGCGGCCGCTGGTCGTGTGATCGTGCAGGGCAACGGCAGGCGTCGGTGCGACATCGAAGCGGACAAGCGGCGAGTCGGCGGCCCGCAGGATCGATAAATGAAGCGATGGCGGCGCTTCTTCGATCAGGCGCGCCACATTGGCGGCCCGGCCGGCGGCTTCCATGCCCATCGCCGCGCGTACCGCCAGGCTGCGCTCATCGACGAACAAGAACAGGCTGACCAATTGCGCCAGGACAAGCGCCCCGAGGATCAGCAGCACCAGTTGCCGGCGCAGGCTGGTGGCGGCCGAGCGCCGCATCACGGCAGTTCCTCGACATCGGCGGTCAAGCTGTATCCCCCGCCACGTATGGTGGCGATGATCGCCGGGCGCGAGGGATCGCGCTCGATCTTGCGGCGTATGCGGCTGACCTGATTGTCGATCGAGCGATCGAAGGGCTGCGCGGCGCGACCGGCAGTGAGGTCGAGAAGCTGGTCGCGGCTGAGAACCATACGTGGCCGCTCCAAAAACACGGTCAGAAGCTTGAATTCGGCGCCAGTCAGTTCGATGCCGGAGCCATCTGCGCCGTGCAGACGCCGCGTGTCCGTGTCGAGCGTCCAGCCGGCGAAGGCGACACGCTTTCCCGACAGGCTGCCGGCACTGCTTTGCGGCTTGTCTGCACGACGCAGAATGGCCTTGATACGTGCGAGCAGTTCGCGCGGATTGAACGGCTTGGACAGATAGTCGTCCGCACCGAGCTCCAGCCCGACGATGCGGTCCGTTTCTTCGCCCAAAGCCGTCAGGAACAGAATCGGCGCCGTCCCCTCCGACGACAGACGCCTACATACCGATAATCCATCTTCTCCCGGCATCATCACATCGAGCACGATCAGATCGAAGCGTCCGGCCTTGAGCTTTGCATCCATATCAGCCGCATCGCGCGAAGAGGTAGCGCGCATGCCGTTCTTCTCCAGATACCGGCTGACGGCATCACGAATCTCGCGATGATCGTCGACGATGAGAATATGCGGTTGCTCCTTCATATGTTCTTCATAGCGCGAAGAGCGCATGTTTCAGATGAAAATTGTCCGCCAAGGTAACGATGACGCCGCCTGATACATGGCGATACAATCGCACGCCGGGCCCTCCTGGCGTTTCGTCTGCTTCTTGCCCACATGGTTGGCATCGAAACCAATTTCCAACGTGAGGTAAAACCATGAAACGCAAATCGATGATCACTTTGGGTCTGCTTGCTGCAGTCGCGCTCGGCAGCGCGGCGGCGTTGCCGGCCTTCGCGCACGGGCAGACGGGCAGCAACCAGTTTGTCGGACAATGGGGCGGGCCGGGCTTCGGTATGATGGGCGGCGTGGCGGGCCAGACCATGGGCCAAGGCGCGGGCCACGGACATGCCGGCGGCATGATGGGTGGCAATCAGGGCATGATGCCGATGATGATGCAGATGCCTAACCAGATGATGGGCGGCATGGGCGCAATGGGTCCGATGGCCGGCATGATCGGCGGTATGGCCCCAACGAGCGGCATGATGGCGTTGTTCGACGAGGACGGCGACGGCAGCGTCAGTGCCAACGAAATGCGCGCGGGCCTTGCCGGTCAGCTTGAGCAATATGATGAAGACGGCGACGGCACATTGTCCATCGCCGAATTCGAAACATTGCACAATGCGCTGTTCCGCGCCCGAATGGTGGACCGGTTCCAGGCCCTGGACGAAGATGGCGATGGCCGGGTGACCGGCGATGAGATGACCGCCCCGGTCCGCTGGATCGAACGCATGGAACAGATACGGGCGATCATGCAGCCAGGGCAGCCAGGCGTCGGCACGATGATGGATGATGACAATGGTTCGATGATGGATAACAACTAGGGCATATCTTGCTTAGATTGAATCGTTTGAGCGATCTGAGACCGGCGGTGCGATAGCCGCCGGTTTTGGTGGTCGTATGATCCCATTCGACCAGCGAACCTGGGGAAAAAACCGATGACCTATACCATCACACGCATGATAACTGATGGCGAATTCGAAGATATCGACGCCCGCGCACGGCGCAGCCTTGGGGAGCACGGCTTCGGTGTTCTGACCGAAATCGATGTCAAGGAGACCATGAAAAAGAAGATCGACAAGGACATGCAGGATTATCGCATTCTAGGCGCCTGCAATCCGAACATGGCCTGGGAGGCGATCGCTTTGGAGCCGCGTGTCGGTGCCATGTTGCCGTGCAATGTGATCATCCGCCAAACGGACGAAGGGGTCGAAGTCAGTGCGGTCGACCCGGTGGCGTCGATGGAAGCGATCGACAATGAGGCGTTGACCCGCGTCGCAGGCCAGGTCCGGGACATGCTTTCGCAGGTGATAGCATCCCTATGACCACGCGCTGTTCGCCGATCATCGATTGCAAGAAAACGATCATCGAATGACCTCAGGATATAAAGCTGACAGCCTGAGCCTGCCCGGAGCCATCGCCATGGGCACGGGCGTGATGATCGGTGCGGGCATTCTGGCGCTGACCGGCCAGATCGCCGAATTGGCCGGACCGCTTTTCCCGGTCTCCTTTCTGCTCGGCGCGATCGTCACCAGCTTCAGCGCCTATACCTATGTGAAGATGTCGAACGCCTTTCCGTCGGCGGGCGGCATCGCGATGATCCTGCAGAAGGCCTATGGTCCAACGACCATTGCCGCCGGCGCGGCACTGCTGATGGCGCTGTCGATGGTGATCAATGAGAGCCTTGTGGCGCGCACCTTCGCGACGTATGCGCTGCGGGGTCTTGGACTGGACACCGACAGCATCCTGGTTCCGATGCTGGGCGTCGCCGTCATCGTCTTTGCCTATCTCGTCAACGTGTCAGGCAATCGATCGGTGGGGCTGTTGTCGATCGTCATGGCGGTGCTGAAGGTCGGCGGCATTGCGCTGTTCGGGCTGGCCGCATTCTGGGCCAGCGGGCTGTCTTTCGTACCAGGCACCAGTGTCGGTGATTTTCCGATCGCCGGCTTTATCGCATCAATTGCTCTGTCGATCCTGGCTTTCAAAGGCTTCACGACGATCACCAATTCGGGCGCCGAACTGACCGATCCGCATCGCAATGTCGGTCGCGCCATCATCGCCTCCATTGCGATCTGCGTGGTGGTCTATCTGCTGGTCGCATTGGCCGTCGGTTCCAGCCTGCCGCTCGACCGGATCATCGCCACCAAGGACTACGCGCTTGCCGAGGCCGCCGAGCCGGCACTGGGCCAGACAGGCTTCTACCTGATCGTGGCGCTGGCGCTGATCGCGACGGCATCGGGACTGCTGGCCAGCGTGTTCGCGGTGTCCCGGATGCTGGCCATGCTCACCGATATGCGGCTGATCCCCCACAGCCATTTCGGCATGCCAGGCGCGATCAAGGATCACACGCTTGTCTACACGGTCGTCATCGCCGGATTCCTGACCGTCTTTTTCGATTTGAGCCGCATCGCCGCGCTCGGCGCTTTCTTCTATCTGGTGATGGACATCATCATTCATTGGGGCGTGTTCCGACACTTGCGCGAAGAGATCGGCGCGCGCGGCTGGGTTTTGCTGACGGCGATAGGCCTGGATGTGGTCGTCCTGAGCGCGTTCGGCGTCCTCAAATGGCGATCGGATCCTGCGATCGTTGTGATCGCAATTGCAACCATGGCGGCCGTCTTTGTCTTCGAGCGCGCCTTTCTCACCCGGACGTCACGGCATTCGGACCAACAGGAGAAGGAGACGAGACATGACCATTAGCGCGCCGAATTTGAAACAGCCGTTCTAACCGTCACACTTTGATTAGTGCTTTATTTGCCTGGACATAGGGAGCGTCTCGGCGACGATAGCGATATCGGCGCCAGGCTAACTCGCATCCTCACGACGGATCCATTACCGATGGTCTGCCCGACAGGTCGGGACTGCGGCAATGCGCTAGCGATCGATTGAACCTTGCTGACTTTCGCTATTAATCGAGACTTTCCCGCCCATCGCGCGCGGCGAGATAAACTCCGATTATGGAGAGCCCTGCGCCGGCGACCGTAATCAACGTCACCGCCTCGTCGAAAAAAGCCCAACCAACGGTCAGGCCGATAACGGGAACGACAAAGCTGAAGGCTACGGCCTGCGAGACCTCCAAGCGAGACAGCGTGATCTGCCACAGCCAAAAGGCTAGCGCCGTGCCCGGCAAGGCAAGTCCGACAAGCGATGAAATGAATGTCCCGCTCCATTCGACCTGAGTCGGGTCCTCCAGAGAAACTGCTAGGAAAGCCAGCATGACGGCGCCAATCAAAAGCTGAAGGCCCATCGCCATCGCTGCCTCGACACGACTAGCCAAGCGCTTTATTGCGATGTTGCCGACAGCCACACCCGTCGTGGCGAGAATGACGTAACCGAGGCCAAACAAGCTCGTCGTGCCGAAGTCAGCGAGGACCGCCGGCGCCGCAATGATCGCGACCCCCAGGAAACCAAGCGTGAGCCCACTCCAGCCCAATAGTCCTGATCGTTCGCCCAGAAACAAGGCAGCCAGCAAGCCCACAATCAAGGGCTGAAGATTTGAGACGACTGTGGCCAGTCCCGGCGCAACGAATTCGGCGCCATGAAACATGCCGAAGTAACCGATGCCGGTCATCCCGGTTCCAGCGAGCGCGATCCATCCCCATTCGGCGAGTCGTTGCGGCCAAGCTGCCCTGGTGATGATTGCGATTGCGATCAGGACAGCGCTGGCCAATAAAGCACGAAGCGTTGCAAACGTCAGATGCGGGGCGTCGTCAAGACCGATTGCGATCAGCGGATAGCATGATGCCCACAAAGCCATGACGACCAGCGCAACAAGGCGTGGCGGGACTATTCTCATGCGGTCCGATCGTATTCAGGCAGTGGCGGTATCAATCGTCTTCGCGATCGGTGCTGGGTCGACTGTGACCGCCAGACGCCATCGCGGCGACGGCTGTTGCTTTTCGCGATAGGCGTTCCCAGGTTGGATATCTCTAAGATGAATTGTTCGCGATCGCCGAGGTCTCCTCCCGTCGCTCTTTCAGTTTCAACAGTTGCGCATTGACGGCACAGATGACCGTACTGGCGGACATGAAGATAGCGCCGATCGCCGGACTTAGAACCAGTCCCCAAGGGAAGAACACACCGGCGGCAGCGGGAATGGCAAACGCGTTATAACCGGTCGCCCAAACAAGGTTCTGGATCATCTTGCCATAAGTCGCGCGGGCAAGCCCGAGGATCGCTGCAACGTCGCCCGGATCGGACCGCACCAGAATGATGTCAGCGGTCTCGATGGCCACATCCGTTCCAGCGCCGACAGCGATACCAACATTGGCCTGCGCTAGCGCCGGCGCGTCGTTCACACCATCGCCGGTCATCGCGACGATCAATCCACGCGCCTGGATTTCCTTAACCTTGTCGGCCTTCTGTTGCGGAAGCACTTCGGCGATCACCTCATCGAGGCCGATCTCCTGTCCGACCCAATCGGCGACCTGCCGGTTGTCGCCGGAGAGCATGATGCAACGGATTCCCATCGCCTGCAGATCGGCAATGGCCCGCCTTGATTCGGGGCGGATGATATCGGCAAGCGCAATGGCGCCTGCCAGATCGCCGTCGAGCAGCACGAAGACCACCGTCTTGCCTTGCGCACTCAATTCTTCGAACCTTGGATCGTCGATCGCTATTCCTTGCGCACGGACATAGCCCGGACTGACAACCTTTACAGCGCGGCCGTTGACCACACCTTCTGCGCCCTTGCCGGGGATCGACTTGAACCTTTCGACGCCCCAGATGTCCGCCACGTCGTTAACGATGCCCTTAGCGATCGGGTGCTCGGAGTGGGTTTCAACGGCGGCGGCGTAGGACACAATTTCCTGGGTGTTGTAGGACTCATCGAAGATAAGCGTATCGGTGATGCCGAACTCACCCTTCGTCAGCGTTCCGGTCTTGTCAAAGATGATAGCCTCGGTGTTGCGCGCCTCCTCGAATGCGGTGCGGTCTCGGATCAGCAGACCGTTGGAGGCTGCTATCGCGGTCGACCGCGCGACGACCAGCGGAACGGCCAATCCAAGCGCGTGCGGGCATGCGATGACCATGACCGTTACCGCTCGCTCCATGGCGAAGGCGAACCCCTGACCGGCCAGAAGCGTCCAAAACAAGACAGTGAGAAGGCCGCCACCCAGAGCGACAAAGGTCAGCCAACGTGCTGCGTTGTTGGCCAGATCCTGGGTTTTTGACTTGCTGGCTTGGGCTTCCTCAACGAGCTTGATGACGCTTGACAGGAAACTGTCCTCGCCGGTTCGGGCGACCTTGATCGTCAACGCCCCCTCGCCATTGATCGAGCCGCCGATGACTTGCGCCTCGGCACCTTTGTGAATGGGTTTGGATTCGCCGGTCAGCATGGATTCGTTCAGCGATGACTCGCCCTTGACGATAATGGCGTCGGCCGGAACCTTCTCGCCAGGCTTGACGAGCAGCGTCTCGCCGACCGAGTTCGGACACCGCAACGTCTCTGACGCTGCCATCGGCTGCTACCAGATGCGCCGTATCCGGCATCAGACTGGCCAATTCCTCTAGCGCCCGGCCAGCACCCATGACCGATTTCATCTCGATCCAGTGGCCGAGCAACATAATTGCGATGAGCGTGGCCAGTTCCCAGAAGAAGGTCTCTTCGCTGCCAATGGCCACCATCGCCATCGAATAGGCATAGGCTGCGGTGATCGCCACCGCGATCAGCGTCATCATACCCGTGCGACCGTTGCGGACTTCGGTCCACAGGCCTGTCAAAAACGGCCAGCCGCCATAAAAATAGACAAGAGTGGAAAGCCCCGCGAGCACATAACTGTCGCCTGGAAAATCCAGCGCTTCCCCAATACCAAGCCAGCCTTGGATCATTGGGGCGAGAGCCAAAATAGGCACCGTGGCGACAAGCGTTACCCAGAACCGCTGACGGTAATCGGCGATCATTGCCCCGTGGTCATGACCACCATGGGCCGAATGGCCGTTATGTGTATCGACTTTTTGCCGTTTGTGATGAGCATGATGGTGGCTTGAGACTTGATCCATAATTTCTTCTCAGGATGCTTTCATTTCAGGGGATTGGCTTTTTTTCGACTTCGGCGCAGATGCAAAGACTTGCGGCTCCAAGTGGAAACGCCGATAGCACCCCGCCGAGCAAAAGAAGTACTCCCACCCCTCATGTTTGGCGCTTGCATGGACCTCATCGATTTCGATCTGCCGTCTGCAAACCGGATCCTCTACGGTCATGGTTGGTTCCTTTTCTGCGATTGATTCCAAGATACGCAACGGCGGCGCGCCGTTTCGTGGAGGGTTTCACCAGTCCGAATTCTAATAGACGCATGAGGCTCCCAGGCGTTACAGGCCGATGAGTTTATTGGATAGATCCAATACACTTCCACGACGGAAAGCCCGTTGGACGGCAGACAAGCGGTCACCTCAGCCTTCCCCCTGCCTTATCCTGCCGACCACGTTTGCCAATGGATACAGACTGCGGGTGTAAGCCTTCTTGCCAGATCGCCGTCTAATTCCTGTCGGGCGGTGCGATGGCATTCAGACATGCGCGCACCTCAAACAGGCAGAGAAGGAGATTGCGCGTGGGATTTTATGAAGGTTTGCTGGATCGATTTCTGACCAAGCGGCTACGGACTGGTCGACTTGAAGTAACGTTTCCTGACGGTAGCGCGTCCTCGTTTGGCGACGCCGCGGTAGAGCCAGTCTTCGCGCGCTTCAACGATGCCAAATGGATCGGGAAGATACTTCGAAATCCCGAACTGCGGTTCGGCGAAGCCTATGTAGAAGGTGCCTTGATGCCAGACGGCCGCTCCATCTATGACCTGCTCGATACAGTTTGGATCAACGTTTACGGCGACAATGCACAAAAGAACGGGGCAATCCGGCGACCAAGAACCGTCCGTCTTCTGCGAGCTTTGCAACGCGCCAATTCGCCCGCTCGTGCACGCAGGAACGTCGCCCACCACTACGATATTGGCGACGCGCTCTATCGCCTCTTTCTCGATAAAGACATGCAGTATTCCTGTGCCTATTTCACCACGCCGGGCATGTCGCTAGAAGAGGCCCAAGATGCCAAAAAGGCACATATAGGCAAAAAGCTCCTCATTGAACCGGGCCATCGGGTTCTCGATATAGGATCAGGATGGGGCGGGCTGGCGCTTGATCTCGCGCGGGGCGGCGCGGCGGATGTGCTCGGTATCACGCTTTCATCGGAGCAGCTCGCCACCGCGCGCCGCCGCGCAGCCGAAACGGCAATGACTGACCATGTCCGCTTCGAACTTGCGGACTATCGCGACCTTGATGACCAATTTGATCGCATCGTCTCGGTGGGTATGCTCGAACATGTCGGCGCGCACTATTTTCACGAGTTTTTCGCCCAAATTCGTCGGCTGATGACCGATGACGGCATCGCGCTCATACATACTATCGGACGAACGGGCGTCCCGGGTGTGACCAATCCTTGGATCGACAAGTACATCTTTCCTGGCGGCTACATCCCCGCCCTTTCGGAACTGCTACGCCACATAGAATCGCTGGGTCTTTACGTGCTCGATGTCGAGGTATTGAGGCATCACTATGCTAAGACGCTGCGTGCCTGGCGGGAACGTTTTCTGGCAAACGCGGATGAGGCAGCGACGCTTTATGATGAACGTTTTGTACGGATGTGGGATTTCTACCTGACCAGCAGCGAATTGTCTTTTCGCTATGGTGATCATGTTGTCTTCCAACTGCAACTGGGCAGGCGCCAGGACGTTGCCCCGCTAGTACGAGACTATCTGTATGGTGCGTCTAGCGCAATCAAGCCCGGCACGGGATTCGAGGAGTCGGACAAGCCAAACACATGGGCAGCCTTGCTCTGAACAACGCTTTGGCTTTTTCCCAGCGCCGACGGCACCGGAAAGGTAAACGGCTTCTTAACGAAAGGATGGCTCATATAAGTTTGCGATGCGGCACGACTTGGTCACATTCTGTGCCTAGGCGGTCTTTGGCAGACGACAAAGGGACTTTCTGATTCCATGCCGATGGCAAACGAAAAAAGATGGGGCTTCGGCGCGTGGCTATGCATGTTTGCCGTTACCATGTTGTTTCTGTCAGGCGGTTTTTTTACTCATAATGATGCAATCGCGGCTCAGGCTGCCGATTGTCACGCCACATTGGATGGCGGTTCGTCGCATAACGAGACCAGCGATACGTCAGGCGAATGCGGATCCGAATCGGCCTCGCAGACGTTGCATTGCGGCGCCCCTATTCTCTTCATTTCTAGCATCTCTGCGGTTTCCAGCCTCGACGCGGATGACACACTGATCGCTTGGCCCGAAACAGCTATGCGTGGCCGGTTGAGCGCGCTCGATCCGCCCCCGCCGCGCAACGGCACCGACTTGATCTGACAAGCGATGCCGGCGGACGCTTTGCGCCGCGCGCAACAATTCCTTGAGCGTTGATAGTCATGGCTATGGGTGCATCGGCTTTGTCCCGATGGCAGCAACCTTAGCAACGTTCGGACAAAAAGAGACCAAAGGAAACCGAGAATGAAGAAATCCTTGAGCGGGCTTGTGACCCTAATGCTTATGGCAGCACCAGCTTATGCCCACACCGAAATGGGCATGACCGAACCGGCCAACGGTGCCGTCCTAGATGCCGTTCCCGATGCACTCGATTTAAGGTTCATGGCGCCCGCGCGTTTAATGAAGGTGGAGATGATCCATAGCAATGGAGACACCGCCCATACGGTGGCTATCGATATCCCGACACGGGAAATGGTGGAGTCGATCAGGCTGGTGCCCGATTTCATGGGTGCCGGTGCCTATGACGTGCAATGGCGCGCACTGAGCGTAGACGGCCATGTCATCAACGACTCGTTCTCCTTTACGGTTGTGGGAGAATGAGTTTTGAGCGAACTATTCAGCACCTGGGGCCTGCTCGCTGCTGCGAGCAAGCTAACCATTTATTTAACGAGCTTCCTGGCGGTTGGAACGCTGCTGTTCCGCGTCGCTCTACCGCGGGCGGGCGACGAAGTGGCCAACGCGTTGCGCCCGTTGGCGATTGCGGCTGCGCTTCTGGCAATCGTCGCGACCGTGTTCCGCGTTATGGTGCAGGGCGGTCGTCTGATGGACGACTGGGCCGGCATGGTCGACCCGGAAATCATCATGATCAGTCTCGAGGGACCGCTCGGCCAGTCGAGCTATGTTCGACTAGGTGGATTGGCCTTCATTCTGCTTGCGGCTCTGTTCCGGCCAGTTCGGGCACCTGCGACGTTATTCGGCGCTATCATGGTGGCTGGTTCATTCGCCTTAACTGGCCATGCAACGCGTGAGCCGCAATGGCTGCTCGGTGGGCTAATAACGTTCCACCTCCTTGCGGTCGCATACTGGTTCGGCGCGCTGGCGCCGCTCTACCGACTGACACTGTTTGAGGGCGGAACCGCCCATGCAGCGGATGTCGCTGACCGGTTCGGTCGTCAGGCCAGCATCATCGTACCGATGCTGGTCCTGGCTGGCGGTGGATTTGCCTATCTGCTGCTAGGTGGTATCCAACCATTATGGACCAGCGCCTATGGCCGGATGCTGCTGGTCAAGCTCGCACTGGTCGGCGTCGTTCTCGGCATCGCAGCGCTGAACAAATTACGTTTCGTGCCAGCGCTGGCAACAGATGCTCAACGTGCAGCGCCGCAATTTCGTCGGTCTCTTCAGATTGAGGCGGCCGCGTTCCTGTTTGTCTTCGCAGCGACGGCGTTGCTCACGACGTCGTTCACAGTTCCGGAGGTTGAGTGATGTTGACCACACGACGCAGTCTTCTCATTGGTGCTGGCGCCACGGCGCTAGCCTCACGGTTTCCATCGCTAGCTCTGGGTGAGGCAAACAGCCCGATCGAACTGGTTGCCGGTCCATCGCAGCAAACATTTTTCCCGCCTGATGGACCCGCGTCGGATTTGTGGACCTACAATGGAACTGCCCCGGGGCCAGAAATTCGCGTCCGGCGCGGTGAGCGGGTGCGGGTTCGCTTGACCAATCAACTAGAGGAGCCGACGTCCCTGCACTGGCACGGTATCCGCATCGACAATGCGATGGATGGCGTCGCTGGGCTGACACAGCTATCGATCGAGCCCGGCGAGAGCTTCGACTATGATTTCGTTGCACCCGATGCCGGGACTTACTGGTATCACGCGCACAACAAAAGCTGGAACCAGGTGGCGCGCGGGCTTTATGGCGCGCTCATCGTCGACGAGGACACCTCCCCCTTTGATCGCGAGCATGACCTCACGCTGGTACTCGACGATTGGCGGCTGGCCGGTGAAGGGACCCTGGACGTGGCGAGCCTTGGTTCTCTCATGGACTGGAGCCATGGCGGTCGTCTGGGCAATTGGCTGACCGTCAACGGCCAGACCATGCCGGTCATGAAACTGGATGTGAGCGATGCATACAGGCTGCGGCTGATCAATGCATCCAACGCACGTGTGTTCGAAATCGACCCGAACCGCTTCGGGGCGCAGGTGTTGGCCTATGACGGGCAGGCGCTGCCCGAGCCCATTGCGTTGTCTTATGCGCCGCTGATGATCGGACCGGCACAGCGGGTCGATCTGCTGGTAGCGCCGCAAGCAGCGTCAGATTTCGTGATCGAGGAGCTTTCGGGCGATAGCCCGTTCCCTTTTGCGGGTTTCGAAGTCATTGGCCAGGCATCGAGCCAACCGCAGGTGCCGTCATTACCGGCCAACGCTCTTCGCGAACCCGAGTTTGCCGGGGCGCGCACGGTTCGCGTGGAGATGACGGGTGGGGCGATGAGCAATATCGGACCCGTCACCTACAACGGCGAAATGCTTGAAGGGTCCGACTTCCGCGACACTGGTCAAGTGTGGGCCTTCAACGGCGTTGCCAACCTGCCGCAAGCGCCGTTGTTTGTGGCCGAGCGTGGCGAGACGATCATCATCGAGACGGTCAATGACACCGCCTTCGTTCATGCCATGCATGTGCACGGCCACCATTTCCGTATCATCGAACGCTCAGGCAGCACCGTCGATGACGGCCAGCCGTGGCGCGACACGTTTCTGGTCGGGCCGCAGCAGACGACAAGGATTGCTTTCGTCGCCGACAACCCCGGCAAATGGCTCTATCATTGCCATATGCTCGAACATGCGGCCGGCGGCATGAACACGTGGTTCGAGGTGATCTGAATCAATTCAATGCGATGTGAACACATGCATCTGGTATCGACAACGAAAGTGCCGTAGAAAATTCCTATGAAACGCTTATCGAGCCTGTTCGTGATGCTGGCGCTGGTGGTGGTGATGACCGTCCCCGGCACGGCTTTCGATCGCTCGTCACAAGACGTCAGCCTCAATGCCGTCGGCCATACGCAAATGACCGGGGCGACCATGGCCAACATGCTCGCCGATTGCTGTGGTGTCGAAGACGGCAAGATGCATCATGTCATGAGCGGTTGCGCTATAGATTGCGCAAATGCCGTACCATCGGTCGCGGTTTCGTTTGCGCAGATAGACGCGGACCTTAGGATTACTGACTTCGGTCGAGTGCTGCTCGGCATCGCTTTCACACAATTCAGACCTCCGATTGCTGCCTGATTTCAACTAGCCGGCGCCGCATCTAGGCGCCTCCGCGAAATCAGCCAATCGAGGCTTTCACATGATTACGAAGCGTAGCTTTGTGCTCGGCATCGCCGCAAGCACGCTCCTGCCTGCCCTGTCTGCAAGAGCCCATCCAACACCATCTTTCCAACTCGAACCGAGGTTCGTGCCGCAATCGGCGCCAATGACCGACTATGCGCCGGGCACGATCATCGTCGATCCACGCAACTATTTTCTCTACCTGCAACAGACCAATGGACGCGCGCGGCGCTATGGCGTGGGTGTCGGTCGTGCAGGCCTGGCCTTCGAGGGCACGGCGGTCATTGGTCGCAAGGCTGAATGGCCGCGATGGACGCCAACCCAAAACATGATCCGGCGCGAGCCGGAAAAATACGCTCGCTATGCGGGAGGCGTTCCGGGTGGTCCGGAAAACCCACTCGGAGCGCGAGCGCTCTATCTTTACCGGAATGGGCGGGACACGCTGTACCGCATTCACGGCACCAACCAACCACAGTCAGTTGGGCAGTCAGTCTCCAACGGCTGCATCCGCATGATTAACGATCATGTCACTGATCTTTATGAGCGCGTGTCGGTCGGCGCGATGGTGGTGGTACTATGACGACGTCCTACAACTCCGATCACCGCTCCGTACCGGCAATTCCCGCCAGCAAGCACGCTGACAAGCCAGCCGAACACTCATCGGTGTTCCATTGGTTTATGATGGTCTGTTGCGTTGCGATGATTGCCGGCGTCGGTCTGATCATTCTCGCAGCCCCGAAAGACCAACCCCTGACGCAGGTGCTTTGGGCCGCTTCACCTCTGCTCGCCTGTCTTGGCTTGCATTTGGTGATGCACAAACTGGTCGGCATGAGTTGCCATTCCGGTAAATCAAAACACCCTCACACCTCCAAAAAGGATTCCAATCCATGAACAAGACCATGATCGGCCTAGCCCTCACCGCTGCCATAACCGCTTTCGGCTCCGCAAATGCGCAAGACGCTAACCCCGAGCAGTCAATCCTCGTCTTTAAGACGCCCTGGTGTGGCTGTTGCCAAGTTTGGGCCGACAGGATGATCGAGGCAGGCTACGTGGTGGAAACCCGCGACATGAATGATCTGTCACCGATCAAAAGTCAGGCCGGGGTGACGGAACAGCTTTCCGCCTGCCATACTTCAGTGATCGGCGACGGTCCAGCATATGTGCTTGAAGGCCACGTACCGATCGAGGCGATCGAAATGCTTATGAGCGAGAAACCGAACGTTCGCGGTATCGCCGTACCAGGCATGCCTCGGGGCTCGCTTGGCATGGGATTCGACGCTGACGCCCAATACGATGTCTATGCGTTCACCGTCGGCAACGGTGAGAACCCGGCTGTCTTCCTGCGGATGGGTCAATGATCCAATCTGTGGGCAACCAGTCCTCGCCGGCAGGACCCTAGGCATGAAGTCTTGGGTCTGGCTTGGGGCGGGCGGAATTGCGGTTGCGGTGTTGGTCACCGCCGCGATCCGTCTGTTAGGGGGCGAGGAAGGTCCGGGCGGAGCATTTCTGCTCCGCCCGGATCAAGCGCAGACAGTGGCACTCGGCAGCGCACTCTATCTGGCCAACTGCGCCTCGTGCCATGGCATCAATCTGGAAGGCGAACCCAATTGGCAAACGCCGAAACCGGACGGGCTGATGCCGGCCCCGCCACACGACGAGACTGGGCACACCTGGCACCATCCCGACCAATTGCTGTTCGATATCACCAAGCTCGGTGTTGTCCGCGCAGCAAACCTTACGGACTACAGCTCGGCCATGCCTGCTTATGAGGACATCCTCACAGATGAAGAGATCATCGCGGTGCTGAGCTTCATCAAAAGCACATGGTCCGATGAGGTTCGCGAACGTCACAATGAATTGAACAGAGTGTATGCATTGGAGCCCCGCTCATGAAACGCCGAGACTTTATGCTCGCAAGCGCCACCGTGCTACTGGCCGGCACGGCCGCTCCTTTTGGAGCACGTGCATCATCCCATGTTGAACCCAGCCTCGATGGACATCCAAGGCTGCAAATGCCTCCGGTTTTGGATGCTACGGAAACCGGGAAGGTGGATCTGACCGCGCAATACGGCACGACCAATTTCATGGCGAGCGCAGCCTCGCGCACAATGGGCTACAATCAGGACTATCTGGGGCCAACGATCCGTTTGAAGACTGGTCCGCTCGACGCACAGGTCAGCAACAATCTCGATGTGCCCGTAACCGTGCATTGGCATGGGCTGCTAGTGCCTGGCCAACATGATGGTGGGCCGCATATGGCGATCGCGCCCGGTCGGGACTGGTCGACGGACATGCAGGTCAACCAGCCACCGGCCACCGCCTTCTACCACACTCATGTCCACGGACGCACAGCGAGCGATGTCTATGCCGGCTTGGCCGGTGTTGTCCATGTTACCGACGACCGCGACAATGAACGCGGCTTGCCGAGCACTTACGGCGTTGACGACCTGACGCTCGTTCTGCAGGACCGTCGCTTCGATACCCTTGGTCGCATGGCTTATGACCTGTCGATGATGGACATCATGCACGGTTTTGTTGGCGATGTGATGGTCATCAATGGCCAGATCGGAGCTGTTGCAGCGGTACCGCGTGGGATCGTTCGACTGAGGTTCGTCAACGGATCAAACGCACGTGTCTATACGCTGTTCGCGGAGGACGACCGGCCGTTACACTTAATAGCAACCGACGGCGGTTTCCTTGACGTCCCAGCGGCGCTCCAACGTCTTCGACTGTCTCCGGGCGAGCGTGCCGAAGTCCTGGTTGACTTCTCCGATGGTCGCTCGGTGACGCTGAAAAGCGAAGCCGATCCCAACCAGGGGCCGGGCGGGATGATGGGTCGGATGCGCGGTATTTTCGATCGCCTAATCGATCGATCGTTCACCGTGCTCGACTTTGCCGTCGACGATACGCTTTCAGCGCGCATCGACGCGATACCCGATGCGCTCGGCGGCGTTGTACCATATCTTGAAGAAACAGAAATCCGCAGGCGCCAAGTCTCGCTTGACATGAGCATGGGCCCCGGCGGGATGATGGGGCCAGGCATGATGGGCGGTCGCGGCTCCAATGGGCCTATGACGGGCAACAGGGGTGTGTTTGGCATCAATGGTCAACCATTCGATATGGGACGGATCGATTTTGAAGTCGGCCTGGGCACGACCGAGCGCTGGGTCGTCGAGAGCCCGATGCTTGCCCATCCATTCCACATCCACGGCGCCATGTTTCAGGTTGTGCGCGAGAATGGCCGCATCCCAAGGCCTGAAAGCCGTGGTTGGAAGGACACCGTGCTTGTTACAGGGCAAAGTGAACTGATGGTTCGCTTCGACCATCCCGCGCCGCCCGACTTTCCGTTCATGTTCCACTGCCACGTTCTCGAGCACGAAGATCACGGCATGATGGGGCAGTTCACCGTATCATGACGAACCATTCTGAACACGACCGCGCCGTTAAAGCCGAGCAAATTGGCGCACCGCGCGCACAAGCCCGTGGCCATACCGGACATCTGCCATCGAGTGGCCGGGCGTTGACAATCTCGGCGTGGTTGACGGGAGTCTATTTTATCATCGAACTGCTGGTTGGCCTTTGGACAGGCTCGGTAGCGGTGATCTCCGATGCCTTTCACACCTTCTCGGCGGTCGGCGGCGTGCTTGTTGCCCTCGTTGCCGCTCGCATCGCCCAAAGGCCGGCCGACATGCGGCGCACCTTCGGCTGGTATCGAGCCGAGATAATTGGCGCGCTGGTCAATGGGGCGTTCCTGCTTATCATGGCACTCCTCGTCATCGTGATGGGCATTATGCGTCTTGGCGAGCCGCTCGACCTGCCGACGACGCCCATGCTTCTGGTTGCCGCCGGCGGGATCGTAACAGAAGTGATCGCGCTCTATTTGCTTTATCGCCAGCAGGGCAGCGACTTGAATGTGCGCGGCGCCTATTGGCACATCATTCAGACCTTTATCGGCAGCCTGATCATCATCGTTGCGGCTTTGGTCATACAGTTCACCGGCTTTCTGGCAATCGACCCGCTGCTCGGCATCGCTTTCGGCTTGGTGCTTCTGTGGGCGAGCTGGGGCATATTACGCGATGCAACGCATCTTCTGATGGATGGCACGCCGGACGATGTTTCGCTGCCAGCTGTTTTTGCCGAGCTCGAAGCGCTTGACGGGGTCAGCGACGTTCATCACGCACATGGCTGGGCGTTGACCAGCGGACGCTACGTCTTTTCCGCCCATCTGCGCATGAAACCGCAATGGAAAGGCGATCAGGGCGCATTGCTTAAGACAGCGCACGCCCTGTTGCGAGACCGGTTTGGCTTCTTCTTCGTCACGCTCCAGGTCGAAACTGTGTGCTTGGACGAAGAAGCGGCCGATCCGATTGATATCGCGCACGGGAATGGCAAAGGAACAGTCGCCGGTGCTTGACGTTGGTGTCGCCGACGCAGCGTGACCAGAGGCACATGATCATCAAAAAACGACGACCAACATAAAGGAGAAAACGATGTTCGGGAACGAAATGATGAATAGCGGGTGGGGAATGGGTGGGATGGGCCTGATCGGGCTCTTGATCCTGGTGTTCCTTGTTCTGGGCATCGCAGCCTTCATCAAGTATTTGACGCGATGAGCACGCAGGTGAGCACCAGCGAAAGCGAACGCTCGTTGTGGGCGATCCCCGAAGTCACCGTTGGGTTCCTGTCGTTCTGTTTGCATTATGTGTGGGAGTTCCTGCAGGTGCCAACTTATGCAGGAATGGCCGATCTCAACCATTGGGAGGGCATCAAGATATGCACGTCCGCGACCGTGGGGGACGTCGGCTTCGCACTGACCGCGTTCTGGGTTACCGCGCTTGCGGCGCGATCACGGCGCTGGATTGTGGCGCCGAAGCTCTGGCAGCTTGGGCTCTTTATGGCAGTTGGCATAGCCCTAACGGTCGGCTTCGAATACTACTACACCGAGATCTCGCTGCGCTGGACCTATTCGGAATTGATGCCGCGCGTGCCCCCCCTGGGCACCGGCCTGTCACCGCTCATTCAATGGATCGTCATACCACTGCTGGTGGTGAGCCTGACCAGGCGGGTCATCAGCACACGGTAACACGAGATGGAGCCTTACGCTCATGGAAACTCATCGGTTGGCCCGCGACCCCGGAATTCGATGTCCGGTGAGCTCACTGTAACGTTCTCCGGGCTGATCCGTCTTAAGCAATAGACCGAAACGGCAGGCAAACGATATCGGTCGACCACCATGAGCAGGAAAGGCGGCCGCAGGCAGCGATTGGAGACAAAAGGCGATGAGCGACACGGATGGAGAAGAGGGCTGGCCGCCTGACATTAAGCGGCGAGATTTCCTGTATGTTGCAACAGGAACCATGGCATTTGTAGGGGCGGCAATTTCGCTATGGCCTTTCATCGACAGCATGAATCCTTCAGCGGACGTGCAGACACTTGCCTCAACTGAAATCGATCTCCAACTGATAGCCGTTGGTGAGCGTGTCACTGTGGTTTGGCGCGGTCAGCCGGTGTTTATCGATCGTCGAACGCGTGAACAAATTGCTCAAGCAAAAGCCGACGACGACAATCCGAACCTCGTCGATCCCGCCACGGACGCCTCTCGTGTGCAAGACGAGGAATGGCTGATTGTGGTGGGGATTTGCACGCATCTTGGATGCGTGCCGCTAGGCCAGCGAGACGGTGATCAACAAGGCGATTGGGGTGGCTGGTTCTGCCCATGTCATGGGTCGCATTACGACACCTCCGGCAGAATCCGCAAAGGGCCAGCACCCAGAAACCTTGTCGTACCGCCCTATGAACTACGCGAGGACGGGACGGTTCTGATCGGTTGACCACTTTCATGCGACAGATGTCGGCTTGATCAGGCTCTAACCCACGTCTGGTCTCGAAAAGCTTCGCCCGACGATCGCCATGTTCTGCGTTCGTAATGCGAAGCTCGCAGCTATCTAATACGGAACGACGATTTGCTTGGCGATCGGATGCTGACCAGTCCAATACGGCAAACAACAAAATGGAATCCCCGCTTATCGCATCACCGATGGGCCGTGCTTGTTTTGACGCTAATGGCGTCACTTATATGGAATCCTCAGGCTTTGGCAGCGTCGAGTTCGTCCGGACCAGCTTGCTCACAGATCGCCAACGACCACACCGGTCATGATCAATTCCAAACGGACCGCCACATGCCATGTTGCCGTACCGCCGGAGTGTGCTCGTTCAGTATTCCGTCGCCTCCGTTTGCAATCGTGATCCAACCGTTAATGGCCAAATGGCCCGTTTCGATGTTGCCGCCCGCACTATCAAAGCTCTCCTACTTTTACTTCAGACCTCCGCGTCTCCAAGCCTTCGCATGAAACGCGCAAGGCTGTGCACGGTCATTGATCGTGCTCGTCGAGAACAATCCGTTCACCGATGGAGACCGCATTATGCCAAAAAACGTCCGGCAAAACCTATCTGACTCATACGAAAACCCGATTCATGACCGCTTGCTGGAATGCAGGCGCGAATTCATGTCCTACTTTCGGCACCGGCTCGGCAGGTCCGAGGACGCTGAAGACGTATTCCAAGACTTTTGCATTAAGGTTCTTCGGTCGACGGGGCAACTCGAAGACGCAGCCAAAACCGACGCCTGGCTTCACTCCATCCTCCGAAATACGCTGGTCGATTACTATCGACGCCATGCCGCTCGTCTGAAATGCGATGAAGCCTTCCGACGTGAACCGCGGCCGTTGGCAGTTGTTCCCGGGCCCCTACTTGATGCCGCGTTGTCTTGTCGTTGTATTCGGGATGGGCTTGTGAGCTTAAGGCGTGACTACGCGGATATTCTGAGGCGGGTTGACCTTAATGACGAACCACGCAGCCAGATCGCTGATGATCTTGGCATAAGCGCAAATAATGTGAACGTTCGCCTCCATCGTGCACGCCAGGCGTTGAAAGCCGAAATCGAGCAGCACTGCATCATATGCGCCAACGGCCGGTTTGCCGAATGCGAATGCTGAGGCGGCCTCCAAGTACCGTAAGGTTTCCGCCGCCAGGATCTTTTTCTGGCATTTTTTAAGCCGAGGCTCTGTCCCAAAAGCCTGTAATGAATGTCCGGCCGCAGCGTCTTTACAATTAAAGGAATGTCACGTGTGCGACCAAACGGATAGCATTGTGCCTGACAGCAGCGAGAATTCGTCCTCTGCCTCTAGAAAACCGGATGCAGCAGTCAGGCGGGTGCTCGAAGAAAGTCACCGCCAATTTTTCGGGTTCCTGCGCCAGCGGTTGGGAAACGTCGAAGAGGCGGAAGACGTCCTGCAGGCATTCATGGTTCGCGCCATCGAACGGTCGGATCAAATAGAAGATGTCCGATCGGTCAGGGGTTGGCTGAGCCGTGTACTCGCGACGACGATCGTGGATCACCAACGTCGCGAGTCCCGCAAGCGGCAACGGGAGGCTGTCACGGACCCGATGGATCTTCAGGAAATCTCAATTGAAGCCGATTTCGAGATCGACGAGGCAATCTGCAACTGCCTCTACAAGCTTCTTCCCACATTGAAAGCTGAGTATGCCGAGGTCATATGGCGTATCGATCTGCTGGAAGAACCCCGAGAACATGTTGCGGTCGATCTCGACCTGACCGTCAACAATCTGACGGTGCGGCTGCATCGGGGGCGCCAGGCGCTGAGGAAACGCCTGGAGCAAATGTGCCTAGCATGCCCGATTCATGGTTTTCTTGACTGCAACTGCGATGCCGCAGGACGCAGAAGACGAATAACATCGACCGGAGAACGAGAGTGATGACTGATCTTTTGGCTATCCAGCGTCATGGTCATATTTCCTTCGAGCTGAACATAACTTTGCAACCTTTGAAAGCGCTATTAACCGATCATGGACAAGGAAAGACCGAAAGGTGGCGGATTTTTGGGCGACCGGCTTGATGACCGTGCCGAAGTCACATCGTTGAACGAGTTTCGCGAGCGCGCCCGCGCGGTCGGTTTCAGCGAAACGGAGATTGAGGAAATTGCCAAACGCTATGGCTGCGGCAACGACGCAAATGCAGATGGACAAGAGCCCAAGGCTGAGCAAGCAGGATTTTCGAAATGATCTGGCGCAGTGTCCTGGTGGTCGCCATTGCGGCAATTGTAGTGTTGTTTGCGTACGGTCGCTTGGGTGAAGTGGAGCGACCGCAGTCAGGCGAAGCACTCGCCGATGTGACTGTGCCTCAACTGAGCCCCGTCGCCGTCGAAGGCGAGGCTCTGTTCAATGCCAGTTGTGCCCAATGTCACGGTACGAACGCGGCTGGCCAAGATGGAATCGCACCACCTCTAGTCCATATCATTTACGAGCCCAACCATCATGCCGATGCCGCGTTCTTGTTGGCGGTCAAGAACGGCGTGCGCGCTCATCATTGGCGGTTCGGCGACATGCCGCCGGTTGAAGGAGTGAGCGATGAAGACGCCACCAAAATCGTTGCCTACGTTCGCGAGCTTCAGCGTGCCAACGGAATAAACTGAAGGATACACATCTCGAAATGGCTTTTTCGCCCGCTGCGCAGTCCACTTTTTTATAGTCTGTTTCATACGAATTCTTAGCTCGTACTTATAATATGACCAGCAGTCCCTGCCTTGTTGTCCTTCGCGGCGTTGCATCATTCGTATCGAATTGTTTCGATAACGAAACACGTGATTCGCAAAATTCTAGTCTCGCTTTTTGTGGAATAAAGAAACGGTTTCTATGTAAAAAGATGATTATGAAATGCTTTTCGGTCTATCTGATGATGCTTGTTTTGGTCATTGCCGCGTGGTCAATGACGCCGCAAATGGCCGGGGATGGGAACCAAGCGGGTATGGTTCTTAACAGTCATCTTGATCTGACTGTCGCCTCTACGTCCGACGGATTTTCGGAATGTTGTTCGAAAATCGGCAACGAAACGCACAATCCAGCAAGTTCCTGCGCAATAGATTGTCAGACACCGGTTCCCTCGCCAAGTTTGTCCATGGCGAGCATCTTGACCGATCTAGCAACATGGACAGCCGGAAACCGTCTGTTCCCACTAGCATCCGTCCGATTCCGGCCGCCGATTGCAGTCTGATTTCCAACAATTGGCGCCGCTTTGGTGCCCTGTGAAATCAGCCAATCGAGGTTTTCCATGATCGACAAAACGCAGACGCACGTGCTGAACAGCCGTCATCAATCATCGTTGAATCCCGCCCGCTCCGAACCTTCCAGGTCAGTCTTAACGAAGCTTTCCGATTATACGCGGACGGATGTCACGCGACGACAACTCTTGATCGGTTCTGTGGCGATGAGTGGACTTGTGCTTGCCGGCTGCACAACCACGGCGCAAGAGGTCCAGACGCCTACGGGCGCACCAGTGCAATCACCCATCCCTCCATTCTATGCATCAGAGTACGCGGCGATGCTAAATGAGCAATTCCCAATACCGGCCGTGGACCTATCACATGTTCCAGAGCGCTTCTGGCGCAGGCAAGTCGACTACCAAACCGATCACCCGGTAGGAACGATAGTCGTCGACCGTGCGACGTTCTTCCTTCACTTTGTTCAAGAAGGTGGAAAAGCCATGCGCTACGGTGTGGGGCTCGGACGTGCGGGTTTTTCGTGGTCGGGTCAGGGAACGATCGCTTGGAAGCGCCCATGGCCAAAATGGACACCACCTGCCGAAATGATTGCTCGCGAACCGGAATTGGAACAATGGAGCGCCGCGAACGGTGGTATGCCGCCAGGCCTTAACAATCCTCTGGGTGCGCGGGCTCTCTATATCTTTGAAGATGGTGTCGACACACTCTACCGCATCCATGGCTCACCTGAGTACTGGACCATTGGCAAGGCTGTCTCCAGCGGTTGCGTACGTCTGATTAATCAGGACGTTATCGATCTCTACAACCGTGTCCCGCCTGGCGCCGAGTTGGTTGTGAAATGAGCAAATCAATACCGGCAGCCCCTACCACGCGCGGCAGATGAAACTAGATGTAACAATTCTGCTTGGCACGCGTCTATTTCATCAAGCTGCGATTGAACCCCAATTCAGCGAATACAACTCGCTTGCGGTCGTGAGCGTTGAGCAAAAGGAAGACCGAACACGGGATCGTAGCCTACAAGAATCGATCTTCCCGGCTCGGCGTGAACATGATGACACCATTCAACATTCCAGAGATCATCACAATCGGATTGGTTTCGGGAATCCTGGCTGCATTGGTTTGGGTATATTTTGATTAAGAGCGCCAAGCCATGTGGACGGTTTGCAACAATTCGCTAAGTTTTCATCGAGCATCACCTCGCTGAGACTTGCAATGACCAGTGAGCAAATTTATTGCCAGATCCTTTTTTTACATAGCCAGCGTATGAAAAGCCTCCGGCGTCATTCGGAGTCGCCAGCATCGGGACATCATTCTTTCAAATGATGGCTCTGTCATTCAGTCGCGTTGAGGGCTGACGATGATAATCCGCATAGCCGAAGAAAAAGACGCCGAAGCGGCCTGCCACGTCCTTCGCCAGTCCATCGAGACGTCATGAATCGCAGACCATGAAAATGATGCCGAGACCCTCGTGCGATGGTTGGCCAACAAGACGCCAGAGCATGTCCGAACCTGGATCGAGATGCCCGATGTCACCGTGATTGTGGCCGAACAGGATAGTGCGATCGTCGGTGTCGGCGCGGTCTCCGAAAGCGGTGATATCCTGTTGAATTACGTGTCGCCCGAGGCCCGGTTCCAGGGCGTGAGCAAGACTGTGCTTGTGGCAATGGAAAAGCATCTGCTCCAAAAGCAGCCGCACCGCGCATCGGTTCTATCGGGCTGCGGGCTACCAAGACGCGGGTAAAACACAGATACGCGGAAATCGAAGCAGCCAGCCCATGGTCAAAACGCTTTAGTCGACATGCAGTACAGTAAATGTCGCACCCGACAGGATTTGAATCGGTGAACTTCGGCTTCGGAGGGCAGTGCTGCTTCCGCGATACCGAAGCGCATAATTAGGCGCTCCAGGAGATGCGTTCTACTGTTTCTTCAGATCGACGCTTCAGAATCAGACCGATCAGGACTCTCTACAGAATTGCCCTTGCGAGCGATTGCTGCTCCCCTGTTTGAATCATTGCCCCGCCGATTTGCACGCTATTGTCGCCGTTCCTTGTGCCTCGACCCAATAAGCCTTTTCAACGCTGCTTGAACGCCCCCTCATGAACTCGCCGACTGTCGGCGGGATTGCGAGAGTGATGGTAGCGCAGCGAAAAAGGACAGCGAAAAAGGGCCTCAGCTCCGCAGGTATCGTGGAACCTGCCGACGCACGCCTTGCTCTCAACGAACCCGTCCTTCGTCTGGCGCGTCTGATCGGCCGCCAGATTGCGCGTGAGCAGTTTGAGCGGCAAGATTCTCGGGAGCGGAATTCCCTTCGACAAAAGAGCGGCAACTCTACTTAGGCTCTACCACATACAAGGATGTTGACCCGGTGGCAGGATTCCACGAAGGCTTTGAGATTAACTCTTGAGACCATTATGGTCACCTGTTATAGTGAGGCTCAAATGAGAATCATTGCCCGCCGCACTTTGCGAGAGTTTATCGAAAGCCTGGCGGGGCAAAAGGATCAGTCGGCCGTGAAGGCCGCGCTTGATGCTTGGTTCGGCGAAGTCAGCAAGGCGGAGTGGGCGAGTTCCGCCGATGTGAAGAGACATTACGCCACCGCAAGCATCGTCAACGCGGAGCGGATTGTCTTCAACATCAAGGGCAACGACTACCGCTTGGTGGTAGCGGTCGACTTCGAGAAGGGTATCGTCTGGATCAAGTGGATCGGCACCCACAAGGCCTATGATAGGATAGACGTAGCTGAGGTTAAACATGGCAACTGAACTGAGACCTATCCGCTCCGAAGCAGACTACGATGCAGCGCTCGAAGAGGTCGAACGCCTTTGGGGCGCCACGAGCGGCACGCCGGAAGGCGACCGCCTTGACGTGCTTGCCACGCTGATCGAAGTCTATGAGGCGAAGCACTATCCGATGGACCCACCTGATCCGGTCGAGGCGATCCGGTTCCGGATGGAGCAACAGGGCCTGACGCGCAAAGATCTCGAACCAATGATCGGTCCACGTAACCGCGTGGCCGACGTTCTCAACCGCAAGCGAGGCCTGTCGATCGACATGATCCGGCAACTGCATAAGCAGCTCGGAATTTCCGCTGAAGTTCTGATCCGGCCGAGCCGCTTCGACAAGGTTGCATGACTGGAGGATTCGGATGATGCGTGTTGCGCTCTACGCCCGCTATTCCTCAGATAATCAGCGGGAGGCTTCGATCGAGGACCAGTTCCGCATCTGCCGGGAGCGGGCGAAGCGTGAGAACTGGAAAGTCACCGGCACCTACAAGGACGCAGGCATCTCCGGCGCGAGCATGATCCTGCGGCGAGGGATCCAGTCGCTACTGCAGGACGCCCAGGCTGGGCAGTTCGACCTGGTCATGGCCGAAGCTTTGGATCGCATTTCGCGCGATCAAGCCGATATCGCCACCTTCTACAAACACTTGAAGTTCGCCAGCATACCGATCGTGACTTTAGCCGAGGGCGAGATCAGCGAGCTTCATGTCGGGCTTAAGGGCACAATGAATGCGCTGTTCCTCAAGGACCTCGCCGCGAAGACCCATCGGGGCCTTCGTGGTCGCGTAGAGGAAGGCAAGTCTGGTGGCGGGCTCTGCTATGGCTACAAGGTTGTCAAACAACTCGATGCGAAAGGCGATCCGATACGGGGAGAACGCGAAATCGACGAGGCGGAAGCCAACGTCATCCGCCGCGTCTTCCGCGAGTTCGCTGCCGGTATCGGTCCACGCAGCATCGCGCGCGTACTCAACAAGGAAAGTGTGCCCGGCCCAAACGGCAAACCTTGGAATGACACGACAATCCGCGGCCACGTCAAGCGCGGCACGGGTCTCATCAACAACAAGCTCTACATTGGACGTCTAATCTGGAACCGGCTGCGCTACATCAAGGACCCATCCACCGGCAAACGGGTCTCCCGCATCAACCCTGAAAACGAATGGCTGATCCGTGAAGTGCCCGAATTGCGGATCATTGACGATGATCTCTGGAGGGCCGTCAAGGCACGCCAAGCCGTGATCGCAGAGAAGTATGCCAATGTCACCGATGCGGTGCGCGAGCACCACAGGACGAACCAGTTGAACGGCAAGCGGCGCCCGAAGTCCCTTCTGTCTGGCCTGATTGTTTGCGGTTGCTGCGGCGGACCCTACTCTCTACGCGGCGCAAGCCGCTTCGCCTGCTCAAACCACATCAGCAAAGGAACATGTTCCAACAGCCGGACCATCCGGCAGGAAGAGCTGGAGAACCGCGTTCTGGCTGGCCTAAAGGATCAGATGATGGCGCCGGAAGCCGCCGCGGAAGCAATGCGCGCCTATGCCAAGGAAACCAACCGTCTGAACCGCGAGCACCGCTCGAACGGTGAATCCTGGCAGGTCGAATTGGCGAAAGTGAAAAAAGACATCCGCGGAATCATCGAGGCGATCAAGGCCGGAATGTTCCATGAGAGCATGAAGTCCGAGATGGATATGCTCGAAGCCCGCAAGACCGAGTTGACCACCCTGCTGGCCGATGCGCCGGAGGACAAGCCGGACCTGCTTCCGACGGCCTCGACAATCTACGCTAAGAAAGTCGCCAAGCTTACGACAGCACTGAACCGTCCCGAGGAACGGCACGAAGCGGCCGAGGCCCTGCGGATGCTGATCGAGAAGATTGTGCTGACTCCGGGTCCCAACCGGGGCGACATGGACGCCACTCTCTACGGAGAACTCGGCACGATCCTGAACTGGACCGAGCGACAAGCCGTTGGGAAGGCTGCAAAAAATAACACTCTCGGAGGGGTTCCCTCGGGAGTGTCGGTATCGGTGGTTGCGGGGGCAGGATTTGAACCTGCGACCTTCAGGTTATGAGAGTGTCGAAACGATCAACCGATCTTGGATTACGCTGGCTCTCTGGGTATATACATATCGTAAACGCACATCGTTAAGATGTTGAATTTCAAGGTAGTATATCCAATCCATCAGCAGGCATTTTGAGCCAGTTTGGTCAAATGTTGGCTAATTCGGACTAAGTATTGCGGGCGCCGAATCCTGTCATAGAGCCAATTCCGCCGCAAACAGCTTGATATCTGCGGGGAAGATTGTGGGGACACGGCTCTCGCCTCGGGCCCAGGCGTCAACTAGATCCGCCCATTCCTGAAGCATATGGCGACGCTGCTTTTCGTACTCGGCCTTGTTGTAGACGCCGCGGGACGATCGACCATCTTCATGCGCCAGGCATTTCTCAATCCAATCCCGATTGAAGCCAAGCTCGTTGAGGAGCGTTGCCCCCGTTCTACGCAAATCGTGAACGGTGAAATGGCTGAGAGGCAGCCCTTGTTGATCGGCGCGCTTGACGATGGAGCTCGTGATCCGATTGAAAGTGGCTCGGGACATGGGCGCATCGGCGTCGTACCGCGAGGGAAGTAGATAGCGCGAGTTTCCGGAGCAGGTTTTGAGCGCAACCATGATGTCCAGCGCCTGTTGGGACAGATAGACGTTGTGTGGCTTGGATCGCTTCATGCGTTCTTTCGGGATGCTCCAGACGGCGTTTTCGAAGTCTACTTCCTCCCAAACGGCATCCTGTAGCTCGCTTTTGCGGACCATCGCCAGAAGGATCAGGCGTAGGCCTAGCCGAATGGTTGGGAGCGTCGGCACCTGCTCAAGCAACAGGTGCATGATGCGAATTTCAGCCGGGGACAAAGCTCGGTCCCTTGGTTCAAAAGTGGCGATCGACGAAGGTCCTACCTCATCCGCTGGGTTCCTGACTTTCTCGCCATGGAGATTTGCAAAGGCGAAAACCTGTTTGATGATGTCGCGGACGTGGATCGCAGTCGCTGGCGCGCCGCGATCCTTCACTCGCATGCAAAGCTGACGCACGTCCTCGGCTCTTACCTCCGTCAACAGCCGGTTCTTGAACGCGGGCCGGATATCCCGGTCAAAGATCGTCCGTCGCATAGCCCGCGTGCTATCGGCCATGCGCGCTTCTTCCAGCCAACGCTTGCCAAATTCACCGAAGCTCCGAGCCTCCTTCAGCCGTCTCTTCGCCCTCTGCTTTTCTTGGGCCGGTGAATTGCCCTTCGAAACGGCTCGGCGCGCGTCTAGGCATTTCTCGCGCGCGACCGCGAGGGAGATACCGTTGGGGCCATAACGGCCAAGCACAACAGTCTCTCGTCTGCCGTTCAGCCGGTAGTCATACCTGAACGTGACGGTACCGCTTGTGCTGACATAGGCATACATTCCGTCCCTGTCAGAAACCTTGAACGGTTTTCTTTTTGTTTTCAGTTGCTTAAGTGCCGCATCTGTCAGCATTTCACCCTCCGTCAGGCAACAAAATACCGTCAGCCCGAAAACGGGCCGCTTCACGCGCCTTTTCTCAATGAAATCAGTAGGTTCGGCGTCGGAAAATACCGTCACAACCACCGAACAAGCTGACGGTATTCGGCAATGCGCCCCAATTCAAGCCCCGGACATACCGTCAGATGTACCGTCAAAGTGGATTTCATGCCCAAATTGGCGTGCGTAGGACAAAACTGGAACAGGCTGGAAAGTTTATTGATTTCAATAAATTAAGGCTGGCGCAAGTTTGCTCACGCCAGCCTCAATTGGAAAATCGCTATTCCCACTCGATCGTCAACGATCTTGGCTTCTCATTGTAATTATTCGCCTTTCTTCCCGCGATCAAAACCCGTACCAACCGCAATACCACCAATCCGACGGTGTTGGATTCCCGTGGGGCGCTACCAATGAATTCAGCAGTTTCTGTATTACGCTTTAGCTTAGCTCGGCGATTGCCGCTCCCGCCGAAAACTACGGGTGGAAAAGATGACCATCATCTCTCGATCTCTAAGGCATTGTCGAGGGTCATTGGTAGCTTCGAAATCGTTTGGCGATTCACCACATCACCACATGGAAGGAGGATTGTAACCGACACAGACCACATTCATCATCGGGGAACATCACGCCCAACGAGTTCATCATGAAAATGGAACTGGAAAAAACAGGTCGCCTAAGGTCAAAAACAAACCGACGAAATCTCCAAGGCGAAGAGAGGTGTGTGTAAGACCGGCCTGCGATGTGAGCAAGAGATCTTGCCGGTTTCTTTGCCGAGACGTCAGTCTGCAGGTCTGTTAAGGAGCCCTTTTAGCTTACTTGCCCCGAGATTGGCCCACTTGTGTTCCGCCTGTTGGGCTTCCTCAAAAGAGCCTGGCCAAGGCAGCCAGTGCTCATAGACCACGCTCATCGCGCGATGGTCGAGCGCTTTGAGAACAGCATCGATGTCGGTTCGCCCCTCCCCGAGTGGGCATCCTTGAATTCGAAAGCCAACGCCGTAGGGGTCCGGCGCGATCACATAGTCTTTCAAGTGCAGATTGATGGTCCACGGCGCAAGCAGAGCAACTGTCTCTTGCGGCCATTCGCCGGCGCAAATGGAATTGGCGACATCCAAGCAGACGCCAACACGATCATCATCGACCAATTTCAGCAAACTCACCATGCGCGGTGAAGGAAAGTCGAAATGGTTTTCGATTGCCAAGCGGCAGCCAGCTTTTTCGGCCGCCGGCAAAACAGCGGCGACATCTTGGGCCAGTCGATCCAGAGGCGTTTTCGCATCCGCGGCATCCAAAGCGATACGGATGATCTTGGCGTTCAGCCGCTTCGCGATCGAAAAGTAGCGTTTAAGAAGGTCAGCATCAAAAGTCTGGATCCCAACTTCAAGTGTGATCTTGCGAGCGTCCGCCGCATGGCGCAAGCGCTCAAGTTCGTCACCGGAAAGTCCTTCAAGCGGGACGTTGTCTGCGTACTGAAGGACAGATAGGCCCAGATCGCCTGTGACCGTGATCAGATCATGGGGCGACATTGGCCGAGGGGGTACAAGGTCTTTGTGGCCAACGGACCAGCGAAACGCGTAGCTGCCAAGGCCAGGCGTCATAGCATTGCCTTCACAAGGTCGCGGGTCGTGCGCGCGCTGTCTCCGCTTGCAATCATCGAGTGGATCGCGTCTGGCCCGATCTTGCGCAAAAGCGCTCGCAGATCGTCCATCGTCTCGAAGGTATGGGCAACAGCATCGGCACCGTCGCCGGCCCGTGTGAAGACATCGTAGGCGATCCAGCCATCATAGCCGACACGGTCCATGTAATGGATGGCTTCCAGCGTGTCCCAAAGATTGACCGAGGCTACCGGCATATCCCAATCTGCATTGCGATCATTGTCATTGAAATGCACGTAGAACAGGCGACCGGCATCATGGGCTACGGCCAGTTCGGCGCCAGCGTTTTCGCCCTCAATCAGTGCGTGGCCGAAATCCATCGTCACACCCAAATTGTCGGCGCCGACGCGGTCGCAGAAGTGGAGCGTGCGCCCCATTGACGGCAACACGATCCGGTTACGCACCTCATACGCCTTGTATTCGATGCTAACCCGCACATCGCTGCGATGGGACGCGGCTTGCCCAAAGCACTCAATGGCCCAGCGCCATTGCGCCAAATGATCGACATGAAATGCGTGATCCGATCCGTCGATCAATGGGCAGATCGAAATCATGTCGGTCCCCAGTTCGATGGCGAGATCCATCGCCTTTTTCATATAGGCAACGGCGCGTTGGCGAATGGCCTTATCAGGATTGGTAATCGACCCAGCTCGAAAGACATCCTCTCCCTTGAGGTTCACGTTCACAGCTGAGACTGCCAGCCCGCTGTTTTTTACCAGGGCGGCGTGCTGGCCATCATGTCCAAGATCCTGCGGGTAGACCGGTTCAACACCGTCTGCTCCTGGAATGCGCTTAGCAATGTCCAAGCGTTCGGCCAAATCCCGCTGTGGTTGGTAGGTGTGGAACCGGTCCGAGTACTTGCCCAGCGTACCAAGCAAGATTGAGTTCTTCTGTGCCATCAATGGCTCCTTCAATAGTCAAACAGCCGGCTTGGAATAGCCAGGACAAGCTCGGGGAAAAGGGTGATGAGGAAAAGCACCGCCAAGTGTAGCGCCAGGAACGGCAATATCGCTCGACAGATCTGTAAGATCGTAATGTTGGCGATACCGGCTGCGATATAGAGCGATAAACCCACTGGCGGTGTGATGGTGCCAATCATGAGATTGACGGTCATCATGACGCCGAAAAACACTGGATCGATCCCGAACGCTTGAACCACTGGCAGCAGCACCGGCGTGAAAACGATGATGGCCGAACCGCCATCCAAGAAGCAGCCGGCAACCAAAAGCAGAAGATTGATCACCAGCAGCAGGATGAAGGCATCGGTGATGTGATCGGAAAACCAGTCGGACAGCGCCAGTGGAATCTGTTCGATGGTCAGGACGTATCCAACCAGATTGGCGACACCGACAATCACCATAACCATGGCCGTGTTCAACGCCGCGCCCTGGAACAAGGCTGGCAGCTGAGAAAAAGATAGCTCGCGATAGATGAAAAGCCCGGCAACCAGGGCATAGACCGTTGCCACCACCGCCGCTTCGGTCGCGGTGAAGACGCCGCCCAGGATGCCGCCGACAATGATGATCGGCATCACAAGGGCGCCAAGGGCCGAAATGAAAGAGCGAAACAGGCCGGAGAGGGAAAACGGCTCTGTTTCCACCTCCCAGTCTCCGCGGCTGGCTTTCAGATAAATGAGGGCCATCAGGCCGATCGTCATCATGAGACCTGGAACGATGCCACCCATAAACAGTGCGCCAATGGAGACGCCGGAGATCACGCCGTAAAGCACCAGTGGGATGGATGGCGGAATGATGGGTCCATTCACACCGGAGGCCGCCACAACTGAAGCGGCAAAAGAGGGGTCGAACCCGCGCCGTTTCATCATCGGGATCATGGTTGAGCCAATGGCTGTGGTGTCGGCCACGGCGGAACCTGAGATTCCGGCAAAAATGGTTGAGGCAATGACGGCAACATGGCCAAGGCCGCCGCGTATCCAGCCCACCAGATAGGATGAGAAATTCACCAGGCGGCGTGATATGCCGCCGCGCTCCATCAGCGCGCCTGCGGCCATAAAGAAGGGGATAGCGAGCATTGGGAAACTGTCGAGCCCGGCATAGATGCGCTGCAAGACCAGCTGCGAGGACAGGAAATCGATCTGGTGCAGCACCACCAGCGCTGCGCCCATGAGGGCGAACAAGATAGGTGTGCCGACAAGCAGCAGTACAAAGAACACGCCAAAAAGAATGAGAAGAGTTGTCACTGGTCAGCGCCGCCTTGATGGTCGGGGGAGTGTCGTTGCTGCATGTCCGGTGACGTTCCAATTCCGCCACGCTCGTGGGGAAGGTTCAAAGCGGCCAGTCGCAGACTTGCCAGAACGTTGAGCGCAAGCCAGGCGGCGAGCAGACTGCAGGAAAACAGTATGAGGCTAAAGATGATGCCCATCGGAAACTGCAAGGCGGGTGTGCGCTGGTTCCACTCGCCTGCCAGCGTTGCCCAACCGCCCCGCACCAGGAAGTAGGCGCAGACCAAACCAATGGCATTGGCCAGTGCATCTGTAATATGCCGACCTCGATCCGGCAGAAGGTCGACCAAGACTGTCACCGCCAAGTGCTCGCGCTTTCGGGCCAGGACGGCTGCACCAAGGAAAATGAGCGCGATGAATAAGAGGCGGGCAACCTCTTCGGACCAAATTAGCGGCAGTCCGAAGAGGTAGCGAGTCGCGACCTGGAGGGAGACGGTGACCACCATGGCGGCAAGCAACAAAACCAGCGCCCAGTTGAGGCCGGCCAGAAGCCAACCTTCGGCGCGAAGGATCGCAGCTTTGGGGCCGGCTTCTGTCGGTTGCATCGTCGTGATATCAGCGCGCCGCGTCGATCAGATCGAGCAGTTCTTGCGCGCCATCGCCAAATTCCTCGATGGCCGCATCGCGCAGCGGAGCAACGGCTGCCGCCAGTGCTTCGCGATCAGGTTCGGTGACCTGCATGCCGCGATCACGTAATTCATCAAGCAGTGTGGCATCATCCTCGGCGACCTTGGCACGCTGAACCTCGGCGCTATCCAGAACGGCTTGGCGAACGATCTCTTGGTGCTCAGCTGATAGCTCATCCCACAATTCTTCGGAGTAGAGCACCATATGCGTCAGATGCAGGTGTCCAGTGAGCGCGAGATGGTCGTTCACTTCGTAAAATGCTGCGTTGAAGATATTGGACAATGGGTTTTCCTGCCCATCAACCACGCCCTGCTCCATGGCTGTGTAAAGCTCGTTGAAGGCCATGGGCGTGGCGCTTGCGCCCATCAGTTCCAGAGTCCGCAAATGATAGGTCGCGCGCGGCGTGCGGATGCGCAGCCCGTCCATGTCGTCCGGTCCTTCGACGGCGCGCTGTGAGTTGGTCAGGTGACGCATACCGGCTTCGTAGTAGCCGAGCAGTTCAACCCCATGCTGCTCGACGAGCCCAGCAACCCGTTCGCCCAGCGGGCCATCAAAGGCCCGAAACGCATGTTCGCGATCATCGAAGATGTAACCAATTTCCAGGGTTCCGAGAACCGGCTCCCAGGACCCAAAGAATCCTGTGGTGACCCATGTGATTTCCAGAGTGCCGGAGCGAAGCTGCTCGACCATTTCGCGCTGGTTGCCAAGCTGCGCGTCGGTGAACACACGCACATCGATCTCGCCGCCAGAGCGTTCTTCGACCAGGCGCCCAAATTCGCGCGCGCCGACATTTTCCGGATGATCTCCCGATACGACCGTGCCGACGCGAATGGTCACATCGGCAGCCATAGCTGGATGGACAAGTGCCGTCGCTGCGATGAGCGAGAGGGCTAAATTGCGAAGTCTCATTGTACTTTCTCCCGGATTAATTGGCCTTAATCGGCATGACATTGGCGTGCCGCTCGACAAGCTCCACGAGCTCGTCGGTGGTCCGGCCCCAATGCTCTTGATAGAGGCGGCTTAGCGTTTCGATATCCCGCGCAATGATCGCCTCGTACATGGCGCGGTGTTCTTCAGCCGATTGAACCGGCAATGGGCGCAGATGAAGCGCGAAATAGCGTGCCCTGTCCGTCAATACGCGCTGGCCGTGATAGAGCTGGGCCAGTCGGTTATTGCCGCAGCCATCAACAATAGCTTGGTGAAATCCAAGGTCGGCTTCAGCCCAAGCATCTCTGTCCTCGCGCGACAGTGCCTCTTCCATTTCCTGAACAGCCTTTTCCACCGGTGCGAGGTCGCGATCGCTGCGGTTGGCCAATAGAACCGAAGCTTCAAGCTCCAATGCCTTGGCGATCTGGTGGATTTCGCGCACATCGTCGACTTGTAGGGGGAGAACGCGGGTTCCTCGGCGGGGAATGACCTCGACCAGTCCCTCTGCTGCGAGGCGTTGAACTGCTTCGCGAACAGGCGTGCGCGAAAACTTCATCCTCTCGGCAATTTCTCGATCCGACCACAACGTGTCGCCCGGAATGCGTCCAGTGAGGATTTCGTCACGCAACGTGTCGTAGGCACTGACGGAAAGGGGCTGAGATTTAAGCGACATTGTTTGCCTCGAAGATTTGGCTTATCATCTGGCATACCAGATAAAGTGTCAAGCTTGTAGGAATGTCGGTACTCTCGGGACACTCTCTGCTTAACTTCCGATTTCGGGATGGAGTAGATGTTCATGGAGAAGGATCGCCACGAGATTCATCTCACGCTGCGTATTCTGCGCCACGCTGAAGAGACCGAGCACATCAACAAGACCTGCCGCTACTTTGGCGTTGGTAGAAGCAGTTTTTATCGATGGCGCGCTGCCTACCGCAGGCACGGTGAACAGGGACTCATAAATCGACCCCCTGCCCCCAAATGGCATGCCAACCGCACGCCGATTGAGATTGAGGAGAAGGTTCTTCACCTACGCAAGAAGTACCACCTCGGCCCGATGCGGATCGTCTGGTACCTGGAGCTTACAAATGATCTTCGATGGCATGGAGCCTGTGTCGGGCGGCATGTGGAGGTGCGGTGGCTGGGCGGCTGTGGGGTTTGATCGCCTTCCAGAAGGTTTTGCGCCCCTACAGACGCTTTACGTCAACATCCACTAAACCGACCAGACCACGCGAAAGCCATGGTGGGTTGTTGCGCTGTCGGGTGACGTGCCGGAACGCGCTGCAATGCGGTAGCGGTAGCAATAGCTGCGGTGACACAAGAAGGAACCGCCCTTGGACAGCTTGTATCCCCGCATCCCTGTTAGGCGTTTTTTGACCGAGCTTTTCAAAGACCGCACGCGGTAGGGATCGGCGGTCCACTCCCACACGTTCCCCACCAAATTGTAGAGGCCCAAGGCGTTCGGCTTGAATGAACGTGCCGGAGCTGTGGTGGTAAAACCGTCAGCCGCTGTATTGTCCTCTGGGAAGCGCCCTTGCCAGATATTGCAAGGGGTAAATTCGGTGTCATTCGGCTCGGCATCACCCCAAGGAAACCGAACATCGCCTTGCCCTGCGCGCGCGGCATGCTCCCACTCCGCCTCTGTTGGAAGCCGCCCGCCGACCCAGTCGGCATAGGCCCGTGCGTCATTCCAAGAGACATGGACAACCGGGTGATCGGGCAGGCACGCATGTTCGGTATCAGGGCCATTGGGGGCAAACCAACTGGCCCCATTGACCCGCCGCCACCATTCAACGTTATTCACGGCTTGCGTCGGTCCGACGGCTTCGGGAACCTGGCTCCAGAACACGAAAGACCAACCAAACCGCTCTGCCTCCGTCACAAAACCTGTGGCCTCGACGAAGGCTCGAAACTGCGTGTTTGTGACCGCTGCGCGGGCCATCCGAAAAGGCTTCACTGCGACTTCGCGCAGAGGGCCTTCACCATCGTCTGGTATCTGCGGTGTGTTGGTACCGACCAAAGCCGTTCCGCCAGGAATATCGACTGCGCAGTTTTGGTTGACAGTTTGGACAACCGGCGTTTCGAGCTTTGATACGGTCAGCTCACCACACCTTGCCGGCACGCAGCAGGCCATGCCTGCCACTTTTGCTCTCTTTTGCATCAGCACCTCATGACATGTCCACGCTTAGCGAGATTCACATCCCGGGCCATAGGTTTAGCAATGGAAAGCCAATATTTCGGCGACTCCGACCGCAGCTTCTGAGACAAAATTGCCAAATGTTCCTAATAAAAAGGCTGTCCATAAGCTGCTCGAGGTAGCGATGGAGCGAAAATACTTTCACATTTTGCAACAAAATAATTATTACGACGTTTACTATTTGAATCAATTAGACGTCTATGATTCATACAATTATCTCAATATTTTATTATATTATTTTTGTAATCGATGAAATGCTATAAATATTAACTGATAAATGAAATGCGCTGAGTATCTCCCGTCTTTCTTTGCCATATCTCGATGCGTTGAATAAGATTATTTACGACGTCCCGGCTAGTAAACATAATAACATTCCGCGTTTCAAGTGGGTCACTGACCAAGTTGAACAGCTCATGCTCTCCCAATTCACAACTATAATTCAGTTTCCACCCGTCTTGCGTATACAAAGTTCGTATTGGATCGCGCATTGCAGCGTCAATCTCTTCTTCAGTATACTTGCCCAACATCCATGGCCTTTTGGATACAGACCCAACTACATCGCCAAGACCGTTGTTGCCACCATTCCACTCCATTATCACGTCGCGATCTGGTGGAATAACTTGATCGCCAAGTATCACAGATCGGAGGCTCGATCCTTCGAGAAATTCTGGTTGTGGCTCGGATAACAGGTCCAGAACTGTCGGAACTATGTCGATTTGACTGACCGCTCCGCAGATTTTTTTTCCCGATCTCTGATTTGGCAGCTTTACCAGCAGAGGAACTCTTGCTGCTTCTTCGTACATAAAACACTTGGTAAGCAAACGATGTGCGCCCATCATATCGCCATGATCGGAAGTGAATACGATCAGTGTATTATCATAAATCCCTAGCTCTGCCAATTTGTCTAAAATCTTCCCGACATATGTGTCAACTAAGCTGCACAAACCCCAATAATTTGCAATCATTCGTCTCCAGTCCTGCTCGCTTTGCAGCGATAGACCGCTATGACCATGCCTCTTAAAATGCTCACGCATTATTTTTACTTTCAAGGGCACAGTTTCATCTTGGATAGAGTCAAAGTTCTTGGGGAGAACGACCTCATCAGGCCGGTATTGGTCGTCGCGTGGACCGAAAAACGGCATGTGAGGCTCGAAAAAATTCACATAGAGAGCAAATCGGTCTGACCGATTCCTGTTCAAGAATTCACAGGCCCTTTGTGCCAAGAAGGCTGGTTTTCCAAACTGCTCTGGCAATCGGGCCGTTTCTTGGCGCGAGAATTTATCGCCAGACTTCGGCTTCTGGCCGTTTTCGATCAGCCAGTGATGATAAGATGATCGCGCGGTTCGATCACGGCCTGGACTGAAGTAATCCTGATACTCATCCTCGACGCTTTCCCATTCATCGAAGCCATGCTGAGCAAATACTTCATCTCCCAAGTGCCACTTCCCGAAGTGTGCTGTTCGAAACGACCCTGGGCTCAACATTTCTGGGAGGCATAATGTTTCTTTCTGAAGAGCCACGTTGTTTTCAGTGCAGAGGTGTGAATGTGGATAGAGGCCAGTCAACAAGCTCGCGCGCGAGGGCGTGCAAACCGGCTGAGTAACGTATGCGCGATCGAACACACAACTCTGATCGGCAAGTCGATTCAAATTGGGCATGTAAATTTTGTCATTCCCATAGGCTTTGAGAGTGCTGAATGCCTGTTCGTCTGTGTAAATAAACAGAAGGTTCGGAAGTGACATTTTTTTACCCATTATTGTGTTGATATAGCCGCGTTATATTCACAACCAGCTGGTTCGCTGGGGCAGTACTTACGACGTGACAGTCAGCCAGCGCTCTTGGATCTCCGCTCCGCTCAGTGTGTGCACGTAAGAACAGCACCCTAATTGACTAGAAGCGGGACGCGCTTCACGCAGCTACGCTTCGCATCTCAGTGATCAGGTTTGCTTTGCCTTCAAATCCGATGCCAGGCAGTTCCGGCATCACGATGTATCCGTCCTCAACATTCACGCCGTCCGGGAATCCGCCGTAGGGCAGGAAAAGATCGGGGTAGCTTTCATTCCCACCGAGGCCGAGCCCCGCCGCGATAGCTAACGACATTTGGTGCCCACCGTGCGGAATGCAGCGTGACAGCGACCAACCGGCGGTACGCAAGACGTCGAGGGTCCGGCGGTATTCGACCAATCCATAGGACAAGGCGCAGTCGAATTGCAGCCAGTCGCGGTCGGAACGCATCCCGCCATAGCGCAGCAAGTTGCGCGCATCCTGGTGGCTGAACAGGTTTTCGCCCGTGGCCATGGCGCCGGGGTAGATCTCTGACAGGACCGCTTGAAGCTGGTAGTCTAGTGGATCGCCAGCCTCTTCGTACCAGAACAGCGAATAGTCCTGCAGCGCTTCGGCATAGGCAATCGCCGTTTCAATGTCGAAACGACCGTTGGCATCGACGGCGAGTTGCGCCTCATCGCCGATTTCGGCCAGAACCGCCTCGATCCTGCGGCGGTCGTCGTCCAAGCCAGAACCGCCGATCTTCATCTTCACCACATTGTAGCCACGGTCGACGTAGCTGCGCATTTCACGGCGCAACGCGCTGTCGTCTTTGCCCGGATAATAGTAGCCGCCCGCAGCATAAACGAACACGCGCGGATCGGACACGCGCCCCTCCTGCTCGGCCAGGTACCGAAACAGCGGCATATCGGCGATCTTGGCCACCGCGTCCCAGATGGCCATATCTATCGTTCCAACTGCGACAGAGCGCTCGCCATGTCCGCCCGGTTTCTCATTGGACATCATGGCGTCCCAAATCCGCGACGGATCGAAGTTGTCGCCGGCGTCGTTGACCAGAGTGGTCGGGTCAGCTTCCAGTACTCGGCCACGAAACCGTTCGCGGATTAGGCCAGGCTGGCCATAGCGACCGTTGGAGTTAAAGCCGTAGCCAATCACCCGCTTACCATTGCGTTCGACATCGGTGATTACGGCCACCACGCTCGCGGTCATCTTGGAAAAGTCAATATAGGCGTTGCGGATGTCCGAGGCGATGGGACGGGTGTTCTCGACGATGTCAACGATACGCATGGGTGGTTTCCTTAGGATTGACGCAGTTTCAGTGAGGCATGCAAAGCGAGCCCGATCAGGCAGACGCCGCCGAGGCCTGTGATGACCTCCGGTACATGGACAAGGGATTGGGCATACATGATCACCGACAAAAGCAGGATCGCGTAGAATGCCCCGTGTTCTAGAAAGCGGTACTCGGCCAAAGTGCCGCGTTCGACCAGCATGATGGTCATCGACCGAACGTACATCGCGCCGATGCCCAGCCCGATGGCGATGATGAACAGGTTCTGTGTTAGAGCGAAGGCGCCGATCACACCGTCGAAGCTGAACGAGGCATCAAGCACCTCAAGGTACAGAAACGCCCCCACCCCCCCCTTTGCCACGCCCTGCGCCGCCTCGCGGCGGTCCAAGGCAGTGCCAAGAACATCGACCACCAGGAACGTCACCAGCCCATAAAACGCCGCGGTCAGAAAAGCGGAGGACCGGGGTTCTGGCAACAGTCGGGAAAAGCCCAGCATCAGCAGCAGCACCAATACGATCTCGACCCCGCGGATTTGCGCCCAGGACGTACAGCGCGCCTCCAACGGGGCGATCCAATGGATGTCCTTGTCGGGGTCAAAGAAATAACCCAGCGCGACCATCATCAAGAATGTCCCTCCAAAGGCCGAAATCGACAGATGTGCGCCATGCATGATCTCGGCATAGCGGGCGGGGTTGGTGGCGGCGAGCACCACGGCCTCCCACGGGCCAATGCGGGCGGCGATGACAACGACAAGCAAAGGAAAGACGACGCGCATCCCAAAGACGGCGATTAGGATGCCCCAGGTCAAGAAGCGGCGCTGCCAGACCGGGTCCATGGTCTTCAGCTTGTTGGCGTTAACAATGGCGTTGTCGAAGGATAGCGAAATCTCCAGCACCGCCAGGATGGTGCAGATGAAGAAGATCGATGCGGTTCCATCCAGCGTACCAGTGTAGCTCCACCCTACCCAGGCGCCCAGTGATAGACCCACCGCCGTCGCCACGAAGGCCCACCGGAAGTAAGACAAGGTGGCGGTTCGCGAGCTCAGTGCGCGCATGGCCGTCCGCTTTCGTCCCGACAGCGCGATTTCGTGCCGAACTGTTGGTGCCCTCCACTCAGTTTCATGTCAGGTCGTTTCGTCGTCGGCGAAGTGGCAGGCGACCCAATGGCCCGGCCTGGCCTCCCGCCAGTCCGGCGACAGGGCCTCGCACTCGGCACGCGCGATCGGGCAACGGGTGTGAAAGACACATCCCGATGGTGGCGAGATCGGGCTGGGCACCTCGCCCTGAAGCGGCGCCCGTTTCCGTGCCCGTTCCCGCACCGGATCCGCGATAGGAACGGAGGCCATCAGCGCGCGCGTGTAAGGGTGCAGCGGCTGGGAAAAGAGCGTCTCGCTCGCGGTTAGCTCGCACAGATGGCCTAGATACATCACCGCCACGCGTTGCGAGATGTGTCGGACTACAGCCAGGTCGTGGGCGATGAACAGATAGGTCAGCCCGTATTTTTTTTGCAATGCCACCAGCAGGTTGAGGATCTGTGCCTGGATCGAGACATCGAGTGCGGAAATGGCTTCATCGCAAACGATGAATTCAGGCTCGCACGCCAAGGCCCGGGCGATGGCGATGCGCTGACGCTGGCCGCCGGACAGCTCGTGCGGATAGCGATGGGCAAAGCGCGGCGGCAAGCCCACATCGCCGAGGATCTCGGTGACTCGTGCAGCGCGGTCCTTGGCCGGGCGTAGCTTGTGAAAGCGTAGTACCTCGGCCACGCATTCGCCGACGGTCATGCGCGGATTCAGCGTCGAATAAGGGTCCTGAAACACCACCTGCAACTTTCGGCGCAACGGGCGCATCTCTGCCTCGGTCAGACCCGCGATATCACGCCCATTGTAGCGGACGGCACCCGACGTGGCCGTTTCGAGATTGAGGATCACCGATCCGGCGGTGGATTTCCCGCATCCCGATTCCCCAACAAGGCTGAGCGTTTCGCCCCGCAGGATGTCGAAGTTGAGCCCATCCACCGCCCGCACTTCGGCCCGACGATTACCGAAGGCGCCCAGGCGGACGGGGAATATCTTGGTCAGGCCCTCGATCTCGATCAAAACATCGTCGGTCATAGTACCGGCGCCTTTTCTGCTTCGGGCGAGACCTGGATACAGTTAACTCGATGCGGCGAACTTGTCGTTACGTGATGGAGCGGCGGGATGCGGGCGTTGCAAGCCTGGATCACCTGCGGGCAGCGCGGGGCAAAGGCGCACCCAGGCGGCATCGCCGCTGGATCGGGCGGCGTGCCCGGGATCGACGGCAAATCACCACCGCGGTCTCCCTCTAACCTCGGCAGCGAAGCCAGCAACCCCTGAGTATAAGGATGCGACGGCCGTTGATAAAGCGCGTTGGTTTCGGCCTCTTCGACCACGCGCCCGGCGTAAAAGACCGAGATCCGGTCGACTAGTCCGCTGATTAGCGCCAGGTCGTGGGTAATCCAGATAAGCCCCATACCGGTGTCGAGGGCTATCTGCTGGACCAGTTCGGCGATCTGCGCCTGGATCGTAACGTCCAGCGCTGTGGTCGGCTCGTCCGCGATCAGCAATTCGGGATCACAAGCCAGCGCCATGGCGATCATAGCGCGTTGCCGCATCCCGCCGGAAAACTGGTGCGGGTAATCGTCTAGCCGTCGCGCGGCGCCAGGAATACCGACCATGTCGAACAGCTCTCCGGCGCGGGTGCGAGCATCCTTCCGCGACAGACCCTTCTTGTAGATCAGCGGTTCCGACACCTGTTCCCCAATGCGGATCACCGGGTTGAAGGCGGCCATAGGGTCCTGGAAGATGAACGCGATACGGTCGCCGCGCAGAGCATTGAGGCGCGCGGGCGCCGCACCCACCAGCTCCTCCCCCATGAACCGAGCCGAACCGCCAGAGACAAAGGCGCCTCGCCCCAAAAGACCGGTAATGGCTAGCATTGAGACTGACTTCCCACAGCCGGATTCGCCAACGATCCCCAACGCCTCGTTGCGGTCTACCTTGAAGGACACGTCGTGGACCACGTTGATTTTTCCCGCGCGTCCAGGGACCGCTACCGAGAGGTTGCGCACGTCCAGCAGCGGAAATTGTGCAGCATTCATGTCGGTCATACCCGCTGTTTGGGGTTAAGTGCGTCGTTGAGCCCGTCCCCCAGGAAATTGAAGGCCACGGTTGCCAGGCCTAATACGATGGCCGGGGCGGCCAAAATATGGGGGTAGTGGCGCCACACGCGCAGTCCGTCTGAGATCATGTTACCCCAGGACGGGGTCGGCGGACGCACGCCCACGCCGAGGAAACTGAATGCACTTTCCAGCACCATAGCCGTGCCCAGTCCTGCGCTGACCGCCACGATCAGCGGGCCGATGGCATTGGGAACGATATGCCGTGACAGAATGCGCCAAGTGGGCAGCCCGACAGAGCGCGCGGCCAGCACATAGCGCTCTTTTCTGACCGACAGGATCTGGCCGCGGATCAGCCGCGCATAGGGAGGCCAAAGTACCAGTGCCATGGCGCCGAAGATCAGGATGAAATCGACGATGACAGTGTTGCGGTAGAAGGCGTTTTGCGTCTCGGCGTAGCGGGAATCCATCCAGCCCAGAACCGCCGGGCTGAGCGAGGTGTTGATGACCACAACCAGCAGCAGGCTAGGGACCGACATTGTCACATCCGTCAGCCACATGATCAGCGCGTCGATCCGTCCTCCGAAAAAACCCGCTATCGCGCCAAGCACAACGCCGACGGCCAGCGCAATCACTGTGACGCAGATCGCCACGCCCAGGGCAGTGCGCGCGCCATAGATGACACGGCTAAGTACGTCGCGGCCTAGGTCGTCGGTGCCGAACCAATGCGTGGCAGTCGGGCCTTGGTTGCGTGCCTCGATGTCCTGGACAAGGTAGTCGTATGGCGTTACCCATGGCCCCGCGACAGCCATAACTACCAGTAGAGCCAGAAAGATCAGGCCGGTAACCGCTAGCCGGTTCGCCTTGAGCCGGTTCCAAGCATCGCCCCAGAGGCTGGCGGTTTCGCCTTCGGCAAGCGACTGGTCTGAGTTCAGGATCTGGAATGTCACGGTCAGCGCCCTCCTGCCCTGGCCCGGGGATCGAGCAGTGGATAAATCACGTCGACGAATAGGTTTGCGGTCATGACCAGCACCGCGCCGATCAATGTGATCGCCAGGATCACCGGGTAGTCAGCATTAATCGTCGATTCCACCGTCAGCCGACCTAGGCCCGGGAGGCCAAAGACCAGTTCAACGAAGATCGCCCCGTTTATGATGGTGATCATGATCAGGCCAAGCTGTGTGACCACCGGGGTCAGAACCGGGCGCAGGATATGCTTGAAGACTATCACCCGGCTCGGCAGGCCCTTGGCATGTGCGGTTCTCACGAAGTCCTCGTTCAGCACCTCGATCACCGCGGCGCGGGTCTGCCGGACGATCAGGGCGATAGGCTGAAAGGCCAGCACCGTCAGCGGCAACACGACGCGAATGTCGAAGACCCCGCCCCAGCCAAAAGGCACGCCGCCGGTCGGAAGGATCACGATCACCGCCACCATCAGCAACGGCCCGGCCACATAGGGCGGGATTGCCCAGAGAAACAGCGAGCTTGTCACGATTACCCGGTCGATGGCGCTGTTTTGGCGAAGCGCGGCATAGACGCCCAGCGGAATGGCCACGATCGCCGTCACCACGATGGTGGCAAGGCCCAGTTGCATGGACACCGGCATGGCCGCGACGATCATTTTGCGCACGGAACGCCCGGACACGAGCGAGTTGCCCCAATCGCCCTGAAAGAGATTGCCCAGATAGGATAAGTACTGGATGATAAAGGGACGGTTCAGCCCAGCATCCTCGCGGATCGCAGCGATGCGGGCCGGGTCATAGGCAACGTCGCCGGGTGCGCGCAGAAAGATCAGTCTGATCGGGTCGCCGCCGCCGAAAAAGGCCAGCGCATAAACCGCAAGCAGGATCAGAAAGATCGACGGCACCCAAACCGCGATCCGTTTTGCCACGTAAATCAACATCGGCCATTCCTTGCAGCGATTTCACACAGATCAGCGTGGAAAACCCGGCCCCCATGGCGCGCAATCTGCATGCCACTTGCCTGTAGGGGGCCGGGTCGGCATTTCGGTCCGTTACCGCTCGACGGTGATGTTCCAGGGCTCGATCACTTGCCAGTCGAGGTTCTTGTCGATCCCGCTGACATATGGCATGGCCGATCGCGACATCGCCTCGTGGAAGAAGGGGATGAAGTAATACCCTTCTAGGAACTTGCGCTGTGCCTGCTGCGCCAGTTCAACCCGCCGCGGATCGTCCACGGGCAGCGCTGCGGCCTCTTCCAGCAAGGCGTCAATTTCCGGATCGGCGAACCCGCCCAGTTTGCGCTGCGCATTGCCAGAGCTGGAATGGATCGCGCCCATCAGGTAGGCCACCGCATCGGGCACACGAGTTCCGACGTCATCGCGGAACACTTGAACAGAGCTCTGATCCGGGCCCGCATAGCTGTCGATCTGTGGCTTCATCTCGACCGCAGAGATACCCAGGTTCTGGCGCCATTGCTCCGCGATGTATTGCGCCCCGGCAGAGAAGGCAGGTGAAGAGATGCCAACCATCATGATCCGCGGCAGACCTTCTGGTC
>JBKAGN010000012.1:0-72198 GCA_046290415.1 Hyphomicrobiales bacterium
GCCGGTCTCGCGGATAAAGGGCGCGACGGTGAGTGCGGCGAAGAAGCCGTAGACCACGGTTGGAACACCAGCCAGAATTTCCAGAACTGGTTTGGCAACAGCACGCACCGATTTCGATGCGTAATCGGAGAGGTAGATGGCGGCGAAGAGGCCGATCGGGCCGGCCACCAACATGGCGATGAAGGTGATGAACAGCGTGCCGACGATGAGCGGGATCGCGCCAAACACTTCCGGGTTGGCGTCAACGACCTCACCGGCACCGGCAAAGGCTGATTGCGGTGACCAATGCAAGCCGAATAGGAAATCGTGGATCGGGATCATCGTAAAGAAGCGAATGCTTTCAAAGATCAGCGAAAGCACGATGCCAATGGTGGTAAAGATCGCGACCACCGAACAGGCGATCAGCACGATCATCACCGCGCGCTCAACGAAATGGCGTGTACGGCGCTGCGGCTCGATGGTGCGGTATCCGGCGCGGAAGCCGAGAAAGGCGAGGATCGCCATGACGGCGACCATGGCAATCAAGGAAATGGTTTGAAGGGTGCCGTAAATCTCGGCGGCGGCCTCTTTCAGCTCATCGGTGAATCCGACAATGCCGCCAAAGGCGATCGCGCGGGCGTCGCGCAAGAACGCTTCACGCGCCGGAAGCGACAGTTCAGCGACTTGGTCGGCAAATTGCCCGATGACAATCGAGTCCAGGATTGGTCCTTGGGCGATCGACCAAATGATCAAGACGCCAAGAGCCGGGACCGTCGACATGATCGCGAGGTAGCCGCCGTGATAGCTCGGCCGCGAATGCAGCACACTCGTGCTGGCGCCCGCCACTTGGCGGGAGCGCATTGCGCCAATGTAGAGCGACCCGACAAAAAGGGCCATCAGCGCCAGAAGAAGCAACCAAAACACGAAAACTCACCACCCGATTGGAGACCACGCGCGGGCGCGGCAGGTAAGGCATGGGTCTTGAGGCCAAGACCACAGCGCATCTTCAAGGACGGTGTCCTGATACGCTGAAAACGTTAGAGAGCAGCGCGCACCGGACTAATGCGCGCTGCCAAACCACATTGGTGGATTACATGGCCGTGAACGGCGTCAGCGACTGGGCTTCGGCTGCCGCTTCGGCGCGGGCATCGGCAGGAAGCGGGATCAAACCACGCTCGGCCAGATAACCTTCATCGCCCCAAGCCGCTTCAGAGGTGTACTCGGCAATGAACTCTTCCATGCCAGCGATCACGCCGACATGCTCAGCCTTCACGTAAACATAGAGCGAACGCGACACCGGATAGTCGCCAGAGGCGATGTTTTCGAACGTCGGGTCAACACCGTCGATGCGGGCACCCTTCACCACGTCGCCGTTCTCGGCGAGGAAGGAGTAACCGAAGATGCCGACGGCATCCGGGTTGGCCTGCAGACGCTGAACGATCAGATTGTCGTTCTCGCCGGCATCAACATAGGCGCCATCTTCGCGCAGCTCTTCGAAGATCGCTTCGCAGGTGTCACCTTCGAAACCAGCTTCTTCGCAACCGGGCTCCATAACCAGCTCAAGGAACGCATCACGCGTGCCGGAGGTTGGGGGAGGGCCAAGCACTTCGATGTCGGCTGATGGCAGGCCTGGATCGATGTCGGCCCAGGACACGTTCGGGTTGTCCATCAGAGCGCCATCGTCGCCAGGGATCTGCTTGGCGAGCGCCAGGAACAGCTGTGCGCGGGTGAGGTCGAGGGTCGGACCATCGACGGAGTCAGCGACGACGATGCCGTCGAAGCCGACGCGCATTTCAACCGGCGTCACGCCGTTGGCGGTGCAGGACTCCAGCTCCGAGGCTTTCATAGCACGCGACGCGTTGGTGAAGTCAGGCGTGTCAGCACCAACACCGGCGCAGAACAGACGCATGCCGCCACCGGTGCCGGTGGATTCAACGACAGGCGTTGCGAAATCCGTTTGCTGGCCGAAGCGCTCAGCCACAGCCGTGGTGAACGGGAACACAGTCGACGATCCAACAACTTGGATCTGGTCACGAGCATGGGCCGGCGCGGCAACCATGGCGCCAGCCATGGCAAGTGCGGCAACACTGGTGAGGGTTGCAGTTTTCACGAGTCAATCTCCCTGATTGATGCTGTGGGCCGTATCGACGCGTGGGATTCGGTATGAAACCCAATGAAAAAAGCGCGCCGTGCGACCGCAGGTGCAAAGCTTGAATGCGAGCGGACCCTAGCCCCTGCGCATGAGCGTTCTATGACAGTTGTGTATCAGTCTTGTGACAGTTTAACTGACTGATTTTTCTGATCTTTTAGAGATTGATCAGACTCGATGTGACGCTCTGCCATATAGGGCAGGCGCACGCTGAAGCTGGCCCCTTCACCGGGCGTGCTTTCAACCAGAAGCCGCCCGCGGTGGCGCGCCACAATATGTTTCACGATCGCAAGACCAAGACCTGTCCCGGTCGCCAGAGGATTGCTGTCCTCATGGGCGCGGTAAAAGCGCTCGGTCAGCCGCGGCAAATGCTCCGGCGCAATCCCAGGCCCGTGATCACGCACCTGCAACTCGACCATCCGAACGCCGCCTTCGACGGCGTCGCGCAGCAAGACGTCCACGCGCTCGCCGCTGGCGCCATACTTAATGGCGTTCTGCAACAGATTGATGGCGATCTGGCGCAGCTCGCTCGCATCACCCCGCACCGTGGCAGGCGAGGTTGAGGGCTCAACTGCGATGGTCACGTTGGCAGCTTCGGCGCTGGGACGGGCCAGATCGATGGCCTCGCGCACGGTGGTTTCCAGATTGACGCACTCGGTGGGCGTTCGGTGGGCCCGCATCTCGATGCGGTTCAGCGAGAGCAAATCATCGATGAGCGCCGTCATGCGATCGGCCTGCTGGCTCATGATCGTCAAAAAGCGCTCTTGACCGACCGGGTCGTTTTTGGCCGGACCTTGTAGGGTCTCGATACAGCCGCTGATAGAGGCGAGCGGGGTGCGCAGCTCATGGCTGGCGTTGGCCACGAAATCGGAGCGCATGCGTTCGGAGCGATAGGTGGCGGTATCGTCTTCGATCACGATGATGACGAAGCGGGCGGTCTTGCCTTCGCGCCTGTCGCCCCGGTCTGGCAAACTCGAGGTGCCGGTATAGGAGAACGGTCGGATATGCAGTTGCAGCATCCGCTCTGAGGGCACTTTTTCAAGGATCGTTTGGGTGCTGGCTCGACCCTCGTCGAGCGCAGCCTGAACGGCCGCCAACACATCCGGCTCGCGCAGGCGAAACGAAAGCGGATCGCCCGGCTTGCGAATTTCCATCAACTCAGAGGCTGGCGCATTGATGGTGCGGATGATGAGCCGTTGGTCGACCAGGATAACCGGCTGCGGCCAGGCACGGATCAATTGTTCGTAGCTCGGGCGTTTGGGCGTCTTGGGCTGTTTGGTTGCGCGGGCCAGAGGCGAGCGCTGGGCCGCCACGGTCCCGGTCACGATCGCCGTCAGAGCCAGAAAGCCGAAGGTGAAGGCGGCTTCAGCGACGTCGATCCGACCGGACACGAGCAGCACACAGACGACCACGCCGATTGCGACGATCATCCAGCGCACGCGCCGCATCTGCGCCATGAAGCGCTCGACCATGCTGATTGGCAGATCGAGCGAGGCCGAATCCTGCGCGTCGCTCGCCGTCTGCAAAGGCTGATTGTCGGGCATAACGGCCATTGTGTTATGAGCGCCTGTCACTGTCGCCGCCCTTAAGCGGGCGAATCAAAACACTGGGTTTTCCTTGAATCCAACTTGCTTCTAGTCGGTGACAGACACGTGACGCAAATGCGGCGTCTCTGGAACGCATGCTTGTCATGTCTGGCGCGCACGGGCAGTCTGGCATTTCCTCTCATCTTGCGGTGCCCAAGCGCTGCCCTTTCTGGATCACGATCATGGACTATCCCAGCGATGTGAAAGCCGCGCTTTCCACCTTCGACCTCGACGACCCATCCTTTCCCGAGGCGCTCGCCGATTATCAAATGCAGGATGGCGGCTACCCCTACCAAAAGAAGCTGAAACGCTCAAAATACGAAGCGCGGCTGAAAGAACTGCAGATCGAGCTGGTCAAACTGCAACAACACATGCGCGAAACCGGGCAGCGACTGGTCTCGGTATTCGAAGGCCGTGATGCTGCCGGCAAGGGCGGCTCGATCTTCAACTTTCGCCGGTATCTCAACCCGCGTCACACTCAGGTGGCGGCGCTGTCCAAGCCGACGGAAACGGAGCGCGGCCAATGGTATTTCCAGCGCTATGTGACCCACCTGCCGACGGAAGGCGACATGACCTTGTTCGATCGGTCATGGTACAATCGGGCCGGTGTGGAGCCGGTGATGGGGTTTTGCACGCCTGAACAGCACGAACAGTTTTTGGCCGAAGCCCCGGCGTTTGAGCGCGCCCTGGTGCGCGATGGCATGGTGTTCGTGAAGTTCTGGCTGAACATCGGACGCACGACCCAGATCAAACGCTTCCATGATCGTCGCCACGACCCGCTGAAGGTTTGGAAGCTTTCGCCAATTGATCTCAAGGCCCTGTCGAAGTGGGAGGAGTACACCAAGGCGCGCGATGAGATGCTGGCCCGCACCAACACCGAACATGCGCCTTGGACCATCGTGCGGATGAATGACAAACGCCGCGGGCGGCTGGAAATCATTCGCCACGTGCTCACGCAATTCAACTATGAAGGGCGCGATGATGGCGTGCTAGGCGCGCCCGATCCTGCCATTATCGGTCTGGAACCCTCCGATCTCACTGACGCCTAAGGTTTTGCCATGAGTTTTAAAGCGGGTCTTGTCGGCTATGGCGCCGGCGGGCGCATCTTTCACGCGCCTCTCCTTCATGCCGCCGGTATCGATCTTGCCGCCATCGCATCGAGTCGCGCGGACGAGATCGCCCGCGATCATCCGAATGCAACGGCCTATCCGACCGCTCAGCAATTGTTCGCCGACACGTCGCTGGACCTTGTGATCATCACCACGCCCTCGCCGACGCACGCGGCGCTCGCCATTGAGGCGCTGCAGGCAGGACACAATGTGGTGGTCGACAAGCCGTTTGCCGGGTCGGTGGAGGAGGCCGACCAGGTGATCGAGGCGGCCAAGGCAGCCGGAAAGTTGGTTAGCTGCTTCCAAAATCGACGCTGGGACAGCGACTTCCTGACCCTCAAAGACCTGATAGCGCGTGGCGTTCTCGGTGAGGTGCACCATCTGCATTCCAGCTTTTCGTTCTACAAACCCGAGCCGCCGTCGAGCTGGCACAATCAGGCGCTCAACGCCGTCGGCATTCATTTCGATCTGGGCACGCATCTGCTCGACCAGATCGTCCAACTCTTCGGCATCCCGGACTGGGTGGAAGGCGAGGTTTTGACACGCCGCCCCAAGAGTGGCGTGCCCGACCGGCTTCATGCACGCCTTGGTTTTCCGGGGGTTCGGGCCATCGCCGAGGCGGACATGTTCTCGCCGGAGCACGCGCCGCGTTTCGTGGTGCAAGGCACCAAGGCCGGTTGGCGCAAAGACTTCATGGATGGCCAGGAAGCGCAACTGAAAAGCGGCATGAAGGCCCATGACGCAGGCTTTGGCGTCGAAGCGCCGGAGAATTATGGCACGCTGACCACCTACCACGATGGAATCAAAACCACAGAACGCGTGCCTCTTCTCAACGGCGAGCATCACGCCTTCTATCGCTTGATGCGTGAGGCCATCCAAAACGGCACGCCGCCACCGGTGACAGGCGAAGAGGTGCGCGATGTTTTGAAGGTCATCGAAGCGGTCGTGCAGTCCGGTGAAACGGGCGCGCGGGTGACGCTCTAGCTTGCACCTGCGCCCATATGCGCTAAACGAGCGGCATGACCAAAGCCACATCACCTTATGCCGACCAGATCGAGCAGCGGCGCACCTTCGCCATCATCTCGCACCCTGATGCCGGTAAGACCACACTGACCGAAAAAATGCTGTTTTTCGGCGGCGCCATTCAGCTCGCCGGTGAGGTGAAGGCCAAGGGCGATCGGCGACGGACCCGTTCGGATTGGATGGATATTGAGCGCCAGCGCGGCATCTCCGTCATGACCTCGGTGATGACGTTCCGCTACGGAGGTAACATCTACAACCTGCTCGATACGCCGGGCCACGAAGATTTCTCCGAGGACACCTACCGCACGCTGTCGGCCGTCGACAGCGCGATCATGGTGATCGACGCGGCCAAGGGCATCGAGGCGCGTACGCGCAAGCTTTTTGAAGTCTGTCGCCTGCGCGACATCCCGATCATCACCTTCATCAACAAGATGGACCGGGAAAGCCTGCATCCGTTCGAGCTGCTGGAAGACATTGAGAACACGCTGGCGCTGGACCTGACGCCGTTCAACTGGCCGATCGGTCAGGGCAAGAGCTTTGCCGGGCTCTACGACATGCGCCAAAGCGCGATCCGGCGGATCGACAATCCGGCTGGCGACCTGGAAAAAGTGAACGGCCCGGAAGACCCGAAGGTCGCTGAGCTTTTCAATGAGCATGAGCGCGAGGCAGGCGTTGAAGATTTGATGCTGGCTTTGGAGGCCTCAAAACCGTTCGACGCCGATGCGTTCAACGAAGGCCATTTATCACCGGTTCTGTTCGGTTCGGCGCTGCGCGAATTCGGCGTCAAAGACCTGATCGATACGCTGGGTGCCATCGCGCCGCCACCGCAGGGCCTTGAGGCCGATGTGCGCGAAGTGGCACCAAGCGAACCGGCCATGACCGGCTTTGTCTTCAAGATCCAGGCGAACATGGATCCCAACCACCGCGACCGCATTGCCTTTATGCGGGTGTGTTCAGGCAAGCTGTCGCGCGGCATGAAGGCGCGCCTGGCCCGCACCGGCAAGATGATCGGTCTGCACACGCCGCAATTCTTCTTCGCGCAGGATCGTGCCCTGGCTGAGGAGGCCTATGCTGGCGACGTGGTCGGCATTCCCAATCATGGCACGCTGCGCATCGGCGACACGCTGACCGAAGGCGAAGTGCTGGCGTTTCGTGGAGTTCCAAGTTTTGCGCCGGAGATTCTGCGCAGGGTCCGTCTCGAAGACCCAATCAAGGCGAAAAAACTCAAAGAAGCGCTTCAGCAGCTGGCCGAGGAAGGCGTCACGCAAGTGTTCACGCCGGTCGATGGATCACCGGCGCTGGTCGGTGTTGTCGGCGCGCTTCAGCTTGATGTGCTCAAAGACCGGCTGATGGCCGAATACAAACTTCCCGTTGATTTTGAGATGGCACGCTTTTCGCTCGCCCGCTGGGTGGTTTGCGAGGACAAAGCCGAGATGGCCAAGTTCGAGAACCGCCACCGCGCTTCGCTCGCCACCGATCTCGATGGCGCCCTTGTGTTCCTTGCCGCTTCCGAGTTTGACCTTACCTACGAGGGCGATCGGTTCCCTGCGGTCTCATTCGTCGATGTGAAGGATTACCAGCGCGAAGGGATTGCTGCTTAACGATCCGCAGTTACGCGTAATTATACCGTCACACTTAACGCTTTTGGAACCACCTTCAATTACCAGTTGCACACCGTGAATACTTGGTGTGCGCGAACTGTCGATGAGCCCAACCGGACCCAATCTCTCCAATCTTGTGTCGAGCCACGCGCTCGCCGATGCTCATCGGCGTGCCTTGGAATCCCATTCCATCGTTTCGATGAGCGACACAAAGGGCATCATCTCCTACGTCAATGACCGGTTTTGTCAGGTTCTTGGTTATGAGCGCGAGGCGCTGATCGGCCAAAGCTACTCGGTCATCAACAGCCACCGCCACACGCCGGCTTTCTTCACAGACCTTTGGACGACGGTGAATTCCGGCAAGAGCTGGGAAGGTGAGGTATGCAACCAAGCCAAAGACGGCCGTTTCATCTGGTTCGACAACATTGTGGTGCCGCTTTGCGACGAAAGCGGAAACGTTACCGGTCACTTCAGCGTTCGCAAGGATATCACCAAGCGCAAAGACGCCGAAGCGGCGCTGCAGCGCAATGAGCAGTTCCTTCTCGACGTTTCTGAGATTGCGCAGGTCGGAGGATGGTCGCTCGATCTGCAGTCGGGTTCACTCTATTGGTCCGATCAAACCAAGCGCATCCATGACGTTCCATTGGACTACGAACCTAAGATTGCCACGGCCATCGAGTTTTACGCCCCTGAAGCCCGGGCAGCGATCACCAATGCGGTTGAAGCAGGGATAGGCTCTGGCGAGAGCTGGGACCTTGAGCTGCCGATGATTACGGCCGCAAAGCGCTCGATTTGGGTGCGTGCCGTCGGTCATGCTGTGTTTGAGAATGGCCAGGCGGTGCGCCTCCTGGGTGCGTTCCAAGACATCACCAAACGAAAACTGGCCGAAGATGTGCTGCGCGATGAGGTCACACAGCGCCACTCAGCCGAACAGCTTTTGCGCGACGTGTTGGAAACGCTGCCCGACGCCGTCGCCGCTTACGACCATGATGATCGGTTGATCGTCTGCAACTCGGCGTACTTGGAAACCTATGCTGCGTCCGCCGAGGCCATTGCGCCGGGCGCGACATTTGAGAGCATCCTGCGCTTTGGCCTGGCTCGCGGGCAATACAGCGACGCGGGCCGCACGACAGAAAGCCAGGAAGCTTGGCTGAAAAAGCGCCTGGACGCTCATCGCAATCCTCCTGATCAACTCACCCAGAGGCTGCATGACGGAACCTGGCTGCAGGTGCGCGAGCATATTTCCTCGGCTGGAACCACCGTTGGTGTTCGCACCGACATCACCGGCTTAAAGCGTGCCGAAACCGAGCTGCGACGATACGCGGAAACAGACCAACTGACCGGGCTTTTGAACCGCCGCAGTTTCAGCATGCGCCTCGACGCACTGCTTGATGAAATGATGCAGGGCGGGCGCACCAGCGGCTGCGTCGCGCTGTTCGACATCGATCATTTCAAGCCGATCAACGACGCCTATGGCCATGATGTGGGCGATGAAGTTCTCGTCGAACTTGGCCGCCGCCTACGCGCGGTGCTTGGGCCAGACGATTTCGCCGCGCGCCTTGGCGGCGATGAGTTCATCTTTGTCCTCGCCGACCGGCCGGACCGCGCTTCGTTCGAGGATGTTGTCATCCGCTTTTTTGAGCGCGTCGGCACACCGATCATGACCCTGGCCGGCAAGGTTTCGACGAGTATCTCGCTTGGCCTGGTGGAGCTCAACGACGCGGAAATGACCAGCCGCAGCCTGATGAAGTATGCTGACCTTGCACAGTACCGCGCCAAGCAGGAAGGCCGCGGGCAATGGTATTGGTTTTCCGGCGATGATGCCGCCAACCATCGCCAGGAGGTTGAGCTGGCCAAGGCGCTGGGTGCCAATCTGCGCGAGATTGCCTTCAATCTGATGCCGATCGCCGGCGCCGAAGATGGCGCAGCGCTTGGTTTCTCGGTCGATCCGTCCTGGTTGCATGAGGGCGAAGTTTACGACGCCGATGCTTTGTTCCGACTGGCGCAAAAATCTGGCCAGGTCGCCAATCTCTTCACCCAGGCCATGGAAACGGCGATGGCGGCCATTGGTGATGCCCAGGCACGTGGCGCCGAAACCGGCCAGTTATGGATCAGCTCAAGCGCCGACCATATGAAACTGGAGCCGTTCGTCGCCACCGTGGAACGTTTCCGCACGCAAAACGACCTTGATGCGTCCTCGCTTACCTTCGCCGTGGATGAACCAGTGCTAACTGATCGGTCTGCGGCCGCGATCGAAAAGACATTCCTCACCCTTGGTGAACATGGCTACCGCGTGGCGATTGATCATTTCGGCTCGCATGCCTCGTCCTTGGCGACCATGGAGCGCCTTGGGGTGCACGCTGTCCGGTTCGATCCGGCGCTTACCGATGCGTTGGCCGATCCTAGTGCGGATGATCGGCTGGTGCGCGGGTTGGTGGCGATGGCCTCAGCGCTCGACATCGATATTCTTGCCTGTCACGTGGTCGATCCACGCCACGCTGCGCGCCTCGCCAGCCTCGGATTTGCCGCTCTTCAGGGCCCACTTATCGGCGATCCGATCAGAACCGACGATCTTGCTATGCATCTTGTCGAAACGGCGCGCCGTCGTCTGTCGTCGGTGCTCGGTGATCGCACCATGGCGTCGGGTTCCGACAAAAGCGCCGCCTAGCGGGCGCTGCTTGTGGCTCTTGCTTCAGCAGCTTTCAGCGTGTTGGCCATCAACATGGCGATGGTCATCGGACCAACGCCGCCGGGAACCGGTGTCAGAGCGCCGGCAATAGTTTTCACCACATCGAAATCGACGTCACCAACGAGTTGGCTGGTACCAAGGTTCTGATCTTCGATCCGGTTAATGCCAACATCGATCACGGTCGCGCCCGGCTTCACCCAATCTGCCCCAACCATTTGCGGACGCCCGACAGCGGCCACCAAAATGTCCGCGCTGCGGGCCAAGCCAGCGATGTCCTTGGTCCGACTATGAGCAATGGTGACGGTGGCGTTCGCGGCCAAGAGCAGATGGCTGATCGGCCGGCCAACGATGGTTGAGCGACCAAGGACGACGGCCGAAAGCCCTGACAGATCCTTGCCATGGACGGTGCGGATCATGTGCATGATGCCCGCCGGAGTGCAGGGGATCAGCGGGTTATCGATATCGCCGGAGGCCAAGCGGCCTGCATTGACCGGGTGGAAGCCGTCAACGTCCTTGGCTGGATCAATGGCGTTGAGGACTGCGTCAGCATTGATGTGTGCGGGCAAGGGTAACTGGACCAGGATGCCGTCGACACTGTCATCCTTGTTCAACTGATCGACGGTTGCCAGAAGTTCCTCTTGCGACCGGTCGGCAGACTTGCGGATCGTGACGGAATGGAAACCGCACTTGGCTGCCATTTTGCCTTTCGAGCGCACATAGACCTGGCTGGCGGCATCCTCGCCGACCAAAACGACGGCCAGTCCCGGCTGGCGCTTATGCTGCTGGGTGAAGCGCGCCGCAACGTCGGCGACCGCATCGGTCACGCTGCGGGCGAGCGCTTTGCCGTCAATGAGAGTTGCCTGATGGGTCACGAGGTTAGTCCTTATCCAGCAGAGCTTCGATCAGGCCTCGGGTCGAGGGGTCGAAGGCAGCGGCGAGACGCACATCGGAAAGCGCCGGCGTGATCTGTTTCGCCAGCTGCTTACCGAGTTCCACACCCCATTGATCGAAAGCGTTGATCCCCCAAAGCACGCTCTCGACAAACACTTTGTGCTCGTAAAGCGCGATCAGTTTGCCAAGCGTCTGCGGGTCCAAATGGTCATAAACAATCGTTGTTGAGGGCCGATCGCCGGGGAAGGTGCGGTGCGGCGCCAAACGATCAATTTCGTCGGGCGCAACACCATCCTCGGCCATTTCGGCGCGGGTTTCTTCCAAGGTTCGCCCGAGCGCCAGGGCACGCGTCTGCGCCAGCGCGTTGGCGAGGAGATGGGTGTGATGGACGCCCGCACGTTCCGGCACGGCCTCGCCAACGACCGACTTGCCGACCAGTACATCAAGCCCGACCACATCGTGGCCCTGATGGAAGAGTTGGAAGAAGGAGTGTTGGGCGTTGGTGCCCGGCTCGCCGAACACCAACATGCCGGTTGCATCCTTTGCCGCCGTGCCATCGATTCGGACCCGCTTACCATTGGACTCCATGTCCATCTGCTGAAGGTAGGCCGGGAAGCGCGCCAGGCGCTCCTCATAAGGGATGACGGCATGGCCAACCAGCCCTAAGCCGTTGCGGCGCCAGACGCCGATCAAGGCGAGAATCACCGGCAGATTGTCGGCAAGCGGCGCCTCGGCGAAATGCAGGTCCATCGCATGGGCGCCGGCCAGAAAGGCTTCGAAACGGTCGGCGCCAATTGCGATGGCCAGCGGCAGCCCAATGGCCGACCACAGCGAATAGCGTCCGCCAACATAGTCCCAAAAGCCGAAGACGCGCGCCTCGTCGATGCCGAAGGCCTTGGTTGCCTTGGCATTGGTCGAGAGCGCAGCCAGATGGGCGGACACATTGGCCTCACCGAGCGTTTGCATCAGCCAGGCGCGAACGGTTTCCGCGTTGGTCAGCGTCTCCAGCGTGGTGAAGGTTTTTGAGGCGACCAGAACCAGCGTGCGCTGGGGATTGAGGCCCTTCAGAACGTCCGTCGCGTGGGCGCCATCAACATTGGAGAGAAAATGCACCTTCGGGCCGTCGCAAAACGGGGCCAACGCCCGAACCGCCATGGCCGGCCCAAGGTCCGAGCCGCCGATCCCGATATTGATCACATCGGTAAAGGGTTGCCCATCTGCGGCAGTAATCGCGCCAGATCGAACCTCGTCGGCAAACCGCAAAAAGCGAGCCTTTTCAGCGGCGATTTCATGCCGCACGTCTGATGGCGCTGCTTCGCCACCGCGCAAAGCTGTGTGCCGCACAGCACGATTTTCGGTCGCGTTGATCGGGTCGCCGCGCAGCATGGCATCGCGCTTGCCAACTACGTCGCGATCTTCCGCAGATGTCAGCAGTTGACGCCATGTTTCTTCATCCAGCTTCTCCTTCGACCAATCGATCAAAAGGCCGCAAGCGGTTCGGCTGAAACGGGCAAAGCGATCCAAGTCATCCTGCAGAAGGCTGCGAAGATGCGTTGCGGCCATCCGCGCGGCGTGCGGAGCCAGCAGCTCAGACAAGGACGTTTGCTCGGGCATCGGGATACCGTTTTTTGGAGTTTGGACGCGCTAGGGGCGTGTTTGCATGACCGGTTGCTGAGGGCAAGCGGCGAGGCACGCAATGCCGCTTGAGACTGCAAAATGGCAGCCGGCTCACTAGACAATATGCCGTTGCGTAAACCTATGAAATCGCCTCCCTTTTTCATCTGCCGTTCACCAGTCCCTAAGACTTATGTGGAAAAGCTGTCATGCTGATGGAGGACACTTGACCGATACGCTCGTCTCGCTGGTGCGGCAACTGGGGCCACGCGACCATCTCCGATTCCCGGAGCTGGCACGGATCAGTGCGTGCATTGACGGTTACGCGGAAGGTACCCCGCCCTCCTTGGAGACCTTTGTCGCGTCTCTTGGCGACCAGGCCGATCAAGTAACGATCGCCTATGAACGCGAAGATGGCAGCTACCAATATCGCCATTTTGGCGAACATCTTGCGAGCGATGCCGGGTTCGACATGACCGGCAAATCGACCGCCGATTTCGACACCATCACCCGCCATCACATCGAAGCCAGTTTCCAAGCGACGCAACAGAGCGGTGTTGCGCTGAGCACGATCATGGAGGCGGCGCCCGGTTCGCCGGTGAACAGTTGGCAGCGCGTCGTCTTCCCCGTGGAGTTGGACAGCGGTCTGCACATGCTGACCATGGTGAAGCCGCTCTTCAAGGCGCTGGACGCGATCCATGCCCGCCGCGATGACGTCGCCGTCTGCGTTGTTCCGCTGCGTGCCTCCGCCGATGAGCGCGCCTACACTGTGGCGACCGAAGAGCCACTGGAACGCTATCTCGGCGCCATCGATCTCTCGCCGATCAAGGCCTTTGTCACCGGCGTTGACATGCCGGGCGAAACGCCTTCTGTCGGCACGCTGATCGCCACGCAGTCGCTTGAACTGACCGATGCAAAAGGCCATCCGCTGGCGCTTGTGCTCGACATGGTGCACGGGTTTACGACGCCGTTCCTGGTGGTTTTGAACGCGACAGGCGCGACGCGAACCAACGATCAACTGCGCTCCTCCACGCATTTGCTGAAAGCCAGTTTTGAGCTTGGCAGGCTTGGCTCGTGGATCAATTCCGGTCGCGAAGACGGCCGGTTCCAGATCGCCCAAGAACTGGCGACGATGATGGGTGTAACCATCGATCGTGATGGGCTTGTCGACTTGGAAAAGATGCGCGCGCTCTACGATGATGATTTGCGCGAGGCGACGCAGAAAGCGGTCGAAGAATGCTGGGAGAACGGGACCAGCTATGTGCTTGAAGGCGGGATAACCCGCACCGACGGCGAGAAGGTTCAGGTGCGCATATCCGGCAGCCCGATGCGCGATGAGGCGGGCCGAGTCATCAGTCTGTTCGGTCTGGTTCAGGACATCACCGCCGAACAGGCCGCGCGCGATCAATTGCGTGAAAGCGAGGAACGGTTTCGCGATTTTGCTGCTTCGGCCGGCGACTGGTGCTGGGAGACCGATGAGAAGCATCGGTTTGTCGATTTCACCCAAAGCATCGATCCGGCGAGCCGCGAATTGCAGGCAAAATATGTCGGCAAAACGCGCCTCGATTTCCGTGTCGTCGAGGATGACCGGTCGATCATCGAAGCCCATTTTGAAGATCTGGAAGCGCGTCGGGAATTCAGCGACCTGGTCTATCGGATTTACTCCGAGGACAATGAAGACCGGATCTATACGCTGCAGATTTCCGGCAAGCCACGGTTTGACGATGACGGCACTTTTCTTGGCTATCGCGGCACCGCCCGCAACATTTCCGACAAGGTCGAGGTCGAGCACGAAAACCGGGAAAACCAGCTGGCGCTAAAAACCGCCCAGTCGATCGCCAAGCTTGGGCACTGGATCACCGACATGAACAGCCGGACGACGCGATGGTCGGACGGGCTGATCGCCCTGCTCGGATTTCACCACGACCCGGCCAAACCCGGGCAGGACACACCGGTCAATGCAGACATTGACCCTGCCGAGTTTCAGATGCCGTCCTGGCGCGAGCTCCTGTCGCGCATTCACCGTGATGACCGCATCGCCTTCAATGCCTGCCTGCGCCGCGCCGCCGAAGGCGAACGCGTTGAGCCACTCGATATCCGCTACTTCCTGCCGGGTGCTCGCTCGGCCCGCCATTTCCGCATCATGATGCGCTTGAAAGAGGCGACCTCAAGCCACGGACCGCAGTTGATGGGCGTGGCGCAGGACATCAGCACGCTCAAGCGCGCCCAGGAGGAACTGGAAAAGCGCAGCGCCACCCTTTCCGAAGCCCAAGAGATGGGCGGCATCGGTGATTGGCAGTTTGAGCTCGCAACCGGAAAGGTGACCTGGTCGAAGCATCTCTACACGATTTTGGGCCTCGATCCGGAACAGTTCATCCCGACGCCGAAAGCGATCTTCTCGCTTTGTGGGCCGGAGGACTGCGAGGCCATCCGCGCCGAACATGGTGCTGCATTGGAAGGCAAACCATCCTCCAGCATCGATGTGCAAGCGCGCCGCGGCGACGGCACATTCGGCTACTACACGATGATGTCCAAACCGCTCTTCGACGAACAAGGCGCGATCAGCGGCCTGTTCGGCACGGTGCAAGACATTACCGACCGCAAGCATTCTGAAAAGCAGCTACGCAACCTAGCGTTTTTTGATCCGCTAACCGGCCTTGCCAACCGCGCACTCTTCTCGCGCGAGCTGCGGGACGTGATGTTCGGCGTGCAGGCCAAAGGCGGATCGGCGGCGCTTTTGCTGCTCGACCTAGATCACTTCAAAGAGGTCAACGACACGCTTGGCCACGCAGCCGGCGATGAACTGTTGCGCACGGTCGCGCGCATTTTGAAAGAACATGTCGACGATCGTGGTTTCGTTGCCCGCTTGGGTGGCGATGAGTTCGCCGTCATCATTCGCAATTATCGCAGCTATGAGTGCCTCAATCGCTTCGCCAACAGCATCGTCGACCGGTTGATGGGTGTTCTGAAGCTTGAGCGTGGCGAGGTGCTAACCGGCACCAGCCTTGGCATCGCGCTGATCCCCCAGGATGGCGGCGATGCAGAGGCCGCGCTGCGTAACGCCGATCTGGCGCTCTACATGGCCAAGGACGAGGGTCGGGGCAAAGCGCTCTTCTTCACGCCCGATATGAGCCATTCGGTCCAGGCGCGCCTCAACCTTGCGCGCGATCTGCGCCTGGCGATTGAGAACAACGATCTGGAAACGCGCTACCAAGGACAAGTCCACCTGACGACCGGCAAGGTGGTTGGGTTTGAAACCTTGGTGCGTTGGAAACATCCGGTGCGTGGTTACATTTCCCCGGCCGAGTTCATTCCTGTTGCCGAAAGCTCCAGCCTGATTTGCGATATCGGACTTTGGGTGTTGCGTGATGCTTGCCGCACCGGCAAGGCCTGGCTCGATGCCGGGGAGCCGGAACGGATGATTTCGGTGAACGTTTCGGCCGCCCAGATCTGGCAGTCGGACTTTGAAGATGACGTCATCGCGATCATCGAAGAAACTGGGTATCCGCCACGGCTGCTTTGCCTGGAGCTAACCGAAAGTGTGTTCGCCGACCATGGCGAAGGACGGGTGCGCAAAGCCTTAGCCCGCTTCAAAGAGGCTGGCATCCGCCTTGCTGTCGATGATTTCGGCACTGGCTATTCCTCGCTGGGCTATCTCAACGACCTGCCCTTCGATGAATTAAAGATCGATCGCTGTTTCGTCGCCGGCGTCCATCAAGCACCTGAAAAAGCACGGCTGCTTCAAGGGATTATCGCGCTTGGCCGCGGCCTTGGCATGAGCGTGATTGGCGAGGGTGCCGAAGAAGATGGTGAGATCGCCATGCTGCGCGCCTATGGCTGCGATTTGGTGCAAGGCTTTGCCTATATGCGCCCTGAAACCGCTGATGATGCGCTGCGCTGCGCCGAGCAGTTGGAGTTCCGACTGGCCGAAGCTGCCAACCAGCTAACGGTTGTGGGCGAACCGCTCAAAAAGACGGGTTGAGATCGCTGATTCAAGATCGCCAGCAGCTGGGATAACCGGCCCGCGCTGGGCACAGATGCGTGCGGCGACCGCAACGGCAGCTTCAGCAATATCCACCAGAGCCTCGAAATCCGTTGCGCGGGCTCGCAACGCTTTGGCGTTCTCCGGTCGCGAGGCCCAGGCGATGAGCGTGGCTTGAAAGGAATCACCGGCGCCCACCGTATCGACCACCTCGACCTGCGGCGCGACCACAGTTTGTTGCTTGTCGCCGAGCACGACTGTCACACCTTGATGGCCCAGAGTTAGGAAGATCGGAGCACCGGTGAGAGCGGATAAGTCGTGGGCATAGCTCTCAGGGTCAGTGCCTGGCGCCAGAAATGCGATATCCTCGTCAGACAGTTTGATGATATCGGCGCGCCGGTAGAGCGGGTCGAGGCGTCGTCGCCAGACGTCGACATCGGGATCGACCATCGGCCGCACGTTGGGATCGAGCGTCAGCAGGCTGTCGGCGGGCAAACGCTCCACCAGGGCAGCCAACGTATCGGCCAGCGGCGGCGTGACCAGGCTGTAGGACCCCAAGTGCAGTAGATCGGGCAGTTGCGGCAGACTCGCCAAATCATCCAGCGTGATGTCCACGTCGGCCGTCGATTGGCCATAATAGCTATAGGTCGGCTGACCGTCCTCGGCGAGCGCGATCAACATCAGCGGCACCAGGTTGGGTTTGCGCACAATGGCGTGGGCGCGCACACCAGCGGCGGCTAAAATTTCCGCTTGGCGATCGCCCATCTGGCCCTCAGCAATGCCGCCAAAGAACAAGGGCGCAAAACCCAGACGCCCAAGTCCGCAAGCAACGTTGAATGGCGAGCCGCCGGTGACTGCATCAAGGCCAATCTGCGATGCCTCTGCTGCGCCCATCTTGGGGAACACATCGTAGAGTGCTTCGCCAGCAATCGTAATCAAGGGAACGCCTCCTTCAGCCTGCCGTACGGGCGGGTGGCAGCCCTTCTAAACGTCGCGCCCCCGAGCGCAAGACCCCGGCGCGGTATTGACGACCGTCTGGGCTTTTGGCTGCCAGGTCGCTAGGGTCGCGCCAACGATTCCCCAGGAGCTACGCTTTGACATCTTCCACGCGCACGCTTTCGATTGTCTCCGATTTCGTCTGCCCATGGTGCTACATCGGCAAGGCGCGCCTCGATGCAGCGCTTGACCAAATTCCCGCCGAGCAACGGCCACAGTTGCGCTATCTGCCGTTCAAGCTCAATCCCGCCATGCCCGATGAAGGCATGGCGCGGGCGGACTATCGTAAGCAGAAGTTTGGCTCGCTTGAGCGATCCGAAGAGCTTGATGCGCAGGTCCGTCAGGCCGCCGAGGAAAGCGGCGTTGCCATTCATCACGACAAGATGGAGCGCACGCCCAACACGGTCAAAGCGCACATGCTGATGGCGATGGCATCCAGCCTGAAGAGTGAGAACGGCGATGCTTCGATTGCTTTGGCCGATCTTCTTTTCAACGCCTACTTCACCGAGGGCGAGGACATTGGCGAGGTTGACGTTCTCTTGCGTCTTGGTGAAGAGGCCGGTCTGCCGCGCGAGGTTGCATCGGCGGCGCTGAACGACGCCGAACTGCGCTCAGCCACCGACAATCTTGCCGATGGGCTGGCGGGACAAGGCGTCAATGGCGTGCCGACCTTGTTGCTCGATCAACATTTTTTGATTTCCGGCGCAGTGCCGAGCGATGATCTTGTGCGGATTATCCCCGAAGCGATTGGGATCTTGGAAAAAGCCGGCGCGTAGTTCTTGCCGAAGCTGTTTTGCCACACACATCCGCCTAACACGCGTCGCACCATGAGGCCTTTATGACCAGCAATCCGTTCCTCGAAGACTGGCAGACCCCGTTTGAGGTTCCGCCCTTTGCCGACATCAGTGCGGAGCACTATGGCACGGCGCTCGACCAGGCCTTTGAGGAGCATCTGGCCGAGGTCGAGGCTATTGCCGGCAACACCGATCCGGTGACATTTGCGAACACCATCGATGCTTTGGAACTGGCCGGTGAACTGCTGCGCAAAACCTCGGCGGTCTTCTACAATCTGGCTGGATCGCACACCAACGATGCGCTGCAAGCCTTGGAACGCGAGCTTGCCCCGAAAATGGCCAAGCACAGCCAGGCCGTCAGCCTGCACGAGGGGCTGTTTGCACGCATCGAAGCGCTGTGGGCGATCAAAGACACGCTTGATCTGACGGCTGAGCAGACGCGCGTTCTCGATCTAACACGCAAAGGGTTTGTGCGTGCCGGGGCCTTGCTGGAGGGCGCCGCGCGCGAGCGGATCAAAGAGATCGGCCAGCGGCTTGCGGTCCTTGCCACGCAGTTCTCGCAGAATGTGCTCGCCGATGAACAGGTTGAAGCGCTGCATCTGACGGACGACGCTGATTTGGCCGGGCTCGCCCCGTCGCTTGTGGCGGCGGCTGCCGAGGCGGCCAAAGAGCGCGGAAAACAAGGCTGGGTGATCACACTTTCCCGCTCCTTGATCGAACCGTTCCTCATCCAATCGACGCGCCGCGACCTGCGCGAAGCAGCTTTTGCCCAATGGACCTCGCGTGGCGAGCGAGGTGGCAAAACCGATAACCGCGCCATCGCGCAGGAAACGCTTGCTTTGCGGCAGGAGCGGGCCAAGCTTCTCGGCTATGAGACTTACGCGCACTACAAACTTGAAAACGAGATGGCCAAGGACCCGTCGGCGGTGCGCAAGCTGCTCGATGATGTCTGGGAACCGGCACGCGAGATGGCGCTTGCCGACCAGGCCAAGCTGGAAGCGCTGGCCGCAAGCGAGGGCGCCAACATTCAGCTGGAGGCCTGGGATTGGCGCCACTACAGCGAAAAACGCCGGCAGGCTGAGTTTGCGATTTCCGATGATGAGGTGAAGCCCTATTTCACGCTCGATGCGATGATCGAGGCGGCTTTTGCGACGGCCAACCGTCTGTTTGGCCTCTCCTTTAAGCAGCGTGACGACATCCCGACCTACCACGAGGACGTGCGAACCTATGAGGTGCTCGGCCCCTCTGGCGAACATGTGGCGGTGTTTCTGGGCGACTATTATGGCCGCATGTCCAAGCGTTCGGGCGCCTGGATGAGTGCGTTTCGCGGCCAGCGAAAACTGGGCAACGATGTCCGCCCGATCATTGTCAATGTGATGAACTTTGCCAAACCGCCAGCCGGCGAAAAAGCTCTTCTGACGCTGGATGATGTGCGCACGCTTTTCCACGAGTTCGGCCACGCGCTGCACGGCATGCTGTCGGATGTGACCTATCCATCAGTCGCCGGGACATCAGTGGCACGGGACTTTGTTGAACTGCCTTCCCAGCTCTACGAGCACTGGTTGATGGTGCCCGATATCCTGCGCGCGCATGCACGCCACGCGCAATCCGGCGAAGTCATTCCCGATGATCTGATCGAGCGGCTGACCGCTGCGTCGAAATATGATCAGGGGTTTGCGACGGTGGAGTATGTCGCCTCGGCTATGGTTGACCTCGACATGCATGACGGCACCACCGACGGAACCACCGATCTTCTGGCTGCCGAAGCGCAGACGCTGGAACGGATCGGCATGCCGCGCGCCATCACCATGCGGCATCGCAGCCCGCATTTTCAGCACATTTTCTCCGGCGGCAGCTATGCGTCCGGCTATTACAGCTACCTCTGGTCGGAGGTCATGGACGCTGATGCGTTCGCCGCTTTCAAGGAAGCCGGTTCACCGTTCGACGCTGGCGTGGCCAAAAAACTGGAAACCCACATCTATGCCGCCGGCGGCGCGACCGATCCAGCCGAGCTTTACACCGCGTTCAGGGGGCGGATGCCGACGGTCGATGCGCTGCTCGAAAAGCGTGGCCTGGATAAAGCTGCCTAGTCAGGTGGGTTAGTAGAGGTGCGGCCAGAGGATGAACCAGCCGGTAACGGTGGCCGCCGATAGCACCGTGCCAACCGTCACGCTTTGCGCCATCAATGGCGCATTGCCACCAAGTTGCCGGGCAAGAATGTAGGACGATGTCGCGCCGGGAACGATGGTCGCCAGAAGCCCTAGCGCTGCCAGTTCACGCGGCAGGCTGACTGCAAAGGCGAACGACAAGAACAGCGCTGGCATCAGCAGAAGCTTGATCATGCTGGACGTCGCAATGGCGAACACCGAGCCTTTGCCGGAAATCGGTCGCAGCCCCGCGCCAACGGCAAACAGGCCCATGGCGATCGCCGCTGTGCTGAACCAGCCGAAGGCGGTGTCCACAGGTCCCGGCCAATCAATCTGAAGAGGGTTAATCGCAAGACCGGCCGCGCAGGCCAAGATCAAAGGGTTTGTCGCCAACGCTTTGACCAAGGAGGGCGCCTCAACACCCTCTTCGGGCGCGCCATAGCGGGCAAGAATCGAGACGCAGAGAATGTTGATCGTGATGATCATCAGCGCCATCGGCACCGTGATGTTTTGCACGCCTTCCGCGCCATAGACCGCAAAAGCCAGCGCTAGGACGATGTAGCTGTTGAAGCGCACCGCGCCCTGAAAACCGCTGGTCGCCGACGGCCCGTCCAGACGCGAGCGCGTGTAGAAAATCCAAGCCAGAATCCCAACCGTGAGGTGCGTCCCGGCCAGAAGCAGCGCCAAGGTCCAGACCGAGGGATCATCGAAGCTCGCGGTGGAAAGGTTGGAGAACAGAAGCGTTGGAAAAAACACCACATAGGTGACGCGCTCGACGCCGGCGACATGGGCATCGGTCACCAGACCCACCCGCCGAATGAGGAAGGCGAGCGCGATAACCAAGATAACTGGAAGGAGGGCCGAACCGACCACGGCAGGTGACATGGCTTCGGCCTAACCGATGCGCCGAGCGGGCGCAATTGTGCGCCTGTTAGGGCCACCTTTACTCCACCTGCCTACCGTTGCGTCATCACGCACTTCACCACGGGGACTGGCGATGCTTGGCACGCGCACACCTTTTCAATGGGTCATGCTGGCCTTGGCCCTGCTGATTGGGCTGGCGCTGGTCGCCGTGCTTGGCTTTCGCACGCTTACCGAGGCGAGCGGCACCAATTCCTATGCGCTGATCGCCGAAAGCTTCCTGACCGGCACGCCCTGGGCCTCGGCCTGTTTCGACATTGATTGCGCCCAGTTCGAGGGCCGGACCTACATCGTTTTCCCGCCCTTTCCCGGCGTTGTGGCGATGCCGCTGGTGGCCCTCAGTGGGATCGAAACCACCGGCTTCATGCTGATTGGTCTGGCCGGTCTCCTGCTGTCGCTGTTTTTGTGGAAGCGCATTTTCGATGCCTTCGAGATGGAGGGCGAGGTCCAACTGTGGCTCCTCATCGCGCTCGCCTTTGCCAGCCCGCTTTTCTATGTCGGGTTACGCGCCGATGGTGTTTGGTTCTTCGCCCAGATTGTCGGCTTTCCACTGCTGACGCTAGCGTTGCATGAGGCGATCTACGGCCGCCTGGTCACCGCCGGCATTGCGCTTGGTTGCGCTCTGCTCTGCCGGCAGATGTCGGTGTTTTACGCCCCGCTGCTGCTTCTGATCGCAATTGGACCATCGGCACCTTTGTTCCGGATGGATTGGTACGATGTGCGCGAGCGGTTCGGCTGGGTGCTGCAAATCGGCATCCCTGTGGCGATCGGCCTGGTGGGCTATTTCGCCTACAATTACTGGCGGTTCGGCGACCCGCTGGAGACCGGATACAGCTACATTTTTTACGACTTCGCGCCCGATCCAGAGACCGGTGAGACGCCGGTGCTAACCGCGCGCGTACGCGATCACGGTGTCTGGTCGTCGGCCTATGTGCTCTACAACGCGGCCTACCTGCTGGTGCAAGGCTTCGACATCACCTTCGACGCCGCCAAGAAGTTGACCATCACCGGCCTCGATAATGGCGGGACAAGCGTTCTGGCGGCTAGCCCCTGGCTGTTGTTCCTGGCCTTCACGCCCTGGCGGCGGCTGGCGCTTTTCTGCCTGCTGATCATCGCCGGGTTTGCCACGCTGCTGCTCTTCTACCACTCCAATGGGTTCACGCAGTACAATACGCAGCGCTACATCCTTGATTGGCTTCCGGCTGCCTTGCTGATGCTGGCGCTGGCCAAAGATAAACTCGCCGAGCACAAGGATGTGCTGGCACTTCTGGTGCTGTGGGGCATGGCGTTGAACGTGGTGACGGTTGCCGTCTTGGCGCTGACCGTCGGCGCCTGACCGAACAGCCTTTATGTGCGCTGCGCTTTGGCGAAGGTGATGCGGCTATGGCCAAGATAGTTGGCGACCGCACCGATCGCGATGGCCGTTCCGTGGGCAAAGGCTTCCACATAAGCTGAGGGACCAAAGATCCCGGCGCCAAGGCGTTCCAGGCCCATCGCCGAGCCCAGAACCACGCCTGCCCCCACAGCGTTGACCAACAAAAAGGCGGGAACCTGCGCCTTCCAATCCATGTGCTGACCCGGCCAGACCAGATGGCGGTAGAGCAGGAAGCCGGCGGTCATGCCGATGGCATAGGCGACCACAATGGCCGGCTCGAAGGGTATGACGAACGAAAGCACGATGCGGGCGAACCAGTTGATCGCCGCCGCTGTCCCACCGCACAAAAGGAACCGGATGATCGCGGAGGTTTGGATGAGGCGGGTCAGGCGATCCACGGCAACACTCCCCGTGCGAACCCACCAAAGATCGCTCCGCCGAAGGCGAGGCCAAGCATCAGGCCGAGAACAAGGCTCGCCTTGTCTTTGAGCGCGAAGGCGACAGGATCATCATCCAGTTCACCGCGCTGAGACACCAGCCAGATGCGGCCAAGCCAGAGAAAAAGCAGGATCGGCGTTGCCCATAGGAAGCCAGGCGCCGTGTACATCGCCGCATGAAACGCCTCGGCGGTGAGATAAAGCGAGAACAGCACCACTGCCGACATGGCCGCAGCCAGGCCGAGGGCGAGCAACATCGGTTCATCACGTGCAATGTAGCCGCGGCCAGCCGTTTTGGTTTTCCCGTGCAGCGCCATGCGCACCACTTCAGTGTGGCGCTTGGCCGTTGAGAGCGACAGGAAGAGCGCCATGGAAAACACGAACAGCCAGGGCGAGATCACCGCACCAATAGCGACCACGCCAAGGAACAGGCGCAGGGTGAACAATGTCGCCAAGACCGCCACATCGAGGATCGGCACGCGCTTGACGTGAAACGAATAGGCAAGCGTGATGGCCGTGTAGAGCGTCACCGTTGCCAACACAGCCCAACCTGCTGCGGCAGCCAGCGCAAAACCCGCCGCGGCCAGAACCGGTACCAGCATCAGGCCTTCGCCGATGGGCAGCGCGCCGGACGCCAAGGGCCGGTTGCGCTTGGTCCAGTGGCGGCGGTCGTCCGCCAGATCGAACAGATCGTTGAGCAGATAGGTTGCCGAGGCAACAAAGCCGAGACCGAAAAAAGCAAGCAACGCATCGCGCCATGCCTGTATGTCTGTGGCCATGCCAGCCAAGAACAGCGGGATAAAAATGAGGGCGTTCTTGGCCCATTGCTTCACGCGCGCGGCCTGGATGAGCACGCGGGCGGGATGCTTGGCGTCGTTGAGCAGCAGCATCGGCTTGCCAAGCCGGGCCAAAGCCTTTGCGGTCTTCGGCTGTAAATTGACGCCGACAGCACTTTGCGCGCGCGCCCAGACGACGAGATCGGCTTTACTGTCACCGGCATAGATAAACCCTTGCGGGAACCGTTCGGCGAGGCGTTCAGCTTTTGAGGCACCCTTCAGGTTCTTGATTCCGTCGGAGGCGAAGACCTCGCCAATGAAGGCAAAGCGTTTGGCCACACGGCGGGCCATCAACTCGTCCGAGGCTGTTGCCAACACCACACGGCGGCCACGCCGCGCTTCGCGCTCGGCCAGTTCGACCACGCCGTCATGGGCCGGGATGGCATCGAGATCATCGGGCGCATAGGGCGCCAGTTTTTGTTTCAGAAAGGCTTTGCCGCGCGCCAACCAGAAAATGGCTTGGAACAGGATGAACGGGTTACGGCGCAGCGCCGCCACAAAACACTCGACCAAAAGGTCGGAGCGCAAAAGCGTCTGGTCGAGGTCGAGCACAAGCGGCTGGTTGAGCGGCGCATTGTGCACCGAGCGTCCATCGTGCAGCGAGTCATTGGCGGCTGCATGGCGCAGAGACACGCTTTCAAGGGTGACCATTGTGATCCTGTCCCGGTCAGTAAATCCTAGCGGCACCCTGCCACGCGACACCCCAGCATTTGCCTGACAGGCAGCGTTAAGATCGCCCTAATCCACGCTAGGGTTTCCGGTCGGTTTCCAGCTTCCTTCAAAAGCTATCGATTCCCCCATCTTGGCTTCGACGAAAGGTTTAGGCGAACTTTCCGGAAGCGCTACCGAAACTCTTTGACAGTCGTATCGGCTTGCCGCAGGTTCGCCTTCTGCGCCGGGCCGAAATCACCTGTCGGCCCGCACGACTTACTATTCTTCGGATTGGAACCGCCGATGTTCGTTTCACCCCTTTCCTCCAGCGTGCACACCCGCCGTCAGCTTGGCGGCGACCCTGATTGGTGGCGCGGCGGCGTGATCTATCAGATCTATCCGCGCTCCTATTTGGACGTGAACGCGGACGGCATCGGCGACCTGTCGGGCATCACTTCACGGCTCGATTACATCAAGAGCCTGAACGTCGATGCGATTTGGATTTCGCCGTTCTTTGTCTCGCCAATGGATGATTACGGTTACGATGTTGCCGACTACAAGAATGTCGATCCGATGTTCGGCTCGCTTGAGGACTTCGACGCTCTTCTGCAAGCGGCGCATGATCGCGGCATTCGGGTGCTCATCGATCTGGTGATTTCACACACCTCCGATCGCCATCCCTGGTTCCGCGAAAGCTGTGTCGACCGCAACAACGCCAAAGCCGATTGGTATGTCTGGGCCGACCCCAAGCCCGACGGAACGCCGCCCAACAATTGGTTGTCGATTTTTGGCGGCTCGGCCTGGGAGTGGGACTCGCGGCGCCGGCAATATTATCTGCACAACTTCCTTACGAGCCAACCGGACCTCAACTTCCACAATCCCATCGTCCAGGAAGCGGTGCTCGATGCGGCCCGCTTTTGGCTGGAGCGCGGCGTGGACGGGTTCCGTCTCGACACGGTGAACATGTACTTCCATGACGCGGAACTGCGCGACAATCCGCCGGTCGAAGAGGGGATGAAGGTCAACGGCATCCCGGAACAGAACCCCTATGGTTTGCAGCAGCCGATCTACAACATCACGCGGCCGGACAATCTGATTTTTCTGGAGAAGATGCGCAAGCTGCTGGATGAGTATCCGGCGACGACGACGGTCGGTGAAGTGGGCGCCGTTCTCGACATGTACGACACGCTGGCCGACTACACCGAGCAGGGCAAACGCCTGCACATGGCCTATTCATTCGATTTTCTGGATCGCCAGTTTTCAGCGGATTTCATCCGCCAGGTCGCCCAGCGCATGGACAGCAACCGCAACAGTTGGCCGAGTTGGGCCTTCTCCAATCATGATGTGGAGCGGGTGCTCAGCCGCTGGCAGCTTGGCCATGAGCAAGATCGCGCGGCGCCGCTGCTGATCGCGCTGCTGACCTCGTTGAAAGGCACACCCTGCATCTATCAGGGCGAAGAGCTCGGCCTGACCGAGGCCATCGTGCCGTTTGAAAAGCTTCAGGACCCCTATGGCATTCGCTTTTGGCCTGAGTTCAAAGGCCGCGATGGCTGTCGCACACCGATGCCTTGGAACCCTGCCGCGTCGAATGGCGGATTTACCGAAGGCACACCCTGGCTGCCGGTGCCGCCGGAGCATGTCGCGCGCGCCGTCTCGGTGCAGGAGGCCGATGATCGGATGCCGCTGCGCCATGTGCGCCGGTTCTTAGGCTGGCGCCGCGAACAGATGGCGCTGCGACGCGGCTCGATGCAGTTCCATGACACCCAAGGCGACGTTCTGGCCTTCACCCGCGACTATGAGGGCGAGCGGATTTTATGCGTGTTCAATCTCGGCACCGCCCCAGGCAGCTTTGCCACCGGCGGCTTCGGTCCGATCAGCCCGATCGGTGGGCACGGCTTTGGCGGCAAGCTGGAAGGCATGGGCATCTCGCTCGATCCGCTGGACGCGTTCTTCGCAACCTACGGCTGATGGCGGGAAGCCGACTGGCTAAGCGGTCAGCCGGTTGGTGCCGAACTGGAGATCGTGCAGCGCGGCGTAATGGCCACCGTGGGCCATCAGTTCGTCATGGGTGCCTTGCTCGATAGCACGGCCCTGCTCCATCGCGATGATCTGGTCAGCACCGCGCACTGTAGAGAGACGGTGAGCGATTACCAGCGTCGTGCGGCCTTCTGAAAGTCGGGCCAGCGTCGCCTGGATTGCGTCTTCGGAATGGGCATCAAGTGCGGACGTCGGCTCGTCAAGCAACAGGATGGGCGCGTCGCGCAAAAAGGCCCTGGCTATGGCGATGCGCTGGCGCTGCCCCCCCGACAGCAAGGACCCGAGCTCGCCGACGGGTGTCTCATAGCCTTGCGGCAAAGCGGTGATGAAGGTGTGGGCCTCGGCCCGGCGCGCGGCTTCTTCGACGGTCGATGGGTCGATGTCCGGCAGGCCGGCACGAATGTTGTCGGCCACGGTTCCATCGAACAGGTAAGCATCCTGTCCGACATAGGCCATGGAGGCGCGTAGCGAGGAAGAGGAGAGAGTCTTCAGGTCCTGCCCATCAATGGTGATCCGCCCGCCGTCCGGGTCCCAGAATCGCAGCACCATCGCCATGACGGTGGATTTGCCGGCACCCGACGCGCCAACCAGCGCTGTCGTCTTACCGGCAGGTGCCGTGAAGGTCAGACCTTGGAGGACGGCATCCCCGCCGGGGTGGTAACCGAAGCTCACCTGATCGAAGGTGATCTCCCCATTTTCAAGCGTGAAGCGCTTACCGGTTCCGGCCTCACGTTTCGACGGTGGACGGTCGAGGAAGCCATACATCATACGCACGCCGACCAGGCCGGCTTCCAACGGAACACGCAAATTTGCCAGCTTGCGGGCCGGCTCGTAGGCGAGCAGCAACGCCGTCACAAAAGAGAAGAACTCGCCGGGAGACTGGCCCTGCTCGATCACCCGGTAACCGCCGTAGAAGATGACGATGGCGACCGCGATGCCGCCAATTGTCTCCACCAAGGGCACCGGACGGGCTTGGTAGATCGCAATCTTGTCGGCCGTCTTGCGCAAATCATCGATGGTGTCGCCGATGCGCCCGCCCAGTTCGTCTTCCATGCGGAAGGCTTTGACGATCCGGAATCCTTGGGCGGTCTCACGCACATAATTGCCGATCTCGGCGGTCAGCGAGACCTGGCGCTTGGCTATACGGCGTACACGACCCATCATCTTCTCGATCAGGAAAGCCATCACCGGCAGGCCCAAGATCATCGACAGCGACATGACCGGATCTTGGATGAGCATCACGATCAACAGCGCGATCAGCGACAGCACATCGCGTCCGGCGCCGGTGACAATGAGGTTCAAGACCTGTCGGGCAGCATTGGCATTGTTGGCAAAAACAGCGGCGATCTCCGCTGAGGGCTGACCCTGGACGAAGCCGACATCTTCCTCCAGGAGCCGCTTAAACATGCGGTTCTGCACATCGGCGACGATGGAATTGCCGACGCGAGCCATGATGACCATCTGGAAATACATCGACGCGCCCTTGGCGAGGTAGATCACCACCACCGCCGAGCCGATAAAGATCAACCATTCGCGCGAGCGGTTGATGAAAACCTCATTGATGAGGTCACGCATCATGTAGGCGGTCAGGGCCGTGGCTGCCGCCGCGACGGCCATGAAGAAGAACGCCAGCGCATAGCGCCCGATATAGCGTTTGCCGGTATCGAGCAGCAGACGCTGCAAAACCTGTTTGCCGTCATCGCTGGCGACGGATATGCGCGTTGGGGCGGACGCTGGGCCGGACATAGTCCCAGACATGGTGCCAGACTTGGGGTCGGACTTGGGGTCGGATGCGGTCATCACGCCCGCCTTAGGCCCCTGCGCGGTTCAGCGCAAGTTGGCACAAGGCTGATCCTGGTCACAAGATGTATCAGAGCGTGGCGCCTAGCCTCGCATGGCCGGGCAGCGCCACGCTGAACTACCTTACTTATTTGTAGAGGAAACTGTGACCTTCGGCATCAAACAGATGCATCTTGTCGAATGCGCCCGTGAGGTTGAGCATCTCGCCCTTCTTCACATGGGCAATGCCCGGGATCTTGGCGATGATCGAGGCTTCACCCTGCGCAGCGGGTTTGAGGTAGACCACCGTCACCTCGCCCAGCTTCTCGGTGAAAAGCGCTTCGCCAGAATAGATGACCGGATCACCGTCCTGGGCCACCACGAAATCCTCCGGGCGGATGCCAAAGGACACCGTTTCGCCGGCCGAAGCGTCAGTCTTGATTGGCACCACGACTTCCTCGCCATGGTCGAGTTTGATGGTCGTGCTGTCGCCACTGCTGATCACCTTGGCGCCCAAAAGGTTCATCTTCGGTGAGCCGATAAACTGGGCCACGAAGGTGTTGCGCGGCTTTTCGTAAAGCTCCAGCGGCGTGCCAACCTGGCCGATGGTGTGGGTGACATTGTTGAGCACAACGATGCGCGTCGCCAACGTCATCGCCTCGACCTGATCATGGGTCACGTAGATCATGGTCGAGTTCGGCATGTCTTCTTTCAGTTGAGCGATCTCGATGCGGGTATCGACACGCAGGGCCGCGTCGAGGTTGGAGAGCGGCTCATCGAAGAGGTAAACCTTCGGGTCCCGAACGATCGAACGACCGATGGCAACGCGCTGGCGTTGACCCCCGGACAGGGCCTTTGGCAAGCGTTCCAGATACTCGCCAAGCTGAAGGATGTTGGCGGCCTTTTGAACGCGCTGGTCGATTTCATCCCTGGGCATCTTTGCAAGGGTCAACGCAAACGCCATGTTGTCGTAGACCGTCATGTGCGGATAGAGCGCGTAGGACTGAAACACCATTGCGATGCCGCGCTTGGATGGCGGCACCTCGTTCATGCGCTCATCGTCGATGTAGAAATCGCCACCGGTGATGCTTTCCAGTCCAGCAATCATGCGAAGCAGCGTGGACTTACCGCAGCCCGATGGACCAACGAACACAATGAGTTCGCCGGTCTTGATATCGAGGTCGATATTCTTGAGGACTTCAACCTTGCCGTAGGATTTGGCGACGTCCTTTAAGAGTAGCGATGCCATGGTACTCTTCCCCCTGAAACTTTCTTATCGTTTGTTGCGCAAACGCTCAGTGAGCGCGCTTGGGACTTTTTGCCGGCGGCTGTCGCGCCGCCGGCCGTTATTTGACCGATCCGGCGAGTAGCCCGCGGACGAGATATTTCTGCATCGCAAAGAACACCACGAGCGGAACGGCGATACTGACAAAAGCGGCGGTTGCGAGAATTTCCCAGTTACCGCCACGTGTGCCCAACAGCTCCACGATCTGGTTGGTCATCACCGTCGTTTCACCGGTCGCGTCGATCAGGAACACCTTGGCGACGAGAAGGTCATTCCAGGTCCAGAGGAACTGGAAGATGGCGAAACTTGCGAGCGCCGGAAACGACAGCGGCAGAATGATCTTGGTGAAGATCTGGAAATCCGTCGCGCCATCCACTTTGGCGTTCTCAATGATGTCCTTGGGCAAGCCCACCATATAGTTGCGTAAGAGATAGATCGCGAGCGGTAAGCCGAAGCCGGTATGGGCAAGCCAGGTGCCGAGATACCCCTTGCCGATACCGATCTCCAAATGGAGCCGCAGCAGCGGAATCAGCGCCAATTGCAGCGGCACCACGAGCAGCGCCACGACCATGGCGATCAGCAACGCACGGCCAGGGAAATCCATCCATGCCAGCGCATAGGCGGCAAAGGCTGCCACCACGATCGGGATGATCGTTGCCGGAATGGTGACGGTCAGCGTGTTGAAGAACGCTTTGGCCATGGAGTCGGTGCTGTCGCCTGACAGAAGGACCTGCTCATAATTGTCCAGCGTGAAGTCAGGTGGCGCGGTGATGGTCGCGAAGATGCGCTGACCGCGACCGGAGATCTGGTCGTCATTGCCACGCCAGGCATAATTGCCTTCGGCGTCTACGGTGATGGTTTCGCCATCGCCGAGGTCTGCCGTATCGCCGGCCTGGTAGGTGTCGATCGCGCGCGACGACACCCCCCATGCGCCAATGGTGGCGCCTGACGCTTCGTCATCAAACACGTTGCCAGCAACCAAAAACGTTGTGCCATCCGCGCCACCAGCGACCCGGGTCTCATCGGGATCAGCGGTACGGAAAACCACGTTTTGCTCAGCGGCGGTGAGCGATGCCCACCAGCCAGACGAGTTGATCTGGTCGACTGTGCGGAAGGATGAAACAAGCAGGCCGACGGTTGGGAAAATCCACAAAAGCACGAGTGCAAGGGTGGACAGTTGAACGGCCCAAGTAAGGCTCGATTTGGTTCCGGCAATAGCGGCCATCAGCGCATCTCCTTCCGGGCGTTGTAGACGTTCCAGATGAGGATTGGACTGACGAGCAACATGATGATGATGGCACTCGCCGAGCCGACTCCCCAATCATTGGCGCGGAACAGCTTGTCGAACATGTAGTTGGCAAGAACCTGTGTTTCCCACTGACCGTTGGTCATGGCGAACACGATATCGAAGATCTTCAAGACGACCAGCGTGATCGTCGTCCAAACCACCACGATGGTGCCCATGATCTGCGGCACCTTGATCTTGAAGAAAACCTCAAATGGGTTGGCACCATCGACGATCGCCGCTTCAACGGTCTCTTCAGGGATGCCACGCAGGGCCGCCGACAGGATGACCATGGCAAAGCCGGTCTGGATCCATATCAGCACGATCATAAGGAAGAAGTTGTTGTAGAATGGGATGGTCAGCCATTGCTGCGGCTCGCCGTAAGGCAGTTCAGCGCCGAACAGGTTCAGCGTTGCGCCCAAAGCCTGGAAGGCCAAAAACGCACCGCCAACCACGAAGATGAGCCGAAGTAGCTGCATGAAGATGCCGCCGGTTTTGCCGCCGGTGAAATAGGGCTTCACCAGCAGGTAGGCGATGTAAACGCAGAGGCCAGCGAAACAGAGCAAGATGATCGCGGGCAGCAGCTTCAGCATGATGAAGCTGCCCGATCCGCCGTCAAACTGCAGCCAGACCGCGTTGAGCACCCCGATCTGCGCCTGTTCTTCAGGCCGGGCGACATAGATCAGTCGGAAGATCACCGCCGCGCCGACGAAAGAAATCGCCATCGGCATGAAGATCAGCGATTTGGCGATATTGCCCCAGGCGAGGCGATCGGTCAGTTGCGCTGCCAGCAGCCCAAAGGCCGTCGAAAAGGCGGGCACAACCAAAAGCCAGAGGAAGTTGTTGGTCAGAGCCTCCCAGAATTTGGGCTCGCTGAACATCTGGTTGTAGTTGGCAAGGCCGACGAAGGCGCCCCCGGCGTCGCGATCCGTCAAAGAGAGCCGCAGCGTCTCCACAACTGGATAGGCGAGATAAAGCCCCAGCGCGAAAATCGCCGGAAACAGAAACAACCAAGGCCGGACCATATTGGCGCGCGAGATGTTGCGCCCAGCGTTCTTGCCCGTCGCCGGGAAGATGACTTTGTCCAGAAATTGGTTGGAGAAATAGAAGTAAGCGACGCAGCCGCCTACCCCGACAATGATCGTGATCAGACCCTGAATGGCCGGATTCATGGCTCCCCCTCCCCTTTTGATTTTTGGTTCTTATGGGGGCTGCCCAGCGGCGAAAAAATGCCGCCGGGCAGTCCAAATGCGTCAGGCGTTAGCGAGCCGTAGGCTCGGGCGCGCTGTCTTATTGCAGCGCTTCCCAGGAAGCCTGGATCTCGGCGGCAACTGCCGCCGCGTCGTCGCCGCCGGCATAGTCGACCATGCCGGTCCAGAATGAACCAGCGCCAACACCACCGGGCATCAGGTCCGATCCGTCGAAGCGGAAGGTGGTGGCCGACAGCAAAATGTCGTTCATCTTGGCCAAGGTCGGGTCGGCAAAGACATCAGAATTCACACCGGTGTGCGGCGTAAGGAAACCACCCTGCGCCATCCATAGTTCATGGGCGATCGGCGTTTGCATGAACTCGACCAGACCATGAGCGGCTGGTGAGTCGTTGGTGATCGCCCAGAGGGTGCCAGCGCCGAGAACCGGTGAGCCGAGATCGGCTTCTTCATAGGCCGGGAAGTAGAAGAAATCGGCGTCTTCACCCACTTCGGTGCCGTCTGGGAAGAAAGCCGGGATGAACGAGGCTTGGCGGTGCATGTAGCACTGCGGGGGAGAGTCGAAGAGGCCCTGCGGGCTGTCACGGAAGTCGGTGGAGGCAACAGCGCCGGCGCCACCAGCAACATAATCATCGTTGCGGGCGAAATAGCCGAACTCCTCGATGGCAGCGACGATGCGCTCATCATCGAACGGAATTTCGTTGCTCACCCACTGATCGTAGACGTCCGGTGTCTGGGTGCGCAGAAGCATGTCTTCCACCCAGTCGGTTGCCGGCCAGCCGGTCGCACCGCCTGAACCCAGACCGATGCACCATGGCGTTTCGCCATCGGCGACGATCTGGTCGGTCAGAGCTTTGAGCTCTTCCATGGTTTCAGGCACTTCGTAGCCGGCATCTTCAAAGTTCTCCGGCGAGTACCAAACCAGGGACTTCACATCGACCTTGTAGAAGAAGCCATACAGCGTGTCGTTGCCATCGGGGTCGGCGTAGGTGCCAAGATCGACCCAGGATTGGCCGGCTGCGTAGTTTTCGCGGATCCAGTCGCCTGTGCCATCGGCCAAAGGCGTCAGGAAGCCGCGCGAAGCCATGTCGGAAGCCAGGCCAGGCTGCGGGAACACAGCAACGTTGGGTGAAGACCCTGCTTCAGCATCCACCATGATCTGCTGCTCGAAGCTGTCGGAACCGACATAGCGCACGTCAGCGCCGGTCGCGGCTTCAAAGTAAGCCAGAACGCTTTCTACAACAGCTTGGTCGGGGCCAAGCCATGGACCGAAGACGGTGAGCTGTTCGCCGGAAAAGTCGGCAGACGCTGAGAACTCTTCGTAGCTGCCCCAGCTAAAGTCGCCGGAACCCGGTTCAAAGGTCAGGTCTTGTGCCGATGCTGATGTTGCGCCCATCACGGACAGGGCCACACCTGCAAGAAGCAGTTTTTTCATTGGTCTCTCCCTTTGTGCCGGGTCTGATGTCCGGCTTTAAATCCCGCCCATCCAGGCGCACTGAAAGCGCTTCCGGAATGGGTTCGCTCACCATCACCGTTCCTTCGTCATTCTGTCAAGCGATTTGCACGCAACAAAAGCTGTGTCCTCTTCCCTTTGGGAAAGAAACACCGCCAAACGTCAAAGCGGTTTCAACTGTTGATCGCCAAGCGATGCCTGGTTTTGTTTGCGTTTGGACCTGGCGCGCCCTATGGGCAGCGTGGTTTTGCCCACCCGACGCGCAAGGACGCTTCACCCATGACCTTTCCGCACGCCCGCGCCGATTTTCCCGACGGTTTCGTTTTCGGCACCGCGACGTCGGCCTATCAGATCGAAGGTCACCGCTTTGGTGGCGCTGGCCAAACGCATTGGGACAGTTTTGCAGCGACTCCGGGCAATGTGGTGCGCGGCGAGAACGGTGCGATAGCCTGCGACCACTATCATCGTTGGGCCGATGATCTTGACTTGGTGGCCGGTGCCAATCTGGACGCCTATCGGTTTTCCACCAGCTGGGCGCGGGTGATGCCCGATGGTGTGACGCCGAACCCTGAGGGCCTGGACTTCTACGACCGGTTGGTGGACGGGATGCTGGAACGCGGCATCAAGCCGATGGCCACGCTTTACCACTGGGAACTGCCATCGCCGCTGGCTGACCAAGGCGGGTGGCGCAACCGCGACATCGCCGACCGGTTTGCCGATTTTGCCACCTGCATCATGGGCCGCATCGGCGACCGCATGCATCGAACCGCGCCGATCAACGAGCCCTGGTGTGTGGCCTGGCTCTCGCACTTTATGGGGCATCACGCGCCTGGCCTGCGCGATATTCGCGCCGCAGCCCGCGCGATGCATCACGTGCTGCTCGCCCACGGCAAAGCGACACAGGCGATGCGCGCTCTGGGGATGACCGGGCTCGGCGCAGTGATGAACCATGAATATGCCCAGCCGGTCGACGAGAGCGAGCGCGCGCAAGAGCTCGCCGAGCTTTATGATGGTTTCTACAATCGCTGGTTCCTCGGCGGCATCTTCAAAAAGGCCTATCCGGACGATGTGCTGGTCCATTTGGGCCCGTATATGCCGGAAGGCTGGCAGGATGATTTTCAGACGATCGCCCAGCCGCTCGATTGGGTCGGCATCAATTACTACACGCGCAAGCTGATCGGGCCGGACGGGTCCGACCAGTTTCCGTTTCTGGAAGAGCGCGAAGGGCCGCTGGAGAAAACTGCGATGGACTGGGAGATTTATCCCGACGGCCTGCTGCATTTCCTGCGGCACACGGCAAGCTACACCGACCTGCCGATCTATGTGACCGAAAACGGATTGGCGTCTTACGACGTCCTCAAAGATAGCGCAGATGGGGAGAAGGTGGTGCAGGATGCTCAGCGTATCCGCTACCTGTCAGACCATCTGGCGCGGGTGAAACAGGCTATCAGCGAGGGCATCGACGTACGCGGCTACACGATCTGGTCGCTGCTCGACAATTATGAGTGGGCGCTTGGCTACGAAAAACGGTTCGGCCTGGTGCATGTCGATTTCGAGACCCTCGACCGAACGCCGAAGGCCAGTTGGCACACGCTTAAGGAGGCGCTGGCCAGATAGGCTGCCGCGTCAGTACCGGAAAGACAGTCTGGCGCGCACCACATCTTGGCTGTGCTCGCTTTGGAAAGACGCACCCAAGGTGAGATCTTCCTTGGAAAAATCGTAACGCAGAAACTCTCCGCCCAGGGCGAGATTCCGGGTCAGGCCCCACTCCACGCCAGCGCCAAGGACGTGTCCGTAGCGTGTGTCTGATGAGCTCGCTGTCGCCGAGGTCGTTTCAACACCAGCCACGGCCAATCCACCAGTTCCGTAGATTAGAAGATGCCCGAACGCGTAGCCGACCCTGCCGCGCACGGAAGCCGACCATGGCATGGAGATTTCCAGCGATGTTACGCCGACCCGCGGACGGGTGAAATTGGTCAGCGACGCATCGCCTTCCACGCCCAGAACGACGTTGCTCACCTGCAGCGATCCGCCAGCGTGGACACCGCCCAAGAAGCTTTGTTTGTCTTCCAGCAGACCGTCGACATTGTCCCAGCTATCCACGAAGCCAAGACCGGCATGTACACCGGCGTAGAACCCCGTCCAACGCGGTGGGCCATCGCGAACGATCGTCGGCTGCGGCGCTGCCTGTTGAAAGCCAGTTTGATCAGCCGCCAGCGTTGGTGCCACTATGCAGATTGAACCGGCCAGCGCCAGCGGAAGGATCGATCGGTGCAAGATGCAGGCTCCCCATACGCAGCCGCGCCGATGGCGCGGTCTCTGCCTGCGATAAAGCCTTGTTCACCTTGATGGACCGTTTAGGCCGACAAAGGCGCGCGTGCCGTAACGGAACCGGGGGTAGCTACAACCCCTCGATCACCTGCTGCATGGCGGCGTTGAAGCCCGTGGTGGTTGGTGATCCGCCCTCCATGCCGCGCCCGCTGCCAAGGCCATGGCGCTGGAGGGCATCGGAAACCTCATGAAACCCGCGTCCGGCATGATCGCGCACCTGCTGCGCAATGTGGTTGCGACCGTTTTCAGCCAGCTGCTCTGCATACTGCCGTACTGTCGGATCAGACATCCAGTCGGTCAGATTGTTGCCGCCAACCCGATCGCCGACCCAGGCTGGAATGTCGATCGTGCCACCAATAGCGGTCGTCGTTATCGGCACTGGCGAGCCGCAGTTCTGCGCCATCCTGTCGGCCCAGCTCGGCATCCTCGGCAAAGGCCGCCGTGAGGTTGAGCCCATCGCCCAGCAGGCGTGCTTCAGCATCGTAGAGCGCCAAGCCCATGCGCGCGACATCGTCGCGGGTTGCCGGTTCGCTGAGGAACGTCGACCAAGCCGGTACATCCAGCGTGGTTGCAAGGCTCACCTCGCCGTCGCTCTGATCAACGAAATCCGACCGCGTCTGTATCTTCAATGGCAGCGTCATGAGCAAACAGCCATTGGTTAAGGCGCCGTGCCGTCATCCGGTCGGACGGATAGGTGCCCGGTGCGAAAGAGAGCGCATGGCTGCCGGTGATGAGCATCACAGGTGCGCGGCGGGTCGGAGGAGCGTGATTGGTGACGCCAAATGCTAGGCCTGGGATTGTCCAGCCATATCGTTGAGAATTGGGCAATCTGGACGATCATCACCGGCGCAGGTCTCTACCAATGTCGCAAGTGTCGCGCGCAAGGCCTGCATCTCAGCGAGCTTGGTGTCAATCTCGCTGATCTTTTCCAAGGTCAGCGCTTTGACATCGCAGCTTGCCCGGTGGGTATCATCGTAAAGCGAGAGAAGCTGGCGGCATTCATCAATCGTGAAACCAAGGCCCCGCGCGCGTTGCAAAAAGGCTAGGCGATGCACGTCTTTTTCCGCGTAATCGCGATAGCCATTGTCGGCACGGCCAGGGCGAACAAGACCAATTTCTTCGTAATAGCGGATGGTTTTTGGCGGCAGCTGCGTGCGCTCTGCCGCTTCGCCAATGTTCATGGTGCAGCTCCCTTCAAGGCACGAGTCTAGGCACACCCTTAGGGCACGGGCAAGTTTGGATTAGGGGGGAGTGATGGGTTGCGAAGCTATGGGTTCGAATCCGGCAAGGGTCGCTCTCAGCATTTGCCAAGCAAATGCCTGCCGCTCGTTCCGCGCTTTGCAAGGGCAAAGCGCTATGGCGCACCCGACAGGATTCGAACCTGTGACCTCTGCCTTCGGAGGGCAGCGCTCTATCCAGCTGAGCTACGGGTGCGAGCGCTGCGTGTGTAGCTGATTGCTCCTGGCCATTCAACTCGCCTGACCGCAAAGAAGTTGTAGGCTAGGCAGCTCCTTGCGGGAATGTTCTGAGCGAAACCTTGGCCGCGTTCCAAGCCCTGAAGCCCTAACGTCAGCACCGACACCCAAGCACGAAAGGCGCGCGCAGATGTGAAGGATTGTCACCGCATGGGCGCTCGCCCGATGCTGTGCTAGGGCCTATGCTGCTTTCCCGTAAAGGGCTGGCAAAACGGCTCGCCTTGCGCTGCGTTCCGTGTTTGCTCGCCCGCAATCCGCGACGTCGCATGCTGCATTGCCTGATCCTTGCCGTTGCTCCGGTTCCCGGCGTCCTGCCGTGCCGCTAGACCCGCGCCTTCGCCGCCGGCTCTTCGTGCTGACGCTCTATGCCGGCCTGATCGCTCTGGGTTGGTGGATCAGCATGCAATGGGACCGGCTGGAGGGCGCGCAGATCAGTTCCATGGACCCGGCTATGATGTTCCAGATCCTTGCTGTCGCGCTGATCGTGTTTGTCATCACCTCCGCCATGCCCTTTATACCAGGCGCTGAGATCGGCTTTGGTCTGATGGTCCTTTTTGGCGGCAAGGTCGCGCTTCTTGTCTATGGGGCGATGATCAGTGCGCTGACCTTGTCCTACCTGATCGGCGCGCTGGTTCCAGCTGAATGGATCGTAAGGTTTTTCCGGTATCTTGGGTTCAATCGCGCAACGCGGCTGGCCGAAGAGTTGGCCGCGCGGGAGCGACACATGCGGATCGACTACCTGATGGCCAATGCGCCGCCACGCTGGGTCCCGATGCTGCTGCGCCACCGCTATCTGGCGATGATCGTGCTTTTGAATGTGCCCGGCAATTCACTGGTCGGCGGAGGCGGTGGACTTGCGCTGGCGGCGGGGATGAGCGGGTTGTTCCGCTTTCATCGGTTCTTTTTGACGCTTCTGGTCGCGGTGGCTCCAGTGCCTTTGTTCTTTCTTCTGGCCATGTAACGCCTCTGCCCATGCAGCATGATCGCTGGTCCGGTGCCCTGCGTGATGCTTACCACTTCGTTAACCGGCCTCATGAGATGGTGCGCGCCGACCAGATTGACGAGATTGCCATGGCTCACAAGGCCCAAAACGCCCGCGTCACAAGACCTGATGCGCCGTCCTCATCGCGCGGAAACACGATAAACTCCGGCCTCCAAGGATGCCCGGCCCATCGCGGGGCGCAGGCCGTGGACCTGCCAACCGAGCCGGACGCCGAGACGTCGCCCGGCGGCCTGACGCTGTACCAGATCCATGAGCGCGCTCCAGAAATACGACCAGCGCGCAGCCAGCGCCCTTGGATGGACGCGACACCAGATCGGTTCGCCTATCGGTGCCTGCCGCTGTCGATCGCCAATGCCACCGGCTGGGAGATGGTGCTGGACGTCGATCTGCGCGCCTATTGGACGGGTGGCGATCAGATCGCCGACCTCAAGGTCGAGGCGGTGCACCCGCAAGATGCGGACCAGGTTGAGCATGTGGCCGGGTCGCATTTCGGATCCGGCGTGCTCACCTTTCACACCGGCTACATCATGCGGACCTCGCCTGGCTGGGGTCTATGGGCGCGCGGCGCGCCCAACAGCATCAAGGACGGGATCACGCCTCTGGATGGGCTGATCGAGACCGACTGGCTGCCCTTTCCTTTCACCATGAACTGGGTCTTCACCCGCCCTGGCATGGTGGAGTTCAAACGTGGTGAGGTCTTTTGTTTTGTTACCCCGACGCCCCACCATAGCCTGGAAAACATCCAGCCCAACATCGTGCCCTTGGCGATGAACCAGCCGCTCAATGCCGATTACCAAGGCTGGTCGCAGGCGCGGACCCGGTTCAATGAGGGGCTGGCCACAGGCGACCCGGAAACGGTGAAACAGGGCTGGCAACGCACCTACATGCACGGCAAGACGCTGGATGGCGAAAAGATCGCGCTGAAGCATGCCTCGAAACGCAAGATGAAAGCCCCGAAAGGCCTCTAACGTCTGGCTCCAAAAAAGGCCCGCTGACCCTAACGCTCAGCGGGCTTTGTTCTGCATGATGATCGCGCTCTACTGCGTTAGGCGGAGCCTGCGAATATCGGCTGCGATATCGTTGAACGCGGAGACCAGGTCAGCTGAGTCCGAAGCCTGGAAGAACATGTCGGCCTCGGTCGCGCAGTCACGGTAGAGACTGCGCAAGCTTGGTGGCAATCCGCCCTGCGGGTCGAACATCACGGTGTAGACCATGATCTCGCGACCGGTGCGCTGCACCTCGTTGCACACTTCGCGTAGTTTGCGGTCGAGACGAGCCTGCGCTCGGTTGCGATTGTTTCCAAGACGGCCCTGGCGCAAATAGCCATAGGCGCCGTAGTCGGCCCGATTGTAGCCGTTGCGTTGCTCGGTGACATCATTGACGCCATCGGTCATCAAGATGATGATCTTGCGCGTGTTTTCCGGATCATAGGGCAAACCTTGGGTGAACGGCACGCCTGGCGAGAGAACCCGCCAACCCCAAACCATGCCAAAGGCAGAGTTGGTGCCAGCAGCACCCACCGAACGTAGACCGTCGATCGCGCGGTCGAGCTCGGCCCGTGATCCGGTTAGCGGCACAATGGGTTCAGGGCAGGCAGCATTGGGCCCTTGCTCGATGAAACTGGAATAGTCGGCATCGACCGATCCGCCGACCTCATCCAGATTGTATTTCCAAACAAAGCGCTGGCGATCATCGTGACCCCAATCGCGGTTCCAAATCTGGTTCGGCCGCAGACTGTTGGTAGGCAAATAGTCGTTGCGTGAATGCGCCCGTGGGTTGGAACCGTTCACGCCATCGCGCTCATCCGGCCAGAGATAGGGCACCCAACGGGTGTCTCCGCCGCGGCCGCCGCCGGGAGGCGTGTCGGAGGTGTCGAACGGCTCGGGGCGTGCTTCCACGCACCCTGCCCATTGTTCGCCCATGGCTTCGAACAGGTGGAAATGATTGACCTCGGACGGACCCCGGCGCGAGCAGTCGCCATCATTGGGGATGGTTCGCGGTCGCGGGCCGTGCGGCCAACCGCCGACGCCATAGCCATAATTTTCGCCGGCCTCTGCCTCGCTCACACCAACAAGCTCGTCTGCGACGTCGGACACCGTCTCACCGGCACGATCGATGAACGCGAAACTGCGATCGAGAACCATGTGGAACATGACATTGTCCGCACCGGCATCGTGCAGGTCAGCTGCGGCGTAATCAAGCACTTCGCCTTCCGAACACCCCAGTCTGAACCACCAGCTGGCGGCGGGGTGGGGGTGGAGGGGCGGCGCGAGGGCGGCTCTGAGGCGGGAAGGCGGTGGTGGCGGGGGGGAGACCTGGGGGGACGGGCGCGGCGGGGAAGGCCGCGGCGGTGGGGGTGAGGGGCGACAATCGCGATGCCGCAGCCTTTGATCCTCGAAATTGACGCCGTGGAAACGGGCAGTGCCGAGCGTGTCCATCCAGGCCAGCTGTGTGGGGCCATTGCCGATGTTCACCGTGTAACGATAGGGCACCAGGGCAATTCGCGCCTCGTTGGTGGCGGCCTGGCCATCAAAGATGATGTCGACAAAATCACTGGCGGCTGTGCGCAACGCCGGCATGTGCGAGCGCATCGAGCCGGTGACATCCAGGACCAGAGCGATCTCGGTGAAGATGGAATTGTTGACCGCCTCGGACGTGACCGACCAATCCACATGCTGAATGCCGACAACCTCGAGCAAGGTCGTGTCGGTGCGGCCAGCGACATCGACGCGAATGCCGGTGCGCTCCGGATTGACCACATAGGTGAAGGGTATGCCGACCAGGTGAGGCGGCAGGTTGGCATCCAGATAGTCGCGAATGGTCTGTTCGACCTGCGCATCGCTGCCGCGAAGGGCTCGCACGCCGGCAAGGGCGGCGCTGTCTGCGGCGGCGAGTGTGTGGGTGCGATCCTGCGAAGCCCGGGAATAGTCAAGTGAGGCGCCGGCGATCCCGATGACCGGGATCATCACCAAGCCGAAGATAATTGCCACCGCACCGGAGTTGTCGGACCGGAAAGTCTTTAGCCCGCCCTTGCCACGCAGCCAGGCGGCCTGCGTGAAGGCCGTCGTTGTCCTTAGGATCGATCGAAGAGCGGTCATGGTTTTGAAGCCTCGAAAGTGCCTTGCGACGGCACGTTTTCCTGGCTTCAGTGAACCAAAAGACTTCTAAGATCTTACCAATAGCGCCAAAGGCTTGGTGATTGCGTTAGCGGTCCGTTACCGCATTGCACCACCAAACCGAATTACCAAGGCTCTTGCGTCGCTTGGATAAGGAACAGGTTTGAAACGGCGCAAGAAAACGCCGCGCGAAGCGAGCCCCGCGCGGCGACAAGTGGTTGTAGAACTGTCGGGTGGCTGCACTAAACCGCGCTGGCGATCCAATTCGACAGATCGGTTTTGGAACCGGCGCCCACCTTCTGCGCAACGGGCTGCCCGTCCTTGAAGGCGACCAGCGTTGGCATCGACATGATGCGCAGCGCTTGAGCGGTTTGCTGGTTGTTGTCGACGTCGACCTTGGCGATCTTCACCTTGCCGTCCATCTCCTGGGAAATGGCGTCCAAGTGAGGGGCAATCATCTTGCAAGGGCCGCACCACTCGGCCCAGAAGTCGACGATGACGGGGATATCGGACTGCAACACTTCGCTTTCGAAGGTCGCATCGGTGACAGTTACGGTGGCCATAGGCACATACTCCAGTTGGACCACGCCAGGTTTGGCGGCGCGGAATCAGATAAGGTTCATGGAGCGAACGTAGGAATGCCGCCGATGGGCGTCAACTGCGAGGGCCATCACGGTTTGCTGAAGTCGCCGATCAGCGATCGCCGTTGAGGCCCAAGCTTTGCGCCGTGGCGGCGATGGTCTCCGGCGCGATCCAATCAAGGCGCGGCGCACCTGTCCACAGCAATCCACAGCGCACCAGACGGCCAGGAAACAGTCGCGACAAAAGACCAGAATAGAGCGCGATTTGGGCCAGATAGTCCGGAACAATCTCACTTAGTCGCGACAAAGGCGGGATGGTCGCGTTGGTCTTGAAATCGACCGCCCAGACCTCGCTGTCGTTGACCACGAGCCGGTCAATCGTACCAGTGATCTGCCGCAGATCGCCGCTGGCATCGCGCAAAGAACCACGCAACGGAACCTCGGCGCGCGCGGTCGGGCCAAACAATGTGGACCCCTCCGCCATGGAACGGACGGCGCCTGCCTGGTCTTGGGCCTTTGTCATCAGTTCGGGATCCATCGCCGGGTCGAGCGCCAGCGCTATCGCTTCGGCTTCATCTGGTGTCGGCAAGCGCCGACTTTCCAGCAGACGGTGGACGAGCGTGCCGAAGACAAGCCCTTCGGCCTGGCCAACCTCCTTCAAGCTTTCAACGGTCCTGACATGACGATCGGCGGCAGCCAGCTCCGGCCAGTCGATTGCCGCCGACGCCAAATCTTTGCGGGCCTGCGAAGGCCTTAGCGGCGCTATGGGCTGTGGCGGAGGCGTAGGCTGCGCCAAAAGGCGTTTCAGCTCGGTTGTATCGGGTGCCGGCCTGCTGCCTGAACCCTCAGATTGATCGACGTCCTCGCTCTCGCTCGGCCACGGATCGTCCCGCCAGACGCGCACCGGATTCCCTTCGGGCAAGCCCTCCAGATCACCAACATCGCGCGCATCCGGGCCAAGGGCCTTGTCGATCAGATCGTACCAACAGCCTGGCGGTGGGTCGGATTCGCTGGTCATGTGGCCGGTGACGATGAGCTGATCGCGGGCACGGGTCATGGCGACATAAAGAAGCCGGCGATACTCCTCCAATTGGCGCTGTTTGCCGGTGTCCTGAATGGCGGTATAAGCGCTCGCGCGCGTGTCCCCGGCAAGCAGCACCAACGGTGGCCTGGCTTTGTTGGTGGACCCTTCCACTTCGACCGTTTCGACCACGCCTGAGGGCGCACGCGGCAGGCGGCAGGTATCAACCAGAAACACCGTGCCCGCTTCCAGCCCCTTGGCGCCGTGCACGGTCATGATCCGCACCTTGTCGGCGCGCGCTTCCATGTCCCGTTTAATGTCGAGCTTCAGCCGCCGCAGGGTGTCGAGAAACGCTTCCAGATTGGCGAGGCCCGAACCCGGCCGCGTTTCCTCGGCACGGGCCAGCCGCAACAGTTCATCAAGCGGATCGCGGGCATCCTCGCCAAGCCGGGCAAGCATCTTCTTGCGACCGCCATCGCGGCCAAGCACGGTGGAGAGGAAGGTGAAGGGCGAAGAAAAATCCGCCATTGCCCGCCAACCCGCCACGTCGAGCGCAGCCTGTCGGATCGCCGGATCGTCGGTGGATGCGTTGAGCGCGTCGATGAGAAGCCCAGACCGCTCGGCGCACAAACCTTCAAGCTTGTCATTGGACAGACCCACCAAGGGCGAAGTCAGAAGGCAGGCCAGCGAGAGATCATCTTCAGGCAGGAGCACCGTCTGCATCAGCGCCATCATGTCTTCGACCGCGATGTGTTCGGTGAGCAACAGGCGATCGGTACCGGCAACGGCGATGGCGCGTTGTTTCAGAGCACGGTTGATCGCGTCAGCCATGGCGCCGCGCGTGCGCAGCAAGATCAAGATGTCGCCGGGATTGTGCCCGCCATCGACCAACCCACGCACGCGCGCACCGATCGCCTCGGCCAATTGCAGATGCGGCGCCGGCAGCGCATCAATCGGCGCGGTCCAATCCTCCGGCTCGGGTTCCTTTCTGCCCTTGATTACCGGCCAGAGTTCAACGCGGCCTCGGGCCTGGCGAAAGTGCTGATGGTCGAGGCCGGTGTCTTGCGCCGCCCCTTGGGTCACGCCTTGCAGCGCCTCGCTGCGCGCGAACACCGTATCGACCGCCGACAGCACATCGCGGGTGGAGCGGAACGAGAGCAGAAGGGAAAGCCGCCCTTCAAAGCTGCTGCCGCTCTGAACCGCTTTGGTTTCCAAAGCCCGGCGGGTGCCATCAAACTGGCGCGGATCAGCGCCCTGGAAGGAATAGATCGACTGCTTGTCGTCGCCGACAGCAAAGAAAGTCGGGATCACGCCATCCTCGCGGCGGCCCTCGCCATCAAAAAAATCATCGGTCAGCGCGCGAATGATCGCCCATTGCTGGGTTGAGGTGTCCTGCGCCTCATCAACGAGCACATGATCGATGCGCTGATCGATCTTGAACCGTACCCAAGCCTGCGCCTGCGACCGCGTGAGCAGTGCGGCTGTGCGGGCGATCAGGTCACCGAAGTCGAGCGCCCCACGAACGCTCTTCAAGGCTTCGAAACGGTCGAGCACGGCAAGCGCCACGCGCATGAGATCGGCGAAATCGACATGGGCTTTGAGGGCCAAAACCCGGTCTTGTTCGGCCTTCAGCCAGAGCCCGACATCGGGAAACTGGTCGCGGACCTTGCCGGCAAAGTAGCTGCCCTCGACTTTGCGCGGTTTGCCGTCGCCAGTCAGAAACGCCTCACGCCACAGGGCTTGGCCTTCCTGCGGATCGTTGGTCGACCACGCACGCAGCAAAGCCTCGGCCCGTGTTGCATCACGCGCGGTTCCGACATCATGGGCCATCTGGACCAAGGCCGCAACGCGCGCTTTGGTCAGGCTTGCTGATGATTTGATCGGGTCACGCAGCATCCGACGCGCTGGTTCGACGCCACCGTCCTCCAGACCAAGCATGGCCGCATGCAGGTCGATGAGATGGGCCAACCGGGCCTCAAAGCCTTCCTTACCGGCGGCATCGAAGGCGCGGATCAGCGCATGGCGCGCGCGCAGCACCGCGTCCAGATGATCGCTCACCGTGTTGTCGGCAAAGCGCGCGGCCATGCCCTCAAAGGCCTCGGTCAGTTCCAGATCGCGGCCTTGGGCGGCCCTGGCGATGACATCGGCGCGGGCAGCCTGCATCAGCGCATCAGCATCGCGATCATCCAACACCGTGAACGATGCGGCGACACCGGCTTCGAGTGGAAACTGGTGCAGCAAGGACTCGCAGAACGCGTGGATCGTCTGGATTTTAAGGCCGCCCGGCGTTTCCAGGGCGCGCGCAAAAAGCCCGCGCGCCCGCGCCAAATCGCGGGGGCTCGCGTGCCCCTGAAGGTCATGCAAAACATCGGCCAGGTCCTGATCAGCCAGGCGGGTCCAGCGTGCAAGTTCACTGAAAACGCGGCTCGCCATTTCAGCCGCCGCCGCCTTTGTGAAGGTGAGGCACAGCAAGCTCGCCGGGTCCTGCCCATCGAGCAGCAGGCGCAAGACGCGGCGCGTCAGCACAAAGGTTTTGCCAGCACCAGCATTGGCGCTCACCCAAGCCGAGCCTTGCGGGTTGGAGGCCTTGGTTTGGGCCAGGCGCGTTGCATCGGGCACAATCGGGGTAAGGCTCATGCCCCGTCCCCCGTGGACTCATCCGCCGCGCGCCATTCCTTCACGCGGGCCAACTGGTGATACGGACCTGGGTCGCGCGCGCGCTCGGGGCGGAGCAGTGGCGTAAATGGCGCGCCCATCAAGAATGTCGCCCACAAGGCTTCCAGCTTGGCCAGCGCCTCGACGGCAAGATCGTGAAGCTCTTGCGCATCGTCGAGCGAGGTTACCTTGAACGGATCACGGTTGCCGCCGGTTTGGACATAGCGGGCGGCGCGCGCCGGGTGCGGCGGCACCTCGTTGAAACCGCCAGCGCCAAGCATCGCAACGCTCAAGGGCAGTTGCGGGGCAAAGGTTTTCACCTGGGCAAGGCTTGGCGGATTGCCGGTTTTGAAATCCAAGATGGTCGCCGTTCCATCGGCATAAAGGTCGATCCGGTCCGCACGGCCCGTCAAGCGGCAGACCTGACCGGCGATCTCAAGCTCCAGCGCCCCACCACGTTCCGGCACGCGTCGATCCAGCCCCGCCGACCATTGACGTTCGGCTTCCAGATAGGGTGGCAAGACACGGGCAATGCGCTGCGCCCAAAGCGCCTGGATGTCGGGAAACGGGTCGAGCGCCTGCAACTGACGATCCGCCTCGGCCTGCATCGCCGTTGGCCAGGCTTCCTGTGGCATGTCGTTGAGCGTTGGTGCCAGCGCCTCGAAGAGCGCGTGGAACAGTGTGCCACGCTCCGCCGGGCCAGGCGGCAGACCCAATCCGGGCGCTTCCTCCAGCTTCAAAACGCGGCGCGCATAGACCGTGTAGGGGTCGCGGATCAGGGTTTCGACCTCGGTGATCGACAGCCTGGTTGGCGGTGTTTTCGGCTTTGGATCAGGCCGGGATCGGGGCACCACGCGGTCCGGGTGATCCCAAGTGCTCGCAGCCGCCAGAAGCAGCGCGGCACGGTCACGCATTTGGTGGCCGGTTTCCTCAGGCAGGAACGCCAGCAGCCGTTGCAGCCAACGCGAGGGCACGGTCGGTGCGCCATCCACCTTAAGCGCGCGGGTGAGCGTCACTTTGGGTTGGCCAAGCGCCTGTTCCACATCATGCGCAGAAAGGCCAATGCGGCGCTCAGGGATCGCCAAGTGCATGCCCGCCATCATCGCGCGGGACAGGAAGGGGCTGGCGGTCGGCAGATTTGGCCAGACCTTTTCGTTAAGGCCGCCCAAGATAATATGATCGACGGCCTGCAACCGCGCTTCCAGCGGTCCCCAAATGTGCAGGCGTGGATCGGCAGGCTTTTCTGGGCGTACCACAGCCTCGGCCAGCAATGCCTCCAGCAGGGTGGGCGCTTCATGGCTCGCCGTGGCCAGCCCGACAGATTCAGCTTCGCGCAGACCAAGGCGCAGCGCGGCCAGTGCTTCACCCGCTGAGCCGGCATAGAGCAGGTTGGGCATGTCTTGGTCGTCGGTGGCCGCCAGCGCTTCGCAGGCGGAAAAGAGAGCTTCGGTGTAGGCGGCAAACGGCGTTTCGGCCGCGTCCAGCGCTGCCAATGGCGCAAAGGCGGCTTCCAAGCGGTCGATCAGCGCCAAAGCCCGGGCATCGTCGTCCGGGCCGAGCTGACCACGGATGGCGGGCACGCGGATGGTGTCATCATCGCGTTCCTTGGCCCGCTGGTGAATGACCTCTCGTAAGGGGTCGAGACCGGGAGCCAGTGCCAAGCCGCGCAGCGCCAGCCGTTCCAGAAGCCGAGCATCGGCGCGGGTGGCGGCAGGCTTTCCTCCAAGAGCACAAAGCGGGTGCTTCAGGAGTGCGAGCAGCGGGATTGCAGCATAGCCGGTTTTCCAGGCATCAGCTGCCAGCAGCATCAGTCGAGCAGGCGGGGTTTCGCGCAGCGGCGTGCCGGCGCTGTCGTCGCTTGAGAGGCCAAACCGCTCCAACTCAAGCTGCACGCGGCGCGCGAGATTGCGATCGGGCGTCACCAGCGCGACGGTTTGGTCCCGGGCGAGCGACGCTTTCATCGCCATCGCAATGGCAAGGCTCTCTTCACCTTCGCTTGCCGCTTCGACGACTGTGACCCGATCGAAGGTGTCGGTGGTGTCGGGGCGCAGCGTTGACCAAGTCGACGTTTCGGTTGCGGGCAAAAGGGCGGCTGACACCAACTTCTGTCTCTCAGCAGATCGGCCTGCGAGCTCCGTGACGTCGGCGCGGTCGGCTTGCATGGTGGCAAGCAGATTGTAGAGGCCATGCTGGGGGTGGCTGGCGCTTTCCGGTGTTTCTTCACCGAGGCCGTTGAACGCTGCGTCCGGCATCGTCTGATCGAGGCCGGGCAAAATCACGGCTCCCTTGGGCGCATGGGCAATGGCGGAAAGCAGCCGCGCCGTGGCGGGGATCGAGCCGGTGGAGCCTGCGGCAATGACGGGACCTGGATGGTCACCGGCAAGAATGCGGGCGGTGCGTGCATCAAGCAGCAAGCGGCGGCGGGTGGCGGGATCAACCACGCCTTCCTCGGTCAGGATCGCCGGCCAGTTCTGCGTGACCAAGGTCAACAGGGTGAGCGTGAGCTGCCAATAGGCGGCGTGGTCGTCCGGCACCAGATCAAACAGCGCCTGCCAGTCGCTTTCCTCGGTGGCGACTTGGTCGATGAGATCGGCAAGCGCTTTGGCCAGATGGGCACTTTCAGCGACGGACTGGGGAAACACCGGCTGCTGCGCGACATTGGTGTCGGCCATGGCGCGGCGCATGGCTTCGCCAGCCGTGCCGATCAGGCGGGTCAGGATCAGCCGGCGTTTGAGGCCGGGCATGGTGGCCAGATTTGGCGGCTCCAAGGCCTCGCGATCCACTGCGATCTGTTCGGGATCATCGCCTTGCGGGATCAGAAACTCATCCTCATCCGCGTCGGCGAGCGTGCGAATGGTCGGCAGAAGTGCTGTGCCACCCAATTCGTTGGTCAGAACATCGGCGAAAGCGCGGGCGGCGCGGCGGGTCGGCAGGTAAAAGGTGGTGTCGATGCGCGCCAGCGGATCATCGACAGGGCCGACGTCCAGTGCGCCGCCAAGCCAGCTTTGGGCGAGCTGGGTCAGGAAAGGCCTGTGGGAACCGATGGTGTAGAGGTTGAGACGCGGGGACATGGCGCCCATCTGGCGCGAGGCGCCTAGAGCTGTCCAGCCCGTTTCAAGGCGGTTTCGGCGGTCGCGATGGCGTGCGGCGTTCCAACCGTTAGCCAGAGACCATCCAGCACGTGGCCATAAAGGCGGCCGGAGGCGATGGCGCGGTCAAAGAGCAGGTTCAGCGAAAAGGGGCCACTCGGCAGATCGGTGAAGATCGCAGCGCTCATGATTGCCGTGCCTGTGTAGGTGTAAGGCACCGGATCAGCACCGCGTCTGGTCAGTTGGCCGGATACATCGCAGGCGAAATCGCCTGGATGGCCGTCCAGGCCGACGCCCTGTTCCCGCCGCGCCAACAGCAGCAGCATATCCATCTGTTGCGGGTCGAAGCGGGAGACCATGCCGGTGAGCGCTTGATCATCGTCGATCCAGAAACTGTCGGCGTTGGTGGCAAAAAACGTCGATCCGAGATGCGGCAAGGCGTGGGCGATACCACCGCCGGTTTCCAGGAGCAGGTCGGCTTCAGGCGACAAGGTGATGGTCGGAGCGCTCGAACGTGCCGCGCAATGGGCTTCGATCTGGCTTGCCAAATGGTGCGTGTTGATCACGGCCTGGGTAACGCCAGAAGCGGCAAAGGTGTCGAGCACGCGATCAAGCATGGCGATACCGCCAACTTTGACCAAAGGCTTGGGAAGCGTTTCGGTGATCGGGCGCATGCGGGTGCCCAAACCCGCAGCGAGCACCATAACTGGATGCATCACGCTTCCCCCGGCAGAAGCTGGTCGTAGAACGGTTTGAGTGGCGCCAGCGCAGGGTGTTCCAGGCACTGGCGCATGTAGGTTTCAACGCGTGGCAGGTGCTTCAAATAGCCGGGCTTGCCGTCCCGGGCATTGAGTCGAGCAAAGATGCCCAGGATCTTGGAACTGCGCTGGGCACCCATTAACGCGACGCGAGCCCGCACCCAGTCGGGATCAGCGCCTGACTTGGCAAGGTAAGCGTCGATGAGCTTGTCCTGCAGATCGGTCGGAACCGTCACGCGGGCATCGAAAACCAGCGAGGCAATGTCATAGGCCGGCGGGCCGAGCAGGGCGTCCTGAAAATCGATCAGACCGATTCGGTCGCTACCCGATGCGTCCGGCTGCCAGATGATGTTCGGCGAATGGTAGTCGCGGATCGTGAGGGTGCGCGGTTCGTCATCCAGGGGCGCCAGAAGGCGCTGCCAGGCAGCGAAAAAACCTGCTCGATCGAAATCGTCGGCCTCGACACCGCGATGGGGCACATACCAGTCGGGGCAAAGCGAAATTTCGGTCAAAAACACCGGCATATCGTAGCGATGAAGCGTGTGTGCGCCATCGCCGGGAACAGGCAGACTTTCTGGCCATGACGACCTATGGACAGCGGCCAGCAGCTCCACCGCTGCTTGGTAACGCTCGGGGAGCGGATTGCCTTGCGCATCGACAATGGCCCCCTGCCCCAGATCGTCAAGCAGCACGAGCCCAGCATCCAGGTCGGCGGCATGGATCGCCGGCGCGGCAAAACCCTTGTCCCGCAAGGCCGTTCCGACCGCCACAAAAGCGTGAACACTTTCGGCCAGATGGACCAGTTGGCTGTAGGGTTTTGCGGCCTGTTGCACGTCCCCGGTGTCGGGCTGCACCACCGGACCATCAGGCTGGCGGGCGGCGTCCATCACAATCAGCGGCTCGTTCGCCAAACGCTCATAGCGCCGCGTCGAGGCATCGCCCAAAAGGCGCTGACGCGGCGCATCGGCACGATTGGCGGTGCCCAGGAATGCGCGGATAGCGCGACTCCGCTCGATCCGTTTCAACAGCGCCTCCGGACCGCCGAAACGTAGGGTTCGCGCCTGCTCACCCTCCATCGCGAAGTACAGAGTTATCGCATCGGAAAACGCACCGGCACCGGCCTGGTCAGGCCATTCAATCAGGCGGATCGCAGGATCATCCTCACCCTCCAGACCAAGCTCGACCATCTCTGAGGGATCGGAGAGGCGGTAAAGATCGGCATGCAGGACCGGCGGGTCGGCCTCATCGTAGCGCTGCACTAACGTGTAGGTGGGCGAGGGAACTTCTAGGCTCGCATTCTTGGCAAGGGCACGGATGAAGGCGCGCGCAAAGGTGGTTTTTCCGGCGCCCAGATCACCGTCGAGGCGGATCACCCAGCCGGGTGCCGCGACCATGGCGATGTCCTCGGCCAGCTGCTCGGTCGCGGCATCGCCAACAAGCTTGAGGGCATCCGTCATACGGGCTTATTCGGCGGCCTGGTCAAGCGGCGCGGACTCTTCAGGGTTGAGCGGCAGGACGCAACGCACGACCGTGCCCAGGCCCTCGCGAGACCAAAGCTGCATCGTGCCGCCATGAAGCTCGACCAGCGCGCGCGACAGAGTCAGACCGAGCCCAGCGCCATTGCCGACCGTGTTTTGGCCGGTTTCGAAGGGTTCGAAGGCCGCTTTGGCCTGCGCGGTGCTCATTCCACGACCTTGATCGATCACCGAGACGACCACCCGGCCACCATTGGCACCCTCCTCGCGGCGGGTTTTAACCCGCACCTTGGAGCCCGGCCGGGATGAAGCGACAGCATTCGAGAGGAGATTATAGAGCACCTGTCGCATGCGCGTCTCATCGACCACCAGTTCAGGCACGGCCGGATCGAGCACGTGATCGATCGTGATGTCGGCATCGAGCAAGCGATCTTTCAAGCCAAGTTCGGCATCTTCGACCAGCTTCAACGGCGCAATCGTGTCGAGCGACAATGTCAGGATACCAGCATCGACGGTCGCAAGATCAAGAATGGAATCGACCAATGCCACCAGCGACTGGGTCGAGGAGAGAACGAAGTTCAGATAGTCACGCTGACGCTCATTGAGAGGTCCGGTTTCTTCGTCATCCAGAAGCTGGGCAAAGCCGATGATCGAGGTGAGCGGTGAGCGCAGCTCATAGGAGACGTGCTTGATAAATGTCGTCTTGATACGTGCGGCTTCTTCCAGCGCGGCATTGCTCTCGCGCAGCGTGTCCTCGATGGCGACCGATGCCGTCACATCGTTGGCGGTCAGCATGGTCGCGCCCCCGGGCAGCGGCGTTGCGACCAGGTCGACAACGCGCTCATCGGTCAGGCTCATGCGGCTGATAATGCCCTCGCGGCGCTGGCCAAGTGAGCCTACCAAGCCCACCAACTGGTCGATCACACGACGATCACGAGCCAGATCGCGGATCGGCGCTGTGATGTCTTTGACATGGGCGCCGATCTTCACCTCGTCGGGCGATAGCTGCCAGAGCTGACCGAAGGCGGGGTTCACCAGTTGCAAACGCCCGTTCGACCCGAACACAGCAACGCCCTCGCGCAGGGCATCGAGCGTGGCGGCGCGAACTTGGGTGAGCGCGGTGAAGCGCGACTTCAGCTCAACTTTTTCGGTCTCGTTCTCAAACAGCCAGATGGCACCGCCATCGGCATTCGGCGCCGTGATGACGCGCAGGAACCGGCCATCATGAAGCTCCCAATCATCGGTGATCGGTTCGCTCGCGGTGTAAGCGGAGGTGAACTTTTCACGCCAACCGCGATGGTTGCCGCTCTCGGGCATCTGACGAGTGGATTTGATGTAGGTAAGCACCGTTGATTCATGAGGGTGCTCATCGAGAACCCGGCGCTGGAAGCCGAAAAGCTCAGCGAAGGCAGCATTGTAGAACGTAACGTGGCGCTCTGCGTTGAACACGCACACCGCCGTGTTGAGCGCGTTCAGCATGCGGCCCTGAATCGCGTGCACGTCCTGCAGTACCTGCTCGAAGCGGGTCTGATCGCTGACCGGCACGGCGTAGCCGGCGGTGACGACGGTCCCGGACTTGGTCGTGGAGCGCAGATGCACCAGACGGTCGCCATCGGCATTCTGGCTGGCATCGTCGGGCTGGCTGTTGGCGATGCGTCCGCCATCGGCATGGATCGCGTCGATCTCGCCCCATTGCGTCTTGTTGCCGACAACACTGCGCGCTGAAACGATGCCGTCTGCCGCCGATTTCATGCCGCGTTGTTTGAAGGCGTCGTTCGACCAGGAGACCAATCCGGCGGTATCGGCCGTCCAAACCGGGAAGTCGACGGCGTTCAGAAGCTGTTTGAGATGATCGCTTTCGGCTTCCAAATTGGCGCAAAGGTGGAGAGCGTCGGCAAAATCGCGCTGCAAACGCGACAGATCGCGCAGCCGAATCACGAGCTTGGCGCCGATCGGACGGCCATGCACGTTGATCAACGTGCCGCCCTTGGTGCGCACATCGAGGTCGATGCGTTTGCCGGTCTGGCGCAACTGCTTGATCGCATGGTTCAACTCAGCGACATCGTCGGCCTCGATCCAGCGCGCGAAATGCGGCAGGTCTTGCGGGTCATCGGGCATCGCGGCCTGATCAGCCGGGCAATAGAGGACGGTCGGCTCCCCAGACTCGGTCAACAGCATCAAGCCGTCGCCGGACGTGTCGAGAAGGCTTTGGGTGAGATCCAACTCCGCGCGCAGGCGCGTCTCGCTGACCGCGCTTTCCAATGCGCGACGCTTGGCGCGACGCAGCCCGACATAGGTGGACACAGCAAAGACGCCGACAAAAAGCGACAGGCCAATCAAAGCGGCGCTGCCCATGGCGAGCATCGGGCCGCTCATCATGCCATCAAGGACATGGATGTGTGGGGCTGCGGTGGGATCAGGCGTGGTCTGGGCCTGGGACACGGTTGGCAGGGCGGCGAGCAGAGCCGTCGTTGCAAGCAGAGTTGCCGAGCGCACAGTCGCAGTGCTTGTGTAGTGACCCGCCATGCCTGTCCTGTCTTGCCAGCCTCTTGCCAGCCCTTTGCCAAATCAAAGGACGGACTTCAGCCCTCGCGATCCGAGCCGCGCGGTATCGAATCACTGACAAGGTATAGGCAGGTGGAGTCTCCTGGGGAGTGAACAAAGCGCAAACATAAAAATCCGCCACCACAAAAGTGATGGCGGATTCGTGCCCGCTGCCAAAGGCTAAGCCGGCTAAAGAGCATTTTTCTTGTCGGGCGCCGGGTTCGTCGCTAGCCGCTCAGAACAACCGGCATTCCTTCGACTCTGTTCCTCGCTAACCGCTCGGAACAACCAGCATTCCTCTGGCTCTGTTCCTCGCTAACCGCTGGGAACAACCGGCATGCCTCTGGCTCTGTTCCTCGCTAACCGCTCGGAACAACCGACATGCCTCTGGCTCTGTTCCTCGCTAACCGCTCGAAACAACCGCGGGTCTAGTACCGATAGGCATCGCCCTTGAAGGGGCCTTCCGGCTTCACGCCGATGTACGCGGCCTGCTCGTCCGACAGTTTGGTCAGCTCGGCATTCAGCTTGCCGAGGTGCAGCATGGCAACCTTTTCATCCAGGTGCTTGGGCAGCACATAGACTTTGTTTTCATATTGGTCGCCGCGCGTCCAAAGTTCGATCTGGGCCAGCGTCTGGTTGGCGAACGAGGCCGACATGACGAAGCTCGGGTGACCGGTGGCGTTGCCGAGGTTCACCAGACGACCTTCGGACAAGAGGATCATGCGTTTTTGGTCGGGAAACTCAATGAGATCGACCTGTGGTTTCACGTTTTTCCATTTGAAATTCTTCAGGCCAGCCACCTGAATCTCATTGTCGAAGTGGCCGATGTTGCAGACGATGGCCATGTCTTTGAGATCGCGCATGTGGTCGACCGTCAGCACGTCCTTGTTGCCGGTCGCCGTCACGACGACATCGGCGCGGGGCGCTGCGTCTTCCATGGTCACGACTTCAAAACCATCCATGGCCGCCTGAAGCGCGCAGATCGGATCGACTTCGGTGACCAGAACACGAGCACCTGCGCCAGCTAGCGATTGGGCCGAGCCTTTGCCGACATCGCCATAGCCGCAGACGATGGCGACCTTGCCGGCGAGCATCACATCGGTGCCGCGACGGATGGCATCGACCAGGCTCTCACGGCAGCCATATTTGTTGTCGAACTTCGACTTGGTGACACTGTCGTTGACGTTGATCGCCGGGAACGGCAAATCGCCACGCTCTTGCAACTGATAAAGGCGCATCACGCCGGTCGTGGTCTCTTCGGACACGCCCTGAATGTTGGCTTTTACCTTGGAATAGAAACCCGGCTCCTTGGCGAGGCGCTTTTTGATCTGCGCGAAGAGATATTCCTCTTCCTCGCTCTTCGGATTGTCGAGCACCGACGGGTCGGTCTCCGCTTTCGACCCCAAGAGCACCAGCATGGTGGCGTCGCCGCCATCATCGAGGATCATATTGGCGGTTTCGCCATTGCCCCAATCGAGGATGCGGTCGGCGTAGTCCCAATATTCTTCCAGCGTTTCGCCTTTGGTGGCGAAGACCGGGATGCCGGCAGCGGCGATGGCGGCGGCGGCGTGATCCTGGGTGGAGAAGATGTTGCAGGACGCCCAACGGACCTCGGCGCCGAGCGCGACGAGCGTCTCGATCAAAACCGCCGTCTGGATCGTCATGTGCAAGGAACCGGCAATGCGCGCGCCTTTGAGCGGCTGCGCATCGGCATATTCCTCGCGGCAGGCCATCAGGCCCGGCATTTCGGTTTCGGCGATATCGAGCTCGGTGCGGCCCCAGTCGGCAAGGGCGATGTCTTTGACGATGTAGTCGTTCATGGAGGGTTCCTGGTGGTTTTCACGTTTTGCCGCCGCTGCGTTCGTCCTGCGGTTGGGCGATAGGCCCAGAGCAGAGCGGAACCGAACGACCGCTTGTAAGATTCCTGGTGTTGCCGTCGCTCCGTTCGTTCCGAACGACCGCTTGTAAGATTCCTGGTGTTGCCGTCGCTCCGTTCGTTCCGAACGACCGCTTTGGCAACGCCCCTACCACCAAGCGCCTTACGATGCAATGCAGATATAAAGATGTCTTTATATTATGACGTCAGAGTCAGCTGCTGACGCAAAAAACCCGCGCCCTTTGTCGGGGCGCGGGTTATGACCGCTTGGTTTCAGATCCGCCGCAGGGAAACAATCGGCGTTAAGCTAGGCCTTCAAACAGCGCCGTCGAGAGGTAGCGCTCGGCAAAGCTTGGAATGATCACCACGATGTTCTTGCCGGCATTTTCAGGCTTCTGACCCTGGCGGATGGCTGCGGCGAGTGCAGCGCCGGAGGAAATGCCGACCGGCACGCCTTCTAGCCGAGCAACGTGGCGCGCGGTTTCCAGCGCTTCCTCGTTGGAGACGGTGGCGACCTCATCATAGACGCTGGTGTTGAGAACAGCTGGCACGAAGCCCGCGCCGATACCCTGGATTTTGTGCGGGCCGGGATTGCCGCCGGAAAGAACCGGGGAGTCTTCCGGCTCGACAGCGACCACATGCAAGTTGGGCAGGCGGGCTTTGAGCACTTCGGACACGCCAGTGATCGTGCCGCCGGTGCCGATGCCGGACACCAGAATGTCGATCTCGCCCTTGGTGTCGTTCCAGATTTCCTCCGCCGTGGTGTCGCGGTGGATCTGCGGGTTGGCCGGATTCTCGAACTGCTGCGGGATCACCGCGCCGGGGATTTCGGCGGCCAGTTCGTCGGCGCGGGCGATGGCGCCCTTCATGCCTTTGGCCGCTTCGGTGAGCTCCAGTTCCGCGCCAAGCAGCGCGAGCATTTTGCGGCGCTCGATCGACATGGATTCTGGCATCACCAGAATGAGCCGCACGCCACGCTGGGCAGCTGCGAAGGCCAGCGCAATGCCGGTGTTGCCGGACGTCGGCTCGACCAAAACCGTGTCATCCTTCAGCTTGCCCTGCTCGGCAAGGCTGTCGAGCATCGCGACGCCGATCCGGTCTTTGACTGAGGCGATGGGGTTGAAGAACTCCAACTTTGCCAGGATGTTGGCGGTGACACCCTTGTCCTTGGCGAGCTTATCAAGCCGCACCAACGGCGTATCGCCGATGGTGTCGGTGATGGAGTTGTAGATGCGGCCACGACCCGGCGCATGCGCCTCGGCCTCTGTGGTTTTCAATGCAGTCACGCCCATGACGGGTCTCCTCAAATGGATTTGCCCGCAATTTAACCTCGTCAGCGGTCACTCACGAGCGATGGGCGTGCAGAGTTCGTGTGCTTGGAGGATATTTCATTCTCTCAAAGACTATTTTGGGGGAACGTCATTCTGTTTCGGCGCCAAATCACGGCGCCTCGGGTGATTTTATTCGGTTCCGGTCGATCCGAAACCACCAGATCCACGTTCGGTACCGTCAAGCTCGTCAACGGCGCTGAATATAGCTTGGACCACCGGTGCCACGACCATTTGCGCAATGCGCATGCCGCGTTCGATGGTGACGGCTTGGGTACCCAAATTGATCAGGATGACGTGGATTTCACCGCGATAGTCAGCATCCACCGTGCCGGGCGCGTTGACCACCGTCAGCGCGTGCTTGGCGGCCAAACCAGAACGCGGGCGCACCTGCGCTTCATGCCCAGCAGGCAGCGCAATTTTGAGTCCGGTTGGGACAAGGGCGTGCGCACCAGGTTCCAGGACGAGGTCAGATTCAACGGCCGCGCGCAGGTCAGCCCCGGCGGCGCCAGGCGTTGCGTAGGAGGGAAGCGGCAGATCGGCTGCGTGGGGTAGGCGTTGAATATGGACTTCAGCCATGCGCACCGTGGGTCAAATCGTCGGCCAACCGCGTGATCAGCCTCTTGGCCACATCATGCTTGCTCATCGTCGGCCAGGGTTCTGCGCCGTCGCGAGTGAGCAGCGTGACCGTGTTCGCATCACCGCCCATGACGCCACCAAGGGCTTGACCTTCAGGCGGCGCAACATTGTTGGCAACGATGTAATTGGCGTTTTTGCGCACCAGCTTGTCTTTGCCATGCGCTTCCATGTCGGCGGTTTCGGCGGCAAAGCCCATCACCAAACGCGGCCGGTTTGCCCCCATCGCGATGGTTTTCAAGATGTCAGGGTTTTCTGCCAACTCCAGCGCAGGGATTGATCTGGAACCATCCTTCTTCAGCTTGCCCTCTGCCGGGTGGGCCGCGCGCCAGTCGGCGACGGCAGCGGCGAAGATGCCAATATCGGCCGGCAGAGCCGCCTGCGTTGCGGCCAACATTTCCTTGGCGGTTTGGACCTCAACCCGGTCCACGCCGGCGGGCGCATCAAGTTTCGTCGGACCGGAGATTAGCGTGACGCGCGCACCTGCGTCATAGGCGGCCTTGGCGAGCGCGTAGCCCTGTTTGCCGGAGGAGCGATTGGCGATGTAGCGCACCGGATCGATGGGCTCATGGGTCGGACCAGCGGTGACGACCACATGTTTGCCGGCAAGCTGACCTTGGGTGCGGTCCGGCGCAAAATGCGCTTCAACGGCCATCGCAATGTCCATCGGTTCGCTCATCCGGCCAATGCCGCTTTCGCCTGTTTCAGCCATCTCGCCGGCTTCTGGGCCGATGAAGCGGACACCGTCCGCCTGGAGTGTTTCCACGTTGCGTTGCGTGGCGCGATGATCCCACATTTTGGGGTTCATGGCCGGCGCGATCAGCACATTTGCCGTCGTGGCCAACAGGATGGTCGTAGCCAGATCGTCGGCCAGTCCGTGTGCCATCTTGGCGATGAAATCCGCGGTGGCCGGCGCAACCACCACCAGATCGGCTTCGCGCGCCAAGCGGATGTGGCCAATGTCCTGTTCAGCGTCGCGATCCCACAGCTCGGTGAAGACCGGCTCGCCGGAAACCGCGCCCAGCGTCATTGGCGTGATGAAGCTGGCCGCACCCTTGGTCATAACAACCCGCACGCGCGCGCCGCGCTCACGCAGACGGCGTACCAGGTCCGGCGTCTTGTAGGCTGCAATGCCACCGGTGATGAGAAGCAGGACGGTTCGGCCGGAAAGGGTTTGGTCGATTAACATGGTATTCTTTGTTGCTCTGTTCCTACGGAACAACCGCAGGGCTCACGCAATCGCCGCACCAGGTTCGGCGTCTTGTAGGCCGCTATACCGCCGGTGATGAGGAGCAGGACGGTTCGGCCGGAAAGGGTCTGGTCGATCAACATGGGTGCACACTTAGCGACATCTCGCCCGGTCGTCATCCCTGTGCTTGTCACAGGGATCCATTCCGACGAACATGCCGGCATCATTGCCGTTGCCAGAAAACCCAGCGGAGTGGATCCCCGCCACGAGGGCGAGGATGACGGCTGAGGGCTCGCAATGGCCTCAATCCAGATATTGCTCTGTGCCGGAGGCACAACCGCTTCGGTCCACTCTTGCGCTCTTTGCCGGAGGCACAACCGCTTCGTTCCACTCTTGCGCTCTGTGCCGGAGGCAAAACCGCTTCGTTCCACTCTTGCGCTCTTTGCCGGAGGCACAACCGCTTCAGTCCAGTATCGCAACCAGTGCAAAAGCAATGATGCCGAGGCCGAAAAGAATGGGCCACACATCGAATTTGGTCTTGGCGTTGGTGGCCACCGTCGTCGGATCGGCGGGGTCCAACGCTTTCAAGACTCGTTCAAAGCGGTGCAAGACGTCCGGCGCGTCGGTGGCCAGGCGGGCGAGCGTCGAGACCGCTTTCGCAGCGTTTTCCGCCTGGCGAACCGGCGAGATATTGCTGCGAATCCAGCCCGAGACGACCGGGTCGGCCGTCTTCCAAATGTCGAGATTGGGGTCGAGCGTGCGCGCGACGCCCTCGACCACCACCATCGTCTTCTGCAGCAAGATGAGCTGCGGCTGTGTGCGCATATCAAAAAGGTCGGTGACTTCGAAGAGCTGCGTCAGAAGCCGCCCCATGGAGATTTGCGAGGCGTTGCGGCCATGGATCGGCTCACCAATCGCGCGCAGCGCTTGGGCAAAACTGTCAACATCATGGTCCGGCGGCACATAACCCGCTTCAAAATGCACCTCCGCCGTGCGGCGATAGTTGCGGGTGATGAAGCCAAACAGGATTTCGGCCAGAAACCGACGTTCAGCCTGGCCGAGACGCCCGGTGATCCCAAGATCGACGGCGACCAGCGTGCCGTCCGGCTCGATGAACAGGTTGCCCGGATGCATGTCGGCGTGAAAAAACCCGTCGCGCATCGCATGGCGCAAGAATGACTGCATCACCAGTGCGCCGAGCTTTTCCAGATCATGGCCATCGGCGCGGATGCCCTCCACATCGGAAAGTTTGCGCCCTTCGATCCATTCGATCGTCATGACTTGCGCGCTGGAATGATCCCAATCGACCGAGGGCACGCGGAAGCCTTCGTCCTCGGCGGTGTTTTCGGCCATCTCGGCAAGCGCCGCGGCCTCCATGCGCAAATCCATTTCAAGGCGCACAGATTCAGCCAGCGTATCGACGACCGCAACCGGGCGCAGACGGCGCAGCGCCGGTGTGGTGCGTTCCAGCAGTCTGGCGGCGATGTAAAAGGTGGAAAGATCGCGGGCGAATCGAACCGCCACGCCTGGGCGAAGGACCTTGACGGCGACAGGCTTCACAAGACCGGTTTCAGAATCCCGCAGCGTGGCCTTGTGCACCTGGGCGATGGAGGCGGCGGCCAGCGCCGGCTCGATGCTTTCAAACACCGTGTCGGCTGGACGGCCGAGCGCCTCGGTGATCCGGGCCTTGGCCTGGTCAAGCGGAATGGAGGGTAGGCGGTCCTGTAGCGTTTCCAGGTCGCGCGCCACGGCCATGCCGACCAGATCAGGCCGGGTCGCCAGAAATTGGCCGAGCTTGATATAGGACGGGCCAAGGCGCGCCAGGGCCGTGGAAATGCGGTCAGCGCGGGTGGCGGCTTTGTTGCGCCGCGCGAGCATGTTGGCGATCCGCAGCGGCACATGCGCCGGCGGTGGTGTCAGCTCAATCTCCATGCCGGAGAAAACGCCTTCGCGGGCCATGACAAACCCGGCGCGGGCAAGGCGATAAAGGGCTGCAACAGTGCCAAACATTGCCTAGAGCTTCACACCCGTGTGCAGCACCGCGATCCCGCCGGAGTAGGGCGTGGCTTCAACTCGGCTGAACCCGGCATCCTCGATCATGCGGGCAAAGCGGACCTTGTTGGGAAACTTGCGGATCGATTCCACCAGATATTGGTAGCTTTCTTCATCGCCGCCAACCAGGCCGCCAAGTTTGGGGATCACGTTGAAGGAATAGGCGTCGTAGACCGCATCCAGACCAGGCACATCGACCTGGCTGAACTCGAGGCAGGCGAATTTTCCGCCTGGCTTGAGCACCCGGTAGGCCTCAGCCAGGGCCTTGTCGATGCGCGGTACATTGCGAATGCCGAATGCGATCGTGTAGGCGTCGTAGGCGCCGGAGTCCTGTGCCAATTCCTCGGCGTTGCCCTCGATGAAGCTCACATTGTCTGCGAGCCCGCGTTTTTGCGCCCGCTCTCGGCCGACCTCCAGCATGGAGGCATTGATGTCGACGACATCGACATGGGCATGATTGTGCGAAGCTTTGACCAAGCGGAAGGCGATGTCACCGGTCCCGCCAGCGACATCGATGCCGCGCCAGGGGCGTCCGGATTTGCGCGGTCGGACCTTGGCCACCATGGCGTCTTTCCACAAGCGGTGGAGAAAGCCGGACATCAGATCGTTCATCAGATCGTAACGGCCGGCGACCTTGTGAAACACCTCGTCGACGAGGGGCTGCTTTTCGTCCACCCCCACCTGGCGCTCACCGAAGCTTGAGCCGATATCGCTCATATGATTTGTCCTGCCTTTCACACGTGAGGCAGCTATAGCGAAGGCGCTTGGCGCGCGCTATGCCTTCGCGCGGTCTTCCTGTCGCATGCTAAACGCGGCGCAATGAACCTTGCCGGTTGCCAAATGCCTGAGTTGCCAGAAGTTGAAACCGTTCGGCGGGGTCTTGCCCCTGCTCTGGAGGGCGCACAGATTGTTCGCGCCGTTGTGCGCCGGCCAGACCTTCGGTTCCCGTTTCCCGATGGACTGCAGACTCTTCTCGAAGGCGCGCAGGTCACCGCGCTAACGCGGCGAGCAAAATATCTTCTGATCGAGCTGGATAAGGGCACAACCCTGATTGCCCATCTGGGCATGTCTGGGAGCTACCGGGTGGAGCCCCTTCGCGAAGCGGTCGCTCCCGCTGGGAGCGGGGCGCGCGAAGAAAAGAAAGATTACACTCCCGGCCAATTTCATTTTCAACGCTCAACCCTCGGCACGCATGACCATCTGGTGCTGGAGGTCGAGGGTGGTGCGGCTGGCCCGGCGCAGGTGATCTACAATGATCCGCGCCGCTTTGGCTTTGTGCTCGCCGCGTCGACAGCTCGGCTCTTTGAGCATCCCTTCCTGGCCGACCTTGGTCCGGAACCGCTGGGCAACGCGCTGACCCCAGAACATCTGGCGGCACGATTTGCGGGGAAACGGGCGCCCTTGAAAGCAGCGCTGCTCGATCAAAAAAACATTGCCGGGCTTGGCAATATCTATGTCTGCGAGGCGCTCTCGCGGGCGCATTTATCGCCGAAGAGGCTTGCCGGAACCTTGGTCACCAAAAAGGGTTTACCGACCCAAAGGCTGGTCACCCTGACAGGCGTTATCCGCGATGTCATCGGGGAGGCAATCGAAGCGGGAGGATCGAGTTTGCGCGATCACAAACAAACCGACGGCTCTTTGGGCTATTTCCAGCACCGGTTCTCGGTTTATGACCGCGAGCACGCCGCCTGCCCGACCGAAGGCTGCCGCGGCACCGTCAAACGCATTGTTCAATCGGGGCGCTCGACCTTCTATTGCCCGACCTGCCAACGCTAACAGACGTCTTTCCCTTATCACACAAGGACCCATCCATGGCCTATGACACGATCCTCGTCGACAAACGCGACCATGTGCTGCTGATCACGCTGAACCGAACCTCAGCGCTGAACGCGCTGAACGCACAGATGATGGGCGAGATATCGGCGGCGCTCGCCGAGGCCGACCAGGACCCACGCATCGGGGCGAGTGTGATCACCGGGACCGAGCGCGCCTTCGCCGCCGGCGCCGACGTTAAAGAGATGGCCGAGCTGACCTTTCCGCAAAGTTTCGTGGACGATTACGCGGCAAGCTATGAGTCTATTGCCCAGACCCGCAAGCCGATCATTGCCGCTGTGGCTGGCTACGCGCTGGGTGGTGGCTGCGAGCTGGCTATGATGTGCGACATCATCATCGCCGCTGATACCGCCAAGTTCGGCCAGCCGGAAATCACGCTTGGCATCATCCCCGGCATTGGCGGTACGCAGCGCCTGGTGCACGCGGTCGGCAAAGCCAAGGCGATGGATTTGGTTCTGACCGGACGGATGATGGAGGCCGAGGAAGCTGAAAGCGCCGGCCTCGTGGCGCGCGTGGTCCCGGTGGATGATCTGCTCGACACAGCGCTTGAGGCGGCCGATAAGATCAGCGAGATGTCGCACGCCGCCACCATGATGGCGAAAGAAGCGGTGAACCGCGCCTTTGAAGTGCCGCTGGCTGAGGGTCTGCGCTTTGAACGCCGTGCCTTTCAGAGCCTTTTTGCGACCGAGGATCAGAAAGAAGGCATGCAGGCCTTCATCGAAAAGCGTTCTGCTCAGTTCAAACAGAGCTGAGCGATCGCAAACCTTCTATGTTTGGAGGCTGAGCCCAGACGCAAATGCGGGTTAGGCAACGCAGCGCGAGGGCACCATAGAGCGTCATCTTAGGCCTTGTGCCTAGGAACCCTGCCGCAATCCAATCGGCCCTCCCGGTGCTTGCCGGAACGCGCTGAACTGGACCGCCGCCACAAGGGCGAGGGTGAGGCGCATTGAAGGCGGATAGACTCAACCTTGACTTCGCCGCGCCAAGGCCGTAGGTGCCCGCATCCCCTGGCAGACCCGCCATGGGGTCGCTGGACGCGCACCGATCACGGTCCGCGTCCCCCGCAATGGACTTCAAGAGCCAGCCGGGACTTTCAGCGCAACACCGTGCCAAACACGAGGACAGTATGGCCAACACCGTTTCCGCCAAAAAGGCGGTGCGCAAGATCGCGCGCAAAACTGCGATCAATCGAGACCGTAAGGGCGCCATGCGCACCCAGATCCGCCGCGTCGATGAAGCCGTCGCCGCTGGAGATCAGGCTGCCGCCGAAACCGCCTTGAAGGCTGCTCAGCCGCTGATCATGCGCGCTGCCAATCGCGGCATCGTGCACAAAAATGCAGCATCGCGCAAAGTTTCGCGCCTTGCCAGCAAAGTAAAAGCGATGGCTGCCGCAGAGACCTAATTGGCCTCACAACGGAAAGGCGAAAGGCTTTTTCGCCGCACTTTTTACGAGAATAAGAGGCCGCTAACCGATAGCGGCCTTTTTTGTTGCGTGATTGCAACAGGCTGGGCATGTAACCCTGCTCTAATATTACGCAGGGGCAATGGGGGTAAACCGGTTCGAGGGACGTGGTTTCGGTTATGCGGCTTAATAAGCGGTTATTCATATAAGTGATGCTTGAAGATCAAACTTTTTTGTTTTTTACATAAATTTCAATGCTTTGATTCATAGACCCTTTCATGACGTTTGCGTGAAGCCTTCTATATCCGGCTGATTCAACGCCATTTTCGAAAAAAATCGGGCGCCTTGCAATCGTTCGCAACAGGACCGCGCGGGCCGGGTTTGGGAAAAAAGAACGTAGAGTCAAAGCGATTCCAAAAGACAGGCTTTCCAGCATCGGCCTGGAACGCTGGCAAGGCGATGAGTCAAGCGAAAAGAGTCGGAAAAAGCGCCTTTACGGGGCCATTGGCCGGGGCTAAAAAAGCTCCATCGACGGCGCTCGCCGAAGACCATCCGCAGATCGAAGCAATCGAATGCTACGTTCGACCAGTATAAGTCGGCGAAGCCACCCGTTTGCCTGCGGAAATACTGACTAACCTGCGCGAAAGCGCTGTGACACTTGAGCTGTAATCTTGGCTTGCTTCGCTGGTGCTAACCGAAAGAACGGCGCCACGGGACCAAGGCAAAATCATCGCTCAGATTACGGCGAAGCGCAGCACCTGCTGCAAGCCGATATCGCCACCAGGCGTGATCGGTGCTGAATGGCCAACCGCCATTCTGGCGCAAGTCGGCCGGTGCAAAAGGGTCCTGTCAGTAGTCGTGGTTGAAGTGGTCACCGTCGGTTCGGTCCGTTGCTCTTTGTAGGGGCACGAGTGCGACAGGATGTCGAACCTAAAAGGGTCTGGGCAACAAGCGGTGCGGTCCGCGATGCTTTTTCAGACATGGGGTGCGGCTTTGACCGGGAGGAGCTGGCTTGGCCTTGGGGCTGCCGGTCGGTGTGTGCGTGAGGCTAGGGTACGCGGCTTTTTGGCCAGTATGCTTTCAGGCGTTCCATCGATGGCAGTGCGAGGCAAGCCGTGAAAATAATGGCCACGGCGGCTGATGGAGGGACTTAAAGATGGCGTGCTTTGCTTTGGACATGTTCGGGCTGGACATGGATAGGCGACGGATTTGGTCAAAGAGCGGGAACGCTGACCAGATTTATGCTCTTGTCGGCCAAGGCAGCTATTGTGACATCACGTCTCTGGGCAGCGCAGCGCTTTCTATGAATCCGGTGCCAGGTATTCCTCCAAGTTACTGCGCGGTGGCAGGGCCCTGTCACCAGCGCGCAAGGTTGGCGCTCTAACCGCCTTCCCAAGGCTTTTGCGGCAGCCTTTTTCCGCACGAACTTCTCTTCTGTTTTCGAGTGTTGCGCGCGCGGCCCCCAGCCGTTCGCTGCGACCTGTTCATGACCCCTTTTGTGCTGGACCCAACTTTTCAATGACCTTGTCATCTTCACGCCTTGCTTCCTCCCCTGACGCGCGCCTCTCCAAGCCACACGCACAGTCTGCTGCCACAAAAGGTACCCAGTCCGCTGCGGGAATGGCTGGCAGTGGTCCATACTGTGATCCTGCCCTGCCCGCCGCATCCCCCCGACCACAAGAGAAAAAGGAACCCAACCCTATGGCCACTTCGCCTGACCCCTTAAACGAGTCTGACCGGGCAGAACGTGGCAAGCGGAGTTGGCAACGTGTTCAGGCACGCCTTCGGGCCGAGTTGGGCGAGGACGTTTATTCCTCCTGGTTTTCCAGCGCCATGTTTGAAACCTGCACGGACGGCCATGTGGAACTGTCGGTCGCAACCCGCTTCCTGAAGCATTGGATCGAGCACAATTTCGGCCCGCGCCTTCTGGAGCTTTGGACCATCGAAGACGAAGCGATCGAGCGCTACACCATTCATGTGCGCACCAATGGTGCCAGGCGGATCGCAAGGTTTGGCTCGACGGCAGAGACTCAAACGGCGCGCGGCAACCCGGCCAATACCAACCATTCTGGCGATGGTCTCAGCGCATCTGCTTCCAACGCACCGGCCAGCAAAAGCGGCCAACAACATGGGCGATCGGTCGGCAAGGCAAACCTGCGCCCGTCGCTCTCCTCCTCAACCCGCTCGGTGGGTGACGCTGGAAGCGGCGATGAGGCCGGCAACGATGGCTCGATCGGCACCCCGCTTGACCCACGTTACACCTTCAACTCGTTTGCGGTTGGTGAGAGCAACCAGTTTGCCTTTCGTGCCGCGCGCGAGCTTGCCCGTGAAGGCTCGGTGCTTGGCTGCAAGGTTCTGTTCGTGCGTGGCGGAGTTGGCCTTGGCAAAACCCACCTCTGCCAGGCGGCAGCCGCCGAACTGCATCAAGCCGGCAAGCGCACGCTTTATCTGACCGCCGAGCAGTTCATGCGCGATTTTGTGATCTCGCTGAAGTCGCGCACCGCCGTCGATTACAAAGAAGCCTTGGCAGCCATCGATGTTCTGGCTGTTGACGACATCCAATTCCTGTCCGGGCCGGTGATGCAGGGTGAATTCTGCCACGTTATCAACACGTTGATCGATGCCGGCAAGACCCTTGTTGTGGCTGCCGACCGTGCACCAGCGGCGCTCGACAGCATTGATGTGCGCATGCAGTCTCGTCTTTCCTCCGGGCTGGTGGTGGAGATCGCGTCCATGGACCGCACCGTTCGCCGGGCGCTCCTGGAGCGTCGCCGTACCGCCTATCAGGCTGAGGGCGGTCAGGCCGACGTTACCGATGCGGTGCTCGACAAGGTCGCCGACCTCATCACAACCAATGGCCGCGATTTGGAAGGCGCGTTCAACCGGATCATCGCTGAAATCGGGCTCAACAATGCGCCGGTGACCGAACAGAGCGTTGCCTCCTGCATCGGGTTTCTTCTCTCCAACGCCGAAACGCCGCGGGTGAAGATCGAAGACATTCAGCGCGCCACCGCGCTTCAGTTTGGTCTAACCAAGACCGACCTCCTCTCCCACCGCCGCACCAAGCAGATCGTCGGGCCGCGTCAGATCGCGATGTATCTTGCCAAGGTGATGACCGTGCGCTCGCTGCCCGACATCGGGCGCCGGTTTGGCGGGCGAGACCACACAACCGTGCTGCACGCGGTGCGCAAGATCGAAAAAGAGCTGCAAACCGATGCCAGCCTGCAAAAGGTCGTCGAGGCTCTGAAGAGCGCGATCCTGTCGCAGAGCTAGGCGCCAGGGTCAGCCACCACTCCTAAGGTCCGGCTGTTCGTGCGCACTGTGTGCGCTTGGATCGCCCTAAGACCTACCAGCATCTGTGCAAGACTGCACCGGCCCGGGCGCTGCACGCCCGGTTCGGCTTGCAAAGTGCCATCAAGCCCTCCCATATAGATGCCAAGGCCCTTCGCATGATTTGGGACGGATACGGATTGTATCCTCTCGGGCACGCGAGGGCTTTGGTGTCTGGTAGACCGAGCATTTGATGCCCACACCGGACGCGCTTTGTTTGCTTTTGTTGGTATGATGGGTCCGGGCTATGAAATTTTCACTTGATCGCACGCCTTTTCTGCGCGCCTTGGCGCGCGTCCACCGGGTGGTGGAACGCCGCAACACGATCCCCATCCTTGCCAATGTCCTGCTTGATGCCGCCGACGGCGCGCTGCGTCTGAAAGCCACCGACCTGGATCTGGAAGCGTCGGAAAGCCTGCCGGCCATGGTGAGCCAAGCCGGTGCGACGACGGTGCCGGCGCATATGCTCTACGATATCGTGCGCAAACTGCCCGATGGCGCCGAGGTCGAGGTGGATATGCGCGGGGAAACCACGCTGCTCGTCCAGGCGGGGCGGGCCCGCTTTGAGCTGCAGGCGCTGCCGAAATCCGATTTTCCCGATCTCACAGCCGGTCAGTTCACCCATGTGTTCCAGATCGCCTCAGGCGATCTTCGCCGGCTGATCGAACGCACCCAATTTGCGATCTCCACCGAAGAGACCCGCTACTATCTCAATGGCATTTTCCTCCACACGATGGATGTGGATGGTGCAATGAAGCTGCGCGCCGTGGCGACCGACGGGCACCGGCTGGCCAAGACCGAAACGCAGGCGCCATCTGGGTCCGAAGGCATGCCGGGGATTATCGTACCGCGCAAAACCGTCGGCGAGTTGCTGAAGCTGCTGGAAGGCCATGATGGCGAAGCCTCGGTTGAGCTATCAGACACTAAGATCCGTGTGACCATCGATTCCGTGGTGCTGACCTCGAAACTGATCGACGGGACCTTTCCCGACTATGCCCGCGTCATCCCGCAAGCCAATGACAAGGCGTTGGATGTGGATCGCCCCGCCTTTTCAGCGGCCGTTGACCGCGTTTCGACCGTCGCTTCGGAACGCGGACGCGCGGTGAAACTGGCCATGGGCGATGGCAAACTGACGCTGACCGTCACCAACCCGGATTCCGGCTCGGCCACCGAAGAGCTGATGGTCGATTATGCCGGCGATCCGCTGGAGATCGGCTTCAACGCCCGCTATTTGATGGATATTGCCGGCCAGCTTGAAACCGACAATGCCCGCTTCATGCTCGCTGATGCCGGGGCGCCGACCTTGGTGCAGGACGCTGACGGCTCAGACACGCTCTATGTTCTGATGCCCATGCGGGTCTAGGTGAGCATTGCCGGGCCGCGCTTGACGCGGCTGACGCTGACCGGCTTTCGCAACCACGCCCAGTCCGATCTGCGCTTTGACGGCCAACTGATCGCCTTCGCCGGGCCGAATGGCGCGGGCAAAACCAACATTCTGGAAGCCATCAGCTTGCTCTCGCCAGGGCGTGGCCTTCGCCGCGCGACCTATGGTGAAATGGCCGGTAGCGGCGGCACAGGCGGTTTTGCTGTTTCGGCCGCATTGGTTCCGATGGACCATGAGCCCGGCGATGATCCGATCACCGTTGGCACCGGGCTTTCCGGTCCCATGGCGACGAGCCGCGAGGTGCGGATCGACAAGGTGCCGGTGAAATCGGCCGACGCCCTGATGGAGCATCTGTCGCTGCTCTGGCTCACCCCGGCCATGGACGGGCTTTTTCTGGGTGGGGCGAGCGACCGACGGCGTTTTTTTGACCGGATGGTGATGGCGCTGCATCCAACCCATGGCCGCACCGCCAACCGGTTCGAGCAGGCCATGCGCGCGCGCAACAAGATGTTTGATGAAGGCCTGAACGATCCGGTCTGGTTTGAGGGCGTGGAAGCCCAGATGGCCGAAGCCGGTGCGGCGCTTCAATCGGCGCGGCTTGCAACCTTGGCGCTTCTGAAAACCGCGATTGAGGACGCCCGTGACGCGGTTTCCGCCTTCCCCCACGCCCTGTTGGACCTGGCCGGTTTTGAGGGCGGCACAACAGAGGCCGATTATCGCACGATGCTCGCCGAGGGTCGGGCGCGCGATCGCGCCGCTGGGCGTACGCTCCAAGGCCCTCACAGGGTCGATCTTCTCGTGCGCCACGGTCCGAAGGATGTGGAGGCCAAGCTCGCCTCGACCGGGGAGCAGAAGGCGCTGCTGATCGGGTTGATACTGGCCCAAGCGCGGCTGGTGCGCCAAGAAACTGGTCGAGCTGCCATCTTGCTGCTTGATGAGATCGCCGCGCACCTTGATGAGCGCCGACGGGCTGCCCTCTATGATCTTTGCACGGACCTTGGCGGCCAGACTTTCATGACCGGCACCGATCGCTCGCTGTTCGATGCGCTGCCAGAAGGTTCGAACCATTTTGCCGTTGACGAGGGCAAGGTCGAGCCGACAGGGTAGAGCGATCCCCCGTCTCAAAGGCCGATGACGATGACTTTGACCGCCCTAGCTCTGTTTGCCGGCATTTATCTGGCAGCCGTCGCCTCGCCGGGCCCGGCTGTTCTGGCGTTGACCGCCCGCGTTTTGGCGCGCGGCAAGCAAGGCATTGCTGGTTTTATCGCCGGTTGTGCCATTGGCGACCTTGTCTGGTTCACGCTTGCCGCTGCCGGCCTCGCCGTCATCGCGCAGACGATGCAAGAGGTGTTTCTTGTCATCAAATATGCCGGCGTCGCCTATCTGCTCTACCTTGCCTACAGACTTTGGACGGCCCCTGCCGATCCGAACGCCAAGGCACCAAAGCTCACCGCCGACACCAATACATCGATGCTCTTTGCTGGACTTGCGCTAACGCTCTCCAACCCCAAAACCATGGTGTTCTTCCTCGCCATCCTGCCGACAGTGGTTGATCTTGCCACGCTTTCCACGCTCGGCTTCGTGGAAATTGGCCTCGTCATTGCGGTCTGCCTGCCGGCGGTGATGATGATCTATGCTTTGGTGTTTGACCGCGCGCGTCGTGCGCTGCTCGGGCGGTTCGGCATGGCGCGGATCAACAAGGCTTGCGCGGTGGGCCTTGCCGGTGCCGCCGGCCTGGTCGCCACGCGATGAATCATCCCTTGAAGGGCCGGTGCCTCTGCGGATCGGTGACCTACACGGTAACGGGCGAAGCGGAAGAAGCCTCCGCCTGCCACTGCGGCCAGTGCCGCCGACAGTCCGGTCATGTCTGGGCTTCAGCGCAGGTCGACGATGACGGCATCACTATCTCCGGCGATACGCTCGCCTGGTACCGTTCGTCCGACACAGCGAAGCGCGGCTTTTGCTCGGCCTGCGGCTCCTACCTGTTCTGGATCTTGGACGGCGAAGGCAAAACGTCTTTTTCGCTCGGCTCGCTGGACGCGCCGACCGGCCTATCGCTGGAGAAACATATCTTTGTCGCAGACAAGGGCGACTATTACGCGATCACCGATGATCTACCGCAGAAGGACTGACTGATGAGCGCCGACGACCTTTATCCGCCTTTGCCCTATGGCGATTGGGTCGAAACCCGCGACACGCTACACCTGTTTCTGCAGATCATCGGCAAAGTGCGGATGAAGGCCCATCCGAAGCTGAACCATTGGTGGCACGTGACGCTCTACCCCGACACGCGCGGGCTGACGACCGGGCGCATTCCCTACAAGGGCCGCAGCTTTCAGATTGACTACGACATGGTCGATCATGTGGTGCAGGTCACCACGAATGATGGCGGCAAAAAGGGCTTTGCCGTGCCCGGCAAGACCGTGGCGCAGTTCTATCACGCCCTGTTCGACGCACTTGCGACGCTTGGCATCGATGTGACCATTGTTGCCAAGCCCTATGACAACAAGTCAAAGACACCCTTTTCCGACGATCATGCCGAACGGATCTATGACGGCCAGGCGGTGACGCGATTTTGGCGAGCGCTTTGCTCCATCGCGTCGGCGTTCGAGGCCTTTCGCGCCCGTTTCGTCGGCAAGCAGACACCGGTTCAGCTTTATTGGCACTCGTTCGATCTGGTGACGACGCGCTTCTCCGGGAAGGCGGCGCCGCTGGAAAGCGGCACGCAGTCGGACAGGGAGGCCTATTCCCACGAGGTGATTTCGTTGGGTTTTTGGCCAGGTGACGACAGTTTTCCGCACGCCGCGTTCTACGGTTACGCCTATCCGGAACCTGACGGATTGAACACGGTCGCCTTGCAGCCGACATCTGCGCAGTGGGTCGATCGCAATGGTGCGCTCGCCGTCTTCACCTATGACGCGATGCGCGAGGAAGCTGCCAAAGCCACCGATCCGCAGGCACCCATTCTGGACTTTCTGCAAAGCGTCTACGAGGGCGCAGCGGAGAAGGCCGGCTGGGACCAAAAGGCCTTCGCCCATCACTTTCTAACTGATCAAGGACTCTCATGAACCGACTTTCCGACAAGACCTGCATTGTGACCGGCGCGGCCAAGGGCATCGGCGCCGCCATTGCCAAGGCTTATGCCGAGGAAAACGCCAAAGTTGTCGTGACCGACGTGAATGATGAGGTGGGGCGCGCCTTCGCCAAGGAGATCGGGGCGGACTATGTGCATCTGGATGTCGCCGACGAAGAGGATTGGCGAGCACTGGAAGAGCGCTATCCGAAGATCGATG
>JBKAGN010000013.1:0-71879 GCA_046290415.1 Hyphomicrobiales bacterium
CGCGACCATCGCAAGCTTGGACGGGAGATGGATTTGTTTCATTTCCAGGAAGAGGGGCCGGGCACCGTTTTCTGGCATCCCAAGGGCTGGACGCTGTTTCAAAACCTCACAAGCTATATGCGCCGACGGATCGGCAAGGACGGCTACAAGGAGGTCAACGCCCCGCAAGTGCTCGATAAATCGCTCTGGGAGACTTCTGGTCACTGGGGTTGGTATTCGGAGAACATGTTCGGCGTGAAGGCCGCCGATGCGCTGGTGGAGCCGAACGATGAAAACGCCGATCAGCGTGTGTTTGCGCTCAAACCCATGAACTGCCCAGGGCACGTGCAAATCTTCAAGCACGGGCTGAAAAGCTATCGCGATTTGCCGATGCGCTTGGCCGAGTTCGGCGCGGTGCACCGCTATGAACCGTCGGGTGCACTGCATGGATTGCTGCGGGTGCGGGCGTTCACGCAGGACGACGCGCATGTTTTTTGCACCGAGGACCAGCTTGAATCCGAAATTCTCAAAATCAACGATCTGATGATGTCGGTCTATGAGGATTTCGGCTTTGAAGAGGTCGAGGTGAAACTCGCCACCCGGCCGGAAAAACGGGTTGGGACTGACGCGGCCTGGGATCACGCCGAGGACATTCTCAAGCGCGCCTTGGAGCGTATGGCGGCCGAAGACCCACGCATCAAGATCGGAATTAATGAAGGCGAGGGAACGTTTTACGGTCCAAAGTTCGAGTATACGTTGAAGGGCGCGATCGGCCGCGATTGGCAGCTCGGCACCACGCAGGTGGACTTCAATCTGCCCGAACGGTTCGGCGCGTTTTACGTCGACAAGGATGGTGACAAGGTGCAGCCGGTGATGGTGCACCGGGCGATCTGCGGATCGCTGGAACGGTTTCTTGGCATTTTGATTGAGAGCTATGCCGGGCATTTCCCGCTTTGGCTGGCGCCGACGCAGGTGGTGGTCGCCACCATCACGCAGGATGCCGACAGCTATGCGCGGGAGGTCTATGAGGCGCTTTTGGCCAATGATTTCAACGCTGAACTCGATGATCGCAACGAGAAGATCAACTACAAAGTTCGCGAGCACTCGCTGCAGAAGGTGCCGGTGATCCTGGTGGTCGGCAATCGCGAGGCCGAGGAGCGCTCGGTGAATGTGCGGCGCCTGGGCGTCAAGCATCAAACGGCGATGAGCTTGGAAGAAGCGCTTGCAAGCCTGAAGCAAGAAGCAACGCCACCGGATTTGGTCAGAAAATCAAAAGGTTAGAGCAATCGCCCGGTGGTCACGCGCCGGGCGATTTTGCATCCAGCTCGGCAAACGCTTCCTTGGCGACGGCCAACGCATTGAGCGCCGCTGGGAAACCGGCGTAAACGGCAATTTGCATTAAGATTTCAACCACTTGCTGGCGAGAAAGCCCAACGCGCAGGCCCGCCTGGATATGCACCTTCAGCTGTGGCGCGGCATTGCCTATCGCGGCCAGGGCAGCAATGGTGGTGATCTGTCGGTCGCGTAGCGCCAACTCCTCGCGGCCATAGACATCGCCAAAGGCGAAGTCACTGATAAAATTGGCAAATTCCGGCGCGATATCGGCCATCGCGTCCTTGACGGCGCCATAAGCATCGGGATGCAGCTCGTCCAAAATACGCGTGCCGCGGGCGCGTCGGTCGTCCTGTGTTTCGGTCATGCAGTTTCACTCGATTGGCGTTGAGGGACAAAATGTGATCGCGACGAAAGCCCTTTCGTCGTGCCGTTGTCGTGTCAGTCGTCTGGAACACCGGCCATTTGGTCGCGACAAACACAAGGTTGGTCGCGACAAAAGCCGAAGTTATTGGGCGACCAGCTCTTCTTCGCGGTTGACGCCGGAGACGACGGCGAACTCGCGGCTGAAAACCTGACCGTCATGACGGGCGATGATGGTGTAGTCGCCTTCGGAGAGCACCATGGTCGGGAAGGCGCCGACAAACTCGCGGACAATGTCGCCGCCGGGGTTCAAGACGCTCCAAGCGGTGTTGGGCAGCGCCTCGCCATTGGGCTCGTTGACCAGCTTCAGCGTGATCTGGGCTGCGTTGTGGAACATCACCGCTTCGGTCAATTGCCCCGGTTCGACGTCGATCTGGGCGCGGACGATGGCGTTCACATCGCCATAACGGCTCACGACCGTGTAACGCCCGGCGGGAACAACCAAGATGGCCTGCTCGTCAACATCGCGGGCCAGCGGGCGCGCGGTTTCAAAATCTTCGACCGTTTCAGGAAAGATCTGAAACGATACCGCTTCATCAGGCAGAAAATTGTTGCTGGAGATCGCAGCGCGCAATGCCATGCCGCCGGCGTTGAGGTTGAAGACCTCCGTCAAACCCTGCGGGCCAACGGTCAAAGGCCGCGACAAGGTCGCCAGGCCGTAGGACACGTGCACGACATAGCTTCCGGGCGGGACATCGGCGTTGAGGGTGCCGCCCTGCGAGTTCAGAACCAGGTCCTCGTCATCGACTTCATCGTCACCCAGCGCGTAGATCGTCCAGATCAGATCGCGCTGCAGCGGGGGGCCACTCTCGTTGAGGATCGCCGTGAATTGCACCGGCACACCGGCGGCTTCGAGATCGGGGATGACGACCTCAAAACTCGGCTCGGCGAGCGGAGAAACGGCATTGGGATCAAGCGCTTGCGGCGTTCCTGGTTCCGGGTTGAACGGGTCTGGGGCAGGCGACTGGCCAGACTGCAAGGGCGTTGAGATGATCTCTGCCGGTCGCGCGACCGGGTTGGGCGGCGTCTCACGGATCGCCGCGTCCTGTGCCGATGCTCCACCGGTGGGAACCAGAAAAGCTGCGCCCGTCACCGCCATAAAGGCCAGCACGCCAGTCGCGAGGCGCCACATTGGTGTGGTCTGGTGGGTGAGGGTTTTGTGAGGCATCAATCCGTTCGACCGTCTGGGTATGGCGAATTCAAGGTGTTGCGGGTAGTGCAGGGGCTGGCGCCCAGTGGCGGCGCGACTCACCACCGCGTGGTCGGCGCTGCTTGGGCAGAACCTTTGCCAAAGAGGCTGCCTGTCTTCAAGGCTACCGACCGGCAAGCTGGCATATTCGGGCCCGATGAAGAGGAAAATCGCTGGCCCAAGGAGAAAATTTGATGGGTGAACCCACAGCACGCGAGCAACTGCAGACACGGCGAACGGTCACCGCCGCTTTTCTTGAGGCTCCGGGGCCGTCTGCGGATGAGTTGCACACACTGATCACCATTGCGATGCGTGTGCCCGATCATGGCAAACTGGCGCCTTGGCGTTACATCGCGCTCGATCAATCGACGCGACGGACTTTGGCGCCAAAATTGCGCGCCTTGCGGGAGGTCGATGAGCCAGATTTGCCGGTGGAAAGCCGCGACAAGGTCGACAGCATCTTCGTCCAGGCGCCGCTTTGCCTGGTGGTTGTGAGCACGGCTGCCGAGCACGTCAAAATCCCGATCTGGGAACAGGAGCTTTCTGCCGGAGCGAGCGCCATGAACCTCATCCATGGCGCCCATGCGATGGGCTACAGCGCCCAATGGTTGACCGGTTGGGCGACCTACAATGGCGATGCCAAAGCGCTTCTGGGCGTCAAACCGGAGGAAAAGATCGTCGGGTTCATTCACATCGGCACGGCGAGCGCGCCGCCGACCGAGCGGCCAAGACCGGCTGTTGAAGACCATCTGACGGTTCTATCGCTGAAGGCCTGACACGATGTTTTACACGCCGCAGGACGGCCATCCGTTCCGCCATAACCCGTTCAAGGCATTGGTTGCGCCGCGCCCCATCGGCTGGATCGCGACACGCGACACATGTGGCGCGGAGAACCTTGCGCCCTACAGTTTTTTCAATGCCGTCAGCGATGAACCCTTGATCGTGATGTTCTCATCGGGGGGCGAAAAAGACTCACTGACCTTTGCGCGCGATAGCGGCTGTTTCGTCGCGCACAGCGTGTCTGAGGCGATGTTCGATACCATGAATCAAAGCTCGGCAACGTATCCACGCGGAGTCAGCGAGATTGCCGCAACCGGGCTTCAGAGCGTTGATGCGGAAAAGGTGAACGCGCCACGGCTGGTCGATGCACCCTCGGCGCTGGAATGCGTGGTGACGCAGGTGCAGCAGCCGATTGACCGCGATGGCAAGGCCAGCAGCTATTGGATGGTTTTTGGCGAAGTGGTCGGTGTCCATATTCATGAGGACTACCTCACCGAAGCGGGGCGTTTCGATTCGACCAAGGCCGCGCTGATGGCCCGTTGCGGTTATCTTGACTACGCCGTTGCTGACCACATCGTCGAAAAGAAGCGACCGAAACAGCCCTAAAGCGCTGAAATCACTGCGTCTCGCCCGCGCGTTAAGGGGGCATTTACCATAACGCCCCCACACTCATCGGTAATCAGCGGAGTGGTGCGGTGCAGTCTTTTCTGTCCCTATTTTTAGTGCCCGATACGGTGTTAGCGCGCCCGAGCGATCCCGCACGCGCCACGCCGGCGCCGCAGCGCATCGAGCAGGCCTTCGCCAATGCCTCGGCGGCGACCGGGCTGCCGTTCGATTTCTTCATGACCACGGCGATGCGTGAGAGCAGCCTTGATGTGAACGCGGCAGCAAGCACCTCCTCGGCGCGTGGGCCGTTCCAGTTCATCGAGCAGACCTGGCTCGGCATGGTCCATGAGCATGGCGCCAATCTGGGTTTGGCTGAAGAGGCTGCGGCGATTGAGCGCCGGTCCGATGGGCGTTTCCTGGTCGACAATCCGCAGGCCCGCGAGGCGGTTCTGGCGATGCGCCACGATCCGCAGCTGTCGGCGGTGATGAGTGGGCTTTATCTGCAGGAGAATGCTGGCGATCTGCAAAATGCGCTGGGCCGGCCGGTGACCGTCGGCGAGGGCTACGTCGCCCATGTGTTCGGTCCGTCGGGTGCCTCGCGCCTGATCTCGCTTGCCGAACAGCAGCCCAACCGTGTGGCAGCCGACGTTTTTCCAACCCAGGCCGCGGCCAATCGCGGTCTGTTTTATGATCGTTCCGGCGAGCCAGTTTCCGTGCGCCAGCTCTACGACCGCCTGGTGGACGGCTTCCCAACCGATACCGTTTCTACCGATACGCGTCTTTTAGCGCGACCTGAGACCGTCGCCGCGCCGGTGCCGCGCGATCCAAGCCAACCCTTGGTGCTTGAACCTGCCGGCTTCGATGCTTTGCCAGAGGCCGCGCCACCAGATCAGTTCGCTCAGATGGGTCTATTCTCGCCGGCCGGTCGCGGCTCGGTGCCGTTTTTTGCTGCTCTTTATCGCCCGGATGGCGTGCTGGCGCCGGAGATCGCCGAGGATTTGGTGGCGACGCACGATTCGCCTTCGCCGGGATTGGCTGATCAGCGCGCACCTGCGGTGCCCAATCCGGTGTCGCGCCCTGAAGAGGTTGGCCAGCCGCTTGATCTGGTTGGGTTCGTTCAATCCAGCCAGCTGACCCAGACCTACCGCAACCCGGCAGCGATCCGTGCGGGCTCGGAGTTGGTGCCGCCAGTATGATTATCGATGCGTTTTTGGACTGGTCGCAGCGCGCCCCGCGTGAACGCAGGATCGAGGCGGCCGATGCTCTGGCCCGATCCTATCTGCATTCCCCGCTTGATGAGCCTGATCGCCGGCAGGTGCTGACCGGGCTTTTCGCACTGCTTGATGATCCGTGCGTTGAGGTTCGCGAGCGGTTGGCGAGCGTCTTTGCCGACCGGCGCGATGCCCCGCGTGCTCTTGTCCTGCGTCTGATCGATGACGTGCCGTCGGTCAGCGCGGCCTTGTTCGCGCGCTCGCCGGTGCTTCTGACGACGCATCTTATCGATGCGCTGCAGCGCGGTGAGCCACGCCTGGAAGAAGCCATTGCCCAGCGCATGAGCCTTGATCAGGCGACCATCAGCTGGATTGTCCAAAAGGCGGGCGTGGCGGCGTGCAAGGCGCTTGTTGCCAACCCCTATGTTCAGTTGTCGGGTGAGGAGCTTGCCCGGTTCATTGACCGTTTCAGCGGCGACCTGGAAGCGCTCGATGCGTTGCAGGCCAACCGACGGCTATCGCCGGAACATCAATGTCTGCTGGTGGCGCGCTGCGCCGAAGCCTATCAGTCCAATGCGTTCGTGCGCGCCTTGGTGCCAGACAAGCGGCTGGAACGCCTGACGGGCGCGGCCCGCGAGCGTGCGCTGCTTGCTGTTCTCATGCGCCTTGACGGCAAGGCCTGTTGGCAGGCTGCCGGTGCGCTGCATGCGCGCGGAATCATCACGCCGGCCTTCGTGCTGCGGGTGGCGCTGTCAGGCCATATTCCAACGCTGGAGGCGATGGTTGCCCGGCTTTGCGATGTGTCGATGGAACGGGTGCGCAGCGCCTTTGTGCATCCGCGCCCGGTGGTGGCCGCGACGCTGCTCAAAAAGACCGGCTTGAATGATGAGGTGCGCAACGTGCTCTCGATGGCCCTGGTGATGGCCCGTGAGTTGGCCCGCGCTGAGGTGGATTGGACGCCATCCTTTTTTGCTGAAACGCTGATCGAGGTCGTCGACCAGCGCAGCGTGGAACAGGTCATTGATGGCGTCGCTGCCAATGGCCCGATCGACGCAACGGTCGCGCTTTGCCACAGCATCGCCGCCGACATCATGCAGGCCGACGCGCGCGCGTACACCGTTGCAAGCCGGGTGCCTGAGGTGAGTGATCTGGAAGAGATGTTTGCCGAAGCCTCGCCGGAGGTTCAGGTTGACGTGGCGATCACGGACGCCATTGCCGCATAGCACTCTGCTCGAAGGTTAGGCGGCCTTGCTGTCTTCGTCTTCGACCTTGGCGATCATCTCCGCTCCCGCCTTGGACAGTTCATCGGCGAGCGTGGTTGCGATCGAGTTGTCCTCGCCGGCCTTGGTTTCGCGGGCGATGGCGCGGATGGCTTTTATGTATTTTTCCATGAACGCATCGGGCACGTCGCGCTCGCCCATGGCATCCATGATGTCGCAAAAGACGCCGGCGATCTTGCCGACCGAGGGAAAGCCCAGGGTGGACGCCTGGCCGCGCATGTCATGGGCGGTGCGGTAAAGGTCGCCGCGCGCCTCTTTGGTGAAGCCGGTGTCCTTGTTCTGCTGCCAGACTGTCATCAAGCGCTGAACTTCCTCGTCCATCCAGTCGGCAAAGTTCACCGACAGGCGTTCGACGGCCTGCTCGGCTTTCTTGATCGGATCGAACTGGGCATCGCGACCGGTCAGCTTGCGGACTTTTTTCTGCAAGGTGTTCGGCGGAGTGATCGTCTGATAGCCGCCCTGTTTGGTCGTCTCGTCCATCATATTCCTCGCAAATCTCGTCCTTCTGCACTGACGCGCGCGACTTTAAGGCAAAAGAGTTGCCATAGCGTTAGGCCCGGTGGTTGGCGTTACACCGCGCCATCGGCAGCGCCATCCAATTGGATGAACTCATCCTCATCGTCGGTATCGTTTTTGCGCTTTTTTTCCCCGGCATAATGCGGGTGCACGAAGCGCCGGCGGTCGGGACCGAAGAAGTTACGGGTGCGGATGAAAGGACGCGGGTTCAGGATGCAGTTTTCCAGCCGCAGATAGAGCTGCTTGGCTGAAATCGGCTTGCACAAAAACTCCGTCACCCCAGCGTCGCGCGCATGGATGACGCGGCTGCGCTCGGTGTAGGCCGACAGCATGATGATCGGGGTATAGGGATTGTCGCTGGTCTGCGGATTGCGCACCGCTGCGGTCAGCTCCAGCCCGTCAAAGACTGGCATCACCCAGTCGGTGATGATGATATCGACCGCCTGTTGTTGGAAGACCTCCAGCGCTGAGGCGCCGTCTTCGGCCTCTAGCACATGGCGCACGCCCAGCCCATTGAGCAGCGAGCGCACCAGACGCCGCATATAGAGCGAGTCATCAACCAGCAAGACGCTGATTTGGGACAGATCTTGGGGCAAGGCCGGAGCACTTCACACGATGGAACGTCCTGTAGGATGCTCCAATCGTGTTAGCAGACGCTTAACTCGGATGACCGCATCGCTCGCGCGTTCTGCTCGGAACCCTATTCTGCGCTCATCAGAGGCATTTTACGGGGGGCATTAAGTCTCAACTAACGGTCGTGAGCTTAAGTGAACCTACAATTTTAGATTGTAGGATGGTGGTTTTGCATCTGGACCTATCGAGACTGAGGATACTGCTTGCCGATGATTCTGCGTTTATGCGCCGTCTGGTGCGCTCGCTGCTCAACGGGATTGGCATCCGCAGCGTGATCGAAGCGGAAGATGGCGCTGCTGCGCTTGAGGCGTTCGAGCAAAACGAGATCGATATCATCATCACCGACTGGGTGATGCCAGTCTTTGACGGACTGGAACTGACCCAAGCTGTGCGCGACCCGCAGAGCAAGAACCCGCACATCCCGATCTTAATGCTGTCGGCGCACGCGGAGCTCAGCCGCGTCATCCTGGCGCGCGATGGAGGCGTGAACGGTTTTCTCACCAAACCGATCTCGGCCAAAAGGCTCCGCTTGCACCTGGAAAGCTGCGTCTTGAATCCGCGCGCACTTGCGCCGGCTTCAAGGTCACCGATCGGCGAGCAGGACGACACGTCCAGCAGCGGCATGCTCGACGCAACGGCCCAAGACACCACCGTGGAGGACACCACGTTGGAGGACGATCTTACGCTCGGTTCGGTCTAAAACCCGGAAAACTGCTCGTTCAAGATGCGTTCCTCGAGCGAATGGTGCGGATCGAAGAGCATGTTGGCGGAGTCGGTGCGGCACTCGACGACATCGACGCGCACCACCGAGCGGGTTTCCTGCGCATCGGCAGCCACCGCGACGGGCCGCTTGTCGGCTTCCAGAACATCGAACCGAACCTTGGCGATGGAGGGCAGGATCGCGCCGCGCCAGCGTCGTGGCCGAAACGGGCTGATCGGTGTCAGCGCGAGCATGCTCGCCGTAATCGGCAGGATCGGACCGTGGGCCGACAGATTGTAAGCAGTCGACCCGGCCGGTGTTGCAACCAAGGCGCCATCGCAGATCAGCTCTTCTAGGCGCACCCGATCATCGACCGAGATTTTGAGCTTTGCCGCCTGATAGGTTTGCCGCAGCAGCGAGACCTCGTTGAGCGCGCGGGCTTCGTGCAGCGCGCCATCCTTGTCCCAGGCCTTCATCGCCAGCGGATGGATGATGGTCGGATAAGCCGCGGCGAGACGCTCGGTCAGTCCTTCTTCGGCATATTCGTTCATCAAGAAACCGACCGACCCGCGGTTCATGCCGTAGATCGGGATGCCGGTGTTCATGAACTCGTGCAGCGCCGACAGCATCAGCCCGTCGCCGCCCAGCGCCACGATCACATCGCAATTGGCAGGATCGTGGGTGCCGTAGCGCGCCTGCAGGCGGGTCTTGGCCTGCTGCGCCTCGTCCACCGAACTTGCCATGAAGCCGATGCGGGAAAAGGAAGTCTGCGACATGGGCGGCTCAAATGCGCGGGTGAGGGAAGGCCATAAAACAGGGCGCCGAGGTGTGTCGCTTAAATGGCACGGTATGGCAAGAATGATTGCCGTTTTGACCAAAATCGGCAGCACTGCCCTCGCGGTGTCACAGTTGGCCGCTGTATAGTTGGGCTTCGCGGACGGTTGCAGTGTCCGCCTTTCCCGATTCGAAACCCATAAAGACGGCCCCGACCTGAGCGGGCGCTGGCCTTGAGGTCCCCTCATGTTCGCCTGGTTTGAGCGACGCCTTGATCCGTTTCCCGCCGAGCCGCCGGTCACACCACCGGCCACGCTGCTGGCGTTTTGTGCGCACTACACCCGTGGTGCCTGGCCGGCCGTGCTGACGGCATCGGCGCTGTCGTTCTTCATCGGTATTGGCGAAGTCTACGTCTATTCCTTCCTGGGTCAGGTGGTGGACTGGCTGGTGACCAGCGAGCGGGAGAGCTTTCTGGCCGATGAGGGCAGCACGCTGCTTTGGATGGCGTTTTTGATGCTCCTCGTCCTGCCAGCGGCGGTCATTTGGCAAACGCTGATCGTTCACCAAACGCTGCTTGGCAACTACCCCATGCGTATCCGCTGGTGGGCGCACCGTTATCTGCTCGGGCAAAGCCACGCGTTCTACGCCAATGATTTTGCCGGGCGCGTTGCCACCAAGGTGATGCAAACGGCACTTGCCGTGCGCGAGAGCGTGCTAAAGCTGTTTGACGTCCTGGTCTATGTCGTTGCCTTCTTCATCGGCACGCTTTTTGTGGCGGCCTCGGCCGACATTCGCCTGCTCATTCCGATGCTGGTCTGGCTGGTGCTTTACCTTGCGATCATGGTCTATTTTGTGCCGCGTTTGCGCGATGTGGCGCAGATCCAGGCCGATAAGCGCTCGGATATGACCGGACGGATTGTCGACAGCTACACGAACATCACCACGGTCAAACTCTTTGCCCATTCCGGGTCTGAGGAGGAGTATGCCCGCGAGGCGATGGACCCATTTTTGCAAGCGGTGCACGCGCAGATGCGGCTCTCCAGCTGGTTCAACATCCTGCTTTATTCGCTCAACATGCTGCTCCTGTTCGCGCTGGGCGCGATGTCGATTTGGTTTTGGCTGACCGGTGCGATCTCGGTCGGTGCGATTGCCGTCGCGATGGGTTTGGCGCTGCGCCTCAATGGCATCTCCCAATGGATCATGTGGGAGATGGCGGCGCTGTTTGAAAACATCGGCACCGTTTACGATGGCATGGCCATGCTCTCCACGCCGCGCCTGGTTCAGGACGAGCCCGATGCGCCGGTCATGCACGTGGATCGCGGTGAGATCAGGTTTGAGAACGTCGCCTTCCATTACGGCAAGGACGGTGGGGTGATGGAAGGCCTCAACCTCACCATCGCGCCGGGCGAAAAGGTGGGCCTTATCGGACGCTCCGGCGCTGGCAAGACAACGCTGGTCAATCTGCTCTTGCGTTTGCACGATGTGGAGACGGGCAGGGTGCTGATCGACGGTCAGAACATCGCCGAGGTTCAGCAGGAAACCTTACGTCGCCATATCGGTGTGGTGACGCAGGACACGGCCTTGCTGCATCGTTCAGTGCGCGAGAACATCGCCTATGGCCGACCTGACGCCTCAGAAGCTGATGTTCGCCGCGCGGTGGAAATGGCGCGGGCGGACAGCTTTGTCTACGATCTGGAGGATATGGCCGGGCACAAAGGGCTGGATGCGCAGGTCGGCGAACGGGGTGTCAAACTCTCCGGTGGCCAGCGGCAGCGCATCGCGATTGCGCGGGTGCTGTTGAAAAACGCACCGATCCTGCTTCTCGATGAGGCGACGTCTGCGCTCGACACCGAGGTGGAGGCGGCGATCCAGGACAGTCTTTACGAGCTGATGGCCGGCAAGACCGTGATTGCCATTGCCCACCGTCTGTCGACGATTGCCGAGCTGGATCGTCTCATCGTGATGGACAAGGGCCAGATCATCGAGGATGGCACCCATGCCAGCCTGCTTGAAGCCGGCGGCCTCTACAGCCAGCTTTGGCGCCGTCAGTCGGGTGGGTTCTTGACCGAAACCCAGCCGCCCAAGGTGGATGCGGCGGAGTAGGTTAGCCCCTGTCGCAACGTCATCCTCGCCGGTCCGCGAGCCGCGGGTCTCGCTCCCATGGCGGGGATCCATTCCCATGTGCTTTCAGCATACTCGGCGCTCGCTGTTTGGTCTGACGGAATGGATTCCCGTGACACGCACAGGGATGACGACAGAGTCGGTATGCGGCGAGCAATGAAAATGGTGCCGGCAGCAGGGTTCGAACCCGCGACCCCCTGATTACAAATCAGGTGCTCTACCAACTGAGCTATACCGGCTAACGGCTCCGCCATACTGCGCGTTGCCTTATGGCGCAAGACCTTGTTTGCGGTGCTGGATACGGCGTGCCTAGGCGCTGCGCGCGATGTACATGGCGAGCACCGCAGCGTTTGACACGTTGAGGCTGGCGAGCGCCTCGCCGGTGAGTGGCAGTTTGGCCACCACCGAGCAGGTCGCCATGGTTTTTTGCCGCAGGCCTTTGCCTTCGGACCCCAAGACCAGCGCAATGGGCTGGTCGGGCGCCTTGCGAAAGGCTTTGAGGGCGGCGGGCAACTCGGTTGCGGCATCGCCGTCCAAGCCAATGACCAGCGTTCCTGCCGCTTTCAGCTCGTCCAGGCTGTCGGCAAGGTTGCGCACGGTGAGGATTGGTGCCAGTTCGAACGCGCCGGAGGCGGCCTTGGCGAGCGTGGCCGTCTCGCGGGCCGCATGGCGCGTGGTGGTGATCAGAGCGTCGGCATCGAACGCAGCAGCGGAGCGCAGGATCGCGCCAACATTGTGCGGATCGGTGACCTGATCGAGCACAATGGAGAAACTGGGGTAGGGGGCTTCCAGAGGTTGCTCCGGAAGCGGCTTGATCAGCGCGGCAATCCCCTGATGCACCGTGTCGTCGCCCAGCAGCTCATCGAGCGCCTTGGGATGAACGGTTTCCACCTCGATGGACGGGTGTGGCTCGACCTCAAGTCGCTGCAGCGCATTGGGCGTTGCCATCAGCTTGAAGATTTTGCGCCGTGGATTGCCAAGGGCTGCGCGCACCGCATGCAGGCCGTGCACATGGTAGGGCACGTCGCGTTCCGGCATGTCGGCCTTCGGCTTGGGGGCGAAGCGTTTCTGGCGCTGTGCCTTGGTTTCTCCGCTCTTCTTGGCCGCCTTGGAGGCCTTCAACCGCTGAAAGCTGGAGCGGGGTTTGGCGGACTCTTTGGTGGGGCCGGTGTCGTCGGTCATGTTGGTTTGGCCTGCCTTGATAACGCGCTTGGAGAAAAGTTTGGCGAGGAGGCTGTTAGCAGTGGCGCCAACGGATTGACAGCTTAGGTTCGAATGTTGATAACGCGCGGGCTTCGCAAGAGGCGCATGCCCAGGGGCTTCGTGGAGGAGTGTCCGAGTGGTTAAAGGAGACGGACTGTAAATCCGTTCGCTTAGCGTACGCTGGTTCGAATCCAGCCTCCTCCACCAAAGCCAATATCTCGTGCGATTGGCGGAACGAGCGGCAGGCGTTTGCAACGCAAATGCTGAGAGCGACATCTTCGTTGCTCTGGGCTTTCAGCCCAACCGCATGGGCGCCAAGTGCGGAAAGACTTGCATTGACGCCGTCGACCATGACGGTCAAACTTGCCGAGCATTCGCGGGTATAGCTCAATGGTAGAGCAGCAGCCTTCCAAGCTGAATATGCGGGTTCGATTCCCGCTACCCGCTCCAGTCCCTGACGATCTCCCCTAGTATCTGGTCCCTGGTCCTTGGCCTGAGGGTCAGTTGGACTCTCCTCCATTTGCCGCTAGGGTTCTCGTCTGCTCGTCGGGCTGGCGGGCAAGTATTGGTTGCGTAATCGGGGTTGGGGCAATGAAAAAGCTGATTGTTTGCGGCGCAGCGGCTGTGGCGCTATCGGGCTGTGCGACGGTGACGCGCGGAACCACCAATGATGTGAGTTTTGAAAGCACGCCGTCGGGCGCAACGGTTCTCACCTCGCTGCAACAGACCTGCGTGACGCCATGCATGCTGGAAGTGCCACGCAACCAGAGCTTCATCGCAACCTTCAACCTGGAAGGGTTTGAGCCGCGTGTTGTGCCTGTGACCACGCAAGTTGCCGGTGCCGGGGCCGCCGGCATGGCCGGCAATTTGATCCTGGGCGGCGTAGTTGGTGCAGTCGTTGACGCGTCCACTGGCGCCATGAATGATCATCACCCCAATCCGGTGATCGTCACGTTTGGCGATGTGGTTGATCCGGCCGCCGCCACCACGCGCACGGAGACGCCGCCGACCCCAACGGCGCCGGCTAGCACAGCAACGCCCACGTCATAGCTTCCCCACGTCTTTTCTCACCGGTCTGCCAGCCGTCAACCGTCGGAAACCTCTTGCTTGTGGGGGCCTAAAGCCTTATGTGCGCGGCTCAAGCGTAGCGGCTCCCGTTTACGCCCTCCCGACAACCGCCCAGCCGAAGGAAAATCGCCATGGCGAAAGAGAAGTTTGAGCGTAACAAGCCGCATGTGAATGTTGGCACGATTGGTCATGTTGACCATGGCAAGACGACGTTGACGGCGGCGATCACGAAGTATTTTGGCGATTTCAAAGCCTATGATGAGATCGATGGTGCACCTGAAGAGCGTGCGCGCGGCATCACCATTTCAACGGCGCACGTTGAGTATGAGACGGACAACCGTCACTACGCACATGTCGATTGCCCAGGCCATGCTGACTATGTGAAGAACATGATCACCGGCGCGGCGCAGATGGATGGCGCGATCCTTGTGTGCTCGGCTGCCGATGGCCCGATGCCACAGACCCGCGAGCACATTCTGCTTGCTCGCCAGGTCGGTGTGCCGGCGCTGGTTGTGTTCATGAACAAGGTTGACCAGGTCGACGATGAAGAGCTGCTTGAGCTTGTGGAAATGGAAATCCGTGAGCTGCTGTCGTCCTACGACTTCCCGGGCGATGATATCCCCATTATTGCCGGTTCGGCTCTGGCCGCTCTGGAAGGCAAGACCCCAGAAATCGGTGAAGACAAGATCCGTGAGCTGATGGCGCAGGTGGATGAGTACATTCCACAGCCTGAGCGTCCGGTGGACCAGCCGTTCCTGATGCCGATCGAAGATGTGTTCTCGATCTCCGGTCGTGGTACGGTTGTGACCGGTCGTGTTGAGCGCGGTGTTGTGAACGTTGGCGACGAAATCGAGATCGTCGGCATCCGCGACACCCAGAAGACGACCTGCACGGGCGTTGAAATGTTCCGCAAGCTGCTGGATCGCGGTGAGGCGGGCGACAATATCGGCGCACTGCTGCGCGGTGTTGGCCGTGAAGATGTTGAGCGTGGCCAGATCCTCTGCAAGCCGGGTTCGGTGACGCCGCACACCAAGTTCGTGGCCGAAGCCTACATCCTGACGAAGGAAGAAGGTGGCCGTCACACGCCGTTCTTCACCAACTACCGCCCGCAGTTCTACTTCCGCACGACCGATGTGACCGGCATCGTGACGCTGAAGGAAGGTACCGAGATGGTGATGCCGGGCGACAATGTTGAGATCAATGTCGACCTGATCGTGCCGATCGCCATGGAAGAGAAGCTGCGCTTCGCCATCCGTGAAGGCGGCCGCACCGTCGGCGCCGGCGTCGTCTCAAAAATCGTCGAGTAGCAGCACCGCTGCAAGGATGATTAACAGGCGGCCTTCGGGCCGCCTGTTTTCGTTTATGCTGCCGAAAACGATAACGGGAGGTCTGCTATGCGACTGAATCATGTTGCTTTGACTGTCGCGGATCGCGAACGCTCGACCGCCTTTTATGCGCGCCATTTCGGCTTGGATCAGCGCGTGCATGAGGACGCGCATTTGCTCATTCTTGCCAGCGCATCGGGCTGCCTGCTGGCGCTGAGTGAAGGCACACCTGTGGTCGATGTGCCACGCACCACCCATTTCGGCTTTCAGTGCGACAGCGTCGATGAGGTGCTGGTTGCGCGGCAACGCTTTTCGAACGATGGGATTGTCGAAGCCGAATGGCAGGACCATGGACCGACTCGGGTTCAGGTTTTTGACCCGGACGGCTACCGCGTGGAACTCTACGCTTTCTAACCTTTTAAGGACCCTATGACGGACCCCAGCAACCGCAAGCCGAGCCTGGCGACGCGTGTGGCGCAGGCGCTGCATTTCGTCGAAGACGAGACCGGCGCTGTCGTGCCGGGCATTCAGCCAGCCGCCACCTATGCGCGCGATGAGACTTACGGCATCCGCAAGCCTTATTGGTATCGCCGCGACGGCAGCCAGACGACGGCTCACGCTGAAGCGGTGATCGCCGAGCTGGAGGGCGCCAAGGAGTCGTTGCTCTTTGCGTCGGGCATGTCGGCGGCGACCGCAGTAATCGAGCACCTGCCAACCGGCGCGCACGTGGTGGCGCCGGAGGTCATGTATCATGGCGTGCGCATGCAGTTGCTGGCGTATGAGAGGAATGGCCGGATATCGCTTTCCAGCTACACGGCGGGCCATCTGGAGGAACTGGCGGCGGCCGTGCGCCCCGGAAAGACGCAGCTGGTCTGGGTGGAAACGCCGAACAACCCGAACTGGGAAGTGACCGATATTCAGGCGGCCGCCGACATCGCGCATCAAGCCGGGGCGAAGCTGATCACCGATTGCACCGGCACGCCGCCGAACATTACCAGGGCGCTCGATTTCGGCGCCGACATTTCGTTCCACTCGGCAACGAAATATCTCGGCGGGCACTCGGATGTCACCGCCGGCGTGCTGTCGGTGCGCGAAACCGGCGGCGAGGGCGGTTTTTGGGACGAGATCGCGCTGATCCGCAAGCTGCAGGGCACGGTGCTGCAATCCTTCGATGCCTGGCTTTTGGTGCGCGGTATGCGAACGCTGTTTCTGCGGGTGGAAAAAGCCAGCGCCAACGCGATGGCCATCGCCAAGCATTTTGATGGTCACCCAGCGCTGGAGGCGGTGCTTTATCCCGGGTTGCCAACCGACCCTGGGCACGCGGTTGCCAAGCGTCAGACCAATGGGCTTTTCGGCGGCATGCTGTCGATCATCGTCAAGGGCAGCGAGCAAACCGCCATCGATGTCTGTCGTTTCACCGAGGTGTTTTATCCGGCCACCTCGCTGGGCGGCGTGGAGAGCCTGATCGAGCACCGCAAAACTGTGTCGGGTGAGGGCTTCCCCGTGCATCCGCGCCTCTTGCGGCTGTCCATAGGGATCGAGGATGCCGATGATCTGATTTACGATCTGGAACAGGCGTTGGCGCGAGCAGGGGCCCATGACGGGGGTGCCGCCTGATGCCGTTTCCATCGCCCGACACGCTGAATCCCATCACGCTACCCGACGGATCGATCCACCTGGGAACGGTTTTCCTTCAAGCTGCGATTGATCATCCCCGATGGGAGGTGGGCCGATACACCTATGCTTCTGCGCACCGGCCGGTTACCGATTGGGCCATGACGCTTGCGCCCTATTTGTATGGCGGCAACCGAGAGAAGCTGGTGCTGGGCAGCTTTTGCCAGATTGCCGATGGCGTGCAGTTCATCACTTCGGCCGCCAATCATCGCATGGACGGGATTTCGACCTATCCGTTCGCCGTTTTCGATGGCCTTGAAGGTGGCATCGACTATGACCGGCCGAGCATGCCCACCGGCAAGAAAGACACGGTGATCGGCCATGATGTTTGGATCGGCACTGGCGCGACGATCCTGCCTGGCGCCTGCCTTGGCAATGGCGTGATCGTGGGGGCTGGCGCGGTCGTGGGCGGCATTGTGCCCGACTATGCGATTGTGGCCGGCAACCGGGCAGAAGTGGTCAAAATGCGCTTTGATGATGCCACCATCGCCCGCATCAACGCTGTTGCCTGGTGGGATTGGCCGATTGAGGTGATCGCGAAGAACGAGGCAGCCATTGTCGGCGCTGACATTGAGGCGTTGGAAGCGGTTGCCCCTTGATCCGGCAACGCTTTGGCTTTAGCTAGCCATTCCAGGCCTTAGGGGTATAGCTCAGTTGGTAGAGCGACGGTCTCCAAAACCGTAGGTCGCGGGTTCGAACCCTGCTGCCCCTGCCATTTACGATGTGCCAAAGACCATGGCGGTCGGTCCCGATGGCGTGATCATCAACATATCGCGTGCCTCCAATATCGATGAAGACGCTTTGATCGAGGCGCTATCGTCCGGCGCATTGGGGGCAGCAGCGCTGGATGTGTTCGAAGGCGAGCCGAATTTGGATCAACGGTTTTTGGAGCTTCCCAACGTGATGCTTCAACCGCACCAGGCGTCCGGGACCATTCAAACCCGCAAGGATATGGGCAAACTGATGCGCGACAATCTTACAGCCCATTTTCAGGGCCAAGCCCTTCTGACACCTGTGCTGTAGACGAGCGTGCCATGAAATCCATCGTCATTCATGCCGCCAACGATCTCAAGCTTGAGGAACGCAACTACGGTGGCCCGGGCCCGGAACAGGTGGGTATCCGCCTGGCAGCGGGCGGCATTTGTGGCTCCGATCTGCATTATTTCAACCATGGCGGTTTTGGCAGTGTTCGGTTGAAAGAGCCGATGATCCTTGGCCACGAAGTGGCCGGCCATATTGTGGACCTGGGAGAACGTGTCACGGGCCTTTCTGTTGGGCAGCTGGTGGCGGTTTCGCCCTCTCGCCCTTGCCATGTTTGCAAGTTTTGTACCCAGGGTATGCTCAATCAATGCCTGAACATGCGGTTTTACGGCTCAGCAATGCCCTTTCCGCACGTCCAAGGCGCGTTCCGCCAGATGCTCGTGGCCGATGCCGCGCAGTGCGTTCCTGCAGAGGGACTGAACGCCGCAGAAGCCGCCATGGCCGAACCGCTGGCCGTGTGTTTGCATGCGATGCGACAGGCTGGATCCGTTGCCGGCAAATCCGTTTTGGTGACCGGCTGCGGGCCGATTGGGATTCTCAGCATCCTTTCAGCTCGGTGGGCCGGGGCCGGAACGGTCATCGCCACGGATCTGGAGGCTTTTCCGCTGGAGATGGCCAAGACGGCTGGTGCCGATGAGACCATCAATGTGTCGACCAACCCCGACGGACTCCGCCGGTTTGAACGCCAAAAGGGCATGTTTGATCTGATGATTGAATGTTCTGGCGCAGCTTCGGCTTTGGCGAGTGGTGTTGCGGCTATGCGCCCTGGCGGCGTCATTGTGCAATTGGGAATGGGCGGCGACATGGTGGTGCCGGTTCAGGCATTGACCGCCAAAGAGCTATCGCTCGTCGGTTCGTTCCGCTTTCATGAGGAATTTGGCACTGCCGTTAGTCTGATGCGTAAGGGGCTCATCGACGTCAAACCCTTCATTACACACACATTCACTATCGATCATGCTCTGGATGCGTTCCAAATTGCTGGCGATCGCCGCCAGGCGATGAAGGTTCAACTTACCTTCGGTTGATCAGCCCTGCCGAACGGTAAGCCAATGAAAATAGGCTGAATGGTCCAATTCGGCACCCTCGTGATGATCCACCAAGTCGCGGAACGCATCACGCGTGGTTTGGGTCAGCGGGAGATCAATATCGGTTGCCTCGGCCTGCGCGGCGGCGTTGTCCAGATCCTTCAACTGCGCTGCAGATCTTCCGCCAGGGGCGTAGTCCGACGTCACCATGCGCGCGCCATGCAGCTCCAGAATACGGCTATCGGCGAAGCCGCCCATCAATGCCTCGCGCAAGGTTGCCAGGTCGCAACCGCCTGCTTGCGCCAGACGAAAGCCTTCAGCAACAGCTCCGATGGTGGTGGCGACAATGATCTGGTTGGCAAGTTTGGCGATCTGCCCGGCGCCTAAGGGGCCAAGGTGTTTGGGTCGGCCCAAAACCTCCAAAATCGGCGTGGCACGACGCGCTGCCGCCTCGGATCCACCGACAAAGATCGATAAGGTTCCGTCCTCGGCGCCAACCACGCCGCCGGAGACCGGCGCATCGAGGTAATCGAGGCCACGAACCTCTGCCGCATCGGCCAATGCGCGATCGGTCGCAGGATCCACAGATCCCATGTCAACCACCAGGCCACCCGATGGCATGGCGTCGATTACGCCTTGGTCGAGCAAAACCGATCGCACGGCTGGACCATCCAGAAGCATGGCAATCACCAATTCGGCGTCCGCCGCGGCTTCCGACGGTGTGGCGCAAATCCTGGCTGCTTCTCCAAGTGGGGCGGCGCGATCGGGCGAGCGATTCCACACCGTCAACTCGTGCCCTGCCTCAATCAGGCGCAGAGCCATGGGCAGGCCCATGAGCCCGGTTCCCAAAAACGCTATTTTCATGGTTCAGCTCCAGCTGCGGTTAATCAATCGTCAGACAGTATCGTCGGTGAGCGCTGGTTCACCCTAATGGGTCGAACCCTTTCTTGTCATGCTTTGGGAGGCAATCCGGTGCCCGCGCCGATTCAAGCCGTCCATCCTGTTCGGCACCTCGATCGGCGCGCATCGGTGCACTTCTCGACACGCTCATCGCGTCATATTGAGCATTCTCCATTGGGCCATTAGAGCCTGTGCTCTAACCCGTCTTCAATCAACGCAAGCTGTGCAATCAACGAAGGTATCGATCGTGATTGTTCCTTTTCATGTGACTGACCTTCTCAAACGGCTCCGTGTCCGGTTCGATGCGGAAACCGTTGCACCGACGCTTCAGGCCAAGACCGGTGATTTGCAACGCCTTCGCCCGGCACGCCAGGCCACGCCAAACAGCGTTGCGCGGTTCTGGCAACGCATTTTGGCCGATACGCAGGCGAGCGAGCAGGATCGTGACCTGATCCTCGATGCGGATACGGCCAACGCCTTGGACGCCTACACCGCCAACATCGAAAACATGATCGGTACGGCGAAAGTGCCAGTCGGGCTGATTGGACCATTGCGTGTCAACGGACTGCATGCCCAGGGCGACTATCTTGTGCCGCTGGCAACCACCGAGGCTGCCTTGGTTGCCTCCTACGCACGCGGCGCTGAGCTGACCGCAGCGGCTGGAGGCATCTCGGCAGCGCTCACCTATGACGGCGTGTTGCGCACGCCTGCCTTCCGTTTCGATACGCTGGCCGAGAATGGTTTGTTCGTGAACTGGATTGTGGATCAGGCCGAAACCCTGAAAGCAGTCGCCGAAGCCACGACGGGTCACGGCAAGCTAGTTTCGCTTGAGCCAGCAATGGACAATGACATTTGCTTCTTACGCTGCCGCTATCTGACCGGCGATGCCTCAGGCCAGAACATGGTGACGATCGCCACGGCCGCTCTGTGCGAGCACATCGTCGCCCATTCGCCGGTCAAACCGCTTAGCCACTATGTGGAAGGCAACTATTCAGGCGACAAAAAAGGATCCTTTCTCGGGCTGCTGACGGGGCGCGGCGCAAAGGTCGTGGCCAGTACTTTGATCCCTGCCGATCTGGTCAAAAAACACTTGCATTGCACGGTGGAGGAGATGCTCGACTATGGCCGCGTGGCCAATCTGGGCTCCGTGCTTTCCGGCCAGTTGGGTACGCAGGCACACTATGCCAACGCGCTGGCCGCCTTGTTCATCGCCACGGGCCAGGATGCGGCCTGCGTTGCCGAATCGGCCGTCGGCTTCACCCGTATGGAAGACAAGGATGGCGATCTTTCGGTGTCGGTGACCTTGCCCAATCTTCTGGTCGGAACCGTCGGTGGTGGAACAGGGCTGCCCAGCCAGGCTGCTGGGCTTCGCATTATGGGCCTGCAGGGCACCGGCAAGCGCGGCGCCTTGGCAGAGGTGGCGGCCGCCCTTTGCCTGTGCGGTGAGATTTCTATCGTTGCGGCGATGGCAAGCGGTCATTTTGCCAGCGCCCATGAACGCTTGGCGCGGAAGCGCTGATGAAGGAAGCGCCTGCTGCCCAAGACGGGATGAACCTATTTCAGAGGCTTTGGGTCTATCAGGCGGAGCGCATTCCACTTGGCAAAACCGCGATTCTCCTTGCGGTGTTCAGCGCTGCCAGCATTAACGTATCGGCCTTTTTGGCTGGTCGGGCGCTTCCCGGTTGGGGCGCCTATGCGACGGCGTTTCTGGTTTCGCTCATCATTTTCATCCAGTTGCGCGCGTGCGACGAATTGAAAGATGCCGAGGATGATCGGCTCTACCGGCCCGAGCGACCCGTGCCGCGTGGCCTTGTCAGCCTAAAGCTGATCCTGACGATTGGTGCCGGGCTGGTGCCGGTGGCCGTTCTGGTAACCCTTGGCTATCACCCCTCATTGCTTCTTCTGCTCGCGCTGGTCTGGCTATGGCTTGGGCTGATGACGGTCGAGTTCTTCGTGCCGCATTGGCTGAAGGCCCGGCCTGTCCTTTATCTCATCTCGCACATGGCGATCATGCCGTTGCTCGATCTGTTCGTGACCGGTGCAGAATGGATGGCAGCCGATGGCGGGCCGGCGCCGACGCTGGCGCTATTCCTCGTTCTATCGTTCGTCAATGGCTGTGTGCTTGAGATTGGCCGGAAAATCTGGGCACCGGACAATGAGCGGGACGGCGTGGAGAGTTATTCGGGCCTTTGGGGTATTGCATCGGCTGTTTCGGTTTGGATGGTGCTGCTTGGAGTGTCCTTTGGCCTGCTTGTGTCAGTGGGCCTTGCCACGGGCCATCTGTTTGCGACGGCCCTGCCTGGCTTTCTCATGGTGCTGGGTGCCCTTTGGGTTGGCGCGGCGATGCGTAGGGCGCCAGACGACACACATCAGAAATGGCTTGATACCGTCTCAGGCTTGTGGGTTTTCGTCTGTTACACGGCGGCTGGTTTCGCGCCTTTGATCGTTGGATGGTTGTCGTGAGCGACCATATTCTTTTCCCAGGCGATGTGCCTCTCCCGCCGGACGCAGGTGGCAAGGCGCGTGCTTTGGATCGGCTTGCGCGCGCTGGCTTCAATCCACCGGCGTTTTTCGTCCTGTTGCCGTCGGCGTTTGATCAGGCAGGATTGATGGAAACGGAAGCCCAACCGCTTGTCGATGCTTTAAAAACATTAGGTCCCGGACCCTTTGCGGTTCGCTCCTCCGGTGCGCAAGAAGATGGCGCTGAGCACTCTCATGCCGGTCAGTTCTTGAGCTTGCTCAATGTGCCTGCAGACGATGTGAAGACAGCAGCACACAAAGTCTGGGAATCTGGACATGCGGGCAGTGTGTCCGATTATCGCGATGCGCGCGGTTTACATGACGTGGACCCAGCTCCGGCGATCATTGTGCAGATCATGATCGCTGCCGACAGTGCCGGTGTTGCCTTTTCCGCCGACCCGGTCAGCGGTTTGCGCCACCATGCGGTGGTCTCGGCCATCGAAGGTCTGGGAGACCAGCTGGTGTCCGGCGCAGAAGATGGCGAGACGTGGCTGATCGATACACGGCAGACGAGCATTCTCAGCTCGCCTGAGGCGACTCCGGTCCTCTCAGCGTCGCAAGCGCTTGCCGTGGCCGACCTATCGGTGCGCGTTGAGCAGGCATTCGATGGGCCTCAGGACATTGAATGGGCCTACCTTGGCGACGTGCTGCATATCTTGCAGGCCAGACCCATCACCACGCCTTTGAAGGCGCCTGCGAAGGCTGATGATGAGCTTCTTGTTTTCGACAATTCCAACATTGTGGAGAGCTACCCGGGCCTTGTATCGCCTCTCACCTACGCGTTTGCGCAATACGCTTATGCGCGCGTCTACCGGGCCTTTGTGCGGATGGTTGGGGTGCGCGAGCACGTGATTGCCGCCCATGCTCCGGTCTTTGACAACATGCTCGCCCGCGTGGATGGGCGTGTCTATTACAATCTTGGCAACTGGTATCGCGCGTTGGCCTTGCTGCCGGGTTTTGCCATCAATCGCGCGCACATGGAAACCATGATGGGTGTTTCCGAGCCCTTGCCCGAGGAGGTTACCGCCAACATAGGACCAGGCGAGGTGTCGGGTTTTGCACGCTGGCGCGAGTATGGCCGCATGGCGCGTGCGGCGTTCGGTCTGCTTGGCCAGGCGCTGCGGCTGAACACGACGATCAAAGACTTTTACAACCGGCTGAACGATGCCATTGGGCCAGGCTCGCTGGATCACGAAACCGCGAACCTCACAGAGCTTGCATCCGAGTATCGGCGGATCGAAGCCTCTCTGCTTGACCGTTGGGACGCCCCGATTGTGAACGACTTTTTGTGCATGATGGCCTTTGGGGCCTCGCGCACAATGATGGAGCGCTGGTTCGGGCAGGCGGGCCTTGATCTGCACAACCAAGTGATGATCGGCCAAGGTGACATTATCTCTGCCGAACCGGCGCAACGGATCGCAGCCATGGGTGCCATGGTGCGGCAGATCGATGGCCTTGCCGAGCAGCTTCGTGCGCAAGGTCTGCATGCGATGGACGCGCACCCTGAGCTACGCCAAGCGTTTGACAGCTATCTTGAAAAATTCGGTGAGCGCTGCACACAGGAATTGAAGCTTGAAAGCATCACACTGGATGAGGACCCATCATCGCTTGTTGCGGCAGTTGCGGCGGCGGCGTCCCGTCCCTCGGACGGCGATGCATCACGTGACGCGTCGACAGCCAGTTTCGCAACCGTGGCCAAAGGCAAACCAATCCGAGGCTTTGTGGCTCGAAGGCTCGTCAACTGGGCCAAGGCCCGCGTTCGTGACCGCGAAAATCTGCGCTTTGAGCGCACGCGCATTTTTGGGCGGGCACGCCGGGTCTTCCTGGCCATGGGCCGCGAACTGACAGCGCTCGGACACTTGGATGATCGGCGCGATGTTCTTTTTCTGACCGTCAATGAGCTGCTCGGCGCGATCGAAGGTTTCACGCCAACGCAAAACCTTCGTGGGCTCGTCAAACTGCGCCAAGCCGAGATGGCAAGCAGCGCCGATCGTCCTGACCCACCAGAACGCCTGACCGCGCGTGGAGCGGCGATCAGTGTTGGCACCAGGATCGAGACAGCGGCGTCGATGAGCGAAGACGAGGATGCCGCGCAATCGCGCACCGGTACGGCCTGTTCGGCCGGTGTGGTGACCGCCAAGGCCCGTGTGATCGACGATCCGTCGACCCAGAGCCTTGATCATGGCGATATTCTTGTGGCGCGTCACACAGACCCTGGCTGGATTGCCGTCTTTGCCAACGCGTCGGCCATCGTGGTGGAACGCGGAAGCCTGCTTTCGCATTCGGTCATCGTGGCCCGTGAGATGGGTATTCCTTGTGTGGTGGCCTTGAAGAACGCGACGCGCTGGATCGAGGATGGTGAGACGATCACCGTGAACGGCGCGACCGGCGAAGTTGTGAGGACAGCATCGTGACGTCACAAATCGCCGCCAAGGCGCGCTTTGACGGCATTCGCTATGCCCAGCTTTGGGAAGATGCCGATGTTCTCACCGACGCGCTTGGGACGCGGTCAGGCGCGACGCTGGTGTCGATCTGCTCAGCCGGTGACAATGCCCTGGCCATGCTCACGCTCGATCCGAAACGGGTGGTCACGCTGGATCTTTCCATGGCGCAAATCGAGTGCCTCAACCTGCGTATCGGTGCCTTTCGCACCCTCGATCATCAAGGCTTCTTGGCGCTTATGGGATCGCGCCCATCCGACCAGCGTGAGAGGCTGCTTGCCAAGGCTTTGGCGGTTACCTCCGAAACGACGCAGGCCTTCTGGATGGCGCGGAAGGACGACGTCCTCGCCTACGGCGCTGGTGGGTGCGGTAAGTTTGAACGCTATTTCCGACTTTTCAAAAATCGCGTGCTGCCTATCGTGCATTCCCGTCAGACAGTTGATGCGATCTTTGTTCCACGCGACAGGGAAGGCCGTAAGCATTTCTTTGACAAACGCTGGAACAGTTGGCGCTGGCGGCTGATGGTGAAGCTGTTTTTCTCGCGCTTCATGATGGGGCGATTAGGGCGCGACAAAGCTTTTTTCGAGCATGTCGAGGGTTCTGCCGCCGACCATGTCATGGGGCGCCTGCACCACGCTGCGGTGAGCTGCGATCCGGCCACCAACCCTTATCTCTATTGGATCATGAATGCCTGCCATGGCGACCATCTGCCGATGGCGTGGCGCGCTGAGCATTTTGACACCATCCGCGATCGGCTCGACCGGCTGGACATTCGCCATGGGTCGCTGGAAGCCTTTACCTCAAGCGGCGAAAAGGCAGACGGCTACAATCTGTCGGACATTTTTGAGTACATGTCGCCTGAAGTGTTCAGCGCCGTCTATGGCGATGTGCTGGCCTCGGCCAATCCTGGGGCGCGCCTTGTCTACTGGAATATGATGGCGCCGCGCAGGGTGCCGCAAGAGCATGCGAGGCGGGTGGAAACACAACGGGACATCGAGGATCGCGGCAAGGCGATGGACAAGGCCTTCTTCTACAGCGATTTCGTTGTCGAGGACGTGCTGCCGTGAGCCTTCCGGTCCCTCCCGCCGCCGTCCTGCTGCCCCTCTCGATCGGCCTCTTCCTGGCGGGCATCTGGTTGGTTGGGCAGGCTGCGAAGCGCTGGGGATGGACCGCTGAAATCCAGCGCAAAAGCGTTCATGTTGGGACCGGACTTTTTGCGATGGCTTTGCCCTGGCTGCTGCCGAACGCGCTCCTGTTCTATGGGCTGCTCGCGCTGACACTTTTGGTCATGGCGGCCTTGCGTCTGCCCAGCGTGGCGTCGGCCGGAATTGGCAAGGTTTTGCACGGGGTTGAGCGCAAATCCTGGGGCGATGTGATGCTGGTGGCAGCGCTCGGCACGCTCTATTTCTACTCCGATGAGGCCAGCAATGCGGTCCTTTATCTCATGCCGCTTGCCGTCTTGACGCTGTCCGATGCGGCGGCGGCGGTGGCAGGCTCAGCCTATGGTCGCCTGCACTACACGATCGAGGATGGGCACAAGAGCATTGAAGGGTCCATCATCTTCTTCCTGGTGACGTTGGTCTTGGCCTTCACCATGCTGCTCCTGCTATCCGATGTGCCGCGCGATGGCGTCGTGTTGTTGTCATTTGTGACCGCCGCGTTCGCGACCGTGGTCGAGGCTGACAGCTGGCGCGGCTTGGACAATTATTTCGTGCCTGTCGGCGTCCTGCTGCTGCTGGTCTTTCACATGGACAGCGAGCCACTCACGCTTGTCCTTTTGGCCACGGGATTCGTGGCCACGTTCGCTCTGATATATGGCTACGGCAGACCGCTTCTGGGTTTGTCCGCTCACACGTCGCGCGCCTACACCGCAGGTCTTTTCATGATCGGTGCGGTGACGGCCTGGCCGAATGCGATCATGCCGACTCTCGCTTTGATTGCCCAGACCTTCGCGCGCCGGAACAACCCCAGTGAAACGCGCCATCCTGATTTGGACATGCTGGCGATGTTGGCGGGGCTATCCTTTGTGGCGCTGCTTGGCGGGCTTGCTCTGGGGTACACCGCGATCTCATTTTACGGCATCGCCTGCGCAGCCATCGTGATGCAATGCACCATGCTGGCCATGGCCCATAAATCCCTGGTCTTGCGCTCGATTATGGCGGTTGGCTTGGGTGTGGTTCTGGGGGGTGGGCTGACAGCGCTTGTTGCCTTCAACACAGCCTTCAACCCGAGCTCTGACAGGTGGCATGGTGCGTTGCCTCTAACGGTCGGGTTGGGCCTGGCGATACCGGCAGCTATCAGCCTGGTGTTCCCTGTGATTTTTCAGACCGCGCGCTACGCAAAGGTGGGTCTGATCGGTGCATTGGTGCCGCTGATCGCCTTCCTGTCCCTATATCTCCAGCAAGAAGGCTTCGTGCCATGAACGCCACAGCCAGCCATCACGAACCGCAGGTGCTTGAGAACGCTGATGGGAGCCTCCTGATCTATCGCGATGCGCCCAGCTGGGAGGGTCGCAAAACGGCAGCGTTGGGCAGTTTCAAATTTGGCAATGCCGAGGGCGGTACAGCCTTGCTGCGCCAAGCGGCGGACCAGCTCAAAAAGGAAGGCTTTGAGGCGATCATCGGCCCGATGGACGGCGACACTTGGCACAGCTACCGCGCGGTGACGCAAACCGATGGCTCGCCGACTTTTCTGATGGAGCCGCAGAGTGGCGCGCATGATGTTGCCGCACTTGAAGCGGCAGGCTTCCAGACGATCAGTGGTTATGTTTCGGCGCGCACCCAAACCGAGCAGGCCATCGCCAAGCGGCGTGGCGGCCGCAAGGGGCTGGAAATCCTGACGTGGGATGGTGCCTCGCCGGAAGCGTTCTTTGGCGATGTCTATGATTTCTCGCTGGCTGGTTTTGCGCGCAACCGGTTCTACAAGCCGATCTCGAAAGAAACGTTCCTGGGCATGTACATGCCCTATGTGCCGTTCTTGAAGCCTGAGCTGATCCTGTTCGCGCGACGCAAGACCGGCGCTCTGGTCGGCTTTTTGTTCGGCATTCCCGATTTTTCACAGGGCACGCAGACCAAAACGGCAATCCTGAAAACCTATGCCAGCTCCGTGTTCGGCGCCGGGCATTTGCTTGCCGATGTGTTTCACCGCAACGCGCTTGAGCTTGGCCTCACAACCACGATCCACGCGCTGATGCATGAAGACAACATTGCCCGGCAACGCAGCGAGAAGCTGGGAGGATCGATCTTCCGTCGCTACCATTTGTTCGGCCAGGCCCTTTGACCACAATCATCGACGCCTTTGATGAAGCAGTGCTCGCCCATGGGCAACGGCCCGCCATCCTTGAAGGTTCGGGCAAGAGCGCAACCTACCAAGAGCTAGACCAGCTTGGGCGCGCTTATGCGGCAGGCTTTGAAGGTCGCGGCATCGGTCCGGGCGACCGGGTTTTGGTGGCGATGCCGGTGGGCATCGCGCTCTATGCCTGCCTGGCCGCGCTGTGGCGCTTGGGCGCCGTGGTGGTTTTTCCTGAACCGGCCATGGGCCTGAAAGGTCTGCGCCACGCGGTGCGCGCAACGCAGCCCAAGGCGTTTCTAGCCTCAGGTTGGTATCGCTGGCTTGGATGGTTGCTGCCCGAGCTTCGCAGGCTGCGGCTGCGCTTGATACCACGGGAGGCAAAGGCGGGATGGAGCGCCACCTATCGCGTGGGGCCGGACGAGCCTGCGCTGATTTCTTTCACAAGCGGATCCACCGGCGCTCCCAAAGCCATCGCGCGCAGCCACGCTTTCATGATGGCGCAGAATGAAGCGATCAGACCGCTGTTGGACCAAGGGTCAGAGGGCGCCCGCGACCTGGTTGCCTTCCCGGTGTTCGTTCTGGTGAGCCTTTCCCTTGGCATCACCTCCGTTCTGCCAGGCTGGAAGCTCAGCCGGCACGATCGTGTAACGGCCCAAACGATCCATCGGCAGATCAAACAATTTGGGGTGACCCGTCTTTTGGTTCCACCGGTTATCTGCGAGACGTTGAGCCGGGCTGCTACTTTGCCCAAACTTGACGCAATTTTCACCGGTGGTGGTCCGGTTTTTCCCGACACGCTGGCGCGTCTGGCCGATCTGCAACCGGACCTGCGGATGGTGTCGGTGTACGGGTCCACCGAAGCTGAGCCCATTGCGCATCTGGACTATGAGGCTATCTCAGGGAGTGATCTCGACGCCATGAAAACAGGGGGTGGCCTTTTGGCGGGCCAGCCAGTTGAGCCGATTGATGTTCGCCTGGAAGACCGCGAAATCCTTGTTGCGGGCCCGCACGTCAATGAGAGCTATCTCGATATGTCCCAGAATGCCGACACCAAGGTTGAGCGCGAGGGGCGCGTCTGGCATCGCACAGGAGATGCCGGGCGCTTTGACAGCCAGGGTCGGCTCTGGCTCCTGGGTCGTCATAACGCACAGGTGGCCGGCATCCACCCTTTCGCGGTGGAAACCGCGGCACGGTTTTGGCCGGGTGCTGACCGCTCGGCCCTGGCGGAAATGGATGGCAAACCGGTGCTTGCGATTTCAGGCGACACGCGTTGCCTTGATCAGTGGCGTCAAGCCGCCAAACGTCTTGGCGTCGATGATGTTCGTTGTGTTGACGCCATTCCGCTGGACAGCCGCCACCGATCAAAAACCGATTATGTTGCGCTGAAACGCGTGCTTGAAGCAGGAGCCGGATAGGAAGCGCGGTTTTCAACCTGAGGACAAACTGCGCTGCGCGATAGAATGCCAAAGCGTGCATCGCAAACGGTGGCATTCGTTGGCATGCCAGACGACCGTCAATAGCGGGGTTCGGACCAGTTTCTTATCTTTCCTTGGTGCTCGCGATCTGCGTCGAGTTGTCACCACGTCCTTCAAAGCCGACTTTGTCCGCAGCCAAAAGCGGGCCGATGGCTTGTTTAATCGATCAGTTCAGTTGTGACTCACTGGATCGGGTGAGCGCGCGTTGCGTTTGTCTACCCAAGCTTACTTTTATTTTTTATCAGCAACTCATCGAAAGAAACTTGCAAAAGCGCTTCGCGATTCTCGGTGGGCCGTGCGCATATCTGGCTTCAGCCTTGCTTATTCCAGCGGCAACACAAAACGTAGCCAAAAGAAAAGTGAACCAGCCGAAAAAGCCATTGTTCCTGGCCTTTGCGAGCGTCCCGGCGAATTGACCATTGCACGTAACGATCAAGCTTGCGGCAGGCTGCTCGAAAATTGTGCTTTCTTTTTTTTCGATATAGGGTGAAAGTGTTGACGGCAGTCTCGTCGACGGAATTTTGCGTGTCGCTGGACTGTTTCGTCCGCACCTCAGGGCGCTGACAACATTTCGAACCAATCCTTGGTGTTCGGCAGTGTCATCGGGCGCTCAAGGCAGAAGCGATCAGCTGGTCGCAATAGCAAGTCGATCGGCTTGCATGGCACAGGGAGAATGATTCATGAAACTGAGCAGACGAGCCTTCGGCAAAACGCTCCTTGGAGCCGGCGCGGCGCTGTCGATGCCGAACATTGTGCGTGCCCAATCGCAAGAACTCATTGTCATTAGCTATGGAGGTGCCTTGCAAGAGCCGCACCGCTGGCTAGGCGATCGCTTGCAGCAGGAATTTCCTGGTCTGACTGTACGACTGGTTCCCAGTGAGTCCCAGGACATCGTTGCCCAGATTAAGGCAGCGCAGGGATTCAGCCCTTATGACGTGATGCCCAACGGCGAGCCGCCGCACCTGATTGCCCAGCGCGATGGCTACATTCAACAACTCGACCCATCGACGATCGAGAACTACGACAATGTCGTTCCGGAATTCTGGGAGAAGACCAACGGGTTTGGTGTGCCAGCCACCTTCTCGTTGATCGGTATCGCCTACAATGAAGAGATGGTGGAGACGCCGCCAACCAGTTGGGCGGATCTTTGGAATGAGGAATATGCGGGCATGGTGGGGCTCTGCCGCACGTCCTCTAACCTTGGCCTTGGTACGCTGGCGGTCGTTTCGAAAATCTTCGGCGGCTCGGAAGAAAACCTCGAGCCGGGCTGGGAGAAACTGAAAGAGCTTAACCCGATTGCTGGTCGCAGCCCGCGTATTTTGGCTCAGATGCTGGAGCGCGGCGAAATCGGGGTAACGCCGCTGTGGAACAATGATGCCGCCGTTGCCGCCGAACGCGGATTGCCGATCAAGTTCGTCAAGCCGGATCCAGGCCCCGTCGCCATTCTGTCGATGATGTCGGAAATCACTGGCACACGCGTTCCGGAGATGGCGCATCGCTTTATGGATGGCGTTATCAGCACCGAGTACCAGGAGATGGCTGCCGACTCGCCCTATTTCTTCGGCGTGACGGTGCAGGGCGTTTCGGTGCCAGAGGCTGCTCGGCCCTACACGCCATCGACGCCGGAAGAGGTCGCCAACCTGCAGACGGTCAATTGGGATGCGATCGTGGCCGTTCGTCCGCAGTTGGTGGAACGCTTTGATCGCGAGTTTGCGGTCTAAGTCGCCCAATTTTCCGACCTAGCGGAGGCACGGGTGTCTGAACAACCCATGCTTGATGACATTATGCGCCAGCCCTCGCTTCTTCGAGGGCTGGCGTCGCGTCTGGGCGACATCGAAGCCTTCTGGCGCGAGCATCTTAGAGATGCATCACGCTTGATCGCCTTTGGCAGCGGCGACGGCTGGTTTGCGGCGCGCAGTGTGAGCGCTCGCGCTGGCGAACCAGGACTGTTGCCCGCCAGCGGGTTGGAGATTGCTGGTGACCAAGGCCCGTTGATCGCGCCAAGCGATCGGCTGATTGCCATTTCCATGTCCGGCAATGTTGATCGGACTGTTGAAGCGGCGGCGCGGGCGATTGGGTACGGTGCCAAGGCGGTTAGCCTCACCAATAGCGCTGGCGGGCGTCTTGCCGAACTTGGCTTGGCGAATTTCTCTCTCCAGATTGATGATGTCGCCCCGTTTTTGTGCGGGACGTCCAGCTTCACGGCGACGCGCACCGTGTTGGCTGCTTTTTCTGCGTTGGCCGACGGCCAGTCTGCGGGCGCCGTGCAGGAACAGATCAGCGTCACCGCGGACGCATTGGAAAATCTGCTGGCCGAGGTCGCACCGATCGCCGAAGAGATCGCTGCTCAAAAGGCGAAAGCTACGCCCGGCCTGCGGTATCTCTCCTGCGGGCGTCGCGGGTCGGCCATTGCCGATTATGGCGCAGCAAAGATCGTTGAGCTTTCTGCGACGCCGGTCTGGTCCGATGACCTCGAAGAGTTCGCCCATCGCCAATATTGGACCATGGCCAGAGGGGAAGTCGCCGTGATGCTGCCGACCGGTGCGTTTGTTGCTGATATCGCCAAGGAATCGGCCGGGGCGCTGCGCGCCATGGAGGTCGATACGGTTGCAATTGGACCGAAGAACCTGGGTGTTGAGACCGCGCGTTGGCAGATGGCCTGGCGCGATGAGCCAAAGGTGGATGATGCGACACTCGCGTCTGGCGCGCTGCAGCTTCTGGCGTATCATTGGGCCGAAGCCGCTGGCTTCGACCCTAACCGCCGCATGCATTTGAAGAACGATACAACGCGGTTCAAGACGAGCCGTCTTCTGACCCGGCGGTCGCTGCATGCTGTGGCAGGTGATCCGGCGACGGCTGTATGAGGGGATTGAGTTGATGATTGAGGTCTCAGCCCTCAACAAGTATTTCGGCGCCAATCATGTGCTGCGTGATTGTTCGCTGGCGATTGATGCCGGGGAGGTTGTGACGCTGCTTGGTGCCTCAGGCTGCGGAAAAACCACGCTGCTGCGTTGCATCGCAGGTTTTGAGACGCCGCAACAAGGCCGCGTCACGCTGGCGGGCGACGATGTGACCGCGTTGCCGCCGAACCGGCGCGATGTGGGTTTTGTCTTTCAGAATTACGCGTTGTTTCCGCACATGACGGTCGCGGAAAATGTTGGCTACGGCCTTTCTGTGCGCCGCGCCGACCGCAAAACCATGGAAAGCAGCGTGGCTGAGGCGTTGGACATGGTTTCGCTGACCGGATTTGGTGACCGGTTTCCTAAGTCGCTTTCGGGTGGACAGCAGCAGCGCGTGGCGCTGGCGCGCGCGCTGGTTCTCCATCCCAAAGTCCTTTTGATGGATGAGGCTTTTAACGCGCTTGATGCCAAACTTCGCGGCGCGATGCAGATCGAACTGCGCAAGATCGTGAAGCGGGTTGGGCTGACGGCCGTCTGTGTAACGCACGACCAGGACGAGGCACTGACCATCAGCGACCGCATCGCCGTGATGTCGGAGGGATGCATCGAACAGTTTGCAAGCCCGCAAACGATTTATGACAACCCGACCACGGCCTTTGTCGCTGATTTCATTGGCGCGGCCAATGTCTTGCCAAGGCAAGCGGCGCATAAGTTTGTCGCCGACGATCAAGGCTGGGCACAGGATGCGCAAAGCATTGTGGTGCGACCGGAAAACTTTAGCCTGACACCGCAGGCGGTGCCGGGCGCTGTGCCTGGCCGCGTGGACTTTGTCCGCCTGACCGGGCCGGACATGGCTTATGAAATAGCGCTTGATGGCGGACCGTCTGTGCGCGCTCTTGTCAACCGTCATGACCACGTTCAGCTCGACGTCGGCGATCCGGTCTATGTGTCGGTGCGTGACAAGGATGGCTGCAAACCCGTGCTTGGCACTCTGTGATGATCGCTGGCGCACTTGAACGGTTCAAAGAGGGGAAAGGGGTTTGGCCGGCCGTGCCAGCCTTTGTTTTCCTGACGATTTTCTTCATTGCACCGATGTTGGTGCTCTTCTCGTTCGGCTTCACCACCATCGAACGTGGCCAGGTGATGGGCACCGGCTTCACGTTCCAATATCTTACTGAAACGCTGCAGGATGATCTGTTTTGGCGGGTTTGGTGGAAGTCCTTCTATGTCGGTGTGATCTCCACGGTTGTCTGCCTGTTGCTGGCTTACCCGGTTGCCTATGTCTACACACTGGTTGGTCGCCGGGCGCAGATGCTCATTCTCATTTTGACCATCGCACCGCTTCTGACGAGCGCGATCGTGCGCACCTACGCTTGGCTCGTCATTCTGGGCGGGCGGCGCGGTGTCATCAACTCAGCTCTCATTGAGCTTGGGATCATCACCAGGCCCATCCGTATGCTCAACACTGATTTTGCGGTGATTGTCGGCATGACGCAGGTCCACCTGCCGTTCATGATCCTGCCGCTCATCACGGTGCTCGCCATGCGCGACCGCAATCTGGAAGCCGCATCGCTGGGTATGGGGGCAAGCCGGGTTCAAACATTCTTCCGTGTGGTGTTGCCGATGAGCGTGCCAGGCATTGTCGCGGGTCTGACAATTGTCTTTGCGCTCTCCTACACCAATTTCATCATCCCGCAGTTGCTTGGCGGTGGCGCTTATACGACGCTTGCTGTGCAGGTGTACGAGTCCATTGTGGTGATCTTGGATTGGAGCAAGGGCGCAATGCTCGCGCTGTTGCTGCTTGGCAGCTGTTTCGTGTTCATCATGCTCATTGGCATGGTCGGTAATCGCCTCATGAAATGGATGGAACCGACAAAGTCATGAGCGTAGCCGAGCCCACATCTCCAACCGACACGGCACCGTCTGTACGCTCGCTGCCGCAAGCAGCAGGTTCGCGCTGGCTTGATCATCTGGGAACAGCGGTGATGGTGGCGTTGGCGGTTTTCGCCCTGCTGTTGCTGGTTTTGCCAAGTTTGATTGTGATCGCGATTTCTTTCACCGAGACGCGCTACATCACATTCCCGCCTCAGGGGTTCACGCTCCACTGGTACGCTGATCTGTTTGGCCGCCAGCAGATCATCGACTCGGCGATCACCAGCCTGCAGGTGGCAGGCGCGGCCACTGCCATTGCCTTGTGCTTCGCCGTTCCGGCAGCCTATTCGCTTGTTCGGGGGCGTTATGCAGGCAAGGCCTTCGCTTCGGCTTTGATCGTGGCGCCGCAGATGATTCCCGGCATGGTGATCGGTGTCGCACTGCTGTTCTTCGGCGCATTTATCGCGTTCCGGCAGTCCAACCTGATGCTTGTTCTTGGGCTGACGGTGTTTTGCATGCCCTTTGCTGTGCGCATCGTGATGGCGCGATTGGCGCAGTTGGATCCAGCGCTTGAGGAGGCTTCTTTGTCGATGGGGGCGAGCAAGTTTCGCACGTTCACCAGCATCACGGTGCGGCAGTTGACGGGGTCCATTGCTGCTGCGGCGGCCTTCGTGTTCATCGAATCGTTCGACAATCTCACTGTCGCGCTGTTCACATCATCCCCGCGTTCGCGTCCCCTCGCAGTGGAGCTATACAATCTCGTGCAGTTCGACAGCAGCCCCATGGTGGCGGCGCTCTCCAGTCTCGAGATTCTGTTGGCCTTTCTCATCATGATCGTGCTGTCGCGCACCATGGGACTTGAGCGCTTGGCCAAGCAGTAATGGACGGCTCCCGCGATCTCATCGGCTATGGCGGGAAAACGCCCGACATCCTCTGGCCAAACGGGTCCCGTCTAGCTGTCTCCGTGGTTGTGAATTTCGAAGAGGGCGCTGAGCATCAGGTTGGTGACGGTGATGCCGTGTCGGAGCCCATGGGTGAGGTCATGAGCGTGGTCGCACCAGGTACGCGTGACATGGGCCAAGAACAGATCTTTGCCTATGGCATGCGCGCCGGGTTCTGGCGGTTTATGGAGGCCCTGGCGCACTTTGGGTTTCCGGCGACCTTTTTCTGTTGTGGGCAGGCGGTTCAGCGCGCGCCGGAGCTTGCCAAACTGATCACCGAACAAGGCCATGAGGCGGCCTGCCATGGGTGGCGATGGCGACCACAGGCCGACTATCCATCGCGCGAGGATGAGGCGGTCGACCTTGATCGGGCCATTGCGGCAATCGCGGCTGCAACGAGACGCAAGCCGGTTGGCTTCTTTTGCCGTGGCAGTGAGAGCATCTGGACGCGCAGCCTTCTTGCTGAACGCGGTTTTCTCTACACCTCCAACGCTTTCGACGATGATCTGCCCTATGCGGATCCCGATCATCCAGACTTGCTCGTTGTTCCCTACGCTCTCGACAGCAACGATATGAAGTTCTTCCATCCCAACGGGTTTGTGCGCTCGCGGGATATGGAGGACTATATCGAGGACGCACTGGCCACACTCCTGCGCGAGGCAGAAGCAGGCAAAAGCCGTCTGCTCAATATCGGCTTCCATTTGCGGATCTGCGGGAGGCCGGCCCGGTTTCAGGCGTTCTGGAACATTTTGAAACTGCTCAAGCGCAACGAAGATCGTATCTGGATCGCCAAGCGTGAGGATATCGCACGCGCGTTTCTGGCGGCTCGCCCGTAAAGTGGCGATGCAACGCTCAATCCTGCTCATCAATCCCAACAGCAATGCGCAGACCACCAGCGCTATGGTGGAGATTGCAGGGGAGGTGGCCAAGACCAGCACGGTTCACGGCGTGACCATGACGGGTGTGCCACCGATCATCACAACACCCGAAGCGTTGGATCAGGCTGCTGAGATTGTGTCCCAAACGCCGATCGACGATACCTACAACGCGGTCATCGTTGCGGCCTTCGGTGACCCCGGGATCGATAGCTTGCGCGCGCGTTTGTCTGTCCCGGTGGTCGGAATAGCCGAAGCCAGCCTTCTGGAGGCGGGGCAGGAGGGGCGGCTTTTTAGTGTCGCCACGACCACGCCGGCTCTTGGCCCGCGTATCAGGAAGCGTGCTGAGCTGTTGGGATTGGACGACGCCTGTCTGTCGGTGCGGTTCACTGACGGTGACCCATTCGTGGTCATGGCTGACACAGAACGTCTGGTCGCGGCTCTGGCAAAAACGATTGAGCAATGCGTGGCCGACGGAGCACGTGCCGTCATTGTTGGCGGCGGGCCTTTGGCCAAGGCAGCCCGTGTCTTGAAGCCGCACTTTGATGTGCCCATCATCGAACCGATCGTGAGCGCTGTCTTCTTGGCCGAAGCGCGGATCGAAGGCGCGGGTTAGCCTGCAACGGTCAACCAGTGCTCGGCGATCTGACGCCGCGTTGCGATCCATGCGCCACCGTGCGCTTTGATGCCCTCTACGATTTGGTCCAGCGCTGCAATGCGCGCAGGCCGCCCAAGGATGCGCAGGTGCAATCCGATCGAAAGCACAGAGGGTGTTTCTTCGGCGAGCAGCCGGTCGTATGCGGCCAAACAGTAGCGGGAAAAATCCTCAGCATGGATAAAACCGCCGCCGGGTTGGAACCGCATGTCGTTGGTGTCGAACGCGTAGGGCAGGATGACGTGTCGTCCCTGAGGGTCGTCCATGATCACTGGAAGATCATCGTCATAGGCATCGGAATCGTAGAGAAAGCCGCCATGCTCACGCAGGAGGTCGCGGGTGTTTGGTGTTGATGCCGACCGTGTATGCCATCCGACCGGTGCGGTGCCAGCGATCTTCGCCAGCGCTGCGTGGGTCCGGGCGATGACCTCACGTTCGGTCTCGCGATCCATATGAGCGTGCGTTTCCCAGCGCCAGCCATGGCAGGCGATCTCGTGGCCACGTTGAACGGCGTCTTTGATCAGCCAAGGGCAAACCTCCGCCGCTCGCCCGCAGGTCGAGAGCGTCGCTGAGATGCCGTGCTTTTCCAACGCTCGCACGATACGCCAATAGCCTTTGCGCGGCCCATAGCCATAGTGGCTGTCCATGCACGGATCGGGCGCGCCAACCACCTCTTCACGAGTCTCGTAGACGCTTTCATTGCGTTCGTCGCCTGCGCTGCGCGAAAGCTGGGCGCCTTCTTCCACGTTGACCACGAACGACACGGCGACCCGCGCGCCATTGGGCCAGGTGATGTCGGGTGGGTTTGGACCATAGCCGTAAAAATCTTGGGTCATGAAAGCATGGCGTCGTCAGAACTGTGCGGGGTCGTGGGTGTAGTGCTCATCATAGAAGGCTCGCACATGGGGAAGCATGTCGCGTGCCAAGGATTTCATGGCGGCCTCGTCTTCGGTGAGCGGCTCTGCCAGGCGTTCGGCGATCTCGGACAGAACTGCATCTCGGTCGACATGGGTGAAGGTTCCATCGGCGTAAACGATATCGCCGGCGATCATGACCCGTTTGACGGCGTTGGTCTTGGCGCGGTGGAGCAGAACATCGACCGGACCTTGGCCGGAATCCTGATGCGGCCAAGTGATCGTCTTCCAATCGAGCATGACCAAATCCGCCTGCGCTCCGATGCCGAGATGGCCGATGGAGGCACCGAACGGCGTTGTGCTTGCGCCATGGGTTGTTGCCATCTTCAGAACATTGGATGCGCTGGGGGCAGGGGAGGCAAGGCCAGGATCGCGGTGCGCGCGCATGACAAGGCGCATCTCGGACAGCATGTCGCGATCATCGTTGATGCCCGCTTCATCAATGCCAATGGCAACGGGAACACCGCGAGCCAGAAGCGCATTGACTGGCGCCTTGCCGCTTTTGAGGCGCATGTTCGAGCTGCAATTGTGACACACATGGCAACCGCGTTCAGCGCAGAGTTCAATGTCCGCTTCGCTCATCCACACGCCATGACCGATGGTCAGCTTTGGGCTTAGGAGCCCCATTTCATCGAACGCTTTGAGGGCCGAGCCGCCGGTGCGCTTGGCGGCATACTGTTTTTGGTAGGGCGTCTCTAGGATGTGCGCATGTAAATGGGCACCGCTTCTTCCTGCAAGGTCGGCGGTTGCCTGAAGCGCGTCATCGCTGAGCCAATGAAGGTTTGACGGGGCCAGTTGCACGCGCTGCTGCGCACGGCCTTGCGTTAGCGCTTGCAGATCATGGAACAGCGCCAACTGATCGCTGAACGGCACCTTATAGGCTTCAAAATAGGCTGCGAGCTGCGGTCGCAAACGCTCAGGCAGGCGCTTCAAAAAGGCGTCGTCATCCAGATAAACCAGCCGGTTCTGGTCGCGCAGCGCCATGGAAAATGACACCCGCATGCCGATGTCGTTATAGGCGGAGAGGATTTCTCGGGATGTCCTATGCAGGCCTTCCAGCCCCCCAGGCGCACGGCTGTGAAGATGTTGGACCGTTGTCACGCCCGAGGCGATCATCTCAAAAGCCGAGTAGAGCGTGTCGAGATAGGGCGCGACAGCGCGCAGCCCCAAGCGGCTGGCAAACCAAAGCTCCAAGGGATGATCGGCCGAGCCCAACTGAAAGGGTGTCAGGCCTACATGGTGGTGAGCGTTGATCAGCCCGGGAATGACCATATCCTGGTCGCTTCCAACCGCCGCAGCGTCAGGATGGTCGGCGGCCAGATCGTCGGCATCACCGATCTTGGCAACCACACCATCAACGACAAGCAAGGCGCTCTGTTCGTGGATGATGGGCGCGTTTCCATCAAACCCTTCAAGGAGCCAGCGCGCTCTGACGATGGATTTGCTCACCTTCACGCTCCGTTGCTTGGGCGCAGGCGATGGACCCCATCCGGCTCCAGCTGGAAATGGTGTTGTGACCGCCATCTTGCATAGCGCTGCGCGATAACGCTGGAAGGGGTCTCAAGCAGTGGATCGACACCATACCCACTCACGGTCACCGATGCAGCAACGGCGCCTGCAAGGGCTGCATATTCCGGCGCCTCATTGGCCATCATCGCCATAAAGGCCCCACAAAAGCTGTCGCCGGCACCGGTGGTGTCAACGACCTTGCCGCCATCAAAAACGGGTATCTCAAAGCTTTTGTCGCGCTCTTTGTCATAAAGGTAGGCGCCACTTGCACCGCGCTTGATGATTACCAGTCTTGGCCCGAGCTTTGCGAACTGGCGGGCAGCCTTTGGCCAGTCGCGAAGCCCTGTCAGGCGGACCACCTCTTCCTCACTTGGCATGAAGATGTCGGTCTTAGCGATCATCGCCTCCAGGCGGCTTTCATTGCCAAAAATATAGTCTTCCTGAGGGTCGAGCGCGACCAATGCACCAGACTTGCCATGCAAGTGCTCGATCAGACTTTCTTGTGCCGGCAAAGCCATGGCCAATACAAGAAAGCGATCGGCGCCTTGGAAAGGCAGGGGGATATCGCGGGCAAACGGGGAGAGAATGTCGAAATGGTCTGGGTCGCTATAGAGTGTCCATTCGCGGCTACCGTCGGCTTTGTAGTCGACGCGATTGTGCAGGTTGGGCACGTCGCGCTGCGGCATGCCGATCAGGGACAGGCCCAGCTCTTCAAGCCGCGTGAGGATGTCAGCTGGCATATCATTGCCGATGGGTGCCACCAGTTCGCTGGCCGGTTCGAAGGCGCGCGCAGCCAATGTCGCGTAGAGCGCATCGCCGCCTGTGCAGCCATCGCGGTTCTGTCCGTCGGCCAGCACAACGTCGTCGATGGTGAAATTGCCGAAGCAGACCAGTGATGGGTCAGTCATTGGCGCTCGCTGTTTCGAACTCCTTGAGAGCCATGTGCACGGCCAGAACTTGCACCGGCAAGCTGTAGATAAGGCTGGAAAGCTCCTCGCTCACCGGCGGCATGACGAAGCTCTGTTCGCACTCACTAGCAAGAAGTGTGTTGCTTGCATCAAGAATGCCGAAAGGCCGTCCACGCCAGACTTTGGTCCGCCGGGCCGTGTCGAGCGCGCGCGACTGCAATGGTCCCTGCGGCGCCACGATGAACAGAGGCTCTTGGGGCTTGATCGAGGTGTAGTGGTGGAACTCTTCCAACGGGATCGCGAGCGCGTGTCCGGACGTACATTCCTTGATCTTGGCGGCGCCAAAGCGTGCTGCCGCGTTGGATGGACCTGCGCCAGTGAATAGCACCATGGGTGCCCCTGATAGTTCATGGGCGAGTGCCTCGACATTCGGACCGATGGTGTCGAGCACCTTGGTAACGGTGGCGGGCATACCATCCAGTTCGTGCTGCCAGCGTGTCATGCGCTCGCCGGTCAGCCCATTGGCCTCGCCGATGTCGAGCGCCAGCTGGGCAAGTAGCGCGATCGCTGCCGTGCTGGACTGGGTTGGCCAACCCTTGCGCTGCGCCTCAATCATGAGCGTGAAATCGGCGATGTCGGTGATCGCTGAGCCGGCGGTGTTGGTCAGCGCCAACAAGTTTGCGCCTTGCTGCTTGGCCAGCAGCATGCCTTCGAGTGTCCGAGGGGTCCAACCGCTGGAACTCAGACCAATCACAAGGGTCCGCGCATCGATAAAGCGGTTCTGGTAATAGGCCAACTCCAAAGCCTGCACCGGTTCACATGGTACGCCGGTCATCATTTCCATAAGGCTGCGCACCGCCTCATGGACGGCCAAGGAGTCGCCGCAACCGGTCATAACGATGCGCGTGGGCGCGGCCTTGGCGATGTCTTGCGCCGTGGCGCGAATGGCCTCGCGGTGACCCTTGACGGTGTTCTCAATGCAGGTTGGCTGATCGAGAATCTCCGGCAAGGTGAAGCCGACGCGGCGTTGGCGCCTGGGGTCGTTTGGATCATCGGTCGGCAGGCCGGCAATGTGGGCGGATTCTTCCTCGTTAAGGCGTGCGATCAAGGCCTGGTCTGTGGCGTTCAGGGGCGAGCTTTCGCCAATCAGCGGCGAAGTCGGGGCAGTCAAAACAGTCATGTGTTTGCGCGCTCCATGAATTGGCGGATGCTGGACGGATCCCAGCGATCGAAAGCATCGCGCGCCGCGCCGGGCCGAACGAGCGATGAGCTGACGACCACGCTGTCGCAAACGCTGAGCGCGTCTTGGACATTGTCCTTCGTCACGCTGCCACCGATGAGGATCGGTGCTTTAACGCCATAGGCGCGCGCTTTGGCGATGCGGTCCTTGGTGTCGGCGAAATCGCTGCCTGTGATCACGAGAGCGTCGGCGCCCAGGCGTTCTGTCCAATGGGCGGCCATCTCGCTTGGTACATTTTCCAGAGGTGCGCAGGTGCGGTCCTGAACGTCAGCGTAAATCTGGATGTCCGAGCGACCAATGGCATCGCGGTAGGCGACGGCGTCTGGGCCAAGTGCTTCACGTAAACCTTCAGCATTTACAGCGGCCGCCGCAAAAATCTTCTGACGGACAAAGGATGCCCCGCAAGCGTCGGCAATTGCCAATGCAGCCTTCGGATCATGGGCCTGAACGATAATACCCAGAAAAAGGTCGGCGAACTCCCTTCGGACGATACGCCCGAGGCTCGCCATACGCGCGATTGTGCGTTCACTCGCTGTGCCTGATACAACCGTCTCGTCTTGTATCTTGATGGCTTTTATGCCGTTTTCGACAAAGCTTTTTGCGTTGGAAAGCAAAAAATCTTCATACCAAGCCATGCTGCGTGCCGAACTGGCGGTGAAAGCCGGGATTTGAAGCGCAGCAATAACGGGGGGGATAGACAATTGTCCTCACTTTTCAGATAGTTGGCCGAGGCCTGACGCTGATCAATAGAGCTCAGCTGCGAACCTCGCCCCATTCGGAATCGTCGGTTGAGCCGACGGTTCTCCATGAAAGTTGCTTTACTATATGCCATCTTTGAAAGCTACCGAAAGACAAAAATTGATCGTTGACGCGCTCAAAGATCATGGTCGCGTGCAGATTGATGACCTGGTGGGGTCGATGGGCGTTTCTGCCGTGACCATTCGCAATGACCTGGCGCAGCTCGAGCAAGCGCATCTCCTACGCCGTGTCCGCGGTGGTGCAATTGCAGCGTTCACCAGCCGTCATGATGGTGATGACGGCCTTTCGATGCCAACGCGTTTGAAAGAAAAAGAACGCATTGTGAGCGCCGCCGTCGAAATGATCCGTGACGGCGAGACGATGTTCATGTCGAGCGGATCGACAGCGGAGCTGCTGGCGGCGCACATACCCTCGACGATCAAAGACCTGGTTGTGGTGACAAACTCCATCAACGTTGCGCGCATCTTGACCGGCCATGATGGCGTTACCGTCATTGTGACTGGCGGAACACTGAGGCCGAAGAGCAACTCGCTGGTTTCGCCTTTGGGCGATGTTTTACTTCGGGAGATCAATGCCGATCTGGCCTTGCTCAGTGCCTCTGGCGTGCATGAAACCCGTGGGTTCACAAACAGCAGTTGGGCCGAAGCGGAGGTGACCAAAGCCATGGTGCGCGCGGCCAAGCGGGTGGTCTTTATGGCCGACTACACCAAGATCAACCACATTGCCTCAGCGCGTATCGTGGAGTTGGGCCGTGCTGATACGCTGATCACCAATAAGGCTGCGCCGACCGACTTCATGAAGGCTGCGCGTCAAAAAGGCCTGGAGATCATCGCGACTTAGCTGCCGCCTTATCGCGCTTGCGACTTGAGGTTCTCTGCCAATCTTGGGTTTTTGTGGACCGAGCTTTCTCTTCCCGATGCCATTCGCGCCGCCAAACGCGCTGGGTTCGATGCGGTGGAGTGCCACTGGCCTTATGATACGCCGGCTGACCAGGTGGCACTGGCGCTTGAAGAAACCGGCATGGCAATGCTTGGACTCAACACCGCACGCGGCGATGCTCAGGCGGGCGAGAACGGTCTGGCGGCTTTGCCGGGACGTGAAACGCAAGCGCGGGCGGCCATTGATCAAGCCATCGACTATGCGCACGCGGTCGGTGCCCGGAACGTGCATGTCATGGCCGGTTTTGCCTCAGGTGAGGCCGCCCACCAGAGCTTTGTGGAAGCGCTGCGCTATGCCAGCGCGCGGGCCGCGCCTCACGGTATCGGCATACTGATTGAGCCGCTCAACCACTACGATGCTCCGGGGTACTTTTTGCAGACCACCGGGCAGGCCATCGCGATTTTGGATGAGGTCCAAGGTGCTGCTTAGGGCTGAGTCTGGTGGTTATCGCGCTGCCGCGCGCGGTGTCATGGCTTGGGTTACCTTCCAGTAGTGAAAGGCGGCCCACGCGCCGCAGACTTGAACGATGCTCAGTGCAAGGCCGACGGACTGGGGGCCGTATGCGATCGCCAACTGGTCGCTCATCACGCCGACGGCGGTTGGTCCAATGCCCATGCCGACGATGTTGAACGCAAACAGAGTGATGGCCGTTGCCATGGGCCGCAGTTCGCTCGGCATGCGCCCATGGATATAGGCGAGGCTCGGCGCCCAAAACACCGTCGCAAGCGAGGCTGAAACCGCAAACGATGCCAGGGCGAGGGGCGTGGAGTCCAAAAACAAAAAACAGAGCACGAACGGCTTGGCGATAATGATCGCGAGCCCGGCTACGGCAATGCGCCACCGTGGATCGCGCTGACCCAGCCTATCCGCCAGGCGGCCGGAAAAGAACGCGCCCAACGATCCGCCAATGCCGATAACGAGGGCCAAGACGATCCCAGCTTGCGCCACGTTCAATCCATGGACACGGATCATAAACACGGCGTTCCAGCTGAGCGCACCGTAGGTTACCACGCCGCTGATGCAGACGGCGACAAGCGCGTGCAAGAGGCTCCTATCGGTCCAAAATCGGCGCAACGTTTCGATGAACAGCGACCGGTTGAGATCGCTGTGGGCTGGCCTCGGTCGCTCAGGTTCGTCCACATAGCGCCAAACCAAGAAGGTGAGCATCACGCCCGGCAATCCGGCGATGATGAACGCCCAGCGCCAGCCAATCAACTGACCGACGATGCCGCCGACCAGGAAAGCGAATAGCACCCCGACATTGCTGCCCGACACCAAGGCAGCGAAGGCGGAGGTGCGCCGCTCTTCGGGATAATAGTCGGCGATTAGCGAGTGGGCAGGGGCAACGCCGCCAGCCTCGCCAACGCCAACGCCGAGCCGAGTGATCAAAAGGTGCGCAAAGGTTTGTGCGCCCGACGTCACGATCGTTAGTGCGCCGCTGACAAGAACAGAAATCGCAATGATGATCCGGCGCGGATACCAGGCGGCCAACCGTGCCAAGGGTATCCCGCAGACGGCAAAGACCAGAGCGAACACCGCGCCCGACAGAAGCCCAAGTTGCGTATCGGACAGAGAGAACTCGAGACCGATGGCATTGAGCGACACGCTCATGACCTGCCGTTCAAGATGGCCGACCGCAAATGTCGCAGCGAGGATGATCAAAGCCTGTTTGCGGCGGTCCATTGAATTTCCTTGGCGTGCGTATCTGGCGCCTGTTTGCCAGCATGCCAACGATAAAAGCAAATGGGTTCGTGTGTTAGGCTTAAGTTAGCCAGCCAAGTTTGCGATCGACTACGGGCTTAGGGCCGGTCTGGGACTGCTGGCCCTTCTTTGAACGCCCGATCACGGCCTTGTTTTTGGTGCTTGCCGCAGGCTACGTCTTTGTGGTCGCCTTTCGCACCATCAAGGCTTGGAAGATCCGCGCCTGATCCCTCATATTGATAGGAATACCAAATGCTACACGGCCAACACCTCATCGCTGGGTCCTGGACGGGTTCTGAAGAGACCTTTGAGAACATGCCCGTGTCGGGTGGGGCGGATCGCTTTGCGGTTGGCACACCGGAGTTGGTGGATCGGGCGGTTGAAGCGGCTGAAGAGGCGTTCGAGTCGTACGGCACGCTGAGCCGTGGTGAACGGGCGGCGTTCCTGCGCACGATTGCCTTTGAGATCGAGGCGCGTGGCGAGGCCATCACCGCGATGGGCGTGAAGGAGACAGGCCTTCCAGAAGCCCGTCTCAATGGAGAGCGTGGCCGGACAGTCGGTCAGCTGCGCCTGTTTGCCGACCATATCGAGAAGGGCGATTATCTCGACCGCCGCCATGACGAAGCGCTGCCCGATCGCCAGCCCCTGCCGCGCCCTGACCTGCGCCTGATGCAGGTGCCGACGGGTCCGGTGGCGGTGTTTGGCGCCTCGAACTTTCCGCTGGCTTTCTCGGTGGCCGGTGGTGACACGGCCTCGGCGCTGGCGGCCGGCTGTCCGGTGGTGGTGAAAGGCCATTCAGCGCATCCAGGCACCGGTGAGATCGTCGCTCAGTCCATTGAGGCCGCGATCAAGGCCAGCAATGTCCATCCTGGCGTGTTCTCGTTGATCCAGGGTGGCAATAGATCGGTGGGCGAAGCGCTGGTGCAGCATCCGCTGATCCGTGCTGTCGGCTTTACCGGTTCGCTGGGCGGGGGTCGGGCGCTATTCAATCTCTGCGCGGCCCGGCCTGATCCGATCCCGTTCTTTGGCGAGTTGGGTTCGGTGAACCCGATGTTCGTGCTGCCGAGCGCCATCGCCAATCGCACCGAGCAGATCGCGTCGGGCTGGGCAGGGTCTTTGACCATGGGGGCAGGGCAGTTCTGCACCAATCCGGGCATCGCCATTCTGATCGATGGCCCTGATGCCGATGCCTTCATCGCCGCCACCCGCCAGGCCTTGGAGCCATTGCAAGCCCAGACCATGCTCACCGATGGGATGGCGCAGGCCTATGTCGAGGGTCGGGCCACCATCGCCAAAGCTGATGGTGTTACCGAGATCCTCTCCAAGAGCTGCCCGGGCCGGCAGGCAAACGCCGATCTCTACGTCGTCTCAGGCGATGATTGGCTGGCCAACCATGCATTGGCCGAAGAAGTGTTCGGACCGCTGGGCCTTATCGTTCGCGCCAAGGACACCGATCAGATGATCGCCATCGCCCAGTCCCTCAAGGGCCAGCTGACCGCCACGCTGCACATGGATGATGCCGACGCGGCTGTCGCCCAGTCCCTGATGCCGATCCTTACCCGCAAAGCCGGGCGTATCCTCGCCAATGGCTACCCGACCGGGGTGGAAGTGGCCGACGCCATGGTCCATGGCGGGCCGTACCCAGCCTCCACCAACTTCGGCGCTACCTCCGTCGGCACCCTCTCGATCCGCCGATGGTTGCGACCGGTCTGCTTCCAAGCCATGCCAACCAACTTGCTGCCGGGCGATCTGCGTTAGAGACTCGCCGCAGACAGGGTCTGTCAACTCCATCCGACTTGATTTGCAAAAACACTTGCAATGAAAATCTAGGTATGCAAGAAAAATTGCATGAACCTAGAAGGTGGAGTCAATCGGCCGACCATGTCGATTATCAGCAGCATTACGCAGAGCCAGCAGAGCTTGACGCCGAACGAGAAACGGCTGGTGAAGGCTGTCATGGACAGTCCGACCAGTGCGGCGCTTGGCACTGCAAGTGATCTTGCAAAGGCAACCGGCGTGCATGAGGCGACGGCCTCGCGTCTTGCGCGCAAGCTCGGCTATGCAAGTTACGCAGCATTTCGCGAAGCGTTACGCGATGAGTTCATCGCCACCCGCGAAACCGCCACGCGGTTTGAAAGAACCATCGAGGAAAACAGTTCCGACACGATCCTCGGCAGCCTCGTCCAAGAAGAGATGCAGGCGCTGGGACGGATGGAAACCTACATCTCGGCCGACCAGATCAACACGGTTGCTGAGCAGTTGATGGGCGCGCGCCGGATCTTTGTCTACGGGTCTGGCAACGCAGAAATCTTGGCGCTGTTGATGCTCAAGCGTTTTCGCCGGTTTGGCAAGGATGTGCACAAGCTTGACGCGGACTCACGCAGTCTTGCCGAGCAGGCTGTCGGCATGACCGAAGGCGATGTGGTTTTGACGTTCGTCTTTCGCCGGGCGCCCAAGGGCTACGCACCACTGTTGGAAACCGCGCGTGAAGCCGGCGCCACCAACATAGTGATCTCCGGCATCACCGGAACCACGCTTTCCCCCCGACCCGACTACAGCCTGGCGGCCCCTCGGTCAGGCCATCCTGATGCTTTCCAGACGCTCACCGTTCCGATGGCCATTTGTAATGCCGTTGTCATCGCGGCGGGGCTAACCGCGAAAGAGGAATCCCTGCAGAAACTCGAGAAGCTGGGACAGCTGATCGAGCGGTTTGAATAACCAAACAAAAAACTTTTCGGAGGAAAAAATGAGAGCTTTTCAAGCAACGTGCTTCGGCGCGATCGGTATCCTATTGTCTTCTGCTGCGTTAGCCGACGGTCATCTCGACACCCTGTCGGTGGACGACCTGCTGCCCTTGGCTCAGGACGAAGGCACCGTCACCGTTTACTCTTTCACCAGTCGCATCGGACGCGTGGAAGCGGCCTTTGAAGAGGCCTATCCCGGCATTGACCTGCAGGGTTTTGATATCTCCTCGACCGAACAGATCGCCAGGCTTTCCGCCGAAGCGCAGGCCGGCGTGACCAATGCCGATGTCATCTACATATCCGATACGCCGGTGGTTCTCACCGAGCTGCTCGAAACCGGGATCATCGCCCCCTATGTGCCACCGCGTGTCGCTGACCGTGTGCCAGCGGAGTTCCAGTCGCCGCTCTTGGCGCAGCGCCTTTCCACCAAGGTGCTGATGTACAATGAGCAGGCCAATCCAGATGGCGCGCCGGTGTCCAACCTTTGGGAGCTGACGACGGATGAATGGACAGGCCGCGTGGTCATGGTCGATCCACTCCAGCGAGGCGATTATCTCGATCTGATGACGGAGATTGTCCTGCAATCGGACGCCATGGCTGCCACCTATGAAGAGCTGTTTGGTGAGGCTATTGACCTGGATGGCATGGCCAATGCCGGCGAGAAATTCATCGCCGATCTGTTCGCCAACGATCTCATCCTGGTGTCCTCAACCGATGATGTGAACGCAGCGGTCGGTCGCCTTGGCCAGGACAATCCTCCGGTTGGCTTCACCAGCTATTCGGATCGTCGCGACAATGAGGATGAAGGCTGGGCGCTTCAGGTGGCCAATGATGTGGTTCCCTCGCCAGGCATCATCTTCCCGGCCATCGTTGCGCTGGCCGCTGAGCCGAACAATCCGGCGGCCGCGCGCCTCGTGATTGATTTCCTGATGGGCGATGAAAGCGAGACGGGTGGTCCTGGCCTGGCACCATTTTACGTCGCTGGCGACTATGTGACCCGCACTGATATCCCGCCGCATCCTGATGCCGTGCCACTGGAAGATTTCAATGCCTGGCGCATCCAACCGGCTGAAACGGCGACCATCCGCGCCGATGTCGGTGACCTTGTCCTGACCCTTCAGTGATGCGGATCTAAACCTCCCTCGCAAGACCGCCGGTCGGGGACCAAACTCTCCGGCCGGTCCATGCTACGCTTTCCACGCCAAACAAAAGATGACGAGACCAGCCATGGCCGATGCTGCCATGAGCGGATCGGGACGACGCGTCTATTTTGCCCAGGGCACCGTGCTCAAAGTCACGGTTCTGGCCATGTTGATCGCACTCATCGTGCTGCCCTTGTTGCGCACGGTCCTGTTCACGCTCCAGCCTGAAACGATCACCGCCTGGTCGGATGTCCTGGCCGGACGTTTGTCGGAGAACCTCTTCTACAAGCCGCTGACCAACACACTGATCATCGGTGTTGTCGTGTCCAGCTTCTGCGTGCTGATCGGCGGCTTCTTGGCCTGGCTGGTGGTGATGACCAATGTGCCGTTTCGCAAAACCATCGGCATGATGGCAACGCTGCCTTTCATGATCCCCTCTTTTGCGGCGGCGCTCGCCTGGGGCAGCCTGTTTCGCAACGACCGTGTGGGCGGTCAGGTTGGCTGGCTGCAGGGCTTGGGGCTGGAGATCCCCGATTGGCTGTCATGGGGTATGGGGCCAACGCTCATCGTCCTGACGCTGCACTATTTCTCACTCGCCTTCACCATCATTGCCGCCTCGCTTGCCACCGTGAACTCCGATCTTGTGGAGGCCGCACAGATTGCTGGGGCCAAGGGCGGCAAGATCCTGATGGGCATCATCTTGCCGGTCACGACACCAGCGTTGGTGGCGGCCGGGTCGCTCTGTTTTGCCGGTGCCGTTTCAAACTTCGCCACACCGGCCCTGCTCGGTTTGCCGGTTCGGATGCAGACACTTTCCACGCGCCTGTTTGGCATGATCGAGGTGGGGCAGGTGAGCCGCGGCTATGTGATCGGCATCCTTCTCGTCTTGATCTCTGGGGCATTTCTCTGGGCGGGCAACCGCATCGTTTCCGGCCGTCGCTCCTATGCAACAATCACCGGCAAGGGCGGGCGGGCCAAACGGTTCGATCTGCGCGCCAGCCGTTGGCCCCTGTTCGCGGTGGCTTTCACAATTTTGGTGGCAGCGACCGTCGTGCCGGTAATCGTGCTGATCGCCTCCAGCTTCGCGCCGTCCTCAGCCGATCTGTTTGCCAATTGGACGCTGCATTACTGGATCGGCGAGTCGAGCCCGAACTTCGCGCAAGGCATTCCCGGCATCATCCACAACGATGACATCGTGCGCGCTTTGCTTGTGACGCTGGCATTGGGCTGCGCCGTGGCGGTCACCGGTATGTGCGTGGGTTTGCTGACCTCCTACACGGTGGCCCGCTATCGCGAGGGTTTGCTGTCGGCGGCGATCACGCAGATCAGCTTTCTACCCTTGCTTGTGCCCGGTATCGCTTTTGGCGCCGCTTACATTGCCTATCTCGGCGCGCCCATCGGTCCGTTCCCGGCGCTCTACGGGACCTTTGCCCTGCTGGTGATTGCCGGCACGGCTTACTTGCTTCCCTTTTCGGTGCAGACCGGGCGCGCAGTCATCCAACAGGTTGGCGGTGAACTGGAAGAAAGCGCACGCATCACCGGTGCCAGTTTCTTCCGCCGATTGGCCTCCATCACCGTGCCGCTGGCGGTGCGCGGTCTGGCGGCGGGCGGCATCCTGGTGTTCGTGAAGATCATCCGCGATCTGTCGCTGGTCGTGCTCCTCTTCACACCGACCATGCCTGTGCTGTCGGTTGTCGCCTACCGCTACGCGTCGGAGGGCTTTGCACAATTCGCCAACGCAATCACAGTGATCATCCTGATGATCTCCATTGCCGCGACGCTGATCGCCAACGCCTTGCAAACCAAGTCCCAGCCCTGGCTGAAGAACTAGAGAGCACGCTGATGCTTGAGATCAAAAAAATTACCAAGCGCTTTGGCGAGGTTGAAGCCGTCAAAGACGTATCGATTACGGTACCGGATGGCTCGTTTCTGGTCCTGCTTGGCCCGTCGGGCTGTGGCAAAACCACCTTGCTGCGCATGCTGGCGGGATTGGAACACCCAAGCTCTGGCCAGCTGATCTTTGCCGGTCAGATGGTCTCCGACGGAGACAAGAACTGGACGGTTGACCCGGCCAAACGCAACTCCGGGCTTGTGTTCCAGTCTTATGCGCTCTGGCCGCACATGTCGGTACGCGGCAATGTGGAGTGGCCGCTGAAGGTTGGCCAGATGAGCAAGGCAGAGCGCACTGCGCGGGTTGATGAGGTGCTGGAACTTCTCGACATCCATCGGTTGGCCGAACGTTACCCCAATGAGATTTCCGGCGGGCAACAGCAGCGGGTGGCCATTGCGCGGACCATCGCACCCAAACCGGGTGTGTTGCTCTTCGATGAACCGCTGTCCAACCTTGATGCCAAGTTGCGCGTTGAGATGCGCACCGAGCTGATGCGTCTGCACCGGGCGACAGGCGCGACGACCGTTTACGTGACCCACGATCAGATCGAGGCGATGACCATGGCGACCCATGTGGCGGTGATGAACCATGGCCGGTTGCAGCAGTTCGGCACACCGAATGATCTGTTGGACAACCCTGCAACGTCCTTTGTGGCGACCTTTGTCGGCACGCCTCCCAACAACATGATCCCCGTGGTGAAGAACGGCAGCGGCTACAAGGTTGGTCCCAAGCATATGCCCTTTGAGCCACCTCGCCAGGTGACGGAGTCGCTGGCGATGTTCCGCGCCGAGGCATTGCATGTGCGCTCTGAGGAAAGCACCACAAGCCTACCGATGGAACTGGTGGAAATGAGCGCGATTGCCGGACGCACCATGGTGACGGCCTTGCGCGACGGGCTGCGGCTGACGGCCATCGTCGACGACGCGCCCAAAGCGAAGATCGGTGAAACGGTGCACATGGAGCTGCCCGCGAAACCCGCCTGCTGGTTCGGCCAGGACGGTGAGAGGTTGCATTGATGCGGTTGCTTTTGGTCCGCCACGGACAGTCAGAGTGGAACGCGTCGCACCGTCTTCAGGGTCAGGCAGACATCGGTCTTTCCGAGCACGGCCGGCATCAGGCCGATACACTGCGCCCGGTGATTGAGGCTGCCAAACCATGCCGCACCATTTCTTCCGACTTGGCGCGGGTGCGCGAAACGGCTGAGCGGATCGGTGCGGAGAATCCGCGTTTCTCTGCACGCCTACGCGAGATTGATGTTGGCGATTGGACAGGCCGTTCTATCGAAGACATCCAGGCCAGCGATCCCGAGGGGTATCTGGGCTGGCGCGCCGGCACGCAGACACCGCCAGGCGGCGAAAGCTGGGACAGCTTCGCAACGCGAGTTTGTGATCTGATTGAAACCGAGGAAGAAGACCCTTGCGAGAATTTGCTGGTGGTCTGCCATGGCGGTGTCATCCGCGCGATCCTGCAACGCTTTCTGGGGCTGCAACCAGCCAACATCATCCCTGTTGGCCCTGCGAGCCTGACGGCGCTGCGTCTTGCCAACGGGACCGGAAAACCCGCCCGGCTTGAGCTTTTCAACTATCGACCTGACACGCTGGAATTCGAAGCACCGGATTGAGGGTATCCAGTCTGACCTGTGGAAGTGACTGACGCGCGCCTTTGTCTTTCGTCGGAAGGGCGACACGAAGCCAGCACCCGCTGTCTTAGCCCCACAACCTTGTGCCATTTTCTGGTTAGCTTGCGAGGAGGTCGCGGCGCCAACATTTTCAGCGAACTGCCCTCGGACGACACCGATGGCCGCGTCGCGGTTCAGGTTCTCCCGTCCTCGCAGCTTGGCGGTCTTGGCGACCTTGTCTGGGCCTCGCGCAGCAGTGCGGTCGATATGGCTTCTGGCCAAGTAGATGCGACACGGCTTTGAGTTCGGCCGACCTTATTGATCCGGCAATCTCTACCTGTGATGGAACAGCGACCAGTTTACAGGTCCCTTGACAGATCGTGCGCGGTGCGAGCCAATTGGCGCGGGCCGATGATAGTGTCTGTTTGAGCTGGACTGCTTTATGGCGAAAAAACCGATCTTCATTTCTCCTGGCGTGGAGGAAAACACCGGAACCCAAAAGGAAAGCGGCGATCCAGCGCCAACACGGCTTTATCGCGATCCTGCCGAGACGACGCCACCCGACCTGCCATCCCATGCCGGCGATGCGACGCGCATCATCGGTTCAGAACCTGCGAGCCCGGCTGGCGCTGATGACCCGGCTGGCGATGCCACGCGGTTGGTTGACATGGTTGCACCTGCACCGGAGGTAACACGTGTTTTGGCTGTAGAACCTGTGGCCGAAACGATGGAAACGGCAAATGAAACCGATACCGTGAACCCCGTCGTTGGTTGGCTTGTTGTTGTCGATGGACCGGGGCGTGGCCGAGACCTGTCTTTTGCTGTTGGCATGAATGCCATCGGTCGTGGTGATGGCAATGACGTCGTTGTTGATTTCGGCGACGACGAGATTGTGAGCGAGGCGCATGCCTACATCGTCTATGACGAAGAGGGGCGGTCTTTTCATGCCACGCATGCCGGGCAAAACAGCGTTGTGCGGCTGAACAATGAACCCCTTTTGGAGGCCAAAGAAGTTAAAAGCGGTGACCAGTTGCGCATCGGACAAACCACCCTGCGTTTGGTTACCCTGTGCGGTGACGATTTTGACTGGTCAGGCGACTGAGCACCGCCATCGTGACCGCTAACCCCACCGATTTCGACGTTGCCAGCGCCATTTGGAAGGGCATGCGCCCCTACCAAGAGGACAGTCTATCGACCGACTTCCATGCCGGTTCGTCGAAGGGCTTTGCCATTGTTGCCGACGGTATGGGCGGCCATGCTGCCGGTGACGTAGCGTCGAACTTGGCGGCCATTCACGGGGCTGGGGAACTGAAACTCGCCATGCAACAGCTTGAGGGAAAGACCGGTGGCCTTCCTGAGGCATTGAGTGCCGCGATTGAAAAAGCCAATGGCGCGATTGCCGAACGGGTTGGCGCTGACAGCCGGGTTGCCGGTATGGGCGCCACGCTGTTGGCGCTCGCGATCAACGAAAACGATCTGTATTGGGGCTCCGTCGGCGACAGCCCTTTGTATCTGGTTCGCGACGGCACCCTGCGCCAGTTGAATCAGGATCACTCCATGGCACCGGTGATTGCCGCCATGGTGGAACGCGGCGAGATCACGCCGGAACAGGCCAAGCAGCACCCTGATCGCAACGCGCTGACGTCTGTTTTGATGGGCGAGCGGATCGAGAAAAAAGACGTGCCGGATAGTGCGTTTGAGATCATGCCAAGTGATGTGCTGATTGCGGCAAGCGATGGTCTGCAATTCCTGCGCGACGAGCAAATCCTGGACCTTGTGGCGTCTGCGCTGCCGGCGTCCAGTTCAACGCTCTGCGACAAGCTGATGGACGCATTGAAGGCGCTTGGTGATCCGCATCAGGACAATTGCGCGATTATAGTCGTTCAGATGCGCGGTGAAGCTCCAAAGCCCGCTGATGTCGCTTCGGAAGAACCTGTGGCGCAGACGAAACCTGACATGTCCCAAACGCGGATCGTGTCCGATGAGTCGCAGGCTGAAATTCAGTCCGGAGCTGGCGAGACACCGGCGCAGGATGTGCACGAAACAGTGCCGGAAAACCCACCGCAATCGGCGATTGAACGCAAGGCGCCTGTAGAGGCCACTGGCAGTTCTGTGCCGAATTCAGGTGTCTTGTTCTTGGTCGTCGGCCTTGCCGCCGTAGCGGCAGTGGCCTTGTTTCTTCGCTAAAATGAATGGGCGCGGGAACTTGGCTTTGACGCAACAATTTGCATAGGTGTCGCTGTCGGGGCGGCGAATTGCTGGGGGAGCAGAATGGGCAAGGCGCAGATATCGATTTGGCAGGCCGCATCCGGCGCGGTTCTGCTTTCAGCCTTGGAAATGCGTTTGCCGGTCGTGCTTGGTCGCCATGGCCCCAGCGAAGCTGGCAGACTGACTGACGCCGATGGCAAGGAAGTGCTGTTTGGCGCTGGCCTTTCAACACTTTCACGGCACCACATGGACATCACCGTTTCGGACACCGGTGGCGCTTGCGTCATCGATCGCTCGAGCAACGGTGTTCAGCGCAAGATGCCCGGCGAACCCAACAGTCTGCTTGGTAAGGATGGCGTGGACAAGCTGCCGGTGGGCAGCCAACGGCAATATGAGACGGTTGGGCTGGTCATCGAAATCAACTTGCCAAACGCCTCGCGGCCGCTTGAGGCCGGTGCCACCGGCCAAAAAATCTATGCGGTTTACGACAGTGCCAGCGCTGGTCGGCCCAAAGCGATCGATCTGACGGATGGTTATCTCTGCCTCATTCGCGATGCGAGTTCGGTACGCATGGAGCGCCAGCCGGGACCGTCGGCTGCTGACGTCTTGCAAACCTTGAAGGAGGCCCGGCAAGTGTGTCTGGCCGTCATTGGCGGAGACGAGGAGGGGCGGACCATCGTCATTCCAGGCCAAAATCGAAGCGTGGTCTGCAACCGTCGATCTTTGCCGGAAAACACGCCCTTTGCCTTGGCGCATATGGACACGCTTGAAGTGGGCGGAATGGATTTGCGCATCATGGAGGAGGGCGGCGAGCAGCCGATCGTTTGCGTCAACCCTGATTGCCGGCAGATGAACGCTTATGAGGTCGGCGGCAACTGTCGCTATTGCGGCACCCGCCTTGGCGATGGCCGCACCCAAAAATTGCCGCTGGGGGCCTGATCATGCTGACCTATCCCATCTTCTTTCAAGTTCAGCAAATCTCCGATCTTGGCCAACCTATCGGTGAGGCCAGAACACTCAAATGCGAAAGCCCTGGTGAGTTCACGGTTGGCAAATCCAAGGAAAGCGACGTTCAATTGGATGGCGCTTCCGTGTCGCGCCAGCATCTGGTTCTCATCCTTGGTGATGATGATGTACGCGTGCGCGATGAGGACAGCACCAATGGAACGTTTCTGAACGGAACGCGCGTGGCCGATGCGCAGGTCGTTCCAGGTGATCAGATCGAGTTGCCCGGCTGGCATCTCATTTTGATGGGTGCAGAAAGCGACCAGGCTGGCCAGGCACCAAAAAGCGATGCGGTGGTCTTGAGTCGGCTGATTACGGGCGCGTCCGGGGAGGTGGCCGTTCCGCCACCAATCGATCCGTACACCGAATTGTTTGGCGGCAAGGATGAGCTTGATGTCGCGGCATTGACCGCGAGCGGGTATCCCATCAGCGAGGTGAAATTCTGTGCCGTTGGCGGTGGGCTTGGCTCGTTCGTCTGGGTCGATCATTTGCGCTGCTACGGCGTTCCCACCGGCGACATCGCCGTCGTCGGCACCGAACGCAAATGCTACGAGACCTACAAGCGCTACTGCAAGAACAGCCAAATTCCCGACCACGAGCGCTTGCGTTCCAATTCGCTGTCGCGGCCTGACAATATTTGGGGGTTCCCGGGGTATGCTCTGCGGGAAGTGTTCAAGGGCCAGGCGTCCGGCATCAAAGGTGTGTTCAAGGTTTTTGGCGAGCCGGCGCTTGCCGAGAGCTACACGCCGCGAGCCGGTGACGTGTTTGACTCCTTGGACCGCGAAGCCAAACGCATCCACTGGGAGGCGATGTTTCGGCAGGGGCAGGTGCGCCGCCTAAGGAAGACCAGCGATGGGCGGTATTGCATCGCTTATCAGCCCCGTGATGAAGCGGCGGGCGCCGAGCGGCCAAAAATGGCGCTGATCATCGCCGATGTCGTGCATTTGTCGACCGGCTATCCGGCGACGCGGTTTGTGGACGATTTTCAGGACTTTGTTGCCAATCACCCGGACAAGCGGCCGTTGGTGGCCAACGCCTATGAGCCGCACGATCAGATCTACCGTACGATTGAAGAGCGTCAGGAACCGATTTTCGTTGTTGTGCGCGGGCGCGGCATTGTCGCCAGCCGTATCCTGCAACGGCTCAGCGAGGCGCGGGCAAAGAACCCGCAGATTAAGATCATCCATTCCATGCGCAGTGCCCTTGGCGCGCGCGACGGTGCGACCTATGGCCGGGCGAAACGTGCAGTGATCAACAATGTGGAGATCCAGCCGTTCAACTGGCCAAAGGCGGCGTGGGGCGGTGACCTTCGGTTCGAGTATGAAAAAGCCGATGACGTGCGTCGGGGCGAAATCCTTTCAACGCTTGGCGGAACGTCCACTGCCTTGCGGTCTGATTGGGTGGCGATTGCCGAACGCGGCACCGAAGAGGATTGGTACCGCGTTGTCTTTGGCTCAATCAAAGAGCTCGATCCAGTGGAAGGTTCTGCGGACCGCATTCGGGTGTTGATCGAAACACCGGAAAAGCATCGCGAAGAACTTTTTGCCCATTACCTCATCGATTGCACCGGGTTGATCGCCGACATCCGTCGCTCGCCTTTTATGGCTGATCTGCTCGATACCTACGACCTTCCGCGCAATCACGCCTATTCGGTTCGCAATGGACAAACCGAAAAGCGCGGGCCGACGGGTTTGCAGGTCACCAATGACTTTGAAATCAGCGGCCTAAGCAACGGCAAGGGCAGGGCCTATGCCGCCGGGACGATCACCACGGGTGGCCCCTATTTGGCGGTCGATAGTTTTCTCGGTCTGCAATACTCAGCGTTAAGGTCGGTCGATCACCTGGTCACCGACAAGACCCATAAGGTCCGTGATTTGAGCCCGCTGCGATCTTTGTCGCAATGGCTCAAATGGGCCGTCGGCAGCGCACCTTAAGGAGGCCAAGAGCATGATCCCGACACTCTCTGGCCGCATACAGACCAGGCTTTTTCTGTTTGTCTTTCTAGGACTGCCAATCACGGCGCTTTTTGCCTACGCGCACGATGGTTGGGTTTGGGATTGGGGGCAGGCGCAGATCTTCTTCCTGTTCCTCACCACCTTGCTCGGCGTCGGGCTTCTGTTGGACCCGGTCTACATCTTCATCCAATCGGTGCGCTGGGATCGCGATTGGCCGTTTGCCTTTCAGTTCTTCTTTTCGATCATCGAGTTTGGCATCGTCGTTGGCCTGATGTTCAACGATCTGATCCCCTGGCTTCCAATGGCCGAGGGCAAGGGGGCAATAGAACTGCAGACCGTCACGCTGCATTTCGCCAGCGTGTTCATCCCATCGTTCTTGGCCCTGTTGGGCCCCCTGTCGGTGTTTTTCATCCGGTGGCGGTTCAAAGCCGGTCAGTTCGGGAAGCTCTAAGTCGTGAGCCGACTGGTCAAAACCTGGATACCCATTCACCTGGCGCTCTTGGCGGCTGCCTACGCGCTGCTGTTTTGGCAGTCCTCACTCACTCTTGATGTGCTGCTCGGCCTTTGGTTCTTCGTGCCTGTCGGCGTGATGGGTGCGATCATTGCCAATGCGACGGGCACCGGTGGTGGCGTGGTGTTCGTGCCGGTGTTTGCGGCGTTGCAGGACGGCGGCATCATGGTGCCCGACCTGCTGCTCAGCCTCTTGCCGCAGAACGCCAATGAGGGCGTGGCCGTCTCCTTCACCATCCAGTGCTTTGGCATGTCCATCGGCGCGTTGACTTGGGCGCACGCCATCTTCGTCAAAGACAGTTTGGCGTGGGATGAGAAGATTGCGCCGCACACATTGCTTGCGCTAACTGCGACACCGCTGGCGACCGGCATCCCGGCGCTTCTTCTTACTCAGGCATTCGTCGCGGTCGATGGTGATCAACTGATTGTCTGGTTTAAGTTTTTCTCGCTGGCGCTGGGCATCATTCTGCTGATCTTCACCTGGGTGCAGCGTCATCAATCGGCGTTGGAACGCAAACTGACCATCGGACCGGGCGAGCTGTGGGTATTGCTCCTCCTGGGCGCTCTGGGCGGAGCGGTCACCGCCTTGTTCTCGGTCGGCATTGGCGAGTTTCTGGCGATCTATCTGATCCTGCGGCGCTTCCCGACAAAGGTGGCGATCGCGGTCGCCGTTTGGGTTTCGGTGATCTGCGTGTTTACCGGCTTCTGGGACAATTATTTTAGCGGATTGGTGCGGCTCGAGATCGCACTGATCGCTGTGCCCGGCGCTATCCTCGGCGGGTTCCTCGCCAAGGGCATCGCCTCGCTGCTCGGCTCGCTGTGGCTGAAAACGGCGGCATCCATCTGGATTATCGCGTCGAGCATCTATCTGCTCGTGACATAGGGTGCAGTGAGGCGTTCTGCCTTAGATTCCCTGGACCTCAAGCGTTGCTTCGCACGTTATGCCTTGGTCGAAGGTTCCCAGCCACACATCCAACCGCCCGCCTTCGGTGCCATTGAAGGCCTCGATGTTGGGGATCATCAAGCGCGGCTGTAACTGGCCGTTGGAGTCATCATCGAAATACCAAATCGTCGTTGGCGTGTTGATGAGCAAGGTCGTGTCGCAGCTTGCGGTCACGGAGAACTGCAGCCAGCCCGTTTCCGTCGACATCTCCGAGAGGAGCAGCGAGATGCTTGGCGCCTCGGATACATAGCCGCGCCCTGTCGTGTTCGGGCAGCTGGCAAGCGGCGCACCACCTCCGGCATTGAGTCGATAGCTTGGTGTGTTGGTTTGCAGAAAACTGCCGGTGAGCCCAACCGTGCGGGCCGCTCTGGCATCGAAGTCCGGACACCCGACCGGCACTGCGCCACTGCTGTTGCCGGCTGCCGCTAGGTCGGCCAGCGCCTGATCGCGCTCCTGCTCTGCCACCGCAAGACTGTTGCGCGTTGCCTCGAGATCAACCTGCAGCGCATCGACCGATTGGGTCAGTTCGCTGACCGTACCGGTTGCGGTATCCAATTGGTTCTGCAGGGCGCTGGCATCGTCGGCGCTCATACCACCGGCGGTCAAGGCAATGACAGCGCCCGCCGCGATGGCAATCCCGCCGCCACCGGCGAGGGCGCCGCGGAGAAACGAGCCTGAACCCTTTGAAGTTGGTGATGCCGCAGCAACGGCAGTGTTTTTGACGGGATTCGGGGGCAAGGCCCGCGTGGCGGCTGCATCGAGCTTGTCGAGCCAGGCTTTGGCCGATTGTGGCCGCTCTTTCTGGGATATCGCCATCGAACGATCGATGAGCGAGAGAAGCACTTGGTCATGGTCGGCAAAGCGGCCCGAAAGTGCTTGGTAAGGGTCGGGTTCGGCCGTCGCGACGCTTTGGATGCGCACGTCGGCGGCTGGCGGCGCCTCGCCAGCAACCGCGTGATACAGCGTCGCGCCGAGGGAATAGAGATCGCTGGCCGGGCTTTGCTCGGCGCCGGTCGTGTAAAACTCGCTCGGCGAGTATCCATCTGACACCACGCGAAATGTTCCCATTTTACGCGTTTCGGCCCGGATTTGCTGCCGGGCGGCGCCAAAGTCGATCAGGATCGGTCGCTCGAACCGATCAATACGAATGTTGGACGGCTTGATGTCACGGTGTAGCAGGCCGCTATCGTGCAGATAGGCAAGGGCGTCCAGCAGGCTGCGCGCCATCTCGACAATGGCCGTCGGCGTCAGGCTTTCGGCATCGGAGTTGATCACGGTCTGCAGGTCATGGCCGTGGATGAAGTCCATCGCCATGTAGGCAGTGCCGTTCTCCTCAAACAGCGTTTGGACGTGCACGACATTGGGGTGGGAAAGGCCGGCCAAAAGGCGGGCTTCGCGTAAGAACAGATTGCGTGCGGTACTGAACGAGGCGGCGGTCGACTCGCTGGCGGCACTCACTGAGCGGCTTGATGAGCGCGCGACAAGGCCAAGCGGGAAGCATTCTTTGAGCGCGACATCGCGGTCAAGATTGTCCTTGGCCAGATAGGTGATCCCAAAACCGCCGGCGGCGATGTTGCGAATGATCTTGTATTGTCCGCCATTTAGCTCGGCCCCGACCGGTAACTCGCCCGGCGGGCCATCCGGCAAGGGCCGCGTCAGTTGATCGTCATCTGCCATGGAACCCCGATATCCATACTCCGCCCCGAAGGATGAGAAGTATGACCAGACATGCGCGGCGTTGTAAATCCAGGCCCGCCTCACCAATCCGAGAGGCACGGCCGGCTCAATCCGGCGAGCGCATTCGCCGAACGATCTGGGTTCTGCGCTAACGAAACCCATCGGGATGGCAGGCCAGCCAGCCAATTTCCCCATGCTCATGGCCTTTTGAACGCTGCCGACTGGTGGATAATTCAAACTGGTCAGGGGTTTAGACGAGCCTTGCAATTTCGAAACCGCCTTCCTCACGCCGTCTCAAAACCCCGTGCTTACACGTATAAGCAAGCCATTGACTTGGTCCACGCCCAAGCGCTTAATCGATTAAGCACAGCGGGGAAACCGTCCTGACCAGCATCAAGACCATCGCAGAAAGCTTGGGCGTTTCCTCCGCCACCGTCTCCAATGCGTTGACGGGTAAAGGACGGGTTTCAGCCGACATGGCCGATCGGGTGCGCCGACGCGCCGACGAAGTTGGGTTCCGCCCCAGCCTGGCGGCTCGAGCGCTGAAAACCGGGCGCAGTGGCATTCTCGGCTTCGTTATGCCCGATCTTGCCAACCCACTTTTTCCCAAACTTGCGCAGAGCGTGGAAGTCGCGGCCACCGAGGCTGGCTATGGCGTCTTGATCGCGGATTCACGCGGCGACGCCGTTGAGCAATCGGCGGCGATCGAGCGCTTGCGCCAGCGTGGCGTGGATGGGCTGGTGATCGTGCCGCATCGTGGCACACGCCCAAAAATCCAGTCGCTACCGGCGGCTGTCATCCATACCCCGTCCGATCCATTGAACACCGTGTCGTCCGATCATGCCGAGGGCGGGCGGCTGGCTGCCAGGGCTCTGCTGGACCTTGGTCATCGGTCCATCCTGATCATCGGGGGAGACCCGGCCTCAGAAGTGCAGCGTGATCGGATCGATGGGATGGTTGGCGTGCTTTGCGACAAGGTACTTCACCAGATCACGTGGACCACGGAAGGCTTTCCATCGATTGCCGAGCATCGGCAGGCCGGTGTGTCGGCTGTGCTCACGACCTCCGATCTGATCGCATTGCGGGTTCTGGGCGATGCCTATCAGGCCGATATCAAGGTGCCACGCGATCTCAGCATCATAGGCTTTGATGATCTGCCGCTCAGCACGGCTGTTCGACCAACACTTTCCACCGTTTCGCAGGATGTCGGCCAGATCGCCGAGACCGCTGTTGCCTACCTGCACGCGGCAATCACCAACGATCAACCCGGTGGCGAAAAACCAGGCCAATCCGTCATTCCAATGACCCTCACGCTGCGCGGCTCAACAGCTGCCGCTCATCATCATCATCAAACTGGAGAACCGTCATGAAGCATCTATTCCTCACCGCCAGTGCGCTTGCGCTTGGTCTTTCCGCTGGCCTTTCAGGCGCCCAGGCCCAAGAGCGAACCTTGACCATCTCGGTTTATGCCTTCGCGCAGGACGCTTACAGAGAAGCGCTCTATGATCCCTTTGAAGCGATCTGCGATTGCGAACTGGTGATCGAAACCGGCAACAGCGTTGAACGCATGGCCAAGATCGAAGCCAACGCCGCTGATCCGGTGATCGACATGGCGGTCATTTCTTCGCACGATGCTCTGGCGCTCGCCGAGCAAGGCCTGTTGGCGGAAATCGATACCGCGGCGCTTTCCAACTATGAGTTGCTTTACCCCTCCGCGCAGGACCCGCTGGGCAATGGGATGGCCGTTGGCTACACCTTCTATGCCAGCTCCATCGTTTACCGGTCCGACCTTGTGACCATCGATAGCTGGGCCGATTTGCTTTCGCCTGAGTTGGCTGGCCAGGTCGCATTGCCCAACATCACCGGCACCCAGGGTCCACTGACCTTGATGATGCTGAATGCTGCGCTCGGGCAGGATCCTGACGATTTTGGCCCAACCATCGATGCCATCGGTGCAAGCGCGGACGACATCGTTACGTTCTACTCGCGCTCCTCGGAACTGGCGCAGCTGATGCTGCAGGAAGAGGTGATAGCGGCCCCGGTCGGGCGCTTTGCCTGGAGCCGGTTCCAAGACACACCATTTCCGTTTGCTTGGGCAGAGCCCGCCGAAGGTCAGGCCGGCGGCATGAATGTGATGATCATGACCAAGGACAATGGCAATGAAGAGTTGGCCTTGGAATTCATGGATTATTGGCTCTCCACGGAGGTCCAGACCCGCGTCGCCAATGCCCGCATCGACAGTCCGGCCAATAGCGAAGTGGAAGTGAGCGACGAGGTTGCTGAAGCGCTGACCTACGGTGCTGATCTCATCAACTCGCTGACCATTCTGCCGCCCGAAGACATCATCGCCAATCGCGATGCCTGGGTGGATCAGTGGAATCGCGCGGTCATCCAATAGACAGCGACCTGATTTGGTGGTGGGCGGAAACGCCCGCCACTGATTGATGGGCACCGGGGCAGGGGCGTTAAGGCATGTTTCAAAACCGTCGGGAAGGCTTGGCGCTGGCGCTGCCGGCGGCGATGTTTACGCTGCTGGTCTTCCTTGTGCCCGTCGCCATCTTTCTCTCAGTGGCGTTCCGCTTTGATGGCAGTTGGTCCCTTCAAGGTTATGTGCAGTTCTTCTCTGAACCGCTCAACCAGTCGGTTTTCTTCCGCACGCTGAAACTTGGGTTTTTGGTCGCGGCTACTTCGGCGGTGATCGGCTACGCGGCTGCCTTTTGTATCGTCAATTTGGACGGCAAAGCGCGTGGCCAAATCTTCGGGCTTGTTGTCCTACCGCTGATGATTTCACCCGTGGCACGAACTTACGCCTGGATCGTCATTTTGGGACGCACCGGCATCGTCAATGACACAATCGTCGGACTTGGGCTTTCCGATACGCCGGTCCGGCTTCTGTTCACTGAGACGGCTGTCTTTTTGGGGCTTCTGCAGCTCTTTTTGCCATTGATGATCATCTCGCTGGTTAGCGCCATGGAAAACCTGCCGCGCGATGTCATTCCCGCGGCCAGGGTCCTTGGTGCCAACTGGTTTCAAGTTTTTACGCGGATTATCTTGCCGCTCACCAAAGAGGGTCTCGTCATGGGCGGGACCCTTGTCTTCACGGGATCGCTGACGGCCTATATCACGCCGGCCATTCTGGGTGGCTCCAAAGTGTTGATGCTGGAAACCTTGCTCTACCAAAAGGTCAATGTTTCCAACGATTTCGTTAGCGCCAGCGTGATCGCGATGATCCTGATCGTGATGAGTTTCTCAGCCAATCTGCTGCTGAAACGCATTGCGACGGCGCGGCGCTAGGGAAGGGGCATTATGACCACTCGCTGGCCAACATGGATCATCCTCGGCCTAACGCTGACTTTTCTCATCGGCCCCTTCATTATCATCATTTTTGCTGGGATGTCGGCGGGCAACTCGCTGGCCTTTCCGCCGCAAGGGCTGTCGCTCAAATGGTACCTTAAAGTGTTCACCATCGAGAGCTTCCATGCCAGCTTCGCGCTTTCCATGTTTCTGGCCGTGTTCGGAACGCTGGCCGCCCTGATCATCGGCATACCGGCCGCCTATGCGCTCAACCGCTATGATATCCCGGGTGCGGAAACCATCAAGCTGGCGGTCGCTGCACCGATTATCGTTCCCGGGATCATCGTCGGTCTTGCGCTGCTGCGCTATCTTGTGGTGCCGCTGGATGTGACGATCACCATGGCGCTGTTCGTTGCCCACACGGCGCTGGTGCTGCCTTATGCGGTACGTGTGGTCTCCTCCAGCTTGCAAAATCTGCGCGTCGATATGGAGGAGGCGGCGATCCTGCTCGGCTGTTCGCGGTTGCAGGCGTTCACGAAAGTGGTGCTGCCCAACATTCAAGGTGGCGTATTGGCTGCCTTCATTCTGGGTTTCGTGACCAGCTTCAACGAGGTGCCGGTTTCGCTGTTCCTGTCCGGACCGGGGGTCCGCACGATGCCTATCGATATGCTGTCCTACATGGAGATCACCTATGATCCTTCGGTGGCAGCCTTGTCGGCTTTGCTCGCTTTTCTCTGCGTTGCGATTGTCTTCACCGCCGAGCGATTTCTAGGGTTCTCTCGCTATGTCTGATGCGTTTGTTAGTCTACAAAACCTCACGCTGGCATATGGCGACACCGTCGCCGTGCCCGATCTAAATCTTGATATCCGCAAGGGCGAGCTGATCGCGCTTCTTGGCCCATCCGGTTGCGGCAAGACAACGACCATGCGCGCCATTGCCGGTCTTATGCCGGCCAAAACCGGTACCATCACCATCGATGGCCAGGACATCACACGGGTCGCCGCCAACAAGCGTGGGATTGGCCTAGTGTTCCAGTCCTATGCTTTGTTCCCGCACTTGTCGGCGTTCGAGAACGCGGCTTTTGGCTTGCGCCTGCAACGGCGTCCCGAAGCTGAAATCAGAAACCGAACCCAGGCAGCGCTTGAGCGTGTGGGGTTGGCGCATTTGGCAAAACGCAGGCCCGCTGAAATGTCGGGCGGCCAGCAGCAACGGCTTGCCCTTGCGCGCTCGCTTGTCATGGAACCCAAGGTGCTGTTGCTCGATGAACCGCTGTCCAATCTTGATGCGCGCCTGCGGTTGGAAATGCGCACCGAACTGCAGCGCCTGCAAAAAGAGACCGGCATCACCATGGTTTTCGTGACCCATGATCAGAGTGAGGCTTTGGCGCTGGCCGACCGGGTGGTGTTGATGCGCGATGGCCTGATTGAGCAAATCGGCTCGCCAGACGACCTTTACAACAAACCGGTAACGGCTTTTGCCGCTGATTTCATGGGGTTCGAGAACATTTTCGCGATCGATGATTCCACGCTTTCAAGCGCCACCGGCGCTTTGCCGGTAAGTTACCAAGCCGATGCTCCGTATCTTGGCTGGCGTCCAAGCGCTGTTCAGCTTGGAAAAGGCGACCATGAAGCGCGTGTGCGCAGCGTTGCATTTGCCGGAGAGCATCGCGAATATGTTCTCGATACGCCTATCGGTCCGGTTCGCGCCGATGTGGATGTCACCGCACCGCCATTCGCAGTCGATGAGACCGTGATGTTCGATCTGCCGCGGGAATCCGCGCACAGCCTGAAGGCGTCTTGATGGGTATTTGGGTTGATACCGATTTTGGTTTTGACGATCTCTGGGCGCTCTTGCTGCTTCGCAGTTATGGCGTTGCTATTGACGGCGGGTCGCTGGTCGCAGGCAACTCAACGCTTGAAAACGTCACCCGCAATGCGCTGGGATCGCGGCTTGCCTTCGATCTGGACTGGCCGTTTTACAGTGGCGCGGCGTCACCCTTGAAACGTCCCTTGCAGACCGCAGAACGCGTGCTGGGTCCGCGTGGCATGCAAACGCGTGGTGAGCATTTGCCCGAACCTCCTGATGAGGAGTTGCCTCCGGCGGAACCCGCAATGCTCGGCTGGCTGGCCGCGAATGATGGCCCGCGCGAGATGCTCGCCTTGGGACCGCTGACGAACCTGGCGCATGCTGCCCTCAATGCACCGGACGTTTTTGCCCGAATAGACCGCCTAGTCTGGATGGGTGGCTCAGCCGGACGTGGCAACCAGACGCCCTATGCGGAGTTCAACGCCCATGCCGATGCTGAAGCGATTGACGTGGTTGCAAAGACCGGAGTGCCGTTGGCGATTGTCGATCTGGTCGCCTGCCATAAGGCAACCTATGGCGAGGCTGACATCCCGACAGGCATGCGGCCGCCGCTAGGCGATCTGATGGGCGGTTATATGGATATCGGCGTCCGACGCGGGCGGGATTGGATGCCGATCTATGATCCTCTGGCTGCCCTGGCTTTCCCTCATCCAAGTGCCTTGATCTTTGAACCGCAGGCCTTGTCGGTCGATACCAGCGCGGCTGAAACCTACGGCAGAACCAGCTTCGAACCTGCCGACGATAGCCATATCAGCCTGGCGAGCGGCGTTGCCCCCGAGGCAGCATCGCTGTGCATCGATGCCTTGGCCATGGTCACCGCATGAGGGAACCGAACGACCTTGACGATCCCGACCTGCGCCATCGCGCGGTCTTGGCCGCGCAGGGCAAGGCACCGTTCGATCTTTTGATCGAAGGTGGGACGCTGGTCGATCCAGTGCTCGGGCAATTGCGCCGGGCTGATGTCGGCATTGTTGGTCCGCTGATTGCCAGTGTTCACGCACCTCAGGATTCCGGTGCGTTTGATGCTGTTGCCAGAGTTGATGCGACCGGGTTGTTTCTCAGCCCCGGCTTGATCGACATGCACATGCATGTTGAAAGTTCCATGGTTTTGCCGGCCGCCTACAGCAATGCGGTTCTGCCGCGCGGCGTCACGACGGCAGTCTGGGACCCGCATGAGATTGCCAATGTGGCCGGTCATCCCGGCATGGCGTTTGCCCTTGATGCGGCCAAGGCCGCGAGCTTGCGGTTTTTGCCCTTGGCACCATCCTGCGTGCCGTCAGCGCCCGGGTTTGAAACCACAGGCGCCGATTTTGAGGTCAGCGATCTGGAAGGCTTGTTGGCCCGTGACGATGTCCATGGCGTTGCCGAAGTGATGTCGATGCAGGCTTTGCTTGAGCGTTCGCCGCGCATGGCCGGGATCGTGCAGGCGGGGCTCGAATCCGGCAAGCGCGTGTGCGGTCATGCCCGTGGCCTGACGGGTGCTTCCCTCAACGCCTATGTTGCCGCCGGCGTTCAGACCGACCATGAACTGACCTCGAACGATGATCTTTTGGCCAAACTGCAGGCAGGCCTCACCATAGAGCTGCGCGGCTCGCACGATCATTTGCTGCCAGGTTTTGTCGAAACGCTGAATGTGCTCGATACTTTTCCGCAAACGCTCACGCTCTGTACCGATGACGTGTTCCCCAACGATCTGCATCGCGCCGGCGGACTGGACGACGTGGTCCGACGCCTTGTGCGCTATGGGCTGCCGCCGATCAAAGCGTTGCAGGCGGCGACGCTCAACGCCGCCACCCAACTTGGCCGCCGTGACCTTGGGCTGATCGCGCCAGGCAGACGCGCCGACATCGTGCTGTTCGAGGACTTTTCTGATTTTGTGGCTCAGACGGTGGTGCTGAATGGTTTGATCGTGGCGGAGCGCGGCGCGATGCTGAAACCCGACACCACCAGGACCTCGCAAGAAGCGCTGAACAACACGGTCAAGACGCGGACCTTCCAGGTCAGTGACTTTGAGATCGCTGCGACAGGTGCCACGGTGCGTGTTGCGACCATCAAGCAGCCTCGGTTCACCCAATGGGGCGAGCGCGAAGTGCCGGTTGTGGGTGGTGTGGTGCAATGCCCGGATGACATGGCAATGATGGCGGTCATCAATCGTTACGGCGGTAAGGCTGCGCCACGCTTGGCCCTGTTAGAGGGGTGGGGATCATGGGACGGCGTGTTCGCCACCAGCGTTTCGCACGACAGCCATAATCTCACATTGTTCGGCAGAGACGCTGAGGACATGGCCATAGCAGCCAACACCGTTGCCGCCATGCAGGGCGGTCTTGCGGTGGTCAAGGGCGGTGAGGTGCTTGCCACGCTGCCGCTACCGGTCGGCGGTTTGATGCGGGATGATGATCTGGCAGCCGTCGCGGGAGACTTTGACGGCCTCGTCGAGGCCATGAGCAAGATTGTCACTTGGCAGCCGCCTTATCTGGTCTTCAAGGCGTGTTTTGGCGCATCGCTGGTCTGCAATGCCGGGCCGCATCTCAGCGATAGGGGCGTTGTGGATACGTTTGAGGGCATCCGGCTTGAATCGGTGGTTATGGCCGATTAATGATGGATTTTGGTCACGACGATGGCAAGAGCGGTGCTGAGATGGGCGCGGGTCTTGAATTCTCCCAGGAAGTGGCCGATTTACAGCATCGGCCTAATGACTTGCATGCGGCTGGCGCAACGCGTCTCGGCGTGCGCAAAAAATCCGTTACCTAAGGGTTGATTTCGGTCAGATTCGCGATTACTTCCAGCATTCTGGCGTGTGATCCGTTCGCACGCCCTTATTGTGTTGTGCGCGGCCCGTTGGCGGGGTGTCGCCGGAAACCCGTTACCGTAGGAAGGTATCCCTCCCGTGTCGGCTCTTGTTTGAGCGGCGGTGAAAGGGACGCGCCAACCCGGTGGCAAGGCCCAAAAGGCCGAGTGGCAAAAGGTAGATGATGGCAAAGACCAATCCCTTCACTTTCATGCAGGAAGTGCGGCAGGAAGTGTCCAAGGTTGTGTGGCCAACACGCCGTGAGACGACTGTGACGACGATCATGGTCTTCATCATGGTGTTCCTGGCCGCCATCTTCTTTTTGGCTGCCGATCAGGTTCTGAGCTTCATCGTTGGCCAGCTTCTGGCTCTTGGCCGCTAAGGAGGCGCAGACTAATGGCATTGCGCTGGTACATTGTTCACGCCTACTCGAACTTCGAGAAAAAGGTGGCCGAGTCGATCCGTGAGGGTGCGCAGGCTGCTGGCCTGGATGCTTTGTTCGATCAGATTTTAGTGCCGACCGAAAAGGTCGTCGAAGTGCGCCGTGGCCGCAAGGTCGATACCGAACGCAAGTTTTTTCCCGGCTATGTGCTGGTGCGCATGGAAATGACCGATGAGGCCTATCACCTCATCAAGAACACGCCGAAAGTCACCGGGTTTCTTGGCTCGGACATGAAGCCGATCCCGATTTCCGATGCCGAGGCTGAGCACATCCTCAATCAGGTGCAGGAAGGCGTGGAACGTCCAAAACCGTCGATCACGTTCGATGTTGGCGAGCAGGTGCGTGTTTCCGATGGTCCGTTTGCCTCCTTCAACGGTGTTGTCGAAGAAGTCGACGGCGAGCGTGCACGTTTGAAAGTTTCTGTTTCGATCTTTGGCCGGGCCACGCCGGTTGAGCTCGAATATGGGCAGGTTGAGAAGCTCTAGGGCTTTTTGCTGCCTAACCTCCGCGTGGGAGAGATGGTCTGGTTTCGCCGCCAGGGACTGATCGCACCACGCAACCCCAACCAGCCGCAACTCATGCGGCGCCACTAAAGGGATGACACATGGCGAAGAAGATCGCTGGCTACCTGAAGCTTCAGGTGCCTGCCGGTGCTGCCAACCCGTCGCCGCCCATCGGGCCGGCGCTTGGTCAGCGCGGTTTGAACATTATGGAATTCTGCAAGGCGTTTAATGCCAAGACGCAGGAAATGGAAAAAGGTGCACCGGTTCCGGTGGTTATCACCATCTTCCAAGACAAGTCGTTCACCTTTGAGATGAAGACACCGCCGGTGTCGTTCTTCTTGAAGAAAGCGGCCAAGCTGCAAAAAGGCGGGTCTGAACCTGGTCGCAGCACGGCCGGCTCCATCACTCAGGCGCAGCTGCGCGAGATCGCTGAACAGAAGATGACCGATCTCAACGCAACGTCCGTGGAAGGCGCCATGCAGATGGTTGCCGGTTCTGCCCGCTCGATGGGCCTGAAGGTGGAGGGCTAACCGATGGCACGTGTTTCCAAACGGCTGAAAGCTGCCGACGAAGGCTTGAATCCTGATCAGCTCTATCCAGTGGATGAAGCTGTTGCGATGGTCAAAGAGCGCGCCAAGGCGAAGTTCGATGAGACCATCGAAGTTGCAATGAACCTCGGTGTTGATCCACGCCATGCGGACCAGATGGTGCGCGGTGTGGTGCAGCTTCCTAACGGCACCGGTAAGTCGGTGCGTGTGGGTGTGTTTGCTCGCGGCGAAAAAGCTGATGAAGCGCGCGAAGCCGGTGCTGATGTCGTTGGCGCGGAAGATCTCGTTGAGATCGTTCAGGGCGGCACGATCGATTTTGATCGCTGCATTGCCACGCCCGACATGATGGGCCTGGTTGGTCGCCTCGGTAAGGTTCTCGGCCCGCGTGGCCTGATGCCGAACCCGCGCGTCGGCACGGTGACCATGGACGTCGCCAACGCCGTGAAGAACGCCAAGGGTGGCGAGGTGCAATTCCGCGTTGAGAAAGCCGGCATCGTGCATGCTGGCGTTGGCAAAGCTTCGTTCACGGCCGAACAGTTGGCCGAGAACGTCAAAGCGTTCGCCGATGCGGTTGCCAAAGCCAAGCCAGCCGGTGCCAAAGGCACCTATTTGCAGCGTGCTGCAGTGTCCTCGACCATGGGTCGCGGCGTTAAAATCGATGTTTCCAGCCTGACCGCCTAAACGGCCAAAGGTTGTGGGCGGGGCTTGCTCCGCCAATGAAATCGCGGGCTGGGTCTTGATCCAGCCCCGGTAGAGCCGCCGGGCTCCAAAGGCTTCGGCGTCTCTTACCTGTCCGAGATTGCGGGTGCTCTGATCTTTCCTTGGAAAGCGAGGGGCTTAATCTGGAAACTCTCCAGGCCAGCATGAGACGCGAAGAGCTGAGTTTTGGGATCGCCTGTCGATCCTACAGGTCAGTTCGATCCGTTATCGGCCATCCTTCGGGCGGTCGGGGCAGGTTTTTGAACGGTGCGTTCCGGGCTGCGGTGCGCACCACACTGAAACCGGCCTTGATCTCCTCACCTTGAGGAAGGATTGGCCAACTGGAGAGAGACAGTGGATAGAGCGGAAAAGCGCGAAATGGTCTCCACGCTGAATGACGTGTTTGCGTCGGCCGGCGTTGTGGTCGTTGCCCACTATGGTGGTCTTTCCGTTGCCAAAATGACCGACCTTCGCGCGAAGATGCGTGAAGCCGGTGGCACGGTCAAAGTCGCCAAAAACCGCCTTGCAAAGCTGGCTCTTGACGGCACGGACGCGGCGCACATCGCCGATCTGTTTGAAGGGCAAACATTGATTGCCTATTCGGACGATCCGGTGGCGGCGCCGAAGGTGGCCAGCGCATTTGCCAAGGATAACGAGCAACTCGTTCTTCTGGGCGGTGCAATGGGCGCCACACACCTTGACGCCAATGGCGTCAAAGCGCTGGCAACGATGCCGTCGCTTGATGAACTGCGTGCGAAGATCGTGGGAATGATTCAGACCCCGGCAACGCGTATCGCGCAGGTCGTCAATGCACCGGCTGGTGGGTTGGCACGTGTGGTCCAAGCCTATGCTGACAAGGGCGAAGCGGCGTAAGCGGCTTTCAAAACTGATCGAATAGACCTCTTAAGGAACTGAAACTAATGGCAAATCTTGAACAACTCGTGGACGACCTGTCCAACCTCACCGTTTTGGAAGCTGCTGAGCTTTCCAAGATGCTGGAAGAAAAATGGGGCGTTTCGGCCGCTGCTCCAGTGGCTGTTGCTGCCGCTGGCGGCGCTGCCGGTGGCGCTGCTGAAGCTGCTGAAGAGAAAGACGAATTCGACGTCGTTCTGACTGCAGCTGGCGACAAGAAAATCAACGTCATCAAAGAAGTGCGTGCCATCACCGGTCTTGGCCTGAAAGAAGCCAAAGACCTGGTTGAAGGCGCACCGAAGCCTGTCAAGGAAGGCGTTGCCAAAGCCGAAGCAGAAGAGCTGAAGAAGAAGCTCGAAGAAGCTGGTGCTTCGGTCGAACTGAAGTAGGGCCTCGGCCCACAAAGGCGTGGC
>JBKAGN010000014.1:0-61507 GCA_046290415.1 Hyphomicrobiales bacterium
TCGAACCTTTTCGGTCGGCTTTGGGCCGGAAATCTTGGGCGCCACCGACAAACACGGCACGCGCTGGAAACTCTCGGCAATACCGCTGGGTGGCTATGTGAAGTTCAGCGGCGATGAAAACGCCGCCAGCGTACCCGACAATGCCGAGCTTGCCCAAATGAGTGAGCTGGAAAGACAAAAAGCCTTTCATCTGAAGCCGTTATGGCAGCGCGCTGCTGTTGTGGTGGCCGGTCCGCTCGCCAACTTCATTCTTGCCATCGTGATCTTCGCCGGCGTGTTCATGACGTTGGGTGAGACCGTGACTGTGCCGCGCATTGATACTGTGCAGGAGAACTCCGCCGCCGAAGCTGCAGGCGTCCAAGCAGGCGATATCGTTGTTGCCATTGAGGGGAACTCGATTGAGACCTTCGCCGATGTTCAGCGCGCGGTGACCTTGTCGGCTGAACGGCCGCTGGTTTTCACGCTCGACCGGGCCGGCACACTGCTTGATCTGACCATCGTGCCGGAACGTCGGGAGATCGATGATGGTTTCGGCAACAGGCAGCGGGTGGGTGTGATTGGCGTTGTCCATGAGGCGGACGAAGACGACGTGACCGTCATCGAGTACGGGCCCCTAGCTGCGACGGGGCGCGCCGTTGAACAGACCGGTCTCGTCATCACCCAATCTCTGACCTATATCGGCCGGATTTTGGTTGGCCAGGAGTCGCCGGATCAATTGTCCGGTCCGGTTCGCGTTGCCAAGATTTCTGGCGATGTGGCAACCCTTGGCTTCCTTGCACTTTTGCAACTGACCGCAGTGATTTCGGTCTCCATCGGCATGGTCAATCTGTTCCCGATTCCCATGCTCGATGGTGGTCATTTGGCGTTCTACGCCGCCGAAGCGATCCGCGGAAAACCTTTGAGCGACCGCAGCCAAGAGATCGGATTTCGCATCGGTCTGGCGATGGTGATGTTTCTCATGGTGTTTGCGACGTGGAACGACATCGTCAATCTGATGCGGTGATGAACGGTTGCGAAAGGTTAAGTGACCGTTGCGCGCGTGCAACTAAGTGCCGCAAAGGCCCATAATTGGATCACTCAACGCCACCAACGGCTTGCGTCTTACGTCAGCCTCGATAGAAGACAGAGTGCGATGCCGAAGTGACTCGGCTGGATTGGTATGCCCTCGCAAGGGGTAAAGGATTACTATGACTATGAACCGTTTGGGTATTTCGTTTGTGTTTGCGGTGATGATGGCGGCTCTTCCGCTGTCGATTTCAGCAGGACATGGCGCATTGAGCCTCGTGTCAGCCTCCGCCCAAGCCGCCACGGTTTCGTCCATCCAGGTTGACGGCAATCGCCGGATCGAATCCTCGACGATCATTTCCTACGTTACCGTGGTGCCGGGCCGCAGCTTCGGCGCCCGTGACCTCAACGAATCTTTGCAGTCGCTGTTCGCGACCGGTCTGTTTTCTGACGTGTCTCTTGAGCGCCGTGGGTCGGTGCTCTTGGTCCAGGTTGTTGAGAACCCGGTCGTTCGCCAGGTTGTGTTCGAGGGCAATCGCCGCATTGACGATTCGGCGTTAAATACAGTGGTGCAACTTGAGCCGCGCCGCGTTCTGACTGAGTCGGCGGTTCAGTCCGACACACAGCGCATTTTGGAAGCCTATCGCCGCAATGGTCGTTTTGCCGCTCGGGTCGAGCCAAAGCTCATCGACGTTGGCGACAATCGCGTCGATCTGGTCTTTGAGATCGAAGAAGACGAGCGGTCTGGCGTATCGCGCATCACATTCATCGGCAACCAAGCCTTCAGTGACGGCAAGTTGCGCGACACAATCACGACTACGCAGTCTGGTTTGCTGTCTTTCCTGTCATCATCGGATGTCTACGATCCCGACCGCTTGGATGCCGACCGCGAGCGCTTGCGTCGCTTCTATTTGAGCGAAGGCTATGCTGACTTCCGCGTTGTCTCTGCTGTGGCTGAACTCGACCGCGAACAAAATGTGTTTTTCATTACCTTCACGGTTGATGAAGGCCCGCGTTACCAGTTCGGCAACGTTGAGATTGACTCGACCCTTCGTGAGCTTGATCCCGAAGACTTGTATTCCGTGCTCGAGACGCGCCCAGGTGATACCTATGATGCAACCGCTGTGGATCGGTCGATTGAAGCGCTGACAATTGAAGTGGCCAGCTATGGCTATGCGTTTGTCCAGGTGCGTCCACGTGGCGATCGCAATGCTGCCGATAACACGATCGACCTTACCTACTTCGTGGATGAAGGCGTGCGTGCCTATGTTGAGCGCATCAACATTTCCGGCAACACGCGGACCCGCGACTATGTGATCCGGCGCGAATTTGATTTCGCAGAAGGCGACGCATTTAACCGGGTTTTGGTGGACCGAGCCCAGCGTCGATTGGAAGCCCTAGGATTCTTCCAATCTGTTCGTATCACGACAGCTCAGGGCTCGTCGGCCGACCGTATTGTGTTGAATGTGGCCGTGATTGAGCAATCGACCGGCGATTTCTCTTTCGGTGTCGGCTACTCAACGACATCCGGTGTGACGCTTGAACTGTCGGTGACCGAACGCAACTTCCTTGGCCGCGGACAGTATGTCCGCGCGGCGGTTGGCGGCGGTCTGGACGAGAACAGAACCTTTGATTTCTCATTCACCGAACCCTTTTTCCTGGGTCGTCGCCTAGCCGCAGGATTCGACCTTTACCGTCGTGAGTCAGGGGATTCGGACGATAATGCGTATACAACGGTTTCGACGGGCGGTGGATTGCGGATTGTGGCGCCGATTACCAATGATCTCGACTTCGGTCTGAGCTACGGTTTGGATGTTTCCGAGTACGACTTGGACGCCGGGACAACGGCTTCTAGGGCGATCTTGCAGCTTGTTGGCGCTCCGACATTCGCAACGCCAACAGTCGCCGACTATTCGAACGAACGAATTACCTCCAGCCTAACTTGGACCTTGGTCTACGACACCATCGACAATCGAACGACGCCTCGTGACGGGTACTTTGCTCGTCTTCGTCAGACTGTTGCCGGCTTGGGTGGCGATGCAGAGTACGTGCAATCGACACTAGACGCTCGTGCGTATCGCACGCTTTCAACAGATCTTGATTTGGTTGCCTCTGTTCGGGTTCAGGCCGGCAATGTATGGTCATGGAACGATGATGACTTGCTCATCGTCGATGGTTTTTTCAGGGGTGCTAACTTGGTCCGTGGTTTCGACAGCCTCGGTCCTCGGGATGCGGCAACCGGAGACGCACTTGGGGGCACGACCTACGCTGGTATTTCTGGAGAGCTGAACTTTGCACTGCCTTATGTTACCGAAGCAGTTGGCATACGCGGAGCTGTCTTTGCCGATGCCGGTACGCTTTTTGATCCCGTTGGTAGCGTGAATAACATCGCTGGATTGACTGTAAATGACGACAATTCAATCCGGGCCTCGGTCGGTGCCAGCTTGATTTGGAATTCGCCATTTGGCCCATTGCGTGCTGACTATGCTTACGTATTGGCGTCTGAGACTTATGATAGAGAAGAAGCCTTCCGCTTCAGCGCGGGTGCGCGGTTCTAGGAAATCTGAACTACCGATTTCTTCGACAACAACAAAGGCCGTGGCTCATTGAAGCCGCGGCCTTTTCTTTTTGGGTGGTCGAACGAAGCTGCAGCCGCAGATCAAATTGGCGACTGGATCCTCTTTCGTTGCCCGTAGCCAAAGCATGCTGATCCGCGCTAAGGATCAGGCCTGACATCCAATGGCCTGCGTGACCCGCTTTTCAATGACCAGCCCAGCCTTTTTCCCGCCACTCGTGCCGCATTCGGCTGAGAGCCTAGCCGATGCGCTAAGCCTTGAACTGATTGGCGGCGATGACGCCTTGCGTGGGCGCCAGTTGTCTGGCGTGGCACCAATCGAACAGGCCGACCAGGGTACCTTGTCGTTCCTCGACAACGCCAAATATGCCGGTCATTTAGAGACAACGGACGCTAGCTGCGTCATCCTCGCAGACCGCTTTAAAGACCGATTGAAAGCCGGTGTGGTTGGCCTGATTTCCAAGGAACCCTATCGCGATTTCGCGCGCGCTGCGGCATTGATGGTGCCTGCTGGCGTGAAGCTTCGAGGCACCGCACTTAGTACTGGCATTTCGCCGGCCGCGCATATTGAGCCCTCCGCCGCGCTTGAAAAGGACGTAACAGTGGAACCTGGTGCCATCATCGGTGCCGGTGCGGCCATTGGATCAGGATCAACGATTTGCGCAGGCGCTGTTGTCGCTCACGACGTCCAGGTCGGACGGGACTGCTATGTCGGTGCGCAGGCGGTTGTCCAACATGCGCTGATCGGTGACCGCGTGATTCTTCATAGCGGCGTTAACATTGGCCAGGATGGATTCGGTTTCGCCATGGGTCCGATGGGGCATTTGAAGGTGCCGCAGCTAGGCCGTGTGATCGTTCAGGACGATGTGGAGATCGGCGCCGGATCCTGTATCGACAGAGGCACGACGCGCGACACGGTGATCGGTGAAGGCACCAAGATCGATAACCTCGTCCAGATCGGCCACAACGTCGAGATCGGTCGCCATTGCGTTCTGGTTGGTCAGGTCGGCATTGCCGGCTCGTCGATGCTGGAGGATTTTGTCGCCATTGGTGGCCACTCAGGCGTTGCCGGCCACCTTCGCGTCGGCATGGGCGCGCAGATTGCTGCGGCATCCAACGTCAAAGATGACGTCCCGCCCGGGGCACGCTGGGCGGGAACGCCAGCTAAATCGGCCAGAACGGTGTTCCGCGAGTTGGCCGCCATCAAGCGACTGGGCGAACAGGGCACCAAGCCCAAGGACTAAACCGGCGGCATGCCGAGGATGATCCCCGGCTTTCGACCGCCTGCCATTTGAACCAACACCGTGAACATGCTGTAAGGGCTGAGCTTTCTACGCAGACCCAAAGGCCCGTGATGGATATGACAGAAACACCCACTACCCTGAACAGCGTCGATATTCAGCAACTGCTGGAGTTTTTGCCCCATCGCTACCCGTTTCTGCTGGTCGATAAGATCGTCGATATGGATGGGGACAATTACGGTGTGGGCATCAAGAACGTCACGATGAATGAGCCGCATTTCCAGGGGCATTTCCCAGGACACCCGATCATGCCCGGCGTCCTGATCATCGAAGGCATTGCGCAGACCGCCGGCGCGCTTTGCATTGCCGCAAGTCCCAAACGCCCCATTCAACCGCTGGTCTATTTCATGACCATTGACAATGCGAAGTTTCGCAAACCGGTCATTCCTGGCGATGTGCTGCACTATGAAGTCACCAAAGTGCGTCAACGCGCCAACATCTGGAAGTTTTCCGCTATTGCGAAAGTCGAGGGCGCCAAGGTGGCCGAAGCTGAAATCAGCGCGATGATCGTCCATCCGGAGGCGGCAGCTTGAGCACCACCATCCATGCAACGGCTCTGATTGAGTCAGGCGCCGAATTGGGTGAGGGGGTGTCCATTGGGCCATTCTGCCATGTTGGCGGTGACGTCAAGCTCGGCGATCACACCAAGCTGGAAAGCCATGTCGTCGTTGCCGGGCGCACGACGATCGGTGCCGGGTGCCATCTGTTTCCCTTTGCGTCGATCGGCCATCGCCCGCAGGACTTGAAATATCACGGTGAGCCTTCGACGCTAGAGATCGGCAACAACACCACGATGCGCGAATATGTGACCGTGCAGCCGGGCACCGAGCATGGCGGTATGATCACCAAGGTCGGCGATAGCTGCCTGCTGATGGCGTCAGCGCATGTCGCACATGATTGCATGATCGGTAACCAGGTCATCCTCGGCAACAATGTGATGATGGCGGGGCACTGCACCGTGGAAAACCACGTCATCGTTTCCGGTGGCTCGGCGGCGCACCAGTTCGTGCGGATCGGCGAACACGCCTTTGTCGGCGGCCTGACAGGCGTGGAAAACGACGTCATTCCTTACGGCATGGTGATCGGCAACCGTGCCTCGCTTAGCGGCCTGAATATTGTCGGCTTACGCCGTCGCGGTTTCGACCGCGAGGAAGTGCACACCATCCGCCAAGCCTATCGTTTGTTGTTCTCCGACGAAGGCACGCTTGCCGAGCGGGTCGAGGATGTCGCCAACATGTTCACCGAAAGCCCTGGCGTGCAGCGCATCATCGACTTTATCCGCTCGCGATCCGACAGGGCGCTTTGCCTGCCGCACGCCAGCGATTAGCGGCGCGCCGGTGGCGAGCCTTCCCAACCTAGCGATTTTGGCCGGCGGCGGGCATTTGCCAGTCGAGGTCGCGCATGCGGCGCGTGAACGCGGGCATGATGTGCTCGTTATCGGCATCGCCGATGAAGCAGATTTGCCGAGCCTTGACCCTCACATAGGCCAGGAACGCGTCGGCTGGGGCCAGTTCGGCGCGCTTCAGCGGCATCTAAGAGATCACAAAACCGAAAAACTTGTAATCATCGGCAGCATCGCGCGCAGGCCAGACCATAAGACCGTGAAACTGGACTGGGGCGCAGTTCAACTTTTGCCGCAGCTTTTGACCACGCTTTTGGCCGGAGGTGATGCATCGGTGCTCGATAAAGTGGCCAAGCTTTTTGCTGACCTTGGTTTTGATTTGGTCGGCGCGCAGGATGTTGCGCCGTCCCTTCTTGCTGAGGAAGGGCATTTGGCCGGTCCGAAACTCTCTGATGTTGGCCGTATCGACGTTGAGAAGGCGATGCGCACGGCTTGGACCGCTGGTTATCTCGATATGGGCCAAGGCGGCGTCTCTGTTGGCGGGCGTATCGTCGCCATGGAGGGCGCCGAAGGCACCGATGGCCTGCTGGAGCGGGTAGGCACCATGCGTGTCGCCAAGCGTTTTTCGGCGAAGACCCGCGAAGGCGCTTTGGCCAAATGCACTCGTCCGGGCCAGGATCTGCGGCTTGATATGCCGACCATCGGGCCGCGCACCATCGAAAATGCCGCGAATGCTGGGCTTTCGGTTATTGTCCTGGAAGCAGCCCATGTCCTTGTCAGCCAACGCGAGGACGTCATTGCTTTGTGCAAAAAGAACAAGGTCACGCTGATCGCTGAGCCGCGATCGGCGTTTGTGCCGACTGGTGTTGCGGACGCGCCGGCATGACCCAGTCCCCAGCCAACCCCAAACGCGTGTTTTTCGTCCTCGGCGAGGCCTCCGGTGACCGCCTCGGCGCCTCGCTGGCCGCTGAATTGCGCCAAGCGCATGGCGATGGGGTGGCATTTGAGGGCTTAGGCGGCGACGGCCTGGCCGACCAAGGCTTGGATAGCCTCTTCGACATTGAAGACATCGCGGTCATGGGCTTTGCGCCGGTCGTCGCTCGGCTACCGACGATCTTGAAACGGATCAGGCAAACGGCTGATGCGATCATCACATCCAAGCCGGATGTGGTCGTTTTGATCGACAGTCCCGACTTCACCCATCGTGTGGCCAAGCGCGTCCGCAAGGTTGCACCGGAGATACCCATAATCGGTTGGGTGTCGCCATCGGTTTGGGCGTGGCGACAGGGGCGGGCGGCCAAGATGCGTGCCTATATCGACCATCTCTTGGTCTTGCTGCCGTTTGAGGTCGAAGCCCATGAAAGGTTGGGCGGGCCGCCAGCCACCTATGTTGGCCATCCTTTGATCGATGAACTGGAGAGCCTGCGTCCCCGGTCAGCTGACGAGCGTCCAGCACTCGACGGTGACGTCGCAACCGTTCTTGTCATGCCAGGAAGCCGAAGTGGTGAGATTGCCCGCCACATGCCGGTCCTGCGTGAGACATTAGCCCGAACCAACGAATTGATGAGCGAACGCGGTGCGCCGGAACCGACCTACATCGTGCCGTCCGTGCCAAAGCACGCTGCTCACATCACCCAGGCGTTGAAGAACTGGCCGGTGACAATCAGCGTTGTTGGCGATCAGGAAGGCAAGCGCGCGGCCATGCGCAAGGCCCATGCTGCTATCGTGGCGTCGGGCACCGCGACCTTAGAACTCGCGCTCGCCGGGATACCCATGGTGGTTCTCTACAAGCTCGATTTTTTGGCGCACCTGTTTCGCCGTCTGGTGAAAGTGTGGACGATCATCCTGCCGAACCTTGTTCTCGGACGTCCGGTGGTGCGCGAATATGTCGACGAAACTGCCCGCCCGGAGACGCTGGCGCGCGCGCTTGTGCCGCTGGTGACGGAGACGCCGGAGCGCCGGGCGCAGATCGAAGCCTTTCAAGAGCTTGATGCGCTGATGGCTGGCCCCGATGATCGGAGCCCGGCGGCGCGCGCGCGACTGGTGGTCGATGAGTTTTTGGCTCAAGACCGAACATAGAAAAGCCGGCCCAACGGACCGGCTTTGTGATTACCGAGTATGACCTATTTGCGCCGTGACATCGGCACATAGTCACGTTGCGCTTCGCCCGTATAGAGCTGACGCGGGCGGCCGATGCGCTGCTGCGGATCTTCGACCATTTCTTTCCACTGGGCGATCCAGCCAACGGTCCGGGCAAGCGCGAAAAGCACGGTGAACATGTTAGGGGCAAACCCGAGCGCTTTCAATGTGATGCCGGAATAGAAGTCGATGTTCGGGTAGAGCTTCTTGTCGATGAAATATTCGTCGGTGAGCGCAATGCGCTCCAGTTCCATCGCCACTTCCAGCATCGGATCGTCGGTGATGCCGAGCTCGCCGAGCACCTCATGGCAGGTCTTCTGCATGATCTTAGCGCGCGGATCGTAGTTTTTATAAACGCGGTGGCCAAAGCCCATCAGACGGAAGGGATCGTCCTTGTCCTTGGCGCGAGCCACATAGGCAGGGATGTTCTCCACCGACCCAATTTCGGCCAGCATGTTGAGCGCGGCTTCATTGGCGCCGCCATGGGCAGGACCCCAAAGGCAGGCGATACCAGCCGCGATACAGGCAAACGGGTTCGCGCCGGACGAACCAGCAAGGCGAACGGTTGAGGTCGAGGCGTTCTGCTCATGGTCGGCGTGCAGGATAAAAATACGATCCATGGCGCGTGCCAGAACCGGATTGATCTTGTACTCCTCGCACGGCACGGCAAAGCACATGTGCAGGAAGTTCGCCGCGTAATCGAGATCATTGCGCGGATAGACGAACGGTTGGCCGATCGAATATTTGAGCGCCATTGCCGCGATGGTCGGCAGCTTGGCAATCATGCGAAGCGAGGCAACCATCCGCTGGTGCGGGTCAGAAATGTCGGTCGAGTCGTGATAGAAGGCCGACAGGGCGCCCACCACGCCGCACACAATCGCCATCGGGTGTGCGTCACGGCGGAACCCGGTGAAGAAGCGGGCCATCTGCTCGTGCAGCATGGTGTGGCGGGTCACGCGGTTGTCAAAGTCGGCCTTCTGCGCCGATGTCGGCAACTCACCGTAAAGCAGCAGGTAGCAGGTCTCCAGAAAATCGCCATGCTCGGCCAGCTGATCGATCGGATAGCCGCGATGCAGCAGGATGCCTTTGTCACCATCAATGTAGGTGATCTCGGATTCACAGGAGCCGGTTGAGGTGAACCCAGGATCGTAGGTGAAAGCGCCGGTGGTCGCGTAAAGCTTTGAAATATCGATGACGTCCGGCCCAATCGTGCCAGAGCGCACGTTGAATTCGTACGTGTTGCCATCAAGGCTCAAGGTCGCTGTTTTGTTGCCATTGGTATCGCCCATACAGACGCTCTCCTCTTTTTGTCGGACCGCAGCGTGGGCTGGGCGAGGTCGATCCATCGGTCTTCCCCAGATCGGGAAAAACAGACGGTTATGCCGCAACGCACCCATCGGTCAGGCTGTGGGGAGTGGGTAGCGAAATAACCGCCAGCCCACAAGCCGCCAAAGGACGCATAGACAGGCGGATCTTATCGCCTGCCTTCGTCAAAATATATCATAATTTCAAAGTCTTGAGAAAACTACGCAGCGGCTTGATCGCCGATGCGCGCCAAGGACTCATCGCGGCCAAGCGCGATCAGCACATCATAGATGCCGGGGCTGGTCTTCGAGCCCGTCAGTGCCGCCCGCAAAGGCTGGGCAACGGCGCCGAGCTTAATTCCGGCATCCTCGGCATAGGCTTTTGTGGCCGTCTCAAGCGCTTCCGCATTCCAATCGGCACGACCTGAATAGGTGGCATGAAGCGCCTTGAGGTGCGTGCGTGCCTCGTCGGTCAGCAGAGCAGCGGCTTTTTCGTCCATGGACAGAGGGCGCGTCGCAAACAGGAAGGCTGCACTGTCGATAAGCTCAACCAATGTGCGGGCGCGCTCGCGCAGACCTGGCAAGGCAACGTCGAAGCGCTCCTTGGCCTCGCCTTCCAGCGGCTCGGGCAGCTTGTTGCGATTGGGCAGGTAAGGCAGGCTGGTCGCCAGCGCCGCCTGAAAGTCTGCCTCGTCCATGGCGCGCATATAGTGCGCGTTGAGGGCTGTCAGCTTTTGCACGTCGAACCGCGCCGCCGATTTGCCCATGCCGTCAAATCCAAACCACGCAATGGCTTGCTCGGTGGAAAAAATCTCATCATCGCCATGTGCCCATCCGAGCCGCGCCAGATAGTTGCGCATGGTTTCAGGCAGGAACCCATCGGCGCGATAGGCTTCGGCGCCAACGGCACCGTGACGCTTGGAGAGCTTGGCGCCATCCGGGCCATGGATAAGCGGGATGTGCGCGAAAACTGGGCGATCCCAACCAAGCGCATCATAAATGACGCTCTGGCGCGCGGCATTGGTCAGGTGATCATCGCCGCGAATGACGTGCGTGACGCCCATATCGTGATCGTCCACCACAACGGCGAGCATATAGGTGGGCGTGCCGTCGGATCGCAGAATGATGAAGTCATCAAGGTCCTTGTTTGGCGTTTTCACCGAACCCTGAACCTTGTCGTCCACTACCGTCGCACCATCCTGCGGCGCCTTGATCCGCACGGCAAACGGCGCGCCGGCCGGTGCATCGCTGTCCGGCCTGTCCCGCCAGCGACCATCATAGCGTGGTGGCTTGCCGGCGGCGCGCGCCTCCTCGCGCATCTGGGTCAACTCCTCAGGCGTTGCGTAGCACTTGTAGGCCTTGCCCTCGGCGAGAAGTTGGTTTGCCACCTCAGCATGGCGGTCGCCGCGCTGCGACTGGAACACCGTCTCGCCGTCATGATCCAGGCCCAACCAGGCCAGGCTGTCCAAAATGGCGTCGATGGCCTCGCTGGTGGACCGCGCCTTGTCGGTGTCTTCGATACGCAGCCGCATCACGCCGCCAACCGACTTGGCATAGAGCCAGTTGAACAGGGCCGTGCGCGCCCCGCCAATGTGCAGAAAACCGGTGGGCGAGGGGGCAAAACGGGTGACGATCGGCGGGGTGGAGTGACCGGATTGGCTCATATCGGGCAGGGCTCGCTTGTGGCAGGATAAAATCGCCGCGCGGCGGGTTGGCCGCAGGGCGGTACATGGGGGTGACTAGGGAAATGGCGTGCTCGCACTTACCATGTTTGGCGCTGTGCACAACCATTTGCCGGTACCCTCGGGTCGTCTGGATCGCGCGCCATGGCTGAGGGCAGCCACAAGACCGGCGCGAGGCCTAAAGCACTCTCGTCCATTGCGCTGGAACGGCTTGTTGCGGTCGGTGGCGTCGGCCGATCACGATCGATTGGCGTCGTTGAAGACAATCTAGACGGCGAAACTTCTTGGGTTTTCCGAACGTTTCTTGCCCTGGCCAGCGCCGTGGATGCCTCGCTTTCCATGGGACATGGTCCGGCCTGGCTGGTTGTGGCGTTCGGTGCAGGCTTGATCAGCTATTTCGCCCTTCCGCATGAACCGGCGCTCTGGGCTCTGTATCCCGCGGCGCTGATGTTGGGATTTTTGGTCTGGCGAAATCGCGATCAGGCATCGATCCATGGAGTCCTGCTGGCGTTCTCCTTGGTTCTTGGCGTGCTTCTTGGCGCGCAAACCGCGCGCATCGCCGATGCACCACAGATCCTGCGCGAGACCACTGACCTTGTGACGGGGCGGATCGTCCGCTTGGAACAACGCACGCCAACCCGCGCTCGGCTGACGCTTGATCAACTTGCGATCGAGGATGTGGCGCCGGACGCCACGCCTGACCGCATTCGCATCACCGCATGCTGAACCTGCAGCGCTTGCACCCGGCGATCACATCGAGGTTCTCGCGCGCCTTGGTCCGCCCCCGAGCCGGTGATGCCGGGTGCGCGCAACATGCGCCGCGAGCTCTATTTTGACGGTATCGGCGCGACGGGGTTCAGCTATGGCCGACCAATGCGCATCGACGCGTCACTCACGACAGGCCGGGGCCTAGCCGCCATCCACCAAAGCGTTGAGCGGACACGGTTGGCTTTGGCGCAACGGATCACTGTAGCTCTGCCCGGCGACACAGGCGCAATCGCGGCGGCGCTCCTTGTCGGGATGCGCGATGGCTTGTCGGAGGAAAGTGCCGAGGCGCTGCGCCGCGCAGGACTTGCCCATTTGCTAGCGATCTCCGGCATGCACATGGCCATGATGACCCTGTCGGCCATCGCCCTCATCAATGTGCTGCTCGCGCTGCACCCGTCAGCATCAGCGGCCAGCGCTACATTGCGGTGGGCAGCGATGGGCGGGCTGGTCATCGCATCGGGCTATCTAGCCCTGTCGGGCGCCAGCACGGCCACACAGCGCGCCTTCGTGATGATCGTGATCGTGCTGGTGGCCATGATGGCGAGCCGACGGGCCTTGACGATACGCGGCGTAGCGTTCGCCGCCATTGTCGTCCTCGTCATTCATCCTGAAAGCCTTCTTGGGCCAAGTTTTCAGATGTCCTTCGCCGCCACGCTGGCTCTGATCGCGTTCTATGGCGCATGGACGACCTCGCGCCGCACTTGGCAGTGGCGTATGGCGCTGGAAAACAGTCGGGCAGGGGCGATCTACCGACCGCTTTCCCTTGTTGGCGGGATCGCTCTGACCTCGCTGGTTGCCGGGCTCGCCACGGCACCGTTCGCGGCCTACCATTTTTCCTTCGGCGCGCCGCTTGGCCTGATTGGCAATGTGTTGGCATTGCCGCTGGTCTCGCTCATCATCATGCCCGCTGGCCTGCTGGCGCTGTTTTTGACGCCCTTTGCGCTGGAGGCCGCCCCGCTCGCGGTCATGGGGTTTGGGATCGATGCGGTCATGGCAGTTGCACGATGGGTCGCGAGCCTTGAGGGTTCGCGCATAGGCGTGCCTGCGATCACGCCGCAAGCCCTGCTCATCATGACCTTTGCCGGATGCCTGGCGGCGCTTTTTGTCGGGCGCGCACGTTTGCTGGGCTGCGTGCCGCTCGCTCTGATTCCAGTGATCGGCCTGTTTCAACCCGTGCCGTTGCTGATCGTCGAGCGTCAGGCGCAAACGGTCGCCTTAGTCAATCAATCCGACGACGGTGCCGCCCCCCTCGATCGATCGATAAGGCGAGGGAGTCGCTTCTCGGTTGATATGTGGCATCAGAGGCTGGCGCTTGATCCGGAGCCATCAGCTGGGCCCTCGCTGTGGACCTGTGACCCGCTGGGCTGCGTGGCGACGTTCAACACCAATGTTGTTGTCGCCCACGTTCTCGACCCCGCTGCGCTGGACGAAGACTGTCGCTTGGCCTCGGTCCTAATCACCGCGCTCGACGCGCCATCAGCCTGCGATGCAGCGATCATCATCGATGCCAGCACATTGCGTGACCATGGCGCCGTGGCGTTGGTCGCCGATGACGCTGAACCGTCTGGATTGCGGCTCTGGCCGACTTTCGAGCGCCGGACGCGCCCCTGGGAAGTGGTGGCGGACTAAGCCGGTTGTGATTCCGCGAGCGGACCAAACAGGCTTTCCGCTTCACCCTTCAAAGCCAGGTCGAGATCATCCATCGTTAGGGGCAGTCCGAGATCGACCAAGCTCGTGACCCCGTGCTCGGTCACGCCGCAAGGCACAATGCCGGAGAAATGCTCCAGGTTGGGCTCAACATTGATGCTGATGCCGTGAAAACTCACCCACTGGCGCACACGAATACCGATCGCTGCGATTTTGTCCTCGGCAACGGTCCCAGGAATGGGGGAGGGCTTTTCCGGCCGGCGCACCCAAACGCCGACGCGATCCTCGCGCCGCTCACCGCGCACATTAAAGCGATCAAGCGTCGCAATGATCCACGCTTCAAGACCGGCAACGAAAGCGCGCACATCCTTGCCGCGCCTGTTGAGGTCCAGCATCACATAGGCGACGCGTTGGCCGGGGCCGTGATAGGTGTATTGGCCGCCTCGACCCGTTTTGAAGACCGGAAATCGATCGGGCGTCACCAAATCCGAGGCGTCCGCACTGGTGCCCGCCGTATAGAGGGGCGGATGCTCGACCAGCCAGATCAACTCATCTTTGCGGCCATGGCGGATATCGGCGACACGCGTTTCCATCGTCTCGACCGCAGAATCATAGTCCACCAAACCAGGTTCAACGCGCCATTCGATTGGCCGGTCCGGCTCGAACAGCCGATCACCATCAAGAGTTGCTTCACGAAGAATGGAATGGACCTCCCGATTTGCCAGCGTAAAGAGCGCTGAGAGCCCTCCGACACCAGGGCCTTAAACATGCGTTAACCATCCAGCCCCAATGGTGGGATCGCAGTCGTTCCTCCTACTGAGTTTCCGTGCCCGATGCAAAATCCCATTGAAAGCATCTCCGTTGATATCGCCGTCGAGCTTGGCGCTGCCGTTATGCCGGTTCACCAGCTTCTGCGCATGGGCCGTGGAGCGGTCATTGAACTGGAAACGCTACCGAACGAGCATGTGAAGGTTTTGGCCAACAATATGCAGATCGCCGAAGCCGAAGTCGTTGTGAGCGGTGACGCCATTGCCGTTGCGATCACGCAAATCGGCAAGTCCGAGCTTTAACAACTGATTTCAAAGACTTTTTGGCTGGCTGGCGAAAAAATCATGTTTTCGCTGACGCCAGCCCTTGAGACTATAGGCGGCCTTTGGTATCAGCGCCGCTCTGGACGAAAATTTCAGAATATATTTGCGGTCGTGGCGGAATTGGTAGACGCGCAGCGTTGAGGTCGCTGTCCGGTAACACGGGTGGAAGTTCGAGTCTTCTCGACCGCACCATTTGAAGTGGCTTTGTTCGTGTGGAACAAGCCTGCAAAAAAAGCCCCATGGGAAGCCATGGGGCTTTTTTTATTGAGTTTTCAGAGCGTTAGTCGCCAAGGGCGATGCCTTCGCGACGCGGGTCGGCACCGCCGGACAGCCCATCGCCAATCGCGATGGCGTGAAGACCTGACGTCAGGGCGCGCACATTGACCTCATAGCCCATTTCTTCCAACGGTCCTTGGAAGTCCACGGCGCTGGTACCATCCTCAAGATCATAGGTGCCGAAGCGATTGACCAGATGCGGCATATCGATTGCTGCTTGCACATCCATGCCCCAATCGAGGTGCGCGATGATCGTTTGCGCCACATAGCCGATGATGCGGCTGCCGCCTGGCGAACCAACAACCAGGATGGGTTCGCCATCTTGCAACACGATGGTTGGCGACATGGATGAGCGTGGGCGCTTACCAGGCTCGATCCGGTTGGCAATTGGCACGCCGTTGCTGTGTGTGCGGAAGGAAAAATCCGTCAGCTCGTTGTTGAGCAGGAACCCACCGGGCGCCATGACGCGCGACCCAAAACCATTCTCGATCGTTGTGGTCATCGACAGGGCATTGCCGAACGAATCCACGATGGAGATGTGACTGGTGGATGGAAGCTCTAGGGATTCATCGTCCGCCAACAGCATCGCGTGATCCCATTCGGGCATCCCGGCCGATACTTCCGGCAAAGCATCGTCACCTGCCAGCAGGTCGGCGCGCGCGGCAAGATAGTCCGGATCGACCAGGCCTTCAGTTGGCATCGGGACGAAGTCGCTGTCGGCCATGTAGCGACCACGATCGGCAAATGCCAAACGCGAGGCGTCGCCAATGATCCGCCAGGCGTCGGCACTTTCTGGCCCCATGCTGGCAAGGTCGTAGGAGGCCGCCATGCCGAGGATCTGACCAACCGTCAGAGCGCCGGAGGAGGGCGGTCCCATGCCGCAGACATCGTGCCCGCGATAGTCGGCGCAAACCGCCTCGCGCTCAATCACCTCATAGAGTTCCAGATCGGTGAGGCTGAGATGCCCCGGATTGCCTTCCGCGCCGCGCACAGCCGCGACGATGCCTTCTGCGATAGCGCCGGTGTAGAAGGCCGGTGTGCCGTCGGCTGCGATGGCGCGAAGCGTGTCGGCATAGGCCTGGTTGGTCAGCGTTGATCCTTCTACGAGAGGTTCGCCACCTGGCAGAAAGTAAGCCGCCGTTGCGGGAAACCGGCTGAGCCGTTCCGCATCACCGGCGACCAAGGTTGCCAGGCGCGGCGAAACCACAAAGCCCTCTTCGGCGTGTCCGATTGCGGCATCGAACAGGCTGCCCCAATTCGCATTGCCCCAACGGCGATGGGCCGCCTCCATCAGCGCCGGTGTGCCTGGCGTGCCGACCGACAAACCGCCGACCACGGCATCGAAAAACCGTAACGGCTCGCCATTCTCATCCTGGAAGAGGGTCGGTGTGATCGAAAGCGGAGCCGTTTCGCGGCCATCGAGCGTTGTGACCTCGCCTGTCTTAGCATCATACCAAACAAGAAACGCGCCGCCGCCGAGGCCTGATGATTGTGGTTCGACGAGACCCAGAACCGCCTGGACAGCGACCATCGCATCGGCAGCTGTCCCGCCTGCGCGCAGAACATCGGCGCCGGCCTCAACAGCCAGCGGATTGGCCGCTGCGACCATCCAATTGTCCGCCGCCACGGGCTGTCCGGCTTCTTTGGCCTCCATCGCGGCCATGGCCGCATCGCTCAGTTGCGAAAAAGCGCTCTGCGACGCCATCTCCGGTGAAACGTCGTCGGCCGCTTGTTGCGCAACGGCCGTTGACGTCATCAAGGCCGCCACTGTCAGGGCAAAGGTGATCCGCATGCTGCTTCCTCCGCAAGGTGTTTTCCAAAGAGGGTGGATCAGCGCGGCAAAACCGGCAAGCCATTTATCGACGATATCGCGGTTCGACTGCCAAATGTGATCGAGTGAAAGGTTCGATACATCGCGGCCAACGCTCCCGACAAAATTGAAAAGTCGGCTCACTATCAGTTATTCACGATAGTCAGCAGTTTTTTACAAAGCGAGCGGTTGTTGGTACCAAGAATACTTGTCCGATCCTTGACGGAAGTTACAACCTTTGGTGATGTTGGAACCTTGGTTGGCAACCGGTGTTGGCCTGAGTTGGATGCGTGCATCCAACCTAACCAATACCAATACAAATGTGAGCAGGAGAGGGCGTCTCATCGCCCCGGGGATCGACGATGGAAGTACGCGAAGTGTTCGCGCGAAATCTGCGCAATCTGTGTGAAACGCAGCCGAGCATTGCAAGCGTTTGCAGAGATGTCGACATAAACCGCCAACAGTTCGCACGTTACCTGAGCGGCAAGGGTTTGCCCAATGCAGGGAATCTAGAGAAAATATGCGAGTATTTCGGCATCGTGGAAGCCGAACTGTTCAGCTCCAATAGGTTGGTCGATGCGAACCAGGACCTCAAAAACAAGCACCCCGTCGGACGTCAGCTCATGAGCATATTGGACGGCGAATCGCCGGCGCGCATAACGCCAGGGCTCTATTTTGCCGACTTCACCGGTCCCCAGCACGAGAACACCGTGGTGCGTTCGGTGCTTATCGTGCAGCCCCATGGTAACATCATGACGTTCCGGCGGATCACTGGTTTCGGCGAACATCGGCGCAGCTGGTGGGCTCAGTATGACGGTGATCACCAAGGCGTAATCCTTGAGCGGCGCGGCAATTTCTATCTGATGGGCATCAACAGCACCGGGACGCGTGAGCCGACCATGCTGGTTCTGCGCTATGCTGCCACCGAGCGGTTTGTGTTGGTTGGTCATGCTTCGATCATCGGCCCAACCGGTCCGACAACGATGGCGACCGTGATCACCGCGGCACCCAAGACGATGAATTTGCGCGGTGCCTTGCGAAATGCCCGCTCGCACGCGGTCGATGCACCGACGATCCCCATGGACGTCATTGACCTTCTCGACATCGAACGGCGCAACCTTGCCAAGCAACCGGCACCGCTGATCCACGCCGTTCCGGCCTAGTCCTTCCCAAATTTGACGGTCATTTATGGCCCGCCCGTTGAAAGGGGCGGGCCATTTTTGTTGTCTGCAAGCAGTATTGCGGCGCAGCATTCGCACCTTTCGCGAAAAGCGCGAACCCTATGTGCGCATCGGTCAGTCTCAGCGCACCCTTCGCAATTGGCGCTGCTCCCGAACCTCGAGCCAATTTTTCATGGTTAACGCAGCCGCAACGGGCGGTGGGACAACTTTGGAGAATGACAATGACTCTCGATCTTTCCGTGACTCAGGTTTCTCAAATCGAAGGCGTTGACACGCCTGCAATGGCCTACGACAAGCGCTAAGGCGTAGGACTGCAGACTGGCAGCTAATCAGGCTGCCAGTCTTCGTCCGCATGCCAGTCAAACCTTTTAGGGGAACTGCATGCAGTATCGGGCGGCGCACGCCTTAGTTTTTTATGCCGAAGGCGAGACCGGGCTAATCGGTCTCAATTACCTCCAGAACAAACGATTTGCCGGCAAGGCTGACATCATCACCTTGCTGAGCGCGATGGGCGACTGGGCAACGGTCGATAGCCTTGCGCAGACGCTCGGAGTGACCGACCCGGCACTCCTCTCCCAAAATCTTGAACAGCTTGCAGATGCCGGCATCGTGATCCGCGAGGGGTCGAGCGAAGCCGAGCGCGAGGACGCTCATTTCTCTGCGTGGAAGTGGGGGGCGCCGGCTGCCCTTTACCATCACATCGTGCAGGATCGAGAGGTGATGTCGGTCGACGAGGCGCTGGAAAAACAGCGCGAGAAGATCGACACTGCCGATCAGCCGGATGCCTATTTCGTACCTGAGGCTTCTGCGGAGAAGATCGAACTTCCCCGCGCCTGGGCGCTCGACGATGCCGCGCTCGGCGCGACAATGGATGCCAGGCGCAGCGTTCGCGAGGTCTCCGGCGCGCCGGTTTCGCTAGGGGCTGTGTCCGACTGTCTGCGCGCGGGCTTCGGGATCAATGGCTACACGCAAAACGAAGCTGGCGTGCGGTTGCCCTATGCGCTGACCCCCTCTGGCGGAGCGCGCAACCCTTATGATGCCTTTGTGTACGCTGCGGCGGTCGATGGTTTGGCACCGGGCATCTATCGCTATGCGCCACTTGCCCATGCTTTGGTCCACATCGGTGAAGCCAGCGTCAGCTTCTCAGAGATGCTGGGCGGCCAGGATTGGCCCGATCGCATGGCCTGCTTCATCTTGATGCGCGCCGATTTCGCCCGCAGCATGTGGAAGTATGATGACGCGAACGCCTATCGCGTGATGCTCATCGAGGCCGGACACATCGGCCAGAACATCATGCTGGCCGCCACCGCCCATGGCCTGACGGCATGTCCGTCGGCCGCCCTCAATCATGCACAGGTGGCGCATGACCTTGGCCACACCGATGATCCGGTTAAAGCAGCGATTTACGCGCTCGGGTTAGGGCATCCTGATGCCGAGGCGGCAGAAGCGCAGATCATCACCGATGCCGATCTGCCGTTTGCAATGACCTAACGTTTCAGCCGGCTTTGTCCTGCGAGCGGGCGATCAGATCGACCCCCATCTGCGCCATCAGATCATTGTAATCGAGCAGCACCCAATTCTCCATGATCTTGCCGTCGGCACAGCGATAAAAGTCCATCACGCGCAGCGTCAAAGCACGCCCATCGGCCTTCACACCGAGATAGTCACCCTGAAACGTCATGGTCATCGAGGGCCAGCCAGAAATCGCGGCATAGTTGCCGTCACCGATCCGGCAATAATGGTTGCCCCCTTTGCGGTCCGGGAAGGCGCGCAAGAAGCCTTCCCGATGGTCCTTCACGAAGCCTGACCAAAGATAGTTCGATCCGATACCGGCCGGGCCGTACCACAACATGTCCTCATGCCAGTAGCCGGACGCGCCCGTCTGGTTGCTTGAGGAAAAGGTGCTGGGGTCAAAGTGATGCAGATCGGCCAACATGCCTTCGACCACGTCCAGCGAGGCGTTGCCTTGGCCAGCACCACCTGTGGGCAGGACGCCATCATGGGTTGCCGGACCCGGAAACAAGGTCTCCAAACCATAGGATTGGCCAAAAGGATCGATCCCGCATTGGCGGATCATGTCTGGGATATCCAGAATGATCCGTGCCTTGGTGATCAGCCCGTGATCGACACGGTAAAACTCACCGGCGCGCAAGAACATCAGGTGATGAGATGGTGCAATCCCCAGAAACGGCGCATCGAAATTGCCAAGATAGTGCGTCACGGACGCCACCCATTGCCCACCTTCTTCACGGCGATTGTCACCGCCGATAAAAATCTCATCGCGCCGTTGCACGCGGGTGAGGGCATTGCGCAAGGGCCGCAAAAACCCGTCGAGAACAGCATTCGGCCCCTCAAGGCGGTTGATCGGATGCGACACGTCCCAAATGCAGTCAGGTGCCAGGTTTTCATGCACGAGATCGCAGAGAACCGATTCCGGTGCGCGCACCAGCGTGTTGAGAAACGTGTGGGCATTTGCTCGAAAATCAGTCATGTGCCGTCCGAAAAACGTGAAGTGCCGAAATGGTTTGCAAAGGTATGCAGATTAGCTCTTGCCACGGTTTGTTTTGTGTTGAAAGTTCGCCGACGCACGGATCGAAAAACAAAAACACCGTGTGGGAGTGGCTATGGCTGAGATTCAATTGCGCAATGTGTGCAAGCGTTGGGGCTCATTTGTCGGCGTCGATGATTTCGACCTGACCATTGCCGACCGGGAGTTTCTCGTCCTTCTTGGCCCTTCAGGCTGCGGCAAGACCACAACCATGCGCATGATCGCAGGGCTGGAAGAGGCGACCAGCGGCGACATCAACATTGCCGGCCGGCGGGTCAATGATCTCGATCCCAAAGATCGCGATATCGCCATGGTGTTCCAGAGCTACGCGCTCTACCCGAACATGAATGTCTACGAAAACATTCGCTTTCCGCTGAAGGTGCGCAAAGTGCCGCAAGGTGAGCATGATAGCCGTGTACGCCGTGCGTCGGCGATGGTGGAGCTGGATGAGTTTCTGCATCGCAAGCCCTCTGAGCTCTCTGGCGGTCAACGTCAGCGGGTCGCGCTGGCCCGGGCTATTGTGCGCGAGCCGAACGTCTTCTTGATGGACGAGCCGCTGTCGAACCTGGACGCCAAGTTGCGCGTGTCCACCCGCGCGCAGATCAAAAATCTATCCCACGAATTAGCGGTCACGACGATTTATGTGACGCATGATCAGATCGAAGCGATGACGCTGGCCGACCGTGTGGTGGTCATGAAACAGGGTGTTGTCCAGCAGGTTGGGACGCCCACGGAGATTTACGATAAGCCGGCCAACACGTTTGTGGCCGGCTTTATTGGTTCGCCAGCAATGAACCTCATGGAAGGTCGTTTAGAGGGCGGCACCTTCAAAGGGGACAATGTCGAAGTGTCCGGGCTGAAAGGACCTGATGGACCGGCGGTCCTGGGCTTCCGTGCCGAAGATGCGCAAATCACCAATGCCGGCGAGATTCATGCGCCCGCCTATTCGGTCGAGCTTCTTGGCGATGCCACCATGATCACGGTCAAGGCAGGCGGCGCCCTCATCGCCGTGAAAGCGCACAAAGATTACCGCACCAAGATTGGTGCGCCGGCTGCGATCGCGGTGCCCCACACCATTTGTCACCTTTTCGATGCTGAGAGCGGTTTGCGGATTGCCGATTAGTTGAGTCGTAATTTCGGGCCGTTTCGGCCTGCAAGATATTCGCCGCGCCAGGGGGCGGCCAAAACCAAGGGAGAGACAATTTCATGAAAAAACTTCTTCTCGCCAGTGCCGTATCGATCGGTGCGATCATGGCGTCCGGTTCGGCGGCCTATGCTGACTGCGCCATCGACAATGATGTGGAACTGTCCTCGTTGACCGCGGGCTTTGAGGCTTGGAAGTCGGTCACCGATGCTATGGCCGAATGCGGCAACTTCTCCGCTGAACTCGATCAGGAGTTCCGCACCAAACAGCCGGCAGCTTTCGCCGCTGACCCGGCCCTTTATCAGATCGGTGGCGTATCGAACGGGACGGTCACGCCGCTCCTGAATGAGGGAACAATCCGTCCGCTCGATGATCTGGTGGCCGCTTATGGGCAGGATTTGTCGCCCAACCAGCTGATCCGCGTCGATGGCCAGATCATGGCCGTGGCGATGATGGTGAATACCCAGCATCTCATGTACCGGCAGGACATCTTCGATGATCTTGGTCTCGATGTTCCAACGACTTGGGAGGAGGTCATTATCGCCGCAGAGGCGATCCAGGAAGCTGGCGTGGTGGAGTATCCGCTCGGCGGAACGATGAAGGCCGGGTGGAACATCGCTCAGGATTTCAACAACATGTTCCTCGGGTTCGGTGGGAGTTTCGTCAATGATGATGGGACGCCGAACGTCAATTCCGAGGCCGGGGTCAACGCTCTGGAGATGATGGCGCGCCTGACGGAGTTCATGGACCCGGAATATCTCGTCTCCGACAGCACCTATGTGCAACAGCAGTTCCAGCAGGGCACCATCGCGATGGCCAATCTCTGGGCTTCGCGCGCTGCGGCCATGGACAATCCCGATGAGAGTCAAGTTGTGGGCCTGGTCAGCACCGCCGCCGCGCCGCGCGCCATGCCCAATGGCGCGCCAGCCACGACTTTGTGGTGGGATGGCATCGTGATCGCTTCCAACATCACCGACGAGGAAGCCGAAGCCGCCTTCCAGGTCGCGCTGGAGGGCATCGACACCGACATGGTGATGGAAAACAATGAAGACGCGATTTGGCTGATCCCGGGCTACGAGCCGAACCGGTTGGCCGAAGGTGCCATCGCCACGGCAACGTCCGATCCTGCTCCGCAATCCTATCCGTCCTCGACGGAGATGGGCCTGATGCATACCGCGCTGGGCAACCAGTTGCCGGCCTTCTTCACCGGAGAACTGTCAGCTGAAGAAACGCTCGAAGCGGTGGAAACGGAATACCTGACGGCCGCCGAAGAAGCAGGGATTCTCTAAACCCCAAGGATCTTTGGTCCCAAGGCTCTTTGGTCCCAAAACTGCCGGGACCGGCCCACCGGTCGGTTCCGGTCCGCAACGCGGCGCAATCGGCAACACACTCAAAAGGGAGATGGCATGAAGTTCCGCACCTTCGCCGCCTTTGTTGGTCCATCCATCTTCCTGATGCTGCTGTTCATCGCCGCGCCGCTGGTCAGCGTGTTCACGCAGAGCTTCTATCTGACGCAACCGGTGGTCGAGTTGGTGACCGAAGAGGTCTGCACACCAGGCTTCCTTCAACAAACCTGCACCACCGAAACCCGCAGCCAACCGGTATTGGATGAAAACGGACGCGTGGTCCGCCAGACGACGTTTGTCGGTCTGCAAAGCTATCACAACGTCTTAGAACCGGAACGGGCCTGGGAGGCGATATCCAATTTTGATGTTGGAGCGCTGCTTGCCATCGACTTTTGGAAGGCGCTGCGTTTCACCCTGACATTTACGCTAATCACGCTGCCTTTGGTGATTGGTGTTGGCCTGGCTATCGCCTTGGCCGTCAACAATGCCGCCAAGGCGGTGCGCGGTCCGGTGATCTTCGTCTCGCTGCTGCCCTTCATCATCACGCCCGTCATCGGTGCGCTGTCCATTCGTTGGCTCTTCGTCGGCGATGGCATCCTGACCCGTGGGCTCGAATGGTACCTGGAGCGCGATATCGCCATGTTCGCGCAAGGCTGGACCATCGAAATTCTGATGCTCTTCTATCGCGTCTGGCACGTCGCGCCGTTCGCGTTCGTGATCTTCTATGCAGGCCTTCAAACCGTGAACTCCGACACCATCGAAGCGGCGATCATCGATGGCGCGTCACGCTGGCAGCGGCTCTGGTACATTATCGTGCCGCACCTCATGCCGCTGATCGTGTTCGTTGCGCTGATCCATTTGATGGATGCCTATCGGGTGTTCGAGGAGATCGTCGGCTTCTCCTCCCAGGCTCATGTCATTTCGCTGCAATGGCTCACCTACGACTTCCTGCAGCCTGATGACTCCGGCAACCGGGCCGTCTCGCGCGCCTCGGCGTCGGCCATGCTGACAATGATCGGTATCGTTATCCTGCTCATCCCGTTGCTGCGCAAAACCTGGCGCGATCACCGGGGGACGCGCTAGATGTCCGGCCCCAAGGCACTGCGCCAACCTCTCGCGCTGCGCATAGCGTCTGGCAGTTTCCTTGCCTTCTGGTGTTTGCTCGCCGCGTTTCCGATCTTTTGGATTGCGGTGATGAGCTTCAAGGCACCGGTGGATGCGTTCGCTGGCAACCCTCTGGACGTCATTTTGGGACCCATGACCCGCGCCGCTGGCCAGGGGCTGACGGTGATCGACATCGTCGTCGGCATCGCAGCCCTTTACGCCGCCTTCCAAGTGGCCATGCGCGCGTTGCCAAAACTGGTTGCGATTGACGGACCATGGCGTAATCCCGTCCTACGCTGGGTGGTCGCCAGCGCTGCTTTCTCCCTTGGTTTTGTGCTGGTATTCTTTGGCCTGCTGCCGCCAATCCTCGGTGCCATCAATGGGGCGCTAGGACTCGAACCTGTTATCGGTCTGACAACCGTTCACTACCAGGCCGTCTGGGTGGAGAACGAGTTTTGGCGCAATTTCGTCAACTCTCTTATCGTCACCGTCGGTGTGGTGACCATTTCGCTGACCGTCGGCACGCTTGCCGGCTATGCGCTGGCGCGTTCCGGATCGCAGCTCGCGTTCTGGATCCTGATCATCGCGCTCGTCTTTCGCGCGTTGCCGCATTCGGTTCTTGTCGCAGGCTATTTGCCGGTTTTTGTGAACTCAGCAGCCATCCTGGAGCCAATCCTCGGTGAGAATGCGCCAACCCTCTATGGCCAACCCTTGGCTGTGATCGCGGTTCTGGTGTCGATCAACCAACCCTTCACAATCTGGATGTTGCGCTCTTTCTTCATGAGCATCCCCGCCGAGTTGGACGAGGCGGCGCGTGTCGATGGATGCACGCATTTCCAGGCGTTTCGCTGGGTCATTATGCCGGTCATGTGGCCGGGCGTAATCACCACCGGGCTTTTCTCCTTCCTTCTCGCCTACAATGATTTCCTGGTGACATCGTTGCTGCTCGATCAGTCCAATCAAACGATGGTTCCGGCCATCGCCGGGTATTTCAACCGTGAAACAACAACCACCGATCAGGTCGAGGCCGTGGCAGCTGCCGTCTCGATCACTGCACCCTTGTTCCTCTTGGTGATGATCTTCCAGCGGCAGATCGTGTCTGGGCTCACGGCAGGAGCGGTAAAAGGATGAGCGCAACAGCGGAACGGTCGTTGCTTGCAACGGAGCGGAGCGTCGAAAAATGAGTTCCAACGCCCGCCACAACAGACTCATGCGCCACCCGGCCCTCAATCGCATGCCCCGCGACTTCATAAGGCGTTGAGACATCGCATCTCATCACGTCAATACCTTATGAGGGCAGAGCATGACCGGTCCACGACCTAAGCAGGCGGCATTGAGCCGTGATACCGACCTATCGAAAACTGATGAAACACGCCGTGTCATCGAGGCCATGGTTGATGGTCTCAATGACCATCGCATTGATGACATGGGCGAATTTTTCGCCGAATCCTTCCGTTGGATGGGCAATTTCGGCTGTGGCACCAAGAACGGGCTGAAAGCCTTTCAGACCAATTGGCAAAAGCCGTTTCAGGCTGCATTTTCGGAAAAAGTCTGCGTCGATGAAGCCCGCTTGGTCATGGGCGAGTGGGCTGCCGCGTTCGGTCATCAAAAAGCGACGCATTCGGGCCCATTCATGGGGGTCGCACCCACCGGCAAACGCATCACGATCCGCTACATGGATTTTTGGAAGGTCGAAGACGGGCGGATCACTGACAATTGGGTGATGGTCGATTTTCCAGGGGTTTTGGCCCAACTTGGCGTCGATGTTTTCGGCGGCGAAGGTTGGGAAGCTTTCGACCGGGGTGAGCGTGAACCGCCTAAACCGCAAGCGTCGGAGGCCGCATGATGGATGCGCCAACACGCCACAAGGCGCTGCTCGCACCCTATCGCGCCGCTCTTTATGACTATGACGAAAACACTCTGCTGGCGGTGATGGACGATCTGTTCTGCATCGATCTGGATGCCAATTACGGCCATCCGATTGGCAGTCTGATCGGCCCGGCAGCGATGTTCGTGAGCACGTTCGCGCCGCTGGCCGACGCGTTTCCAGATTTTGAGCGCCGCGACACGATCGTGATGGCCGGACGGACACCCGAAGGGCAGCACTGGGTCGGGTGCGGTGGCTATTACACCGGCACGTTCCAACGCCCGTTTCTCGATATTCCGCCAACCGGTCACATGGCCGCCATGCGGTTCCACGAATTTTTTCGGTTTGAAAACAATGTGGTGGTGGAAATTCAGGCGCTCTGGGATATTCCCGAATTGATGATGCAGGCCGGCGCTTGGCCGATGCAGCCGAGTCTTGGCCGCGAGTGGCAAGTTCCCGCTCCGGCGACCCAGGATGGTTTGATTCCTGGGCCCTATGATGAGGTGACGAGCCGCGCCACCTGCCAGCATATCATCGACATGCTGGAGGCGATGAAGCGTCATCCGTCCCAGGGTGGACCCGAGGTCATGGAAATGGACCGGTTCTGGCACGAAAAAATGAGCTGGTACGGACCGAGCGGAATTGGGACGGGCAGGGGCTATGAGGGTTTTCGCAACTGGCACCAGATCCCGTTTCTCGCCGGCATGCCTGATCGCGGCCAATATGTGGACGAGATCACGTACCACTTCTTCGGCGATCGCAACTATGCAGCTGTCACCGGCTGGCCGAACATGATCCAGACGATCAGCCATGATGGTTGGCTCGGCATACCACCGGTCAACAAGCGCATCACCATGCGTTCGCTCGATTTTTGGCGGTTGGAAAACCGCAAGATTCGGGAAAACTGGGTGATGGTCGATCTGCTCGACATGTACAATCAAATCGGGGTCGATGTGCTGGCGCGCATGCGCGATTTCAACAAGTCAAAACAAGGCTTTGAACCGTTCACCGGGCGAGCCATCGCAGGAGCGTTTGCATGAAGGGTTTTAACCAGCGATGGAAGGATTTTCCCGACTACATTCTGGGCATCACCAAGGAAATCTGGGAAGATCGCGGCATCGCGACGCTCGAACACTATTATGCCGATGATGTCATCGTGCGCATGCCGTCGGGCATCTCGGTCGGCAATCGCGGATCGATCAACTCCACCATGGCGGTGCTCGCCGAGTTGCCTGACCGGCAATTGCTCGGCGAGGACGTCATTTGGTCCGGCAGCGCAGAGACCGGCGATCTCCTGTCCTCTCACCGGCTGATGTCGACAGCCACGCACAGTCGCGACGGTGTTTATGGCAAAGCGACAGGCAAGCAGCTGCGCTACCGGATCATCGCCGACTGCGCGGCGGCGGACGATGTGATTTATGACGAGTGGTTGATCCGCGACAATGGCGCCATCGCGCGCCAGGTCGGCTGGGATGTCGCGGCATTTGCCCGCCATCAAATCGAAACCGAAGGCGGTATCGATTATGCATTGCGGCCTTTCACGCCGGCGGCTGACAAGCCCGGTCGGTATAAGGGCAAGGGCAATGATCACGAGGTCGGGGGGCGATACGCCGACAATTTGCAACGCCTGATGCGGGCCGACCTCGCCTCCATTCGCCAGACTTATGATCGCGCTTGCCAAATCGAGATGCCGGGCTACCAGACGGACCATGGTTGGCAGGCTGTCGATGCGTTCTGGCTCAGCCTGCGGGCCGCCTTCCCCGATGCGGCGTTCGACATTCACCATCAGATTGGCATGGACAATAGCGATGGATTTCCGCAGCGCGCCGCCATTCGCTGGTCGCTAACGGGCAAGCATGCCGGCCATGGCGCCTTTGGCGCGCCGTCTGGCGCTGAGGTGCACATTATGGGCGCCAGCCATGCCGAGTTTGGCCCATGGGGGCTGCGCCGCGAATTCGTTCTTTTCGATGAAGTTGCGATCTGGAAACAGATCCTTTTGGCCACGGGATAGATGATGACCTTTGAGGACATGGAAGCGCGCATTGTGCGCTATGGCGAACTGAAGCCCTGCAAGACCGCCTTCATCGACGCCCATACGCCAGGGTCGGATCAGAAAGAGAATTTCACCATTATTGGTGGCGGCGTTTCGGAGTCGCCCGATCAGCATGTCCATATCGCGATCCCCCACGGCTTCAACATTGGCGCCGCCGGCCAACCGCCGAAGTGCCGCAACTCGCTACATTCTCACCGCACGGCCGAAGTGTTCTTTGTGCTCTCCGGCCGCTGGCGGTTTTTCTGGGGGCGCTGGGGTACCGCCGGTGAGGTCGTTCTGGAAGAGGGTGACATCTTCAACATCCCAACGGGCATCTTTCGCGGTTTTGAAAACATCGGCACCGACTACGGAATGATCATGGCTATCCTGGGCGGCGATGATGCCGGTGGCGGCGTGATCTGGGCACCGCAAGTGATCGAAGAGGCGACCGGCCATGGGTTGGTGCTTTCGCAGGAAGGCAAACTCTATGACACTAAGAAGGGCGAGCACCTGCCAGCAGGTGTGGAGCCGATGCCGCTGCTCACTGAAGACGAACTGAAAACCTATCCCGAACCAAAAACTGCCGACGTGGTGCCCAACTTTGTCGGCCGGTATTGGGACATGGTGGCGCTGGCCGACCGAACACCGGCCAAGGTCATCGGCGAGCGCGCCATGCTGCGCGACAAGCCGGGCTTTGAGGTCGATTTCATCACGCGGGCATCCGCCAGCGAGTCGATGCACAGCCATGACAGACCATCGGTGCTGATGCCGATGAAAGGCCATTGGCGTGTCAATTGGCAGGGTGGCACCACGGTTCTCGCGCCGGGCGACACGATGAGCGTGCCGGAAAACCTCATGCATCGCGCCATGCCGTCGATGACCGGCGAAGCCGCGCTTTACCACATCGTGGCAACCGATGATCCGGCCGGACCAACCTGGAATGGCTAACGATGCCATCGCACCGGAGCTGGTCGCCACGCATGCACGCACCAGCGAGGTCTATGAGGAGCATGCCGAAGCCTATGATGCGCACCGCGCCAAACTGCTGTTCGAAAAGCCCTGGCTCGATAGGTTTCTGGAGAAGCTTCCAAACGGCGCTGAGGTGCTGGACCTCGGTTGCGGCACCGGCGACCCGATCGACCGATACTTGCTATCGCAGGGCTGCCATGTGACTGGGCTGGATGGCGCGCAGGCGATGCTGGACATCGCGCAGCGAACCTTTCCCCAAGCGACGTGGTTGCGTGACGATATGCGGCGCCTCGACCTAGGCCACCAGTTCGACGGCGTTCTCTCCTGGGACGGTTTCTTCCATCTTTCCCGACAGGAACAGGTGGCCGCGCTGCCAATCATCGCCGGCCATATTCGAGAGGGCGGCGCGCTGCTGCTGACCATCGGCCACGAAGACGGCGAAGTAACTGGCTCTGTGGAAGGCGCTACCGTCTATCACGCCAGCCTCACGATCGATGCGTACGAAGCGCATCTGAAGGAGGCCGGTTTTCAAACCATCGAGTACGCGCTGCAAGATCCATCCTGCGACTTCCACTCCGCGATCCTCGCCAGCAACAAAAAGACCACCATCTAAGGAAACGCACCATGCCCGTCCTTTCCACCCATGTCGGCTCGCTACCGCGCAGCCAAAAGGTCGTTGATTTCATTTTCGCCCGCGAGCGCAAAGAGGTCTACGATCAAGCAGCGTTTGATGCCGCGATGGCCGAGCATGTGATGGAAGGCGTACGCCGTCAGGCTGAATCAGGCATTGACATCGTCTCCGATGGCGAAACCTCGAAAATCAGTTACGCCACCTACGTGAAGGATCGTTATTCCGGTTTCGATGGCGATAGCCCGCGCAATGCGCCAGCGGACCTGAGATTGTTTCCCGATTTTCTCAAACGCCTGGCCGAAAGCGATGGGACGCCGAAATATGCGCGGCCCATGTGCGTCGGTGAGGTCAAATCGCTGGGGCAGGGCGAACTGGAAAAAGACATCACCAATTTGAAAGCGGCGATGGACACACACGGTGTCAAACGCGGTTTCATGAACGCGGCTTCGCCGGGCGTCATCTCGCTGTTTTTGCCCAATGATCATTATCCAAGCCGCGAGGCCTACCTTGCGGCGCTCGCCGACGCGATGCGCGAGGAATACCGCACGATCGTCGATGCGGGCCTTGATTTACAGTTGGACTGTCCGGACCTCGCGCTCTCGCGCCACATGCTGTTCAACGACCTTACCGACGACGAGTTCGTGACAGTTGCACAGCAGAACGTCGACGCCCTCAATCACGCCCTGGAGGGCATTCCTGCGGAAAAGGTGCGTGTGCACATTTGTTGGGGCAATTATGAGGGGCCGCATGTCTGCGACATCAGCATGGCTAAGATGTTCGATACGCTGATGCGCACAAAGGCGCGCTACGTTCTTTTCGAGACGTCCAATCCGCGTCACGGCCATGAATGGACGGTGTTCGCCGATCGCAAGGCCGACATTCCCGACGACAAAGTGCTGGTACCTGGCGTGGTCGACACAACGACCAACTTTGTCGAGCACCCCGATCTGGTGGCCCAGCGCCTGCAACGGTTCGTCGATATCGTGGGATCAGACCGGGTGATTGCCGGGTCGGATTGCGGCTTCGGGACCTTCGCCGGGTTCGGCGCTGTTGACCCCGAAATCGCTTGGGCCAAGCTTGCGACACTCTCGGAAGGGGCAAAGAAAGTCGGCTAACGAATTACATCACCGCGCCGAGCTGCCAGGGCACGAACTCCGCGCCACCAAACCCTTGTCGCTCGCTCTTGGTCTTCTCGCCGGATGCCACCATAACGAGATGGCGGAGAATTGCCTCGCCCTTGTCCTTCACGCTGACACCGTCTGAAAGGACATCGCCGCAATTGATGTCCATGTCATCGGCCATGCGCTCATACATCGGAGTGTTGGTGGCAAGCTTGATGCAAGGGGTGGGGATGTAACCGGAAACCGACCCGCGCCCCGTGGTGAAGGCGACCAGATTGGCGCCGGACGCGATTTGCCCGGTCACCGAACAGGGGTCATAGCCTGGCGAGTCCATATAGACGAAGCCGTGTGTCGTGATTGGCTCAGCATATTTGTAGACATCGACGAGCGGAGCAGCACCGCCTTTGGCAACGGCGCCCAGCGACTTTTCCAAAATCGTGGTCAGCCCACCGCGTTTGTTGCCGGGCGAGGGGTTGTTGTCGAGCTTCCCCCCATGCATCGACGTGTAGCGCTCCCACCAGTGCACGCGCTCCATCAGCTTGTCGGCAACCTCAGGTGACACCGCACGGTGTGTCAGAAGGTGTTCGGCGCCATAGATTTCTGGCGTTTCGGAGAGGATCGACGTGCCGCCTGCTTTAACCAGCAGATCGGAAGCGTAACCAAGCGCCGGGTTGGCGGTGATGCCGGAATAGCCATCCGATCCACCGCATTGTAGGCCAAGTGTCAGGTGCGACAGCGGCGCTGGCGCGCGGTCCACGGTATTGGCAACCTCGGCAAGTTCGCGCAGCAGACTGACACCGCGCTCGACTGTCTTGGCTGTGCCGCCCGACTGTTGGATGGTCATGTAGCGAAACGCGCCATCGGCCCGCGGTCGGCCTTTGCCGATCAGATCGCCAACCTGCATCACCTCGCAGCCGAGACCGACGAGCAAAATGCCGCCGAAATTGGGATGCTGTGCGTAACCGGACAATGTGCGGAAGAGCGTGTCATAGCCTTCATCGTCTGCCGCCATGCCACAGCCCGTGCCGTGAACGATGGGCGCGATGCCATCAACATTGGGAAAGGCGTCAAGCAGGCCGCTTTTCTCAGCAGCCTCGCCGATGAAACGCGCGACGGAGCCTGAACAATTCACCGAGGTCACGATGCCAAGGTAGTTGCGCGTGCCGACCCGACCATCAGCACGATGATAGCCCATGAACGTCGTCGGAAGGTCAGCCGAGGCATTGACCTGAAAGGCGCTTGTGTCGCCGGCATCCAGCCGAACCGCGCCATCATCGGCCTGATCGCCCATCGCAAGGTTGTGGCTATGCACGTGCTCACCCACGGTGATGGGCACACTGGCGCGCCCGATCATCTGGCCATAGCGGATCACTGGATCGCCGACCGAATGGGGTTGGCGCGCGATCTTATGGCCCTGCGCAATGCGATCGACCGTGACGAGGCCGAGGGCCTCAAGGCTCAGACCCGCGCCAATATCTTCGGTTGCCACCACAACCGTATCATTGGGATTGAGCAAGAGAGCCCGGCGGTCAGCACCAGGCGCGGTATCACGGTTCGTGGACACGCAGGAAAAACCTCTTCAAACGGGCCGATGATGCCCCAAACCTAGGCGTTTCGTCGCCTTGCGGAGCATCCGCCGTTCCAACATGATGCGCCGTGTGGCAAGCAACCGGCAATCAGTTGACAGCCTTTGTCGCACGACTAACATGCTAACATGCTACAGCTGGATCGGGCGACGGTGCAAGACCAAACACGACCTTCAGAAGCCCATCCCGACGCCGCCGAGCCGGTCCGCGTGAGCCGGACGCAAGCAACCGATGGCACGCCGCCGAACTTAGCAAGCCTGGATGATTTTCCTGGCACATTGGCGCAAAAAACCTACGGCTCGCTGAAGAAAGCGATCCTGTCGCTTCAATTGAAGCCAGGCGAAGTTCTGCGCAAACCTGAAATCTGCCAACAACTAGGCGTCTCACGTTCGCCAGTGGCCGAAGCCTTGGCGCGCCTGGCTGTGGAAGGTCTGGTCGATGTCGTGCCGCAGGCGGGGACCTTCGTGGCGCGCTTTTCCATCGACGAGATTCGCGAAGGCGCGTTTCTGCGCGAAGCGCTGGAGCTGGCGACGGTTGAACTGCTCGCCACCACGATCACCGATGATCAACTTGTGCAGCTACGGCGGAATCTGCGCATCCAGGCGGCCCTGGTTGGAGATAGCGACTTTCCAGGTTTCTATCAGATGGACGGCCAGATGCATGAGCTGATGATGTCGTTCACCGGCTTCAAGCGTTTGCCCCAGATTGCCGAAACCAGTTGGGTGCATGTTGATCGGGCCCGACAACTCATCTTGCCGCAGCCGGGACGCGTGCAGGCAACGTTGAAAGAACATGAGGCGATCTTGGATGCCTTGGAGAAGCGCGATCCCGACGCCGCACGGATCGCCACACGGCATCATTTGCGGCAATTGGTTGCCTTGCTGGAGCCGATGATGCGCTCCAAGCCGGAGCTGTTTGTCAGCCTATGAGCCGAGACCTTGCCAACGCGCCGCGTTATGCCGCGCGCCTCAATGCGTTCAAGATAGGCCTGCCCGGCAAGCCAAACGCCGAGGACATGCTGCGGCGCGCGGCGAGCGTTGAGGGATTGAACGCCGCTGATTTGAATTATCCCGATCATTTCGAGCACCACACCGCGCGCCAGATGGTCGCCGTGATGGATGATTGCGGCATCGCGCTCAACGGTTTGGCCATGCGCTATTACACCGATCCTGGTTTTCGCCTCGGCGCCTTCACCCATCCCGACCAAACCGTGCGTCAAGCGGCCATCGACATCACCAAAAAGGGCCTGGATACGCTCGCCGAGATGGGCGGCACGCTGATGACGCTGTGGATGGGGCAGGACGGATTCGACTACGCCTTCCAAGGCAAGTATGAGCAGATGTGGGACGACACGATCGCGGCCATTCAAGCGGTCTGCGATCACAATCCTGCCCTTGATATAGCCATTGAGTACAAGCCCAACGAACCGCGCGCCTATGCCTTGATGCCCGATATTGGCACGACGCTTTTGGCCATCAAGGAAGCGGACCGCCCGAACCTAGGGGTTACCCTCGATTTTGCCCATGTGCTCTACGCAGACGAAATGCCGGCCCATACCGCACATCTGATCGCCCGGCACTCCCGGCTGCTCGGCGTGCACCTCAATGACGGCTACGGCAAGCGTGACGACGGTTTGATGGTCGGCTCGGTTCATCCGTTCCAGACGCTGGAGCTTTTTGTTGAGCTTGCGCGCCAAGGCTATGACGGCACGATCTATTTCGACACGTTTCCCGACCATGGCGGTCTCGACCCTTGCGCGGAGGCAGCGACCAATATCGCGATGGCCGATAAGCTGCGCGCTGTGGCCGCTGATCTGGTGCACAACGAAAAGCTCTCTGACGCCATCGCCAAGCAAGACGCAACGGCAAGTTTACGCATCGTTTCGGACGCCTTGTTCGGTGGCCAATGAGCATTCTGGTTGTCGGCGCGATCCATCATGATGTCATTGTCGATGCACCGCGGCTGCCGCGCATTGACGAAACGCTGACGGGAAGCGCTGTTCGGTACGCGTTCGGTGGCAAGGGCGGCAATCAGGCCGTTGCGGCCGCCCGCCTCGGCATGGCGCTGAACATTCCAGTCGCGATGGCGGCATCGCTTGGCACTGATCCGCCGGGCGAGGAAGCTTTTGAGACTTTACGTCAAGCTGGCGTTTCAACCGATCTTGTTCAGCGCGTGGAAGCACCAACGGGCATGAGCGTTGCGATCAGCTTGCCGGACGGAGGCTATGGCGCGGTGATCGTGTCCGCATCCAACATAGAGCTGGACGCCTCGGCAATCTCGATAGCGCGCGGCACGCAATGGGTCTTGCTGCAGAACGAGTTGCCATCACCGGTCAATGAGGCTATCGCCGCGCAGGCCAAACGCATTGGCGCGCGTGTCCTGTTGAACGCTGCGCCGGCCCGTCCATTGGCAGGCGGACTGGCAGACAAGCTTGATCTTCTGGTCGTCAACCGTGTCGAAGCTGCCGATATGTTGGATCTGGATTCTGAAACGCTCGATGGCAAGGCCGCAGCGCTTCAACTCGCCGCTCTGTATGGCTGCGCCATCATCGTAACGCTCGGGGATCAAGGGCTTTGGTTGATCGATCTGGATACAACCGAGGCCATGCGCGCCTTCGACGTCCCGGTGATCTCTACCCATGGGGCGGGGGACGCCTTTGTCGGTGCGTTGAGCGTTGCCCTCTGCAAAGGGCAATCACTTGTCGAGGCTGCCGACTTCGCCTCCGCCGCAGCGGCGCTGCACGTGTCTTCAGACATAGAAGCCCGCGCGTCCATCAGCCCTGGCGCGATCCAAGCACTCGCTCAAAGGTTCAAGCGGTAAACCGCCTCGGCATCGCCCTCACACCGGTGCGTCCTGGCGCATCAAACCTTCAGCCTTCAGTTCCTCCCAAAGGGCAGCGGGAATCTCAGCTTTGGCCGCCATAACATTCGACTCCATCTCGGCCAGTCCTTGACCGCCGGGGATGACGGACACCGTTGCCGGGTGACGCAGCGGGAACTGAAACGCTGCATCCACCATCCGCACGCTGTGCCGTTCGCAGACGGCCTCGATACGCGCCACTTTGTCGAGTACCTCTTGTGGCGCGACGTCGTAATTGAAGAACGCGCCGGGCTTGGGACCGGTGGCCAGAACGCCGGAATTGTAGGGGCCGCCGATCACCAGCCCAATGCCGCGCGCCTCGGCCAGCGGCAAGAAGGTCTCAAGCGCCTCTTGCTCCAAAAGCGTATAGCGGCCGGCCAGCAAGAAAAGATCAAAATCGCCCTGCTCGGTGAGCGTCTGGCAGGACTGCCATTCATTGACGCCGCCGCCGAAGGCCTTGATCACGCCCTGTTCGCGCATCTCCGACAGTGCCTTGTAACCACCGTCGTTCATCAGCTCGGAGATTTTCGCATCGAGCGCTTCCTGACTGCCATGATTGAAGATGTCGAGGTCATGTGCGAACAGAATGTCGATCCGATCGATCCCCAGCCGTTCCAGCGAAAACTCCACCGAGCGCATCACGCCATCATAGGTGTAGTCGTAGACCTCTCGGCGCGCAGGCACGTCGAAGAACTTGCCGATGCAGTCGCGTTTGTCCTGCGTGGTAACCTTGAAGTAGCGGCCAATCTTGGTCGAAAGCACATAAGAGTCGCGCGGCTTGCCATGCAGAAAGCGGTTGAGCCGTGTCTCCGATAGGCCGAGCCCATAGAGTGGCGCGGTATCGAAATAGCGCACACCGGCATCCCATGCGGCCTCCAACACCTGATGAGCCTCATCGTCGGATATCGCCTTATAGAGATTGCCGATGGGTGCTGTTCCGAAGCCGAGCTCGGTAAAGGTCAGCCCGCCGTTGCCAAGCCGGTCCCAGTGCCGTGTTTTCAAAGGTGTGGTTGATTGCATCGAAGCCTCCCGCGTTGCTAACATGCTAGTATAAACAGTGTGCCGCGCCTACCGCGATTTACCGGTCTGGGCGTGAGAAATGGAGTTGTAATGGATCGGTTTGCGCAGGCGTTTGGGACGAAGAAGCCGATCATTGCGATGGTCCATCTGGGAGCGTTGCCGGGTACGCCGCTCTACGATGCCGAGGGAGGGTTGACCAAACTTCTGGACGATGCGCGCAAGGACCTTCACGCACTGCAGGGTGCCGGGTTCGACGCCATCATGTTCGGCAATGAGAACGACCGGCCCTACGCCTTCGATGTTGATCCCGCCTCGACCGCTACGATGGCCGCGATCATTGGCGCGCTGAAGCCTGAGATCACGCTACCCTTTGGCGTCAACGTCCTTTGGGATCCGATGGCCACTGTCGCGCTCGCCGCGGCAACCGGCGCCACATTCTGCCGGGAAATCTTCACCGGCACCTATGCCAGCGATATGGGCGTCTGGGCACCGGATGCCGGCAAAGCGTTGCGCTATCGCGACTCCCTCAGCCGCAATGATTTGCTGATGCTTTACAACGTGTCAGCCGAGTTCGCCGACAGCCTTGATCGCCGACCGCTGCCTGACCGCGCCCGCAGTGCCGTCTTCTCCTCCATTCCCGACGCGGTTCTGGTCTCCGGCCAGATCACCGGCGAGGCGGCCAAAATGGAAGATCTGGAAGAGGTGAAAGCGGCGTTGCCGAACACGCCGGTGCTCGCCAACACCGGCGTCAAGCACGAGACGGTTGGTGATGTTTTGGCGATTGCTGACGGATGCGTGGTTGGCTCGGCCTTGAAAGTCGATGGGCACACCTGGAATGCCGTCGATCCGGACCGCGCCCGCGACTTCATGGACCGGGTGAGGGCGGCGCGCGCATGACCATCGCCGATGATCTTGAAGCCTTGATGCTGATCCCAGGCCTGTCGGGCCATGAGGAGCGCGTTGCAAGAGCCATTCGAGCGCGGCTCGAGGCGATGGGGTTGGCGCATCGCACCGACCGTTTAGGCAACGTGATCGCGACGCTCGAAGGCGACCCGTCCGCACCCTCGGTGATGCTGTTTACCCACATGGACCAGCTGGGGTTTATCGTCCGCAAGGTTTCTGACGATGGGTTGATCAAGGTCGAACGTCTTGGCGGCGTGCCAGAGCGCGCGCTGGCCGCCCAACCGGTGCTGCTGTGCGTCGGTGAAGGCAGGGACGTGCCCGGCGTCATCACCAACAAGGCTCACCACGCCACGACACCGGATGAGAAGTATCAGGTCGTCCGCGCACCTGACCTGATCGTTGACGCTGGCTTTGCAAGCAAAGCGGAGGCCGAACAGGCCGGCGTCAGAATCGGTACGCCCATTGTCTACCGGCCACGTGTCGAGCGCGTCGGGCAAAATCGGATCGTTGGCACCAGTATTGATGACCGGGCCGGCTGCGCGGTGCAACTGGCCGTCGCTGATGCATTGGCCAAGCGGTCCGGCGGCCCAACGGTTCACCTGGTTTTTTCGGTGCAGGAAGAGTTCAATCTGCGTGGGGCCGTCGTCGCAGCGCAGAATCTGAAACCGGACATCGCCATCCAGATCGATCTGATGCTGGCCACCGACACGCCCGATATGGTGGACCGTGGCGACATGCATCTGGGTGCAGGGCCGGGGATCAGCCTCTACGCGTTCCATGGGCGAGGAACTCTGAACGGCGTCATCCCGCATCCGGCGATGGTGCGTTTGATGGAAGAAACGGCAGAGGCGCACGGCATCCCGCTGCAGCGCTCGGCGCAGGTCGGTGTCTTGACCGACCTCTCCTATGTGCAGTTGGTCGGCGAGGGCGTGGCGAGCATCGATGTCGGGTTCCCGATGCGCTACTCCCATTCGGCCAATGAGATGTGCGATCTGCGCGATTTGGACGCTTTGGCCAAGCTCCTCATCACTGCTGTCGCGGCCATCGGCTCCAACTTTTCCCTATCACGAGAAATCGCATGACGACCTACACGCTGGGTGTCGATATCGGCACGTTTGAGTCCAAGGGCGTCTTGGTCGATGAGACCGGAACAATCATCGCGCAAGCGGCCCGTCCGCACCAGATGATCGTGCCCCAGGCGGGCTGGGCAGAGCATCGCCCAGACGAGGATTGGTGGGGCGATTTCGTTCACATCACCAAGGCGCTTCTTGCCGAAAGCGGCGTCGATCCGACGGCGGTGAAAGCCGTGGCGACATCGGCCATCGGTCCTTGCATGCTGCCAGTCGATGCCGACGGCGCGCCGCTCATGAATGGCGTGCTTTACGGCGTTGATACCCGAGCGGCCAAGGAGATCGACGATCTCAACGCACAGCTTGGCGACGAGGCCATTCTTGCCCATTCCGGCAACGCGCTGACCTCGCAGGCCGTCGGCCCCAAAATCCTATGGTTCAAGCGCAACCATCCCGAGCTCTGGGCAAAGACTCACAAGATTCTGACGGCGACCAGCTATCTGACGTTCAAGCTGACTGGACGCTTTGTGATCGATCATTACACGGCGCCCAACTCCGCCCCGCTCTATGACATCAAGGCCCAGACTTGGTCTGATGCGCTGGGGTCGGACATCTGTTCGCTGGACATGATGCCGGAGCTGATGTGGTCGACCGAGATTGCCGGGACCGTGACAGCTCAAGCGGCAGAGGAAACCGGACTGGCCGAAGGCACGCCCGTCACCTGCGGCACGATCGATGCAGCCGCCGAGGCGGTCAGTGTCGGGACGTTGAATGCCGGCGACATGATGATGATGTATGGCTCGACGATCTTCATCATCACGGTGACGGAAAGCCAGCTTTCCGACCCGCGCCTGTGGCATGCACCCTGGCTGTTTGAAGGCGAGTATGCGGCGATGGCTGGCCTGGCGACATCGGGAACCCTGACCCATTGGTTCCGCGATCATTTCGCCAAAGAGCTGTCAAAAGAAGAGGCCTTCCCGGTCCTCGCCGCCGAAGCCTCGAATTCACCGCCGGGTGCGAAAGGTTTGCTTTGCCTGCCCTACTTCTCCGGCGAGCGTACGCCCATCCATGATCCGATGGCAAAAGGCGCGTTCTTTGGCCTCGATCTGACGCACAGCAGGGGTGATCTTTATCGCGCCGTGATTGAAGGGATCGCCATGGGAACGCGCCATGTGACCGACACCTATGCCGATGCCGGGCAGGTACCAAGACGTTTGCTCGCGGTCGGTGGAGGCACCAAAAACCAGCTTTGGCTACAAGCGACGTCTGACCTTACCGGCCTTGATCAAATTGTCTGCTCGGTGACCACCGGCGCCAGCTATGGCAACGCGTTTTTGGCGCGCCTGGCACTTGGCGAAGTGGCAAAAGATGATTTGCCACGCTGGAACCCGGCAGCACGCACCGTCAAAGCCGGACGCCATGCGGCCTACGAGGCTCAATATCCGCTGTTCAAAGCGCTCTACGAGCAGACCAAGGACATTGCGCACCAGCTGAGCGACAGGGCGTGACGGTGATCGCCACCGCGCTCGACGAGTTGCGCCGTGCCATCGAGTCGATCGATCCCGCAGCAAAAGGCGCAGCCATTGAGCGCATCTTGGCCGCCAAGGGACATCATTTGATGGGTTATGGCTGTGGACGCGAAGCGCTCCAACTGCGCGGGTTCATCATGCGCCTGCACCATCTTGGGCTCAGTGTTTCAATGCAAGGCGATATGACCGCGCCTGCGCTGGGGCCGGGAGACTTGCTGCTGGTGACAGCTGGTCCTGGTAATCTATCAACAGTTCGTGCCTTGATGGAGCAAGCTGGCACCGCTGGTGCTGATCGGTTGCTGATTACAGCCGTCAGCGACGCGCCGCTTGCCGAGCTCGCAACGCAGACTCTGATTCTGCCAACGACGACCATGGCCGATGATCAAACCGTACAGCCGGTCCTGCCAATGGGATCGCTGTTCGAAGGCGCGTTATTTCTGCTGTTTGAACTGATAGTCCTCGAGTTGCGGGAAAGACTGGGCGAAACCGCTGAGACCATGCGCGCGCGCCACACCAATATGGAATAGGACGTTTCCGTCGCTACTTCACTGCGCCGGCGGCCATGCCCTTGATGATGAAGCGCTCCAAGGCGACGCCGATGACGATCAGCGGTAGGATGGCCGCAAACGAGAGTGCCGCCATCGACCACCAGCTGATCCCCTGAGAGCCGGTTTGGCTTGCGACCATGACGGGCAGTGTGTTGGCGTGCGTGGAGGTTAAGAGGGCGGCAAAGAAGTACTCGTTCCAGGTGAGCACAAGCGACAGGATAAAGGCGGCCACCATGCCGGGAAGGGCGATCGGCAGGATGATCGTTGCAAAGGCACGCCAGATCGACAGTCCATCCACAAGCGCAGCTTCTTCCAGCTCAGTTGGAATGCCGGCAAACTGGTCGCGCATGATCCAGATGACGATGGGAAGCACAGTCAGCGTGTAAAGCAAGATGAGCCCAATGCGCGTATCGAGCAGGTCAAGCTCCCGGTAGAGCACGAGGAAGGGCAGAGCCAGGACAACCGGGGGCAGGATGAGCTGCGACAAGAAAAAGAACGAGATGTCCTGATTGCGCATGAACCCGAATTTGAACGAAAAACGCGACAGGCCATAGGCAGCCAAACTGCCGAGCGCCACGGCAAGTGTCGAGGCCGACAGAGAGGTGATGACCGAGTTGAAGAACCGCTGCATGAACTGTTCGCGCACGGTGGACTCTGCACCGATGGTTTCCGGTGATAAGCCGAGCGAACGCCAGCCGAGCCAAGCGGGACGATAATCCACCCAGGGGATCATGTTCCCGCGCATGACGTCGGGCGCCATTTTGAAGCTGGTCGTGATTGTCCAGTAGATCGGGAACAGGCAGACAATCGTCCAGACGATCAGGATGCCGTAGATCACCAGTTTCGAGGTGAACCACCGTGCCCTGTGGGCCAGGTCGGCTTCGCTGTCGTGGAAAATCTGGTCGCTCATGCCGTCCCCTTAATACCGCGGCCGCATCCAGCGGTCGGCAAGCTTCATGAGGATGGTCATCGCGATGACGATGAGCACCAGATAGACCATGGCAAGCATGGTCCCGTAGCCGACGTTGGAGCGGTCGCGATACTCGCGGAAGATGAAGCTTGTGACGGAATCCGTCGCCCCGCCAGGGCCGCCGGCGGTCACGTTGATGATGATGTCGGCAAGCTTCAGCTTGAAAATGATGCGGATGAGAATGGCCGTGATTGAAACCGGAAGCATCAGCGGAAAGGTGACTTCCCAAAAACCGCGCCAGCCCGACGCGCCGTCCACTTTGGCGGCTTCTTGGACCTCTTTGGGGATCGCCTGGAGGCCGGCAAGGATCATGATCATCATGAAGGGGATGAACGTCCAAGCATCCATGATCATGATTGTGAGGCGCGCCAGCTCCGGATTGCCGAAGAAGGAGACGTTGTCGACACCAATCTCGCGCAAGAATCTGGATATCGGGCCAAACCGGACTTCCAGCATCGATTTGCCGATCATCCAGCTGACGGCTACCGGCGACAGCATCAGCGGGAGCAGAAAGGCCACGCGAAAGAACTTCCGCGCCTTGATCTGGCTGTTGAGCAAAAGCGCCAGCCCAAAGGCAATGGCGTACTCGACCAAAATAGCCAGCGTGTACCAAACCATGTTGGTGAGCGCGTTCCAGTAGAACGGGTCGTTCCACATCTGCCGGACATTGTCCCAGCCATTGAACTGGCGGCCGTCTGGCGAGGACAGGTTCCAATCCGAAAACGCGATCACCAGCCCGAACAGCAGCGGAAACACGACCATTGAGATAACGAACAGCGTTGCCGGTAACACGAACAAGACGCGTTTGCCCTGTTCGCCGCGCACCAGCACCTGGCCGGCACACAGGCAAATTGCCCAAAGCACATAAGCATAGAGCGTTGGCCGCCAGCTTTCGAAGCTTGGATCAATTTGGCCGATGGCACCGAGCGTCTGAAAGGCCGCAACGGCAATCAGCAGTCCGAAGGACCCCCACATGATAAATCGGCCAAACGCGCTGCGTTGGGCCGAGATATCATCATTGGTCACCACATGAAGAAGATCGCCTTGGGCGGCCACCGGCACTCATCCCTTGCAGGCCCGAAGGGGCAAAAGAGGCGGATCGGCGGACACACATCGCGTCGATAGGTGCGCCCGCCAAACCCGCAAGTTGGCCGCTAAAGGCCGAGGGAGGCTCTGTAAAGCGCGATTTGGCTCTCGCGCCCGATTTGGTCGGTAATCCGTTCCCAGGCCGCGGCGATAGCATCCGCCGTTTCCTGAGCCGATCCGTACTCGCCGGCAAAACCTTTTGCCAGTTCATCTTCGGCCACCGAGTAATATTGGAAGATGCCCGGGATACGTGGCTCGATCGCAGCATTCGGGTGGTTGTAGCTATCGAGGTTGGATCCGAGATAATCTTCCACAAACGGACGGTCGTAGCCGGCAGCTTCCCACTCATCAAACTGGAAGTGCGAGTTGCGATAGGGCTGGAAGCCAGAGGGGTAAGCCGAGGCCCAGAGCGACAGATCCTTGCCGCCCAGATGCGCAGCAGCCGACCAGGCCGCCTTGCGTTTCAAATCATCACCTTCGACGCGGTTTGTGACGTAGATGCCCCAGCCGATATAGGCGTTGTTTGGCGAAACGTTGGGTGTGTCTTCCCAAGCGCCAGCCATGGCGTTGTAGACCCGCTCGGTGCCGGGGTTGATGTCAAAGCCAACGACATCGCCGACAACGGAGGAGTCCGACGTACGGGCATTCGACCCCACATCGCCCCACCAGTTCAGCATGGCGCCAGTACCGGCCAGGAACTGCTGGAAGGCCGTCGTGCCGGGATCGGCATTGATCTGATCGGCCGGATAGGCGCCCGGTGTTGCGATCAGATCCATCACATCCTGAATGGCCTGGACCCAGCCAGGGTTGTTGACGCGTGGCGCCATCGTTTCTGGATCGAACAGCCATGCCGGGTCATCGGGATGCTTCACATACGGCGCGGCGCGGTTTTCCAGGAAGTAGAAGCCGAAGCCGCCCCAACCTTTGAGCGGGTCAAGATAACCATGAGCGTCCAATCCGGTAAGCGGATCGGTTTTGCCAGCGAGGAATTTTGAATGGGCGTTGACCATTTCCCAGGTGGTTGGCTGTTCCCAGGGGCTATCATTGCCGGCATCCGCCCAAGCCTGCGCCAACTCCTCGCTCTCATAATAGTCGGTACGGAAAGCAAAGGTGTGGCAGTCGCCATCGATGGAGACGCGGTAGGTTTTGCCATCCCAGGTGCCAACCGGCGCTTTGAGATAGTCCACATAGTCATCCATATCGATGAGCTCAGCGACCCAATCGGGCATCTCGTTGAGTAGGCCGCGACCGGCGGTGTCGCCCTCAAACGGGGCGCCCATTTCGATGATGTCGAAGTCGACGGTACCAGTAGCAATCGACTGCTGAAGACGGGCGTTGTAATCGGCTTGCGCCAGATCGATCCAGTTGATCGTCGCGCCGGTGTACTCCTCCCAGGAGCGCAGGAAACCGCGGAACAGGAAGTTGTGCAGGTTTTGGTTGTTGAGGCCCATAAACGTCAGCTCAACCCCTTCGAACTCACCTTCGGCTACGACCTCGCGGGTCGGCCCAAGGCAAAGTTCGCCAACACGCTGCCAATCAGCATCGGTGGGAGAGCCCATGCCGACGCCCGGAATGCGAAGAATTTCGGCGCGAACATCCGACTGTGCAAAGGACCGGGCTGGCTTCAAAACGCCGCCCGCTCCGGTAAAGGCAACAGCACCGGCCAAGGCGGTGGAACCCTGCAGGAAGCGTCGCCGCGTCAGACCGCTTTTCACGGCATAGTTGTAAAGATCCACTTTCATTGAGGTTCCTCCCATCATGTGGCTGGGCCGTTTCGCTCCAACCAACTGGATGCCCATTTTGGGCTTATCTGGCGCGGGATTCACAGTCCAAGATGACCGTGGAAACCGCTCCAATTTCTTTGCGCAAAAACGCCTGATTCAACGTCCAACTGCGCCCTTACGTTGAAGACTGTCTCAACGTTAACGACCCAAGTCAAGCCGCTAACATGTTAGCATGTTGAGAATGGACAGAGCGCAGCGCTTCGGTTAGGTCTTGCCAAAAGACGTACGGGGCAACCGTACCATGTCTTGCTTGCCGCAAAGCGGGTGGGACGAAGGCTGGGAGTACGCAGAACCATGGCAGAAGTCACCGTCCGCGAGGTGCGCAAGAGCTACGGACCGGTTGAGGTTCTCCATGGCATTGACGTCGATATCGATGATGGCCAATTCGTGGTTCTGGTCGGTCCATCGGGCTGCGGAAAATCGACGCTTTTGCGGATGATCGCCGGTCTGGAAAGCATCACTGGCGGCACCATTCAAATTGGCGACCGGGTGATCAACAATCTGCCGCCGGCCAAGCGCGACATCGCCATGGTGTTCCAGAACTATGCGCTCTATCCGCACAAGACCGTGGCTGCGAATATGGGCTTTGCGCTCAAGATGCAGGACATGCCGAAAGCCGAGATCAATGAGCGCGTGGACCGCGCCGCCGATATTCTCGGGCTTCAACCTTATCTGAAGCGCTACCCGCGTGAGCTATCGGGTGGCCAGCGACAGCGCGTGGCGATGGGTCGGGCAATTGTGCGCAACCCGCAGGTCTTTCTGTTCGATGAGCCGCTTTCCAATCTGGATGCCAAGCTCCGCGTCCAGATGCGCTCTGAAATCCGTGAGCTGCACCAACGCCTGAACACAACGACCGTTTACGTTACACACGACCAGATCGAGGCCATGACCATGGCCGACAAGATTGTGGTCATGCGCGATGGCCATGTCGAACAGGCCGGTGCCCCGCTTGACCTTTACGACCGCCCGGCCAACACGTTCGTGGCCAGTTTCATCGGTTCGCCGTCGATGAATCTTATCGATGGCACGATCGACGGCACCGCGTTCACGTCGAACAATATTCGCTTCGATCTTGGCGAGGCGGCCCATGGTCACAATGGCAAAGCTGTCACGGTCGGCCTGCGCCCGGAACATCTGACACCCGCCGATCAGGGATTCGAGGCAACCATTGCCGTGGTTGAGCCAACCGGCTCGGAAATCCATCTTGTGTCGCGGGTCGGAGATCGGGACATTGTGAGCGTCGTGCGCGAGCGCCAACCCTTTTCGGTCGGCCAGACAGTCACCCTAAAACCCGATGTCAGCCTGGTTCACCTCTTCGACGCGCAGACCGGAGCCCGGCTGTGACGATAAAAACCGTTCTCTGCTTTGGCGACAGCAACACGCACGGCACAGTGCCGATGACATCCTTTGGCAATAAGGCTCGACTACCTTTCGAAAAGCGATGGACGTCGATTATGGCCGGCGCGCTGGGCGAGGGGTGGCAGGTGCTTGCCGAGGGGCATCCAGGACGCACGACGGCGCATGATGATCCGCTGGAAGGGGTGCACAAGAATGCTCAGCGCTCCTTGCTTGCTTTGCTCGAAAGCCATCGGCCAATCGACCTGGTGCTGATCATGCTGGGGACGAATGACCTGAAATCGCGTTTTCAGGTGACTCCCACCGAGATCACCCTTGGCGTTGAAACCCTTGTCCAGATTGTCCGTTCCAGCGGATGTGGGCCGATCCAATCGGTTCCTGACTTACTGGTCGTCGCACCACCGCCGCTCACCGACTCAGGCGTGCTGATGGAGTTCTTTCAGGGCGGCTTAGAGAAGTCGCAAAAGTTCGCGCAAAACTTTGCTGCCATGGGCGAACGCGCCGGCGTGACGGTTTGGGACGCCGGAAGCGTTTGTTCCATGTCTCAGATCGACGGTATTCATTTGGACGAACAAGGCCATAGAACCTTGGGCCTTGCGCTGGCAGACCAAGTTCGCCAGTTCGGCCACTAAAGTGTTTCCAGCAGAAGCGGGGACCGGTTTTGCGTACGGAAACACGACAAAACAAAGACTTGGAGCAGTGCAAGTGAATCGTAGATCACGAGAACTGCTCTAGCAAGAAGGAGAGAGTGTAATGCTCAAGGGAATCGACCCGCGCCTCAATGCCGAGGTGCTCTACACGCTTGCTGCCATGGGTCATGGCGACACGCTGATCATTTCCGACACGAACTTTCCTGCCGATTCTATCGCACGACAGACGGTGGTGGGCGACCTTCTACGCATCGGCAATGTGACCGCAGGCGAGGCGGTGGAAGCTGTGCTCTCCGTTTTACCCCTCGACACGTTTGTGGACGACTTTGCCGGCCGGATGGAAATCGTCGGCGAACCGGACACCATCCCGCCGGTTCAAGAAGAGGTTCAAGCCGCCATCGATGCTGCCGAAGGAAGCCACCGACCGATGGTGAGCATCGAACGCTTTGCCTTTTATGACATGGCCAAGGAGGCTTATGCCGTGATCCAAACCGGCGAGCGGCGGTTCTATGGGTGTTTCATGCTGCGCAAGGGTGTGATCCCGCCTGAAGCCTAGGAGCGCATGATGGCCGATGTTGTTATTCTCGGTGTGTTCGTTGCCGACACTGCCTATCGCGCACCGCGCCAGCCCAAAATGGGTGAGACAATCCTTGGCGAAAGCTTTGCGCTAGGCCCTGGCGGCAAAGGCTCAAATCAGGCTGTTGCAGCCGCCATGGCTGCAGGCGACGGCGATGTGTCGGCGCACTTCGTCACCAAGCTTGGCAAAGATCCGTTTGCCGATATGGCACTCGCGACTTGGCAGAAGGCCGGCGTTAAACCGGTTATTAGCCAGCACGCCGACAGCTACACTGGAGCAGCCTACATCTTTGTGGAATCCGGCACCGGCAACAACGCAATCATCGTCTCGCCCGGCGTTGCGCGCACCATCAGTCCGGCCGATATCGATGCGCGCGGCGATCTCATTGGGTCGGCGAGCGTTTTCGTCACCCAGCTAGAACAGCCGATGGAGGCTGCGGTCCGCGCGCTTCAAATTGCCAAAGAAGGTGGCGCCCGCACCGTGCTCAATCCCGCGCCAGCCGATACGTTGCCAGGCGGCATGTTGGCGCTGTGTGACTTCGTGACGCCCAATGAGTCCGAAGCCGAGGCCTTGGTCGGTCGCCCGGTGGTGTCGGTCGATGATGCGCGTGCGGCGGCCAAGTTGCTGCGCGACGAGGGTGCCGGCGCGGCGATTATCACGCTTGGCGAACAGGGCGCGCTGTACGACGATGGAGTCGTCAGCGAGCATGTTCCAGCCTTCAATGCTGGCCCAGTCGTGGAAACCACCGGGGCAGGGGATGCCTTCAACGGTGGCTTTGCGGTGGCCATTGCCGAAGGCCGTGACCCTGTCGAGGCGGTACGCTTCGGTTGCGCCACCGCGAGCCTTTCCGTCACTCGCGCCGGCACCGCGCCGTCCATGCCCACACGGGCAGAAATTGATGCGCTTTTGAGCTCGGCATAGGACATCTGAATGGGACGTCTGGACGGCAAGATTAAAAAAATCGCCGCGCTGGCCGTCTATCTGGCCTTCGTTGAAGAAGCCTGCACCACTGGCGCGATCCACATGATCGATGGCGGTTGGAGCAATGTCTGAAGACACCATTCAAGGCTCCCAGCATGGCGGCACCGTCCTTATCGAGGCCCTAGCGACCCAAGGTGTCAGGCGGGTGTTCTGTGTTCCCGGCGAGAGCTATCTGGCCGCCCTCGATGCACTCTATGACGCTGAGATAGAAACCATCGTCGCTCGCCAGGAAGGCGGCGCGACCATGATGGCCGAAGCTCATGGCAAGCTGACGGGCAAGCCTGGCATCGCTTTCGTGACCCGCGGACCCGGCGCGACCAACGCGGCATCCGGCGTGCATGTGGCCTTCCAGGATTCCACGCCGATGATCCTGTTCATCGGCCAAGTGGCCACCGACCAACGTGACCGCGAGGCGTTCCAGGAGGTGGACTATCGGGCGATGTACGCCCCGCTCGCCAAATGGGTGGCGGAGATCGATCGCGTCGACCGCATTGACGAGTATGTCAGTCGCGCGTTCCATGTCGTCCAAGCCGGACGGCCCGGGCCTGTGGTGCTGGCACTGCCTGAGGATATTCTGTCCGCAACGCTTGATGAGCGCCCGCACCTCCCGCCAGTAGCCACGCTGCCGAAAGCCGAACCGTCTGATGGGGAGGTTGACGAAATCGCCCGAAGGATAGCCGAGGCCAAACGCCCGTTTGTGATTGTCGGCGGAGGTGGGTGGACCGACGAGGCCGCATCCGCGCTGGGTGTGTTTGCCGAAAAGGCGAAAGTGCCTGTCGGCACGTCCTTTCGCTGCCAGGATTATTTGGACAATCGCCACCCCAATTATGTCGGCGATGTCGGTATCGCGCCCAATCCAGCGCTTGCCAATACCATTGGCGAGGCTGATCTCATCGTGGCTCTTGGTCCGCGTCTCGGCGAGATGACGACCAGCGGTTACACGCTGTTGACGCCACCAAAGACGTATCAGACGCTCGTTCACGTCCATGCCGACGCCAACGAACTTGGCCGTGTCTATCATCCCGATGTTGCGGTTGCCTGCAGGCCGGCGGCAATGGCGCTCGCGCTGGCCGAAGCGGCGCTACCTGCCGCCCACAACCGATCGGGTTACGTCCAATCCTGTCGCAGTGCCTATGAGGCCTGGCAGGAACCGCAGCCGACAATTGGTGACCTGCGCCTGGAGACCGTAATCAGCCACCTCAATGACGCGCTCCCGGACGATGCCATCCTGACCAACGGCGCCGGCAACTACGCCGCTTGGCTGCATCGTTACTATCGCTACCGATCTTGGCGCACGCAGCTTGCGCCAACCTCAGGCTCGATGGGCTACGGCCTGCCCGCCGCCATTGCTGCCAAACTCGAGGCGCCAGATCGTGATGTCATCTGCCTGGCCGGTGACGGCTGCCTGCAAATGGTAATCCAGGAGTTTGGAACGGCTGTTCAATACGGCGCCAATGTTGTCGTGTTGGTCGCGAACAATGGCGTCTATGGCACCATTCGCATGCACCAGCATCGCACCTATCCAGGCCGCCCGTCGGCTACTGATCTGAAAAACCCAGACTTTGCCGCATTGGCGCAAGCCTATGGCGGTTATGGCGCGACAGTGACCCGCAATGAGGATTTTGATGATGCGCTCCAATCCGCGCGTCAAGCGAATCTGCCGGCCATTCTCGATCTGAAGATCGATCCGCGTGCGGTCTCACCGCGCATGGTGTTGGACGCCTAAACCGGAAGGATTTTGCCTGGGTTCATGATGTTCTGCGGATCGAGCGCTTGCTTGATCGCGCCCATTACATCGACCGCATCGCCAAGCTCGCGGCGCAGATAGGGCGCTTTGCCTTGACCGATCCCGTGTTCACCGGTGCAGGTGCCGCCAGCCTCAATCGCCATCTCGTTGAGCCATCCAACATAGGCCTTGGCGCGTGTGACCTCCTCCTCGTTGTCCATGTCAATAAGCGGCAGGACGTGGAAATTTCCGTCACCGACATGACCGACTATCGGCGCGAGGAACCCGTCCTCTTCGGCGCGGGCCTGCGCTTTTCCGATACAGGTGGCAAGCTGCGAAATTGGCACACAGATATCGGTCGATAGACCCTTGGCGCCGGGCCTAAGTGTGAGGCTTGCCCAATAGGCATCGTGCCGCGCCTGCCAGACGCGGTTGCGCTCTTCAGGACTGTTGGCGGACGGCATCGCCGACCCGCCATGATCATCAACGATGGCCTTAAACAGGTCGGTATATTCGGCAACCGCCGTTTCCGAGCCGTGAAACTCGACCAGCAGCAGGGGCGCCTCGTCGAAGTTAAGATTTGCGTAGGTGTTGATGGCGCGCACCGTCAGCGAATCAAGCAACTCGATCCGGGCGACCGGCACGCCATACTGCATGGTCGCGATCACCGCCTCGCTGGCCTCGGCGACAGATCCAAAAGAGGCCGCAACACTGCCGACTGCCTCGGGGATGCCAAAAAGACGCACGGTAAGTTCGGTGATGATGCCGAGGGTGCCTTCCGAGCCGATCAACAAGGCCGTTAGATCATACCCGGCAGAGCTTTTGCGCGCCCTATGACCCGTGCGCACGATGCTGCCATTGGGCAACACGGCTTCGACCGAAATGACCATGTTCTTCATCGTTCCATAGCGCACTGCGTTGGTCCCCGATGCCCGGGTCGCTGCCATGCCGCCAAGCGTTGCGTCCGCGCCAGGATCGATCGGAAAGAACAGGCCTTGGTCGCGCAGCGTGGCGTTCAATTGCTTGCGCGTGACGCCCGGCTGCACAACGCAATCGAAATCCTGGGCGTTCACGCTAAGAACCTGGTTCATCCGCGACAGGTCGATTGAAATGCCGCCTTCGGGCGCGTTCACATGGCCTTCCAAAGAGGTCCCAACACCGAATGGTATGACGGGAACATCATGCGCGGCGCAGGTGCGCACCACAAACGCAACGTCTTCGGTTGAACTGACAAACACCACCGCGTCGGGCGGCTCATTGTCGATCCAGGTCGTGGTGTGGCCGTGCTGCTCGCGAATGGCATCGCTAGTCTGAAACGCCGCGCCGAATCGCTCAGAAAACGTTTCCGTCACCGTTTTCCAGGTTGCCGAAGAAAACCGACGGTCGTTGATCGCCGCCGGAGCAGCCGAGGATGACGCGGCAGTGGACATGAAATTCCATCAAGTCGCGGCGGAAACGGGATGCTCCGCCGATCAGTTGCACGAAACTATGAGGGTTGGCGCGGAATATGCAACTGCTTGATTGCGACGCGCGTAGAGCAGTGTAACAACACCGGGCAGGGCATTGAGAATAGGTTCCCGCAACGGTCATTAAACGGCACCAACCCATGGCACCAGAGCTAGAAACTGCACAGACCGTCCCGGGGGTGGATGCACCGCCACCCGATCCGATTCGTACCGAGGATGACCACCTTCTGCGCGACTATGTCGAATCGATCCGCAACGCGCTTGGCGAAGAGAATGTCGACGAGCTGCGCGTGCTCACCGACCAGCTCTATGTCTCCGAGGTCGCTGAGCTTCTAACGATCCTGTCGGAGGAAGAGCGTCCCAAGCTGATCGAGTTGATCGGCGAAAACTTTGATTTTGCAGCGCTCACCGAAGTTGACGAACAGATTCGCATCGATGTTCTCGACGCGCTGCCTTTGCATCTTATCGCCGCTGGGTTCGTCGAGCTTGAGTCCGATGACGCCGTCTACATTCTCGAAGATTTGCCTGAAAACGCGCAGGCAGAGATCCTGCGCACCATCCCGACGCTCGACAGGCTCGCCCTACAAAGGGCCCTCGATTACCCCGAGGAATCGGCCGGTCGGCGCATGCAGTCCAACTTCATCGCCGTGCCGCCTTTTTGGACGGTCGGTCGAGCGATTGACTATATGCGTGAGGCAAGCGACCTGCCTGAGGAATTCCACGATCTCTTCGTCGTCGATCCGGGGTACCGCCTGCTTGGTTTCGTCAAGCTCAACCGCATGCTGCGCTCCAAACGCCCGGTCACCATCCAAGCAATCATGGATGAGGTGCAGGAGATCAGCGCGGAGACCGACCAGGAAGATGCCGCGCGCACCTTCCAGAAATACGATCTGACCTCAGCCGCCGTTGTCGATACAGGAGGCCGGTTGGTCGGTGTGCTCACCATCGATGATATCATCGATGTTGTGCAGGAAGAGGCGGACGAGGATATCCGCGCGCTTGCTGGTGTGGGCGATGAAGAAGTGTCCGACAGTGTGCGCGCCATCACCCGCTCGCGCCTGCCCTGGCTTTGCGTCAACCTGGCAACCGCCATTCTTGCCTCGATGGTGATCGGCCTTTTTGATGCGACCCTGGAACAAATGGTGGCGCTCGCGATCTTGATGCCGATCGTTGCCTCCATGGGCGGCAATGCGGCCACGCAGACAATGACCGTGGCCGTGCGCGCGCTCGCCACCCACAGCTTGGATCCCTACAATATGGGCCGCGTGGTCCTGCGCGAAACCTATGTTGGCCTGGTCAATGGCGGGGCGTTCGCCCTGCTCATGGGCGTGGTCGCGATCGTCTGGTTCGGTAGCGCTGGATTGGGACTGGTGATTGGCATCGCCATGGTCGTAAACATGCTGGCGGCTGCACTTGCCGGTATTCTGATCCCGATCATCCTCGACCGTTTCAAGGTCGACCCGGCCATTGCCTCCAGCGTGTTCGTGACGACGGTGACCGACGTTGTCGGCTTCTTCGCATTTCTTGGCCTGGCCGCCCTGTGGTTCGGGATTTAGACGGTCAAATCCAGCGCCGGACCCGGGCAGTATACTCAGCCCATTCATGTGGAAACCGCGCCGCAAGATGGGCTTCTTCGCGGCGGATCGCGAAATGACCAATCGCGAAAGCCAGCGCCGGCGCGAGCGCGACGTGCAATAGCGATCCGGCCAGAAGTCCGACGCCGACCAGGATCATCAAATTGCCGACATAGATCGGGTTGCGGGAGTAGGCGAAGGGGCCATGCGTCACCAACGCCTGCGATCCACGATGGGGCAGGATCGTCGTTTTTGCCCGGGTGAAGGTGAACGAAGCCCATGCATCCAACGCCAGCGCCAAAGCAATCAAAACGAAGCCAGTAAACTGGCTAAAAGGCGTGCGAGCCACATCGAAAGGCAGGACGGCGCGCAGCGCAAAACCCAGGACGATGAAAAGAACCAACAGCACCGGTGGCCAGGGGAATCGGTTCGGTCGCTCTTCGATGTTCCAATCACTCATATCGCCGTCCTATGTCGTTGTCGCAGCACGTATTCTGCGAAGGCCCGGCACCACGCATGTTGCAGTGCCGCAACACCAGCGGCTTCATGGTGAAAAAGGCCTTACTGAGCCCATGATAAATGTTTTCGAAAGGGATTGCTGTGATATGTGACGCGCCGCACAGATTAGTTGACCTGTCCATGGAATAGCTTGCCCCATGCTCAAGCGGATTGCCCTTTTTATCCTTGCCCATATGGCGTTTCTCGGTGTTGCCGCCGCTATCGTTGCCGCGTCTACGACCGATGCGGACGCGCAGCGCAGCGACAATCCCTATGACATGCGGTTTGTCACCACGCAGGAACAATCCTTGCGCGCTGGTCCGGAAATGGACAGTGCGGTTTCAGGAACGGTAGACGCTGGCGTTCGTGATGTTTCCATGCGTTGGTGCCGTCCAGAATTTGATTTTCAGGGATGGATGTTCGGTTCGCCGCGCGCACAACAGATTCAATTGGACGAGCGGGTGTGCGAAGTGAATGCCGACGGTCAAGTTGGCTTCATTCCCGGATCGGCGCTTCGGGTTCAGTAGCAGCCTCGGCCCGTCGTTTCAGACGCGCCACGCCCAGCCCCATCAAGATCAAAGCAAGCCCAGCCAGCAGGCTGAGAGGCACGGGCTCGGACAGCCAAAACGCGGCAATCCCCACACCAAAGACCGGCACAAGATAGATGCTGAGGCCGAAATAGCTCATGCCGACGGTGTGGATGAGCGTGTAGCGCAGTATGTAAGCGCCGCCGGTCGTTACCGCGCCCAAATAGAGCATGGCGATCATCGCATCACGGCTTAAACCACTGACAATCATCACAATATCCGGGGCCAATACCGGCGTCGCCGAGACCAAAAGAAGGCTTCCAAAGCCTAGGACCAGGCTGGCAAGCTGATGCGGTGGCACATCTGTGATCCGCCGAACAAACACCCCGGAGACGGCATAACAGGCGCTCGCCGCAAGGGCGGCAGCTTGCGCCAGGCGCGCCTCAAAATTACCGCCTGAGAGACCGGTAAAGGCATCGATACCCAGAACGACGGCAACGCCGAGAAACCCTATCGCAACACCGGCAAGTTTTGGGCCGGAGAGCCGATCGTCACGTGTCGCCACATGGCTCATTAGCAGCCCGAACAGAGGTCCAGCGCCCATCAAAAGCGCCATCAGCGATGCGTTGATGTGTTGCTGCGCCCAGGTGACCAGAAAGAACGGGATGATGAGGTTAAAGGCGCACAGGAAGGCCAGCAGCGCCCAACTGCTTCGCCGCGATGGCCAAACCCAGCCGCGTGCCAGCGCATAGGGCAGGAGAACGGCAAAGCCGATCAGCACGCGCGCCAGCACCAGGCCAAACGGGCCGAGTTCCGGCACAGCAATCTTGATGGCGGTGAACGCTGATCCATAGATCGCTGCCAGCACGATCAGAAGCAGGATGTCGGTAAAGGTGGCTGGCCGGATCACACTCGCTCGCTACACGCGGGGACACCTTTTGGCAAATGACCAGGAGGGCGCTCACCATCAACAATCGAATTGCTGCTATGCAAAATTGGTACCTTGCAGTGCGGTAAACAGTTCGTTAATGAGCCGCACGCTTCGCGGTTTTATGTTTGTTTGCGAGGCGGTGTGAGGGCTTCATGGTCAATAGTGATACGGTTTCCTGCTGGACGGCGGCGCGCTGGACAGTGGCATGCGCCTTGTGCGTCGTTGCCTTGGTCTGGTTTTTTGGCGGCTTTGAAACCACCGCTCTTGCGGTCGTGCCTAACTAAAATGCACAAAGCGTCATGACCGACGCGACATACAATCTTCTCACTCCAGGTAAAGCGGCCCAACTGGTCGCCGAAGCTGACGCCGCGGTCGGCCATATCAGGGCTGAGACGGCAAAAACGCTCTTAAAAAACGACGATACCCGGTTCATCGACGTGCGCGACATCCGCGAGCTCGCCAAAACCGGACGCATCCCCGGTGCAAAACACTGCCCGCGCGGCATGCTCGAATTCTGGATCGATCCGCAAAGCCCCTATCACAAGCCGCTCTTTGCCGAAGACGTGCAATTCGTCTTTTATTGCGCCAGCGGTTGGCGATCGGCACTGGCCGCGCAAACGGCCAAAACCATGGGCCTCAGCAAGGTGACGCACTTAAAAGGTGGAATATCAGCCTGGATTGAGGCCGGATTGCCCGTCGAGGAACGCTGAGCCTTGGTCCCGACAGCCTAGCCGGTGAAGATGTCTTGCAGCTTCAGCAGCAGTTCTTCGACCCGCTCATCGGCGATCCGATAGAAGGCCATTTGACCGTCCTTGCGGAAATCCACCAGATTGTCGGCCCGCAAACGTGCCAGATGTTGCGACATCGCCGATTGGCCAAGGCTGATTGATTGCGAGAGAAACGACACCGTCGCTTCGCCCTTGGCCGCAAGCAGGCACAAAATCATCAGCCTGCGCTCATTGGCAATCAGCTTGAGATAGCTGGCGGTTTCTGCCGCATTGATATTCAGCGAACCGTAACCGGTGCTTTGGGCGGCAAAAGGAGTTTGGTCGTTCATCGCAAATCGTAATGCTGTTAAATCAAAGTTGGCCAAACAAGCCTTGGCACCGCTGTTCGCAATAGGGCCTATCTGATACCGTTAGGTTAGCTTCAAGGGGGGCTTAGCGCCTATCCGTGATGCTCCATATGTAATGCCGCTCTAGACGTTTGGTTGCGTTGAAAACGGACTGCAATTCAAGCTTGAGACCTGTGGATCGCCCGCATGGCATGCGTAGTTTTGCTTGGTTTGGCAGATATCACGGGGCATGATGCCGCGATGAGCCTCCATCTCCTGAAATTATGCGTTGGCGCCGAATCGTTGGACGATCATCGGCACTGGGTTGCGATGACATTGGAGCGCAAACGCCGCGCCGGTCTCCCGGTCGAGCAACTCCACACCACGCGCATGGTCCCCAAGCAGCGCGATGCGCTTCTTGATGGCGGGTCGCTCTATTGGGTGATCAAGGGTACGATTGCCTGCCGCCAACGGCTGCTCGACATCCGTCCGTTCAAGGATGATGAGGGTATCAGTCGCTGCCATCTGGTGCTTGAGCCGGTATTGATCGCAACACGGCCGCAGCCACGACGCCCGTTTCAGGGCTGGCGCTATCTCAAGCCCGAAGACGCGCCGGCGGATCTGGCACACGTGGCGGGCGAGGGGGCGGAGGCCATAGCCCCGTCGATGCGGCGCGATCTTGTCGAGCTTGGCCTGCTTTAAACCGCGATGTTGTCAATCAGGCGGGTTTTGCCAAGCCAAGCGGCCGCCAACAGGCGCGCCTTGGCAAGGTCGGTCATCGGCCCGAGGGTATCCCTGTCGCGCAACGCTACATAGTCAGGCTTGAATCCCGCGGCTTTGACATGCGCCAGCGCCGTTCCGACCGCCCGTTCCTCGTCTTCGCCAGCCAGCAAACCGTCGCGACAGGCCTGCAGCGCGCGGTGCAGTTCTGGGGCGCGCTGGCGCTCGTCGGCTGAAAGGTAAGCGTTACGCGAGGATAGTGCGAGGCCGTCCGACTCGCGAACCGTTGGGCTTCCATGGATCGACACTGGGATCTTCAGGTCCTCGGCCATGCGTTTGATCACCAGCAACTGCTGATAATCTTTCTCACCGAAGACCGCCACATCGCACATGGCGGCCAGAAGAAGCCTGCTGACGACAGTCGCCACACCGTGAAAGAAATGCGGGCGGAAATCAGCTTCCAGGCCGAGTGCCGGTCCTTCCATCATGATGCGCGTGGCATCATTTGGCCCGTAAATCTCATGCGCATCAGGGACAAAAACAGCATGCACGCCGGCCTTTTCCAGCGCTTCCAAGTCTTCGGTTTCCTGGCGCGGGTAGCGATCAAGGTCTTCGTTTGGTCCAAACTGGGTGGGGTTCACAAAAATGGTCGCAATGACCGCATCAGCGCGGCCTGCCGCATCGGCGACAAGCGCCAAATGCCCAGGGTGCAGCGCACCCATCGTCGGCACCAAAGCGCTGGTCTTGCCAGCGGCTTTGAGCGCGGAATGAATCGCGCGAAGATCAGAAACAGTGCGGCAAACAAGGGTCATGGATGGCTAATCTGTGCTGAAAAGGGCAAGTGCGGCTACGAAACGCAGCCGGTTTGTCCGCCCTATACCCTTCTCAAGCTGCCTTGTGCATCCCAAATGAAGACGCATGACGAAACAAACCCCTACCGTCAAATCTGACACCAACCCGACAAAAACCAGCAAAGCTGGTTCCGTTGATGCGTTCGTGGCCGCCCTTGGCAGCGCCCCGAAGCCCGGTTCATCCGGGCGTCTTTTGTTTGCGCTCGATGCCACGCTTAGCCGAGAACGCACCTGGGACCGGGCGATGCACATCCAATCGGCAATGTTCAAGGAAGCCGACACGGTCAACGGCTTGGCGATGAATCTCATCTATTTTCGTGGTTTCAATGAATGCCGTGCCTCGGGATGGCAAACTGACGGTCGCGCGCTGGCCCGTCTGATGCAAGGTATCGGATGCCTCGGCGGCCAGACGCAGATCGGACGTGTTCTGGGCTTTGCGCGCAAGGAAATCGCCAAGGCTCCGGTGCCGGCTTTGGTCTATATTGGCGATGCCGTCGAGGAGGACGCCGATGCGCTCAGCCAGATGGCCGGTGAACTCGGGCTTCTCGGTTGCAAGCTGTTCATGTTCCACGAAGGGACTGATCGCTTTGCTGGCAGCGTATTCCGCTCGATGGCCAACAATTCTGGTGGCGGTTATTTTCAGTTTGACGAACGTTCAGCCGAGACGTTAGCGCGACTGTTGCAAGCCGTGGCGCGCTATGCGTCCGGTGGTCGCGCAGCACTTGAGAGCGCGCAAAGCCGGGAAGGGCGACTTTTGCTGGAGCAGATGCGATGATCTATCTGATCTTTGGGCTGGTCCTTTTGGCCCTGTTCCTTGTTGCCGGACGGGCCTTGACGAAAGTGCCCGCCGCCAAAATTGCCCAACACGCGCGTTTCGGCGGCATTGCGCTGCTGGTCGGCTTGGCTGGACTGTTGCTGCTCACCGGTCGCGTTGGCGCGATGAGCCATGTGTTTGCGCTCGCCAATCACGCCATGCGCAACCGCGCCATGTTTCGTGGGCGACCCAAAGGCTTTGACGATGTCGATGGGGTGTACGGTGCGCAACGATCAAGCGGTGGGCCGACGGTCAGCACCAAATATCTAGAAATGAAGCTCGATCAGGGAACCGGCGAAATCGCTGGCACCTTTATCGATGGTCCATGGAAGGGCAGGGCGCTGAGCGCCTGTTCCCGCGATGAGCTCACCAACGCTCTTGGCGCGATGGCTGACGATGGCGAGAGCGTGCGCTTGTTAGAAGCGTACCTGGACCGCACGTTTGCCGGTTGGCGAGAACACCATGACCAAGGGGCGAGTGGCCGGGGCGCCGGCACGGCGGATGCGGGCGGCATGGCTAAAGACGAGGCTTATGAGATCCTGGGGCTTCAGGCGGGCGCCGATGCCGACGCCATTCGTGCGGCGCACCGGCGTTTGATGGCTAACATCCATCCCGACAGAGGCGGATCGACCTACCTTGCGGCCAAGGTCAATCTTGCCAAGGAAGTTTTGCTGAAGTTGCACGGCTGATACTCCTAAAACACAAAAAGCCGAGAAAGATGAAGGCCGGTCCGTTAGCGGTCTGGGCGGACCGCAAGGCAAGCAAAGCTTTGCGCTTCCAAGGCACTGCATGCGGCCTGGGCGCGGTCGCGGCTGTTGAAGCCCCAAACCTGGACGCCCGGTGGCGAGTTGATTGGATGCTTTGGGTGTAGGGGGTGCGTGACGTCAGATCGTTCACCCGGCCCCGGGCTTGCACCAACATGTTCACAGCGGCTTCCTGGCTCGGCAAAGCCCCAATTTGGATCGTCCATCCATCTGCCGGCACGCTGCCAAGCTGCATGCCACCTGGCGTAGAGGCGGTTTGGGTTGGCGCAGCAGCGGGCGAATGCGTTGCCACCATGCTGGCCGATGCTGGTGCGGATACCGTTGCCACTTGGACCGCGGCCAGCGGTGCGGGCAATGGCTGTGGAGGCGTCGACGCCATCATCGCATTCGCGGCAGCAAAGGCCACCGCAGGCAAGGCCGCCGGATGCGGTACAGGCGATGGCGGATTGAACTGCGCGCGCGCAACCAGCAGGCGAGCGGTACGCGGGCCGGTGGATGCCTGCGGCAGATGCCGTGCAATCAAGTCGCGCATATGGGCGTTACGGCTCGCGCCGGTGCGTCCACCCATCACAACAGCAACAATGTGACGACCACGATCATTGACCGAGGAGAGCAGGTTGAAGCCGGACGCGCGAATGAAACCGGTTTTGATGCCGTCAACACCGCGCACCGTGCCAAGAAGACGGTTGTGGTTGCGGTAGGTGCGGCCAGCGTAACGGAAACTGGTGGTCGAGAAGACCTGGTAGCGCTGTGGGAAGCGCTCATAAATCGCCCGGCCCATCAAAACCATGTCGTGGGCGGTGGTGCGCTGTTCGCGGTTGGGCAGACCAGAGGCATTACGGAACGTTGTGTTGCTCATGCCGATGCGGCGTGCCGTTTCGGTCATGCGCTGGGCAAAACTCCATTCGGTGCCACCAATATGTTCGGCAACAACAGACGCGGCATCGTTGGCCGATTTGGTGACAAGCGAAAGCATCGCATCGCGAACAGTGATCGTTTGGCCCTGACGCAAGCCGAGTTCGGAAGGCGGTTGCGATTGGGCGTGCGCAGAAACGTTCATGCGCGTGTCGAGCGAAAGGCGACCAGCCTCCAACTCTTCAAACAGGATGTAGAGCGTCATCACCTTTGTCAGCGATGCCGGGAACCGTGGCGCGTTGGCATGACGGGAAAAAAGGACCTCGCCATTGCGCGCATCAACGACCAGCGCCGCATAACGGGGATTGGCGTTGGCTGAAGACGGCCCAGAAAACGAACCGAATATGACACCAACAGCAACAAGCAGCGCAAGCCAGGCCTGCACCAACGATACTCTACGCAACACACTACCACCCATTGGTTTTCCTGCTCAGATACGCGAGCCGGTACGCCCCCAAAACCCACTGGCCAGGCAGAACACGCCTGAACCAAGCTTTGACGGCCAAACTACGGATTTAAGGGTTTCAGAAGGGTTAAATGCTCGGCAGAAATTGCATTTTGTGCAGCGCAACAATTCGACCTTGACAGCGATGTTGCAATGCACATATACCGTTGTGCGCTGCAAACAAAAGCGGCCAATCCATTCAGACCAAAACCACCTTATGGAGCTAAGGACATGATGACGAATTTCGACGATATCCAGAAGACCAGCAAAGAGAACATGGACCTGGCGATGGCCTCAGTGGCTGCTATGTCCAAAGGCGTTCAGGCGCTGGCCCTGGAAACCCAGGATTATTCCAAGAAAGCCATGGAAACCGGTTCAGCCGCCATGGAAGACCTGCTCGCAGCCAAGTCGCTCGACAAAGCTGTTGAAGTGCAGTCCGACTACATGAAGACCGCCTACGAAGCGTTCGTTGGCCAGGCAACCAAAGTCAATGAAATGGTCGTTGACCTCGCCAAAGAAACCTACAAGCCTTACGAAGGCATGTTTGCCAAAGTGGCCAAATAAGCTGACGCGGTCGCATTGAACTGCCACCGAGTGGATTCGATGCCGACACATTGAGAGTTGATCGATCATCTGATCGGTCGCGCTCCAACTGTCTCAAGAAGGGCTGGTGCCGTATGGCACCGGCCCTTTCTTTTGTTGCGCCTACGCGTTGTTCTTGCGCGTCATGGCGGGTCAAAATCGCCCGGCTGCCCGCGGTGAGAGCCGCCCGCGCGGGCCAGCCAGCGCCTGCCCCTTTAAATCTTGCAGGCGGCGCATATTTAATAGGCTGTGCCCGGCAGATTATTGGCCTTGAAGGCACCGCTATTGTGCTTCACCATCCAACCCAATCAGACTGCACCATGGTATCAACGACCGTGATCGCCGAACCGACGCAATTGACCAGCCCGACCATGTCCGACCTGACCAAGACCTACTCCGCGCTGCCCCCCGTGATCGGCATCCCAAAGACGACCCTTTCTAGCGAGGGTGCCGATGGGGGTGATGATAACGATTCCGGCAGCGGTACTGCCGTCATCACGCGCACCAAACCGAAGGTCAAACGCCCCAATCTCTACCGGGTTTTGCTGCTCAACGATGATTACACGCCGATGGAATTCGTCGTGCACGTGCTTGAGCGGTTCTTTCGCAAGACCCGTGATGAAGCGACCCAGATCATGCTGCATGTCCACCAGAATGGTGTGGGCGAGTGCGGCGTCTACACCTACGAAGTGGCGGAGACCAAAGTGACTCAAGTCATGGATTTCGCCCGACAGAATCAGCACCCTTTGCAATGCGTTATGGAAAAAAAGTGAGAGCCGCCTGTGCCAACCTTTTCCCGTAGTCTCGAAAAAGCCCTGCATCGCGCCTTAGCTGGCGC
>JBKAGN010000015.1:0-61151 GCA_046290415.1 Hyphomicrobiales bacterium
CCGGCCAGCAGATCGCTCATATCGCGTCCCCGCCATTCATCGTGAATCGGCAAACCGCAAAGTCCGGCAAGCGTCGGGGCGATGTCGATAAGGCTGAAAGGCGCGTCGCTGCGGACGTCCTTGGCCACCTTGCCGGGCAGGCGAAAGATCATCGGCACACGGATTGATTCCTCATACGCCACCATCTTGTGCCAGAGCCCGTGGGCGCCAAGATTTTCTCCATGATCAGAGAGGAAGAGTATGATCGTGTCCTCCATCACGCCTTCGGCTTCAAGCGTAGAGAGCACCCGCCCCATCTGGTCGTCGATCAGCGAGGAGAAACCCCAATAAACCGCATAGCTTTTCCGCCAGGCGTCAAAATCCTCGCCGTGATCGAGGAAGAGCTGGCGATAGTAGCTGGTGCGGTTAACCTCCGGCTCCCCAGGCTGTGGCCCAAAGTTTTTCGGTTCCTCGACTTGCCCCGGATCATACATCGAGAAATAGGGCTCGGGGATCATAAAGGGCGGGTGCGGCCCGTTGAAGGAGCAGACCTGAAAGAAGGGGCGGGACTGATCGCGGGTGCGCAGATGATCGATGGCGATGTCGGCGATGTACGCATCGTTGGTCGTTTCGGGCGGCATTTCCAACGGCAGTGCGATCGGCGTTGACATGGACGGCGTGCGGTGCGTTCGCACCCTTGGATCATTGAAAGTCCAGCCATCGACCAATCCCTGGTCGGCACACCAGGCGGAGTAGTCGGCCGTGCTGTCGCCGGCATCGCGGTCGGTGAAGCGGCTGATGTTATCGTGGCCGAGATGCCATTTGCCGGCATAGCTAACTTCGTACCCGCCCTCACGAAACGCATCGAGAAGCTGGCAGGCATCGAGCGAACTTGTGGCGTTATCGAGCATGTCGTTTTCATGTGGGTAAAGCCCGGTGAACACAGCTGCCCGCGACGGCAGGCAAAGCGGACAAGGGGTCATCGCGCGCTCGAAACTCACGCCTTCGCGTGCCAAACGGTCCATGTTGGGGGTCTGACAGGGCGTTTGTCCGCGATAGCCCATCGTATCAGGACGTTGCTGGTCGGAAATAACCAGAAGCACGTTGGGAGGGTTATTCGACATGGATTTCTTCGTCTATGAATTCGGGGATGTGGCGGCGGGCAGAACCAAGAATGCAGGCGACCTCGTCGTCAGTGGCGCCCCCATAAGGCCAGAGGAGTCGTGGTGAGATGTCTGCCCAACTGCCCGCCGCGGCCATCGCTTTATCGCACGCAAAACCTGGAAGTCCGCGCGCGAGCAATGGCGCGATTGCCTCGTCAAGAAACATGCCGACCCGTGCCTCAAGTGCCGCTGCATCGCTTGCCGACATGGTTTTCCAGGCAACCGCAGCGCGCGGCGATAAGCAGGCCATGTTGGAGTAACTGCCGTGCGCGCCCTGCGCTGTACCCGAGGCATAGTGGTGACCGGCGATGAACACCGACAGGCGGTCAAAGAGCGGCGCCATTTTCTTGTACCAGGCAGCATCACCACCACCGCACTTCAAACCGATAAGGTTTTGGTGCGTCTTGGCCAAAGCCAAGAGGTCATCAGGCGAAAGAACTGTTTTGGCATGGGGTGGGTTGTAGAGGACAAGCGGTATGCCATCGGCTGCATGCGCTGCCCGTTCCAAAAACCGCTGTGCCGTCGGCAGGTCGATTGCAGTCCAGTCAGGCAAAGTGACCTGAATGGCGTCGGGCTTGAACTTAGCCGCGATGGCGATACGCGCCAGACTTCCTGGCGCCAGAGGGTGCGCCGCGCTGATTTGGAACGGAAGACCATGGGCTCGCGCCGATGATGCCAGGCATTCGGACATCGCCTGAAACTCGTTATCGCTTTGCGAATGAAACTCCGCCGCTGTGCCTCCTGTGTAGACGCCATCGCACTTGGCAGCGGCGTAGGCAGCCACCTGACTATCAATCGCGCTGAGGTCCACTTGGCCGCTTGCGTTGACAGGACACAGAACCGTAGTCCAGACACCATGAAAGGCCGATGTGTCTGAGCGTGTCTGCATGGTCTAGTTGGGCTGTGGCGCGTCTTTGCGCGTCAAAAGATGGGTGCGCATGGCCTCGGCCGCCGCCGGCGCATTGCTGTAGCGCACGGCTTCAAAGATCGCTTCATGTTGGGCGATGACGCGTGCATGGATGCTTTCGATGCCCGGCCCGTGCTCGGGATTGTAAAGACCCCACTCGATAAGGGCTCCGTGAAGAGCTTTGGCGACTGAGTTCTGCTGCGTTGCCATCACGCAATGATGGAAAGCCTGATCTGCGTCGCGAAACTCTTTGGCCAGTCCTTTGGCGGCACGACAGGCCTCCAGAGCTTCTGCCAGTGCTTCGATATCATCCTCATCGTGTATGCGAGCAGCTTCCATGGCAGCATAGGTTTCAAGCATGACGCGCAAGTCGTAAAACTCAGAGCGTCGCGAGGAATCGTCCAGCATCGCCTGCACCATATCGCCAATCGCGTCCATCGCGCCGCGTGGTGTCGGCTCAAGCACGATGGGCGCGACGCCACGTTTCAATTGAACAAATCCTTTGCGCTCAAGCATAAGCAGGGCCTCTTTCACCGAAGGACGGCCGACATTGAACATTTCCATCAGCATCCGCTCCGAAGGCAGCTTGGTGCCAGGGGCGTATTCTCCCTTGCGGATGGCATTGAGGATCGCGTCCTCAATCTGCTCACTCAACCGCATGCGTTCCAGTGTTGTTTCCATCTTGCATCCTCATTCAGGCCAATACTGCAGACTGGCCGCGAGTGTGTGATAGGCTTGAATGAGGGACAAGGTCCATCGCAGCATCGAGTGTCGCGCATTGTTGCGATGTCAGCGGTTGAAACGGCGGGCGGCAAGCGCCCATGGGAATGCCGCTGCGCTCAAGCATGTATTTGAGAGCTGGCAGCACGCCGACACTTACCAGGGCATCAATCAGCGCGTTTGACTGGGACTGAAGTGTGCGGGCTTGTTCCAGGTCGCCCGTCCATAGAGACTGCGCCAGTGCCAGAATCCGAGTTGCCTGCAGATTGTAGGTTGAGCCGATCCCGCCATCCGCGCCCGTGGCAAGCCCTGAAAGGAGCGTTTCGTCAAAACCGTGCAGAAGAGCCGCGCCGGGCTGTCGGCGGCGCAATTGCTCAAACGCGTAAAGATCAGCGCACGTGTTCTTAACACCGACGACCTGTGGAATATCCAGCAGCTTGGCCAAATCATTGACCGACCAACGCACGCCCGACAGGGCGGGAAAATTGTAAATCAAAAACGGTAGGTCTGTCTGTATGGCGAGCCATCGGTAATGGGCTTCAATCTCGGCGATCGTGTACTGATAGTAGAACGGCGGCACCGCGGAAATCGCGTGGTAGCCCGCCTTTGCCGCCACCTTGGCAAGGCGCGCGGAAACGGCGGGATTTGGATCGCCAACCTGCGCAACCATCACGCCTTTTCCAGCGCTGGCTTCGGCCGATTGGCGCAATAGGTGTTCGCGCTCTACGACCGTCATCAAAAACGCCTCACCAGTGCTACCGCCGACGTAAAGGCCGGTGAGCCCATCGGCCAAATTGCGTTCAACAAGATCGCCTAAAGGCGTATGCGCCAACGCGGTCCCGTCGCTTGTGAACGGTGTTGGTAGAGCAGCAAAAAAGCCGGTCAGATTTGTCATTGTGCTTCCCGTATCCAGAACAGCCGCCTCATTGAAAAGTGGCATGCTATGTTGACATCACGCTAAGATGATATCTAGGATACGTCAACAACTACAACCAATATGCGCTTCAACGGGAGGAAGACATGACACTGACGAAAACCGTAACGGCTTTGGCAGCTCTATCGTTTGGGTTAGCAGCGACATCCGCGCTGGCGCAGGAGCTGCGGTTCTCGACCACGGGCAGCGGTTCGGACCCTGACGTAGTCGCGATGAACGTTTGGGCTGATTACATCGAAGCCAATTCAGACCTTGAGGTTGGGGTGTTCGATAGCGCATCTTTGGTTGAACAAGGCCGTCAGGGTCAGGCGTTGGCCCGTGGAACCGTTGACGCTGCCTACATGTCGCCGGCTTGGTTTTCAGAAGCCGCTCCGCAGTGGGAGATATTCGCGACGCCTTATCTGCTCAGCGGGCCGGAGCACATCTGCGCCGTGCGACAGAGTGATATCTGGGACCAAATGGTGGCAGAGCTGCGCGAGTCGATGGATATCGTTGTGCTTGATGCAGCCTACCAAGGCACCCGGACGCTGAACCTACGTCAGCAGATGGATGTGATGACACCAGATGATCTGGCCGGCGTCTCGCTTCGTGTTGTTCCTTCGCCTTCAAACATTTTGATGGGTGAAGGCATGGGCGCAGAGCCTACGCCGGTACCGTTCTCAGAGCTTTACCTTGCCCTGCAAACCGGCACGGTTGATGCGCAGGAGAATCCGCTGACTCTGATTTACTCGCGCCGCTTTTATGAGGTCACCGAACAGATCGTGACGACCAACCACAAAGCGCTGATCCAGTTCCCCAGCTTTTCAGCCCGTTCATGGGCGAACTTGAGCGAAGAACAACAGCAGGTCATCTCTGATGGTGCGGCGCTGGCGATGGAGTCCTATTCCAATAGCGTCATTGAGCAGGAAGCGTCGCTGCGTGAAGAGCTGGAAGCCGAAGGCATCATTTTTACCGACCCGGATCGTGATGCCTTCCGCACTGCCGTCCAGCAACGGTTCCTGGACAGCGAACTCGCTGAAGCATGGGAAGATGGCATGTTTGAGCGGATTGCAAACTTGGAAATTCCTGCATCCTGCCAATAGGCTGCTGGAAAAGCGACAGTGCCTACGCCGTCCTCTTGGATCGGCGTGGGCTGCCCGCACCACTCCCCCCATCGACCCGCCATATCGGTGCTGTGTCACTACTTTGCTTTGAAAGACTTGGCTCGTGTCGCTGGACTCTGAAGATCATGAATCCAAGGAACCGGATTCCCGCAAAGCCCCCGTCTCGGCGAAACCAGGGCGCTGGGCCCGCGCCCATCATGTGTCTGTGTGCATCGCGACAGCTGTGTCTGCTGCGATGTTTGCCGCGCTTTTCATCACTTTTGTTGCGCAAATTTTCTGGCGCTATGTCCTCAACAGTCCCTTGGTCTGGACACTTGAAGTTGCCGGCCTGTTGTTCGTGACGGTCAGCCTCTTTACCGCCGCAACGCAGATGCCTTTTCGCGATCATGTTGCGCTCGACCTGCTCGTGGAGGCGGTACCGCGCCGCCTTGGGAGGCTCCTGCGCGCGCTGTCTCTGATCCTCTTTGGTGTCGTCATGTTGTTGTCGGTACCCGACACGGTGCGCGTGCTTGAATGGATGTATGGGGAGCGCACCTTCGCCTTGCGTTTGAACCTCGGGCACCTTTTCGTGCTGATGATTGCATTTGTCCTGATCTATGCCCTGCGCGCCTTTTGGGAGGCATGGGGTTATATGCGGAGCCAGGATGAGCGCGGCACGCCATGATGCTTGATCCGCTGCAGTGGGCTGCGCTGTTTTTTGGCCTTCAAATCGTTCTTGGCCTGCCCGTTGGCATGGTGCTTATTTCCACGGTTGTTGTCTGGGCGCTGGCCTCGGGTGCTGATACCAGCGTGATGGCTGAACGGGTCATCTTTGCCTCGATTGAGAACATCATCGTTATCGCTATTCCGTTGTTCATCTTCACCGCCAAGGTGATGGACCATGGCGGTATCTCTAAACGGCTGCTCGATTTCTGCTTGGCGCTGGTAGGGCACCGTCCCGGCGGGCTGGCACAGGTCAACATTTTCTCCTCGATCATTTTTTCTGGCATGAGTGGAGATGCCACGTCCGACGCGTCCGGTATCGGCCAGGTGTTGATCAAAATGATGCGTGAGGAAGGGCGTTATCCGCCCGCGTATGCTGCTGCGGTGACCGTGGCATCATCGTCGATTGGGCCGATCATTCCGCCATCCATCCCAATGCTGGTCTATGCCTTCTTTGCCGAAGTCTCGATAGGCGCCTTGTTTCTGGCGGGCATTATTCCCGGATTGATAATGGGACTGGCTATGATGATGCTGGTCGCCATTCAGGCGCGCCGACGCGGGTTTCCGGTTGAACCGCGCTTGACCGGCGCCGCCATGTTGGCCGCTTCGTTGTCAGCCGTTGGTCCCTTGCTCATGCCGGTCATTCTGTTGGGTGGCATCTACTCTGGTGTGTTTACGCCGACCGAAGCGGCCGCCGCTGCGGGGTCCTATGCCGTTCTCCTATCAGTGTTTCTTTATCGCCAGTCTTCCTGGCGTGCCCTTTACAACGCCCTGGTGGAGAGCGCGCGCCAGTCAGGCATGGTCTTCCTGCTGATCGGAGGCGGCTTCGCTCTGAACTACGTTTTCACAGTCGAGCGGGTAACCGATCAGATAACCGACTTCATCCTGGCGTTGGAAATCACCCAGCTGCAGCTTTTGTTCGTGGTGCATGGCGCGTTCATCGTGATGGGCATGTTCTTGACCAAGGCTCCCATGATGTACGTGGTCGTGCCAGCCTTGCTGCCCGGTTTGGCCGCTGCTGGTATCGATCTGGTGCATTTCGGCGTGCTGATCGTGCTCAACATGATGATTTCAATGATCACGCCGCCGATGGGTTTGATGGTTTTCATTGTTGGCGGGCTTGCAAAAATCCCGATTGGGCCGATTTTTCGCGAAAGCGTACCCTTCATGATCACGCTCTATTTCGTCATGATCCTGATTACTGTGTTCCCGCAATTTGTGCTCTGGCTTCCGGGCATGGCCGGGTAGGATGGCGGGTAGGTAAGATGGCGATCCGCAACGTCCTGTTGATTGGAGTGGATCAGATGCGCTCTGATGTTGCAGGTCCGGCCAAAGCAGTGCCGGCCGTAACGCCGACGCTTGATAAGCTGTACAGCCAAGGGGCTAACTTCACCCGCGCCTACTCATCCTGCCCGCTTTGCTCGCCGGCGCGCGCCTCCATGTTCACTGGCGACTATGCCTTCCGTCACGGGATGGGCACCAATTGCGACATGTATCATAGCCTGGCAACGGAGCTGCCTGATCCCTCACGCTTGCTGCACCGCGTCTTTCAGGATTCCGGGTATCGAACTGGGTTCGTCGGCAAATGGCATGTCGGCACCACCAAGGGTCCGGCCAGCTTTGGCTTTGAGGGTATGGATCTGGCTGGCTACGGCAATGTCGCCATGTCGCCGGAGTACCTGTCCTATTTGGACGGCAACGGGCTTTCCTATTCGGTTGAGCCTACGGTTTTTCTCAATCCTGATCGCCAAACGATGATAGCGGGTAACTGGAATGGACCGGCAGCGTCAACGCCATCCTACTACCTTACTCAACGCACCATTGATTTGCTCTCTGACTATGCGGAAGCTGACGCGCCATTCTTCGCGACAGTGCAATATTGGGACCCACATCAGCCTCATCTGGTCGCTGATGAATTCAGAGGGATCACAGATCGCCAGTCTATTTCCGCCTGGCCAAATTTTGCTGATGACCTGGCCGGCAAGCCCAGGCGCGTTGCTCGAGAGCGTGACGACTTTTACCGGCTCCATCCGCGCACTGAAGCCGAGCTGATAGAGTATATCGGCCACTATTGTGATCACATGGCGATGCTGGACGCGCAAATCGGCCGACTCCTGAACTGGCTTGATCAATCGGGGCTCGCCGAAAGCACGCTGGTGGTATTCACGTCGGATCATGGCGACATGACCGGCGGCCACGGTGGCCTCATTGACAAGGGCTTGCTGTACGAAGAAGCGATCAAGATCCCACTGCTTTTTCATCATCGCGATATCGCGCCGGGTCAGCGTGATCAGCTGGCCACGAATATGGATATCCTGCCCACGGTTTTGGATATGCTGGGCCTTGATGCTCCACCCAGACATGGGCAGAGCCTCGCCCGCCAAGTCTCGGACCGGAACACCGCTGGACGTGACCAACTGCTGATTGAGTATCACGGCCTGCGTTTTCTCTATTCCCAACGCGCCTTGCTCTTCAATGACGGTTGGAAGTTCATCTTCACCCCCGGCGATGATGATGAGCTCTACGATCTCAACAGCGATCCGGGCGAGATGAACAACCTGGCTGACAACGCCACAGCAGCTGATGTTCTTGCAAGGTGTCGGGATAGTATGATCGCAGAGACGGCGCGTCTGGACGATCCATTGCGAGATTGCGTGGCCAAGTTCAACGGACGTTGGAACACGGGGTCTGGCCAGTTTGATGCAACGAAACTATGAAATCTGACGTCTTGGCGCGTTCCGATGGGACAGAACGACCCGACTAGGAGGAGCTGCTTACCGCGCAAATCGCGTAGTGAAACCTTCCTTTATTCGCTTTGACCACATCGAAGCGTTCATAGGGTGGGCTTAGTCCTCTAGAAAACCGCCTTGCCGCCGCAAATAGGCGAGCGTCAGATCAAAGCTCGATGCTCTCCGCCAATTCCAATGCATCCTCCACCTCGACGCCGAGATAACGAACGGTGCTGTCAATCTTGGTGTGGCCGAGCAGAAGTTGCACGGCCCGCACATTGCCGGTCTTGCGATAGATCAGTGTCGCTTTGGTTCACCGCATCGAGTGGGTTCCGTAGGCAGAATGCCTCAGTCCGATCGACTTGACCCAGTCGTCAACCAATCGAGCATATTGCCTTGTCGAGCGATGGCGGTTGCGATCCTTCCGGCTTGGGAACAGCCAGTCATACTGCTCCAGTCTTTTGAACTCACACCAATCCTGGATCGCATCACGGGATTGATCCATGATCTCGAACTGGACCGGATTACCTGTCTTCTTCTGAATGATTTTGGTTCGGCTACGAATATCGCCCCCAGTGCGAACATCCGAGACTTTCAGACTCAACAGATCGCAGCCGCGTAGTTTACTATCGAGCGACAGATTGAAGAATGCCAGATCACGCTTCTTGTTAGCGATCTGAAGCCGGACGCGGATGGCCCAAACCTCACGTGGTTTAAGCGGCGGTTTCTGCCCGACTAGTTTCCCTTTGTTCCAAGGGCGATAAGGTGCGGTGTATTGCAGTACGACAGCCATGGCTGATCTCCTTTCCTGTGAAGATCAGCATTGAAGCATAGCGCAAACCTAACGGCCGCTTTGCCGCCACAAGCGGCCATAAACTGGTGGCTGTGCAAGTCGCGTTGCTGCACCAAGACCAAGAGGTAGTTCGCAGAACGACAACGCAAGGAATCAGCTTCTCGGCTTGGTTGCGATTTCTTCTCGTGTCTCGGTCTTTCGGCTGGACTAGCGCGCTGGAACGAGCGGTAGTGTGGCTGTCAGGTTGGTCCCGCCCTAAAATTCCCTCGCCCGGTTTCGGGCTCTTCTCGGTAGCAGCGGCGGAGAGCAGCTGCAGAACCCGATGGAGCCAACAATGACTGACTTTGAAAACACAACGACTGCCGAAGTAACAGGCCTGCAAAGCGAGCCCAATCTTGATCGCCCGGGGGACGAGCCTGGGCCAAAGGAGCGGAGGCGCCGCCTGACTGCCCCGGTGGAGGGCAAGAATGGCAAAGACGCTGGTGCCGTGAAGAAGGAGCACACCAGCGCAGCGAACAGCGACCAAAACACCAAGCTGGGAGGTAAGCGACCGCCGTCGAGGAAACGCGTCATCCAGAAGCTGATGGAGCGGAAGACCGGGGCCACCATGCAAGACTTGATGGAGGCTACCGGGTGGCAGGCACACAGCGTGCGGGCCGCCATCTCCGGACTGCGCCAGAATGCCCTAAGCATCGAACGCCGGAAGAACCGCAAGGGCGAGACAGTTTATGCGGTCAAGACTGATGCCGCTGGCTAGGTGGAGAATTCACCATGCTTTCCAAACCTCGGTCTCGCCTGACGCTCAATGACCTCGAGTATCTCTCTCGGGAACAGCTCGCATGGCTCTGGGAGCGCACCTACGGGTGCCTCCCTCCCAAGGGCGTCCGGCGCGGACTTCTCGAACGTTCGGCAGCCTTCGAGATCCAGGCACGCAGTCAGACCAGAACCGTCAAGGCTGTGAAGGCACGACTGCGGGCGCTTCAGGGTGAGCAGCAGGACGGTTCGATGGCGCACGAGCACCACAGCTGTTCTGCAGATACGATCGCCCCAGGTGCCAATACCTGTCCTTACATTGGGACAGAGGCAAAACCACCACCTCGGCGTCGAAGCTCGGGGGCGCGGACGCTCTCGCCGGGTACGCGTCTGATGAGGGAATGGAACGGGCGTACCTATGTGGTCGATGTTGTCGAGGGTGGTTTCGTGCTCGACGGACGGAAGTACACCTCCCTGTCTGCAGTCGCGATCTACATCACCGGGACCCACTGGTCAGGCCCAAGGTTCTTTGGGCTATGAGCAAGCCGGCTCTCCAGCGCTGCGCCATCTACACGCGCAAGTCCACCGAGGATGGCCTCGACCAGGCCTTCAACTCTCTTGATGCGCAGCGTGAGGCCTGCTCAGCCTACATCACATCGCAAGCGAGCCTAGGGTGTAAGGAACTAGCAGATACGTATGACGATGGAGGCGTCTCCGGTGGCACCATGGATCGACCCGCTCTCTCCCGACTGCTTGAGGACATCAGGGCCGGCAAAGTCGACGTCATCGTCGTCTACAAGATCGATCGCCTTACCCGCTCACTCGCCGACTTCGCCCGCATGGTGGAAGTGTTTGAGACGTACAAGGTTGCCTTCGTCTCCATCACCCAGCAGTTCAATACGACCTCGTCGATGGGGCGACTGACGCTGAACGTCCTTCTCTCTTTTGCCCAGTTCGAACGGGAGGTCACCGCCGAACGTATCCGCGACAAGATCGCAGCCTCTCGGCGCAAGGGCCTTTGGATGGGTGGGTCTGTGCCATTTGGTTATCGGCTCGTCGATCATGCACTCGTCCCGGATGACGCAGCCGCGCCAACGGTGAGGCTCGTCTTCGAGCGCTATCTGGCCTTGCGATCGGTTCGTCTGCTCGTCGAGGAGCTATCAGGTGCTCCGCCACCGGGCCTAAAGGCACCAGTCTCGCGTGGGCGGCTCTATCACATGCTCGCCAACCCCGTTTACATCGGCAAGGTAAGACACAAGCACGAAATCTATGAAGGGATACATGAGGCGATCGTGGGCCAGGAGCTATTCGATCGAGTCCAGCTGGTCCTTGGCCAACAAGCGCCGCGTGCATCAGGAACCCGGTCCGGTGAAAGCCTGCATGTTCTGAACGGTCTGGTGTTCGATGAGACCGGCGACCGGCTGAGCCCCACCCATGCTAAAAATGGCAAGAGGCGGTTCCGCTACTACACCTCTTCCCGTCTTGCGACGAAGCGAAGGCAGCCTGCTGACAGTAGAGCCTGGCGCATCCCCGCAAAAGAGTTGGAGAGGTCGGTCGAGATCGAGCTGCAACGGCTGCTCCTAGATCAACGGTTCCTGACTGACCAGCTCGCCAAGAGGCTCGAGCAAACACCAAATCCTGATGCTGCCGAGAGGCTCCTGTGCAAAGCAGCCGAGGTGGCAGAGACCTTTGCGGACAGTTCTCTGGCAATGCGCAAGGCGATCATCCGGATCGTCTTCGCGCGCATCGACGTCGGGCCCGGACTGATGCGCTATACGATCAATGGCCCTGCCCTGCTATCGCACTTGATGGAAGCTGGCACAAACGGCGACGATCGAAACGCGGTTGGTCATCCTGGAACTGCCGATCCAATCACCATCGAGCGACCCTTCAGACTGCGCCGGCGCGGCGTCGAGGCAAGGATCGTCCTTGAGGATGGTGATGCCGGGAGCCGCACGCCCGATCAGGCGCTCGTTGATCTCATCACACGGGCGCATCGCTATCTTGCCGATCTGACGGACCGACCCGGTGCAACCATCGCCAGCGTTGCGGCAAGCCGCAGCGTTCCAGTCTCCGAAGTCAGCCGCATCCTGCCGCTAGCCTTCCTCGCGCCCTCCATCACCCTATCGATCCTCGATGGCCAGCAGCCCGTCGACATGACCGTCGACCGGATGGTCCGCATCCCCGACCTGCCTATCGGCTGGCAGGAGCAGGCGAGGATCCTTACAGCCTGACACATCTTGGGTCCCGTCCTGCGAACCCTGGCGATTGTCGCATCATCGGTCAGGATGCATCTGTCAGGACACTCCTCGATTGCAGCGGGCAGCCAATCGCACCAATTGCATCGGTTGCGATCTTCTAGACCAGCCCTCGCGGCTCCAAGGCTCCAATACTTGCGGCTGCACCATCGGTTCAAGACTCCTCAGCTTCAGCCCCTAGAGCCCCGGGCGATAGCGGACCGCCAAAGTCACCCATCCGACACACTGGCTTGGTCAACTCGGTCCTGCCAAAAACCTTCTTGAACCGGCTCCCACATGTCCAACCGCATCAAACATGCTGCGCCCGCGATGCAGGCACCATCGCCCGGCAAAACGTTTGGAGCCAAAAAAGGGCCCTGAGAGACAACGGCCCGGAAACCGGCACAGAGACCGCCAGACTAGGTGAGAACGCCCATTCGCTCGGCCACAAAAGCCGATAAGCCATTGAATAGATTGATCTAAGGAGGCGGCCGCCAAGATTCTCCTAAGACACAAGACTGTGTGGTGGTGTAGCGAGTCGCAAGCGAACGGTTCTCTCAGAATATTTCCCTGTTCTTTTCCAGAAACTGCGATTTTCAGTTTCAACAAGAGCTTGGGAGATGCCACAGGGCCATTTTTCGATTTTTTGTCAGAGACTTAAATCAAATTTCCCAAGTTACACAAACAGGGAATTTTTCGCACCTTTACAGCGAATACTTGTCGCCAACCGTAGTGCGCAGCCAGTTCAGCCTTGGTGGTGCTCCAATCAAAAACATGGACGTTGAGAGAAGAGATTTCTCGCAGGCGCCTCCTAGGCTACCGTCTCAGGCTTGGTGTCTAGCCCCAGGTTTGTCTAGCCATTTAGTTCTGGGCCGCTGATTGAACGTTTCTCTAAGAATGTGGAGTTCACCCGGCTGCTGGTACGGGCTTCATGCGACCTTTTGGGTTTCGTTCAGTTGGGCCGCAAAGGCGTTTGGGGTCAAGTTTCCAAGCGATGAATGTGGCCTGGTTTCGGTGTATTCGGTTCTCCAGTTGTTGATGCGGGTTCGAGCGTCATCCATGGACAGGAACCATGACGCGTTCAGGCATTCCTGACGGAGGCGGCGGTTGACTGCCTCAACATATGCGTTGTTGGTTGGTTTTCCGGGCCGCGAGAAGTCCAACTCGACTTTGTTCAGGTAGGCCCACTGGTCGAGCAACCGACCAGCAAACTCCGGGCCGTTGTCGACTCGAATGCCGCGGGGCTTCCCTCTGACCCGTGCCAGCCGATCCAGTTCGTCGATGACCTGGTGGGCACGGAAGTTTCTCCTGGCAGCCGTTGCGAGAGCCTCTCTCGTGTAGCAGTACACAATGGTCAGTATCCAGAACGGCTTTTCATCGAACAGACGGTCCGACATGAAGACCATCGCCCAGACATCGTTCATGTCGTCTGCTTGGGATCGACCGGATCGGTATCGGCAGGCACGCCGTCGCGCCGGGCTCCGGGTGCGGATCGACAGACCTTCTTCACAATATAGCCGGTACAGACGCTTGTGGTTCACGTGCCACCCCTCGCGCTGCAGCAAGATATGCAGGCGACGATATCCGTACCGCACTCGGCTTTCGGCCAGTTCTTTCAGCCGCATTCGCAGCTCCACCTCCGGATCGCGCCTGGATTGATATCTGTGAGAAGCCCGCCCGAAGCCCATAGCCCTGCAAGCTCGGCGCTTCGATCCTGCAGATAGTTTTCTGACTAAACATTTGTGCGTATCGCTACTATTGTGACCGGTGTCACGGACGCACATCTGGCCGAAACTAGTTTGACAAAGCTGCGTCGAGCCAGTCTAGATTGATTGGTCGCGCCTTGTGCGATGAAGCGTTGCGCGGCGGATGGGGTTCGCATGCGCGTAGATCGGCTGGCCAAAATCTGTAGCGTCGTGGTGGCTCTTGCCGTGCCGTTTTTCGGATACACTTCGCTTGTCGTTGCCGATACACCGTACGGGTCGTGGACTGGCCCATTGGTTTGCCCCGGCCAGCATCGCGGCACACTCACGCTGACGTTTGGTGGCGACGCGGCGCCGGAGAGGGGCCAAATCCGTCTGGACGGCCCCGGTGGCGTCGCGCTCGACGCCGAATTGCGCCTCCGTCAACGCAATCGCCAGATCATGATGATCGTCGAGACATGGCGGGCGCGGCCTGATGGACCAGCGCCGGGCAGGATGACCGCGGACCTTGCTCCAGACGGCGCGTCGCTACGCCTTACCGCAGAGCTGTGTCCGCGCGACCCCAACGCTTCGTTTGCGCTGGTGCGTCAGGGCGATCAACCGAACAGGCCATCCAGCTCAGGTTCATCTGCCGACGGTTCCAGTGACCAGGCACCCGTGTACTCGACCGGCTGGCAAGGCCGATGGGAGGGCGTTGGCGCTTGCCGCACTGGCGACGAGCGGTTCCCGGTGTCGCTTGACGTGCAGCAGGATGGCAACGGGCTGGCAGGTCTTCTCCGCCTCGATCCGAGTTGGGCGACCGTTTACGATCTCTATGGTCTGTTCACCGCGCGGGTCACATCCGCCGATCAAGCTGTCTTTGAGAGCCAGATAGGGGCAGGCAATACAGGCTGGACTCCACGGGCCACCCGGCTCGCGCTTGCTGGCGATCAACTGACGCTAGACCTTGAAGACATTATGGAAGGCCGTGGGCATTCGGGCTGCGATCGGGCGGTGCTGACCCATGTGGGCCCGTCGGCAGCGCCAGATGGTGTCGCGAACATCACCGGCGCTTGGCACGGTTACGGGTTCGGCAATCCTCAAGGTCAGCCGATCCCGCTGGCGTTCGCACGCGCACGCGATATTGCCTCTCACGCGGCATTCAGCGTCGAAATCGTGCATGACCCGGAGCCACGTGTGCTGCTGAATGTCACCGGCGGAATGGGACAGCCGCTCAATCACCGCAGCCATCTGGTGATGGCCATGCGCCCGTTTGCGCTGAGCGACCAAGGCCCCACGATTTTTGTCACGACGAACATTGAAGTCGGAACCGGACGTTATAATCCTGCAAACGGCTCGGATGTCAGCGCCTTCGTTCGATCGCCGCTTCTGGCTGTTTTCGAGAAAGCCGATGATGGATCGCTCCTCGCGCGCCTTGGCCTCCACGCTCGGTTCGAGAGCAACGAGCAGTGGTTCTATCGTCTGGAGCCGACCGATGAAGACATTCTGGCGGCGATCGCGAGCGGCGAGCGCCCGCCCTATGCCATGCCGAAAAGTTTTGGCGGCAGCCTTGGCGCCGCCAATTCCGGCAACGCGCAATGCGCAGCCTTGGACACTTGGATCTCTCAGACGATCGGCGCTGGAGCGGCGGCGGCGATGCAGCGTGCCGATCGCCGCTACGAGCCTTATCTGCCGCTGTTCGCCGACGAACCCATGGAAGAGACCTTCGGTTTGCCGCTGGGGTTCCTGGCCCCGGAGGAAGCCGAGGCGGTGCGGACGCTGCTGCCTGTCTGCGCTCGCATCGCTGACCTTGCGGCCGTACTGCAACACGCGAGTGCGTTGGATGGACTGTTCCGCACGCAACTGGATGAAATAGCGTCAGCCATCTCGATCCGCGGCGATGCGCTCGCCTGGGCGGACGAGACGTTCGCGGCGCTGGAGGCTTTCGACGCCGGCGCCGAAGGTGCGCAGGCCGAGATCGCTTCCTTGCGAACCGCGTTCGACGAGCGGCTGGCGGACATGACGCGCACGCAACGTGAACAATTGGACCGGGCCTTGACGGTCGCCGAGGCCAAGTTGGCGTTTCTCGCCATCGGGCAGGAGCTTGACGAACTGGAAGCGGCGCCTGCGGGTGATCTGTCGCTGTCGGCGCTTGCGCATCTGCGTGGCCGCATTGCGCGGCATGCGGATGCGATCGATGCGGGCTGGGCGCAGCACATCGCCCGGATCGACGGTCTCAATCGACGCGCCGAAATCGCCCTGGTCGATCAGGTGCCTCAGGCTAGCTTGGGCGACGATCCGCTCGATTACCTTCAAAACAGTCAATCGGAAATTCGCGCGCTGCATCGCTTGCGCAGCGGCGTGCCGGAAGACTACCCGGCACCGGTCGTCGGACAGCGCATCGCCGAGGTTCAACGCGAGCGCGCTCGCTTGATCGACCAGCCGTCGGTCCGCGCGGCGTTGGACGCGCGCTTGGCAGAAGCAGCCGAAACAGCACGCAACGAGCTGACGCTGGTCCGCACATTGGACCCCTATCTCAGCGAGGAAGAGCTGCGTCGCACAGCCATGCTGCGGCCCTACGCCCAGCAAATCGCAGCGAACCTCGATGCCGCGCAGATGGCGGCGATCGATGTGCGCGATCTTTCGGTCGGCGGTCCTGCCGGCGCGCCGAGCGCAGACGATATTGCACGGACATTGAAAGATCAGTTCGATGCAATAAACGCCCGTATTGCGAACGAAACAGCCGGGTGTCGCACACAGCAGCATTCGCAGTTCGAAGCCGTTGGCGCGCTGCGATGCGCTCAGCTACTCACGGTCGATGCGTCCGGTGGGCTGAATGCCAGGCTCCTGCATGTGACGAAGATCGCCTGCTCCGAAACGGGTGTTCTTGCTGGGTATATCTGCGATTTTTCCTACGGGCTGGCGACCAGCAACGCCTTTTTGCAAGGATATCTCGGCGACGTTTTGGGTGGCGGCGATACGATCCGTGGTCAATTCATCCCGACCCAGATTGGATGGATGTACCAGCGATTTCCATAACATGAATGCACGACGAACTGAGGCGTTACCACAATGAGAATGCAGAGTTTCTTGGCCGCTGCGGCCGCCACGATGATCGCTGTGACACTCCCAGCAGGCTCCCACATCGTTCGTCCGGCTGCCGCCGACACTTTTTTGATCGCGCAATCCGCCGCTGCGCTTGATGCTGAGCAACTGGCCAGGGTTCAAGGCCGGCTCAACGAACTGGGTTTTCAGGCTGGCAGCGTTGACGGTGCGATGGGACCGCAAACGCTGCAGGCAATCATGCGCTTTCAGGCCAGCCTGGGCGACAGGCCGACCGGGCAACTGTCGGCGCAACAGCTCGATGCCCTTTTCACGCCTCCACGCGCAGCATCGACAACGCCCTTTACAGGTGACGCGCAGGCATCGGTCGAAGCTGAACTGCCCGCCTATGTCATCACCCGGCTGCAAACCGTACTGAACAGCATCGGTTACACTGTCGGCCTCGAGGACGGTGTTATCGGGCCGCGCATGCGCGATGCCGTCACGCGCTATCAGCGAGACAGCGGTCTGAACCCAAGTGGTTTTCTAACGCCGGAAACGCTTGCCGCCATCGAGCAGGAGGGGTTGGCGTTCTTGATGGCTCCAAGCCGGCCGCAAACGACCCAGCGTCAAAGCCGGCCGAGCTTTGATTGCGGTGCGGCCCGCACATCGACGGAGCGTGCGATTTGCGGCAACGCCGCACTCGGCGATCTCGACCGGATGCTCGCCGACGCCTATCGCGCGGCGCTTGCCGCCAATCCGTGGCAAGAGCAGACGACGCGTCAAGCGCAACGCAACTGGCTGCGCCAGCGCAACCAATGCGGCGGCGATGCCGGCTGTCTCGAACGCGCCATGTTGCAGCGGGTCGGCGTGTTGCAGGCCGCGGCAGGCGTTGGACGCGCGCCAAGCCCCGAGCTCGCACCAGGAGGCAGCTTCGCACAGACGGCGCCCCAAGCGGATGGCGGCCAGACCATCGCTGGCAGCCTGTTCGAGCCGGAGGCGCCATCGGAATCCACACCCTCCTTTTCGCAACAAACCGGCACGTCTCGTGCCGGTCCAGTCGAAGGCGCCTGGTTCATGGGCGAACCCCTTGAACCGATCGTGGAAGACGGCCGATTTGTGTATGCGCCGCGCGGCCGGTGTCGTACGCCCCACAGTCCCCGTCCGCCGCTGTGCAACGATCAAATGGGCGCCTTCGCCTCCTGGCTCCATCTTGCGCTCGTCAATCCCGCGACGATAGACGATATGGATGGCGACGAACTGTCCGCCGCTTTCTACTTCCTGCCGCGCGCGCAGATGGAGGCTCTCGCCCGGGAGTTCCAGACCGAGGGGCTGCTGGAGGATATGCGGCTTGATCGCAACGATTTAGTCAACGCGTGGATTGAGTACAATGCCTCGTCCCAGCGCGTGTTCGGGCTGTTCAACGGCGTTGGTACCAACCCGTTCGCTCTGCGGCGGGCCCAGGAACGCATGCGCGAGGTTTATGGGGCTGTTCTGGACAGTGGACCCGTCTTCCCATTGGCAATCCGCGAGTACTGTTGGGCACACCTTGGACCTTACGATTTCGATCGCCAGGGCATGGTTCTTCAGTCCGACCGCGGCTGCACATTTTCGCCGCTTGAAGCCAACATGCCGAATGGTCTTTCCACCGTGTTGCCGATGCCGGCGGCTGACGCAGAAGCACTGTTGACAGCCTATGATGAGCGCCGTGTCCTCATCTCCTTTGATGTCGACATTGCTGGAGCCACCCAAGCGCGCTTCAACCCGGCGAACAGGTCTTTTGACTATTCGGTCGTCAGCGGCGTACGGCTTCACCCAATCAATGATCGCAGCCGACTGCTCTACACCTTCCCCTCGCAGGGCGGAGTGTTGCCGTCTACGGAGGTCTCTTCGCCGGCTGCGGACCAACCATCGTTTTCGGATACGGGGCAGACGTCAAACGATGACGTGCCTTCGGCGCAGACCGATACAGGTCCGGCGGTGGCCCTGACCGAAGCGTCTGGCCGCACCTTCTTCGATGGCGAAACGGAACAGCCCGTACCGTTTATTGACGGACGGATACCATTTGGCGTGCGCTGTACCGCAGAGGCGTGCGAAGCCGGCAACAGAGCGCTGGGCACATTGATCTTCGAGCAACTCCTTGAAACCAGCCCGGACCAGGTAACAGTGTATTTCGATGATAGCCGAGCAGCGATCGGCACATCGGATGCGCTTGTTCAATACGCTGATGCCGCTGATCGAAGGCGCATTTTGGAGGCGGAGTTCGGGTCGCCGCTGCCCACCGAGGTTGACGAGGTATTGAGTCTTGGGAGAGAGGCGTTGCGAGACTCCGCCATTTGGATAGCAAGGGTCGCCCCGAACCAGTTTTCCCTTTTGCGGTTGCGAGACGCCACCTTGGCTTTCCTCCAGGACAGTTATGGATCGCGACCATCGATCGGTGCGCTGCCACTACGCGGGTATTGCCCGCTGACGCTTGGCCAAGTGCCGTACGATTTCGAGGCTGAGCGCTTCAATTTTTCGCCCATCGATCGCAGCTGTGGGCAAGTCACGGTCGATATCAGGTTGGGCGGCGGGTGGCAGAACTGGGCCGAGACCAACCTGCTTGATGGTGTGGATCTCTATCTGCCCGCGGGTGTTAGCGAAGCGGAAGTTTTGTTTGAACAGATCCAGGCGGCGGGCGAAAATCTGTTGCTCGGTCTGGACATCGATGCCGGAGCTTTGCGCAGCCCACGTTTTGAGGGCAACTCCCAAATGCCGGTCACGCTCGCTGCACAGCCAGCGCTCTACCTCACGTCGGACCTTTCAACACCAATCGCGATATTCGATCTCGATTTGGATGTGGGCGCGGATGCGCCGACGGACCAGTCCGCTGTCGCTAGCCCGTCTACGCAGACAGTGGATGCGGCCGGTCTGCCTACAATCGGCGGCGATCTCAGCGACCCTGCTGTTTGGGCGGATTTGGCCGAGGAGACGTTCAGCCGGCCCGCCAACACAGCCGATTACTTCGCTGCGGACACTCCGATCGCGACAATGCGCATGAACGCGCCCGTTGGCTCACCCTCGTCCTACCGGGAGGATGCAAGGGCCGGTTCATCGGACAGTTACCGGCTTTTCTGGCGCCCGCTCACCGACGGCGCACCTGTTGCGCATTCGCTCGGGTTGCCGGCCGAATACATGCTTTCGGCTGCCGGGCGACCATATGCCCTGGCCTTCCCGGCCCTGTCGAGAACTACCAGCTGGACATCGATTTCGGTGGCATGCGCTTTGAAGCGGAGCCCAATCTTCATGTAGACCTGACTGTTTTGCGGGTTCTGCGTGTGCCGGTCGGTCCGGATCGGATTATCCCGGTCTACATCGTCGAACCGGTCGCGGCTCATATCGTGGACACCAACATGCGCGGCGATCGCGAGAGCTTCACGCTCGCGACCATGGCCCTCGACCCGCAAACGCCTCCGGCTTTCGATATCCTTCCCTCGCCGCCGGGCGGAACGTTCCATGCCGAGGCCGCGCGCCTCGCTGGTCTGGATCAGACATCGTTCCTGGCGCAGCAAGTCGTCGATCTGAACATGGGTAGCGCGCTGCCCAACAGCACCGAACGGCTCGCCCACACGGACCAACTCATGGAGCGGATTGATGCGTTCCGAGCGTCCAATCCCGATGGGCTGTTCTGGGCCCAGACGGAGGTCCGCTTCAACGACTATGTTGATGGCGTCGGGTTTGAGCTGCACGGTCCGGGCTTTCTGTCCTTCGATGGGATCGCCAACCCTGAAGACTTGACCTCCAGGTTGAGTGAAAACGTGTCGCTTTCGCCTCAGGGCGACCTGAAGCTCACGATCCCGATGACGCGTGAGGAAGCCGAGCGCTTCGTTACCGAATCCCCGACCTTTCCGGAGTTCCTTTTGCGGGCGGAGGTCGAGGTGCTCGGCCTGCCGCGCGAGGACAGGCCATGGGACATCGAGGTCGATGTCCACGGGCTGGAGTTGCTGAATGCCAACGCCATCGCACGCACGCGAGACCCGCGCGCCTTACGCCATGTCTATCCTGACGATGGCAGCGTCTATATGCGTGCGGACGATGCGGCCGCCGCGCTGGAAAGCGCGGATGCCGGTGCCTTCCAGCAGGCGATGGTAACCTTCGATATTCTCGGCGTGCGTCTCGGCGCGGATTACAACGCCGCCGTGACAGCTATGCGCGAGCGTATGCCGGATGCCGATGTTTACGAGGCCACGCGGACGCTGCGTTTCGGCGCCGACGCGCTTGGGTGGGAGCCGCATCACGAGGCCATGATGTTTCACGATGTCGGCCATGATGACGCGGTTGCCCTCTACCATGAGCCGCCGGCGTCCGAGGGAACGGTTACGGCGGTGACGCGCACGCGATATTTTGCCCCCGGCACCGGCCCGACGACCGACGTGCTCTATGATCAACTGGCCGGGCGCTATGGCGAGCCGAGCGATTTTACCAGCATTGTCGGCAGGCCGGACAAGGTCTTCGTTTGGACGCGCTGGACGGTCGGCGAAGATCACATCGTCGACCTGCCGCAGCAACGTTGGGCGTGCGGGTCTAACGCTTCGCATGGCGGCATGGCGACGGCTCAGACATACTTCCATCTTGAGGAGCAGACCATCTCCGATGGCTTCATACCTCAACATCGGGAGCTCTGGAGCAGCCCGCAGACTGATGAGATCTATGTGCCCGAGATGATTGAACCGGTCACGCCCGGTTATGTGTCGAACGGCGATGAGGACTGCCGCCAAATCTTCTTTATCGTATGGATCCACGAACATCCCGATGGGCGTGTGCGTACGTTTCGCAGTGCTTTGGTGAACCCAGGCTGGCTCTATCAGATCGTGGAAAGCAACCGCGACGTCGCCACCGAATCCGCCGCCGAAACGGCGCCGGCCGTGCCTTTCGAGCTTTAGCAACGTCAGCTGTGTTGGCGCGCTGGTGTCTGTCTGGCCGCTAGGAGGGGCGCACACGCCGCCCGGTACCGGCCGGATCAGCGGAAAAGAACACCGCCGGTTCCAGCAGAGCTGCATCCGTTGAAGAAGCCCGCGTTGCGGAACTCAAGAAGCGCTAGACGCCCCGAGCCGGCATACTGAACGATCATCGACGGGCAGCCGTCCGCGAGCTCGCCGCGTTCTGGTCTGCCTGGCACGCCCGACGGGTAGCGCGCGATGGCCTGGCCGTGCGTGATGTCCTGCACAACTTCAAGGGTCAGAAATTCGCTCTGCACCCAGCACCATGCGGTTGGGTCGACCGGTGCCAGGAAGCCGGAAACGCCGGCTCCGGCGAACTCGAACGTGCCCTCGTCGGCCATGTTCACCGCGAATCCTTCTGCTCGAAAGCGCTCGACCGGGTCCCGGCCAACAAGATGGTCGAGGCACAGCGCGACCGCTTGGGCGACGCCCGCCGAGGCGAAGAATGTGCTTGGCTGCTTGTTAGCCTGAACGACGCTGCACGCGCATACCGACAAACCGGCGGCGATCGTCAATTTAGCGCAAGAGGCGTTGAATCTGATGCTCACAACGGGACCCCGTCTTGGTTTTCAGTGTTGTAGACTATTGGCGTCGAAGATCGCCAATTTGTTTCGGCGCGTTGGCCACTGTTCCCGCGAAGGTTGGGGCAATACACTCGTAACAGGCACTCAACACTACCCATCGGATAGATTGGTTTGGAGTTCTCACACTCCGTGAAACAGAGGTGGACCCACCTGACAAGACGGTCTGGCGACCCGGCTAAGGTGGATCGAGTTCTCTCTTCCGCCGTGACCCTCCCCCCAAGAACTGGACCACTCAAGTGGGGCTGATCAAGCCCTTGGTGCCATTGCCGTTGACCATCAGGCTGGCGTAGCTGATGTCGGGTTGAATGCTGTTGAGCTTGCGCCGACTTCCCCACTTCACACACGTCTGCTGTTTGTCGGTGTCGAGGATGATGACAGAGCGGCCACGCTTGGCGAGGCCAACAGCCAAGTTGCCAGCCAGTGTCGATTTACCGACACCACCTTTCTGCTGACCACAGAGCACCTTTTTCATTTCCGTACTTCCTGTCAGCTGTAGATTTGTCCGACGTCAGCACCTACCGGACAGACTTTGGGGTTTGAGCAACGGAGGATTTCTAGTTCATCGAAGCCATTATGGAGCGAAGATGAACAAGACATCGCGAACATCGAAGGACGCGGCAGATAAGCTAGTCAGGAGCATCAAAACGACATTGGAAACGGCCTACCACCGAACACCGTCATGAGGCGCAAACCCTGCGAACTTGAAGAGAACCATGACCCCGGATGGACACACTCACCCGCTTGACAGAAGCGCAATCAAAGAACCGTTTTTGCACCCCTGCCTTGCCCTGCGGATTTCCGGCTATTCTAGGTGAGCAACAACGCTGTTGAAGACCTTTGAGGTTTTGCATCGTATTTGCACCTGGCGCCGTCTTGGGCGGATGCGCCGGCTTTGCCGCTGAAGTGGTCCGCTCAGCCGTTTCCGCTCGCGACGAGTTTCCCGGCATAGTCGAGCGCGCTCAGCATGTTGTTGTGCTTTGCCTCGCCGGTTCCGGCAATATCGAAGGCCGTTCCGTGATCGACCGAGCAGCGCTTGATGGTAAGGCCCAGCGAGACGTTGACCGCCGTATCGAACGCGACAAGCTTGATCGGTATGTGGCCTTGGTCATGGTATTGCGCAATCACGAGGTCGAAGGCCCCCTGGTAGGCGCGGTGAAACACGGTGTCGGCGGAGATCGGTCCTGCCACGACCATGCCTTCGGCTTGCGCCGCTTCGACCGCGGGACGGATCGCGTCGTCATCCTCGGTTCCGAACAGGCCGTTCTCGCCGCAATGCGGGTTAAGTCCGGCCACGGCGATGCGCGGAGCGTCCAACCCCATGCGGCGCAGGTGCTGCGCTCCGATGCGGATCGTTTCGAGCACACGCTGCGTGCTGGCGCGTTTGATTGCATCGCTCAGGGCCACATGTGTGGACACGTGAAGGACGTTCAACTGCTCCGAAGCAAGCAACATCCATGAGGATTTCGATCCGGTCAGATGGGCAAGCATGCCGGTATGGCCATCATAGTGGTGTCCGGCGGCGTTGAGCGCCTCCTTGTTGATGGGTGCGGTCACGATGCATGACGCTTCGCCGGCCACGCACATTTCGACAGCCTGGCTGATGTAACGGAACGAGGCCTCGCCGCAGGCCGGATCCATGATGCCGAAGCGGCCAGGCAGGCCGTCGACCGGCACGTTCTTCACGCGAATTCCGTCGCGCCCGTCACTGTCATCGATCACTGGCAGCGACAGGCCGCTGACCTGTGCGGCGCGGGTCATCGTGTCGTGGTCGCCGATGACGATGGTGTGCTGCCGGAACTCCGGGGGGAGGGCGGCCAGAGCCCGGACTGTTACCTCAGCACCCACGCCCGAAGGGTCCCCCATTGTGATCACGATCGGTGCTGACATAGCGCGGCTCCAGGTTGCTCAAACGAATTTTTACTGATAAGTAAATATGTTACAGCACATTCGAATACGGCGCGCAAGTATATGAAAAAATCAAAGGAAAACAATATTTTGTTTGATGATTGCGGCGCGTATAATATCTTTACAAATTCCCTGGAGCTGCCATGTGCGAGGTGTTGATCGTCGCCGATGATCTGACGGGAAGCCTGGACTCGGCCGTCGGTTTCGCAAGAGCGGACAAGCGCGTGATGGTGGCGCGAACGCTCGCAGACGTGGCGCAATGCGTTGATCGGGGCGCCGACGTCATCAGTGTGAACACGGCAAGCCGGAATGGCACCGAAACGGCAGCCATCGCAGCGGTCGAGGCCATGGGTGAGGTGATCGATCTTCAGTCCGTGCGGGTGATCATGAAGAAGGTGGATTCGCGACTGAAAGGCCATCCCGGCGCCGAGGGTCGCGCGCTGGCGCGTCTTGCCAGTCGTGACACCCTCGTTGCGGCGCCCGCTTTGCCGCGCATGGGGCGCATACAGTCCCAAAGCAAACTTTCCGGCTCCGGGATTGAAGGCGCGATCAGCATGTCGGAGCGCCTGGGCACAGGCATGGTCGTGCCCGATGTGACGTCTCAAGACCATCTGGATGTGATGGTTGCCGATGCTGCGACGCGCCAGACGACCCTGTGGCTGGGTGCGAGCGATCTGGCCTTCGCGTTGGCCAGGGCCGTTTTCGGCGAGGAAATGGTATCTGCACCAGACCTCGCTCGGCCTCTGGCCATCATGATCGGATCGCGTGATCCGATGACGGTCGCGCAGGTGGATCAGCTTTCGCACCGCGGCGTGCACGTCCACCGCGCGCCAAACGGCGCCTTCGGGCCGGTCGAAATTTTGGGAGACACCTGCGTGGTTGCCATGTCTGCTGGAGCGGAGCCCTGTACCGAGGAGGCAGCCGCCGCAAGCTTTGCCGAAAACGCCGTGCGGGTCCTGACGACAATGGAGCCGAGTACATTGCTGTGCACGGGCGGAGAAACCGCTGACGCCATTCTGCGGCGGCTCGGCGTCAGTGTCATGCGCCTCATGGGCGAAGTCGCTGCTGGCCTGCCTGTGTGCGAGATCACGGCACCTTGGGGCGAGGCACACCTTATCACCAAATCCGGCGGCTTCGGTAGAGCTGACTTGTTGTCGGAACTTGCCTTGGGGCACAGCTTCGCGGAAAACAAAGGGATAAACCAGGATGCTTTCATATGACAGAATCCATGCAAGCCCGCCCCCGCGCATCACTCGCCGAGAAGGTCTACGATACCATGCATGCGAGGATCATGCGTGGCGACTTCAGCCCGAACGAGAAGCTGCCGGCCGAGACCGACCTGTCAAACCAGTTGGGGGTGTCCCGCCCCGTGCTCCGCACGGCGCTGGAGCGCCTGAGGGAAGAAGGGCTGATATCCTCGCGCCAGGGCGCAGGCAATTTCGTGCGCGTCAAACAGACCAATCCGCTGGGCTATGCGAAGGTTGAAACCATTGCGGACATTCAGCGCTGTTACGAATTTCGCCTGAATGTGGAATCGGCGGCAGCGCGTCTTGCCGCCCAGCGTCGCAATGTGGCGGTGCTCGATGACATGCAGCGCGCGCTCGACTTGCTGTCGGATGCAACAGGATCGCGGATGCACCGCGAGGACGCCGATTTCGCCTTTCATGTCGCGATCGCCAGCGGCGCCAACAACTCCTATTTCGTTGAGACCCTGCGCGCCCTGCGTGACCACATCCATGTGGGCATGAAACTTCACGGCGAATCACTGATGTCGGACGGCGCCTCGGCGCTGGAAGAGGTTCTGGCCGAGCACAAGGCGATTTTCGATGCCATTGCCGAGCGCGATGCCGACCGTGCGCAAACGGTCATGCACGCGCATATCGAGCACTCGCGCAGCCGTCTGTTCGGCGCCAGCCTTCTGGACCTGTCGCTCAGCTAAGAGCGAACTTACCGAGAATGCGCCTGATCGCCTCGTCCTGAGCAGGGTCGGGCAGGAGTGCCGGTTGCCGGCTCGCCCCGACGGAGGGGTCCATGCACCAGAGCGCCCGTTTGACGAGGGCCGGCGGATATCCGAGTGCATAAAGCTCGGTGCGCAGCGCCGTGTACTGCGCCTGCGCCGCCTCGGCACGCGCCAGGTCGCCGGCATCAAAGGCGGCCACGATCTCCGCCAGGGTCTGCGGCATCACATTGCCAAGCCCGGAGATGCAACCGGCCGCACCGTTCAGGAAGCTCCACAGAACAAGGTGATCGGGGCCGGAATAGACGTCGAAACCGGCCACCTCGCGCCCGATGGCAAGGTACTCTTCAAGCGTATGCTGTGCGCCGCCTGAATCCTTGATGCCGGCAATGTTGCCATGGGCTGCCAATCGGCGGGCGGTATCCGGCTCGATATGGTTCTGCGTGCGCGCCGGGATGTCATAAAGATAGACGGGTCGCTCAACGGCGTCGGCCACCCGCGAGAAATGGCGTTCAAGGCCATCCTGCGTGCATGCGATGAAGAACGGCGTGATTACTGCAATCCCGTCGACGCCGATCCGGTCGAAGGCGCGCGCCAGAAGCACGGTTTCATAGGTTGCGGGCATGCCGGCATTGGCAAAGACCGGCACCTTGCCGGCCGCCTCATCGACAATCGCCTCCACCAGCGTGATCTTTTCATCATGGGTCAGCGCAGTGAAGTCGCCATTCGTGCCAGCGGCCATGATGGCATTACCGGCGGCGACCTGGCGGCGCACCTGCGCGCGGGTCGCGGCAAGATCGAGGCGCTCATCCTCGTCAAAACAGGTGACAAGCGCAACGAAGGCGGTGGACGGCACGTGAAGGTCTCCTAAAAGGACGCGGCGTAAATGTCTTCGACTTGGGCGACCGTCATGTCACGCGGGTTGTTGTCCATCAAACGACGGATCGCGTGGGCCTCGCCCGCCCACCCGGCCAGGTCCTGCCGGCGCGCGCCGTGCTGGGCAAGGCGCATCTCAAGGCCCAGCCCGGTGCAGAACCGGTGCGCGGCATCGAGCAGACGGTTGGAGGGAACATCGGCCAGGCCGAGAGCGCGGGCGACCTCGGCTGTCTTTTCCGGGCGGGCCGGTTCGTTGAAGGCCAAGACATGGGGAAAGATGATCGCATTGGCGAGCCCGTGCGGCAGTTTCAGGTGCGTTCCCAACGGGTAGGCAAGCGCGTGGCCGGCGGCGGTGTTCACCGGGCCGAGGCAAAGACCGCCATAATAAGATGCGAGCATCATGCCCGCGCGCGCCTCGGCATCGGTGCCATCCTCCACCGCCCGCACAAGATAGCGGCCGACGAGATCGATGCCGAGCCGGGCATAGCCGTCGATAAGATCGTGGGCGCGTATGTTCGTGAAGGCTTCCACGCAATGGGCCATGGCATCAACGCCTGTTGCCGCCGTCACCTCCGGGGGAACCGAGAAGGTCAACTCGGGGTCGAGCACCGCCAGATCGGCCAGAAGATGCGGGCTTTCCACCGCGATCTTGGCCTTGGTTTGCGGTTCGGTCACAAGAGCGCGAATACCGGCCTCAGATCCGGTTCCGGCGGTGGTTGCGATCTGCACCAGCGCGGTGCGCCGACCCTCAACCCGGTTCGGCCCGGCAACATCCTGCAAACCCTGCTCGCTATCCCACAGGGCCGCCACCAGCTTGGCGATATCCATCACCGACCCGCCGCCAAGCCCAACAATGAGGTCGGGTTCGAAAGCCCGCGCGGCGGCAAGTACCGCTTCGAAGGCTAGAATGTCAGGTTCTGCCGGCACGTCGGCAATGATCTGCATCTCGCCATGAAGGCCCAGCCGGTCGGCGTAATCGGCCGTAACCGGATTGGCGATAACCAGGCAGCGCTGTGCGCCGGTGGCCCAGTAGCCGACGCGGGCGGCAGCGCCGCGCCCGATCTCGACGCGCTTGGGCTGGTGCAGCGTGATCGGAGTGTCCATACCGTTCATGCCTTCGATCCTTCTGGCTTGGTGTTTTGGCGCGCGATGTCCCGGCGCATGGCGTCCACTTCGGCGGCTGACAAACGCACGTGCCGAATTGCGCGCCGGAAAAACGTGTAGGCGATGTCGAGGCCACCATCGGCGCGTGGCAGAAGCATCGGATAGGATAGCTCCTTGTTGTGCCCATCGAGCGAGTCATTGCTCAGGCACGTGCCCGGACTGTCATCGATGATGTGGCGGGCAGGAAAAGACTTGCCGCCATCGACCGACAAACACAGCGCCAGCGGCGCGCGTTCCACACCCCAGATCGGATAGCAGCCATCCGCCGCGTCCGGACGGTCATCATCCTCGCCCAGTTCGTCGTAAAGCGACGCGCGCCGCGAGGCCGATTGCGCAGCCGATACCGGGTTGCAGACCATGGCGAGCACGTCGTCATCTAGGCGCACGACGCCGATGGAGCTGTTGTTGTTGGGCACATCCGTCGGCAACGGTGCCGACCAGCTGCGCCCGCCATCGTTGCTCTGACTGCGATGGACCCAATCGGCCGGTCGGCGGCGGTAAAAGGCCGCCATGCGACCCTCGCCAATCGCAACCGGTGTCATATGGACCGACCCCAGCGAGTCGGGAACATAGGTTAGGCTCCATGTGGCGCCCCGGTCGAGTGAGGTTGCCAGAGCCGCCGTATCATGAGCGCCGGTCCAACGTACGCCCGGGCGCGGATTGCAACGAAACAGGGGCAGCATCCATGCGCCGTCGTCGCGAACGCTTAAGGGAGCGCGGACGAAAGTCCCCGGCGGAAGGCCGATATCGCGCGCCTGTCCGGACAGGATGCGCCCGCCCTCGCGCTGCAGCACGCGCATATAGACACGCGATTCGTCCTGGTTTCCAGCAGGCTGTGCGGTGTTGAAGAGAAAGACCTCACCCTCGGGACTGGCGAAGAGCACCGAGTTTTGTTCAGAACGGTCGGTTAGATCTGTCAGCTTCGACGGCGAGCTCCACTGAACCTCTCCCTCCGGCAGCACCGAGGCATAGATGCTGATATCCGACATGCCTTCCAACGACCCGCCGAACCAGGCGCAGACAAGGGCCCCGTCCGGCCAGCGGGCAACGAACGCTGCATGGTTCTGCACCGCTGGCGACGGCAGAACTGCCGTCAGCCTACCGTCCGTTTCGGTCAAAAGACCCATCATGTTGGCGGCGATTTCATTCGGCGTCATCAAAGCGTGACCTCTTCGCATCATTGGTTACACAAGGTGTCTGCCAATTTGTAAATTTGTCAATAGAATTTAGAGCACAGATGTTGCGAACGGCGCTGTATCAACCGGTAAGGTATTTCAATGCCTCAATAATATATGCCGTTGCCGATCAAAAAAGAATTGGTTTGACAGTCGTTATCAAGTTTACCAATATGGTCGATGTCGTAAGCCAGCGGTAGAAGCGGGCTGCGACGGCGACCCGGCAGGTGCCAGGTCGCGTGCACCGAAATCGGAGCATGGACTGCGCTGACAGGTTTCGCATGGCGCCGTCTTGGTTCTAGGGAGGACACAATGAACATGAAACCATATCTAGCCGCGACGCTTGCAGCGTCCGTCGCCTTTGTTGCGCCGGCGCAGGCTCAGGACAGCGAGGTCACCATCGTGCTCAGCGAGGAGCTCGACCTCATCGATCCCTGCATGGCCACCCGGTCGAACATCGGCCGCGTCGTGCTGCAGAACATTTCCGAGACCCTTACCGAGCTCGACGTGCGCGGCGATCGTGGCGTAGTGCCGCGCCTTGCCGAAAGCTGGGAGACAGTGGACAACAACACTTGGCGCTTTTCCCTGCGCGAAGGCGTGACCTTTTCCGATGGCTCGGCGTTTGATGCCGGCGACGTCGTCCATTCATTCGAGCGTGCGAGGTCCGACGCCAACAGCTGCGAGATCTCGCGCTACTATGAAGGCATCGACATGACGCTCACCGCAGTCGATGACCTCACGCTTGATATCACCGCCGAGCCGGCTCAGCCTATCATGCCGCTGCTGATGACGCTTTTGACCATCGTGCCGTCCGAAACGCCGATGGACTTCACCCGCGAGCCGATCGGTACCGGCCCTTATGTGCTGGCTGAATGGAACCCCGGCCAGAGCATTCGCCTGGAACAGCGCGAGGACTATTGGGGCGAAGCGCCTGAGGTCACCGCGGCAACCTATGTTTTCCGCTCCGAACCGGCCGTGCGGGCCGCTATGGTCGAGGCCGGTGAAGCCGACATCGCACCATCGATCGCGGCGCTGGAAGCAACCAATCCGCAGACCGACTTCTCCTATCCGAACTCGGAGACGACCTATCTGCGGATCGACCAGAACGTGGCCCCGTTCGACGATGTGCGCGTGCGCCGGGCCCTTAACCTTGCCATCGACCGTGAGGCGTTTATCGGCACCATTCTGTCCGATGGCGTGATCCCGGCCGTTGCCATGACCGTGCCGACGACGCTCGGCTGGAACCCCGACCTCTCCCCCCACCCCTACGACCCCGAGGGCGCTCGTGCGCTGCTCGAGGAAGCCGCGGCCGATGGCGTGCCGGTCGACACCGAGTTTCTCGTTGTCGGACGCACGGGCAACTTCCCCGGCGCAACCGAGGTCTATGAGGCGATCACCGCCATGCTCAATGAGGTTGGGTTCAACGCCCAGCTGCGCATGGTCGAGGTCGCTGAGCACGAGCAACTCTACTCGCGTCCCTATGTCGAAGGAACGCCCTATGTCGTCGGCGCTCAGCACGACAATTCGCGCGGCGATCCGGTCTTCTCAATGTACTTCAAGTATCATTCCGAAGGCCGTCAGTCGGGCGTCTATGACGATCGCGTGGACGAGCTGATCGACTCGGCAACTGCGGCGACCGGCAAAGAACGTGCTGCGCTGTGGTCGGAACTCTTCGCGCTGCTGCACGATGAGATCGTATCCGATGCGCTGCTGTTCCACATGGTGGGCTTTGCCCGGGTCGCGGAGGATGTATCCTACACGCCGACGATTGCGACAAACAGCTCGCTGCAACTGGCCGAAATCGGCCTGAACTGATCAACAAAAAAAAACGTCGACAGGTGGCGCGGAGCGGCAACGCTTCGCGCCATCGTCCAGCAACTCCCGGGGGGCGTCATGACACGACGGATCGGCCAGCGCGCGGTCACGAGCCTGATCTCGCTATTTGGCTTGGTTGTGCTCGTTTTCTTCCTGTCGCGCCTGACAGGCGACCCGGCGGCGCTCTTCCTTCCCGTGGACGCGTCCGACGAGATGCGGGAGAATTTCCGCGAGCTTCACGGCCTCAATGACCCGATCCTGATCCAGTTCGGCAGCTACATGGCCGACCTCGTCCAGGGTGATTTCGGCGAAAGCCTGAGGCGGGCAAGGCCGGCGCGCGAGGTCGTGCTGGAAGCCTTCGTCTGGACCTTTCAACTGGCCCTGATCACCATGACACTGGTCACCGTGGCGGCGATCACCGTTGGCTCGATCGCCGCCTTCAAGGTCGGCACCGCCTTCGACAGGTTTGCCTCCATGCTCAGCCTGATCGGCGCATCGGCGCCCGATTTCTGGGTCGCCATCATCGCCATTGTACTGTTCTCGCTTCAACTCGGCTGGCTGCCGACATCGGGCACCGGCACACCTTGGCACTGGATCCTGCCCGTCGCCGTCCTCTTTATTCGGCCTTTTGGCCTCATCCTTCAGGTCGTGCGCGGATCGATGCTGAGTGCACTTGGCTCGGCCTATGTGAAGACCGCGCGTGCCAAGGGCGTGAAAAACCATGCGATCGTCTTTATCCACACGCTGCGCAACGCCATGCTGCCCGTGATCACCGTCATCGGCGATCAGGCCGCCGCGCTGCTCAATGGCGCGGTCGTGGTCGAGAGCATCTTCGGCTTTCCCGGCGTCGGCAAGCTGATGATCGACGCGATCCTGCAACGCGATTTCAACGTAATCCTTGCCGCCATCATGATCACGGCGCTGGCGATCTTTCTCATGAACCTTCTGATCGATCTGTCGTATGCGCTGCTCGATCCGAGGATCCGGACATGAGGTGGGCGTCATGACCGACATAACCCCTTCGGCTGCACCGCCCATAGCGGGCTACCGGCTTTATGCCCTGCTCAAGGCGGACAAGTTCGCGCTCGTGGCCGCCTATTTCCTGCTCGTGGTGGTGCTGTGCGCGGTCTTCGGCCCGCTGCTCCTGGAAGGGTCGGCCGGCGGACAGAACCTGCGTGCCCGCAACGCCCCGCCCTTCACGCTCGAGCGCGGCTGGCTCTACATTCTCGGCGGCGACGCGCTGGGGCGTCCGCTTCTGGCGCGGATCGTGGTGGCGGCACAGAACACGATCCTGGTCGCCGCCGGCGCCGTTGTGTGTTCGCTGGTCATCGGAACGACGCTCGGACTGATTGCCGGCTATGCCGGGCGTATCGCCAGCGAGATCATCATGCGCCTGGCCGACGTCATCATGTCGTTCCCCTCGCTTCTGCTGGCGGTTATCGTCCTCTACATTCTTGCGCCCTCGGTCGCAAATCTCGTCATCGTGCTGGCGATCACCCGCATCCCCGTATACCTGCGGACGACCCGCGCGGAGGTTCTGGAGGTGCGCGAGCGCATGTTCGTCCAGGCCGCCCAGGTTATGGGCGCATCGCGGCGCAGGATTGTCTTCCGCCACATCCTTCCGGTCATTCTGCCGACGCTGGTGACCATCGCCACGCTGGATTTCGCCCTCGTCATGCTGGCCGAAAGCGCGTTGTCGTTTCTGGGCATCGGCATTCAGCCGCCCGAAATCACCTGGGGCTTGATGGTGAGCCAGGGCCGCGACTACCTGACCAGCGCCTGGTGGCTATCCTTCTGGCCCGGCCTTGCAATCATCCTGACCACGATGTCGCTCAACCTCCTGTCGTCCTGGATGCGCATCGCCCTTGATCCGACCCAGCGCTGGCGGCTGGAGACCGGAGGCGGCCATGGCTGATCCGCTACTTGAGGTGCGCAATCTCTCGCTCCAGTTTCACACTGCGCAAGGCCCGGTGCTGGCTGTCGACGATGTCTCCTGGCATCTCAATCGGGGCGAGACGCTCGCCATTCTTGGCGAGTCCGGATCGGGCAAGTCGGTGTCGTCCTCCGCCATCATGAACCTCATCGACTGTCCGCCCGGCCAGATCACCGCCGGCGAGATTTGGTTCGATGGCCAGGATCTTCTGACGCTGGATGACGAGGCGCGGCGCGCGCTCAACGGCAAGCGCATCGCCATGATCTTTCAGGATCCCCTAAGCCACCTCAACCCGGTATACACCGTCGGCTGGCAAATTGCCGAAACCGCCACGGCCCATGGGCGACCCGCCGATCAGGCCTGGGCACGAGCGCGGGAACTGGTTGAGCGCGTCGGTATTCCCAACCCCGATGCGGCGCTGAAGAAATATCCGCACCAGTTCTCCGGCGGCCAGCGCCAACGCCTCATGATCGCCATGGCACTGGCGCTGAAACCCGACGTTCTGATCGCCGACGAGCCGACCACCGCGCTTGACGTGACCGTCCAGGCGGAAGTTCTCACCCTTCTGGAGGACCTTCAGGCGGAGACGGGCATGGGCCTTGTGCTCATCACCCATGATCTGGGCGTCGTGGCCGAGGTCGCCGACCGCGTGGTCGTCATGGAAAAGGGGCGCATCGTCGAGACTGGCACGCCGCTATCGATCTACCACACCCCCTCCCATCCCTACACCAAGAAGCTGGTGGCGGCGGCCCCAGGCAGGGGCGTGATGCGTGACCCTGCGCCGGACTGCACGCCCATCCTGTCCTGCCGCGATCTGGCCAAGAGCTACGGCGCGTTCGAGGCCCTCAAGGGCGTCAGTTTCGATCTCATAAAAGGCGAGACGCTGGCCGTGGTCGGCGAAAGCGGATCGGGCAAGTCCACCGTCGCACGGCTCGTGCTGCGTCTAGAGGAGGCAACGCGCGGCCAGGCTCTCTGGAAGGACAAGGATCTGTTCACGTGTTCGCCGCGCGAGATGGCCGGCATCCGGCGCCAGATGCAGATGGTCTTTCAGGATCCCACCCAATCGCTCAACCCTCGTATGTCGGTGCACCAGATTGTCTCCGAAGCCTGGGCCATCCACCCGTGGATCGTCGAGCGTGCTCAATGGCGCGAACGTGTCGTCGATCTGCTCGAACAGGTTGGCCTGTCCGCCGACCACGCCGAGCGCTACCCGCATCAATTCTCCGGCGGGCAGCGCCAGCGCATCGCCATCGCGCGGGCTCTGGCGCTCGAGCCGGAGATGATCATCTGCGATGAGGCGGTCTCGGCGCTGGACGTTTCTATCCAGGCACAGGTGATCGACCTTCTCGGGGAATTGCGTGACCGGCTGGGCATCGCCTTCATCTTCATCGCCCATCACCTTCCGGTCGTGCGCGATTTCGCCGACCGCGTTCTGGTGATGCAGGCCGGCGAGATTGTCGAGCAGGGCCCGGTACGCCAGATCTTTGAGCATCCGAAGGAAGCCTACACCCAGCGTCTTCTGGCCGCCGGCCTCGATCCCGATCCGCAGGTTCAGGCGCGCCGGCGCACCGAACGCCTGCGCCTGGCCAGCTGACGCCGCCCCGCATTTGCCGCCGGCAACTCCCCCATGGCCGTCCGGCCTTCGGATCGGTCCCTGCGCACAGCGCAAGCGCCGCACCGGCGCGATAAGAAAAGGCCCTGTTTGTGATCGTCGATTTCCTTCTTGCCGGCCTCGGGATGGCAATCCTGCTGTGGGCTGGTGAATTTCTGGTCCGTGGCGCCGTGAACCTCAGCCTGCGCCTTGGCATCCCCGCGCTGCTCGTCAGCCTGACTGTTGTCGCCTTCGGCACATCTGCTCCGGAGCTTCTGATTTCCGTCAAGGCCGTTCTGGAGGGCGTGCCGGGGCTGGCACTCGGGAATGTGGTCGGCTCGAACATCGCTAATGTTCTTCTCATCCTCGGTGTTCCGGCGCTCCTGTTCACCCTTGGCGCGGCCGGCGACTCACGGCGAAATTTCCTCCTCATGCTCGCCGCAACTGGCCTGTTTGTCGGCCTTGCCTTTCTTGGCCCCATCACTTGGTGGCATGGGGCGCTCCTGCTCGCCGGGCTTGTCCTGATCCTCATCGATGCCGCCCGCTCAGCCTTGGCGCATCGGCATGCCAACGGCCAAGGCGAGGCTGAGCCGGAGGAAGTGTCTTTGGAGGAGGCTGATCCGAGCATGCGAGGATGGCAGATCGGCGCTTATCTGGTTGCCGGCCTGATCGGTCTGCCGCTCGGCGCCGATCTGTTGGTCGACAGTTCGGTGGGCATTGCCCGCGCATTCGGTTTGAGCGAGACGGTCATCGGCCTCACCCTGGTCGCCATCGGGACATCCTTGCCCGAACTTGCCACCACAGTCATGGCTGCGCTTCGCCGCCATGCCGATGTCGCGCTTGGCAATGTCATCGGCTCAAACATGTTCAACCTGCTCGGCATCATCGGTGTTGCGGCTCTGGTCGGCCCGATCCCGGTTGATCCGGGCATTCTGCGCGTTGATCTATGGGTGATGCTGGCGGCATCCTTGGCGCTCGCGCCCTTTGCCATCAGGACCTTAGAGATGTCGCGCGTGACGGGGGCCGTTCTCTTGATCGCCTATGCGGTCTATTTGTATCTCATACTGGCCTAGCACGCGGCTGGGTGTTCGCTGCCGGTTCAACCGGTCAGATCAGTCGAGGCATAGTTCTAAAAACTCTGTCGAGATTATATATGAATTCAATGAATTGGCGCATGGAGCGACGGTCTCCAGAACCGTAGGTCGCAGGATTGAATCCTGCTGCCCCTTCCACTTTTCCAAAACCACCGTTGTAGACACGCCGAACAGACCTGCTAAGGGCGCAGAATTTTAGCCTCACAAAATCCGCGCAAATACTCCTTGAGTAGTGGCAGGTGTTGTATGAGCTCAGGCGAAACACATAGCGCACCTTGTGAGCAGGCACTACCCGCCGCTGTCGCACGCATTTCAAGAAGTGCAACCGTCTTTGGGGACAAGCGCGAAACAGGGCAAAGCATTCGCTATTCATCGTGCCGTCTGCCCCATCGGCGCCGCTGGCGCGATATGCGATTTGTCGAGTTCCGCTCCCTATAAGACACAGGAACAGGCTCCAGGTGTCTCCCATAACGCGTCGAATAAACCCGCGAATGCTCATTGCCGCCTGCTTTACCGAAAGCAGAGATCGAGCAGCAAATCACTTCATAAGATCGAAGGCTCGGAAGTCAACTCTCGACAAGCGATGTGAACTGCCGGACCCGCGCTCGGATGAAATCAACCACGCTTACTTTTTGATTAGGACGTGAACTCGATCTTGCCTGGCCGAGCGGCAGTCAGCTTGAGCCGACCTTGGCAGGACGGCAGTGATAGCATCGGGTTTGCGCAGCGGGAAACAATTTTCTAAGTCTTGTCAGTTATTTAAGCCTGTGAATCCGGGCTCACGGCGTACCAAATTGGTCTACCAGCATTCTAATTAAGTGAAATATAGTTCAAGATCAGTACGACCGATCCTGTGTCGAGTATTTGGCCCTTTTTCCAATCTTTTGATATAATAAAACCTACGGAGATGGCCCAATTTTGTTGCCACCTACTCTATCAGTATCGATTGACACGGATATCCTTGCCTGCATGCGCATCCCGCGCGACCGCAGAGAAGGATATGACCTATGTCATCAGAACTATCCAATACGGCTTCCTCTAACGGACTTTCAATCGAGTTCCGATTGATCGAAACCTTGCGCCTGCCGACGAACCAGGCACGGAAACATCCGCCACGGCAGATAGAGAAGATCGCGAGCAGCATCGAGACCTTTGGTTTCAACGTCCCACTACTCATCGCCGCAGATGGCGAAGTAATTGCCGGCGCCGCGCGGCTCGAGGCCGCGAAGCGTCTCTCTTTCGACGAGTTGCCGGTGATCCTCATTGAACATCTAACGCCCGCGCAAGTGAAGGCCTTCCGCCTTGCCGACAACCGGCTAACCGAAGATGCGGTCTGGGATGCTGATGCCCTGAAGATCGACATTGAGGACATCCTCGAGATCGATCTTGATGTCGATCTCGAATTGACCGGTTTCGAGATGCCGCAGATCGATCAGATCCTGCATCCAGTGGCATCCACATTACCGACCACGCCCGATCGCGATGATGAGGTCCCATCAAGTGTTGAGCCCATCTCGCGCAGGGGCGATCTATGGCTGCTCGGTACCCATCGCCTGCTATGCGGCGATGCGACGGACCGAAACGACGTCAATGCGCTCCTCGCTTCGGGAGAGGATAGACGGAGTTCATCAGGTTCGCCTTCGGCTTCAACCCAGGAGGCAGTTGGCGAAAACGGCGACAGGCATCCTGAACCCGGGTTCACCGGAATAGACCCCGTCGCCATGGTGTTCACCGACCCGCCCTATAATGTTCCCGTCCAGGGCCATGTCGGCGGCAAGGGTAAGGCGAAGCACCGCGAGTTCGTCATGGCATCCGGCGAGATTTCGGACGAGGCATTCGAAGGGTTCCTTGCAACATCGCTTGGTTTCATGGCCGATGCCACGCGCGACGGTGGCTTGCTCTATGTCTGCATGGACTGGCGCGGGCTTTCGGCGCTCGACCGGGCCGCAAGGCGGCTAGGGCTTCACCAAGCCAACCTTATCGTCTGGGCCAAGACCAATGCCGGCATGGGATCGCTCTACCGAAGCCAGCATGAGCTGATCGCGATCTACAAGGTCGGGAGGGCTTCGCACACCAACAATGTCCAGCTCGGTCGATATGGGCGCAACCGGTCGAATGTCTGGACTTATCCCGGAGCCAACAGCTTTGGTAGGACGCGGAACCAGGACCTCGCCGATCACCCAACGGTCAAGCCAGTCGCGATGGTCGCCGAAGCCATCAAGGATGTGACGATGCCAAGAGACATCGTTCTAGATCCCTTCTGCGGATCTGGGACCTTGCTGCTTGCCTGCGAGCGCAGCGGCCGCACGGCGCGAGCACTCGAACTCGATCCGGCCTATGTCGACATTGCCCTTCGCCGGTTCGAGGTACGCAATGGTATCCAGCCCGTCCTCGCAGGGACGGGTGAGACCGTCGCCGAGGTGCGGGAACGGCGGCAGCATGAGGCGAGTGCTGCTTCAGACCAACCACCTGATGATCAAACGGCGCAGCGTCATGTCGACCAGCCGCGCCAGCGGACCCGGCCAGCAACAAACGTTAATCCACCGCCACCAGTAAGGCAGCGCAAGCGCCCTACAAGTTGCGTCAAACTCGAAACCGCCAGCCACGCAGAGGCCCAACGCGGCATTGTTCCAGCCCGACGCAACCCAGCACCGGCGCGCAAAAGGCGGGGTGTTTAGTCAACGATACCGAAAACCAGGCAAGTCAGCGCATTCGACAAGGAACCCCGCACAGCAGAATTCCCCCCGAAAGGAGATGACATGACCATTAAGATTGAAGAAAGCAGCAGACCGCGGAGGCGCAAGCGGCCGACGAAACCCGTTAAAGCCCCACCTGCAAGCGACCGTGGTAGCGCGCGCGCGCCCATCCGCCCCGCAGTCGATCCATTGCAACCTCAGCGTCGCAAGAACCGACGGCGGAAGACTGAGAAGGCGCAGCATGAGGTGGGATACGGCAAACCACCGGTGGAGCATCAGTTCAAGAAAGGACAGTCCGGCAACCCAAACGGTCGTCCAAGAAAGCTCAAGCCCAAACCTGTCGACCATCCAGACGCGGTTTCGGAACGGTTGACGGCGGCTTTGGCGCGCAAAACTAGGGTCAAAATGGACGGCGAGACCCGGGAGGTGACACTGTTCGATGCGATCATTTTCCGTATCGTCAACGACGCTGCCATGGGCAAAGACCGGGCGATCAAACATGTCCTATTTCTTCGAAATGAAGCCATCGACCGATCGGCCAACTCTGAAAAGGAAATGTCGCCAGCAGGTCGCGCGCTACTTGAGGAGGCGCTCGCAGCATACGGATCACCTGACACCGACACTTCCAAAGAGGAGGACTAGGGATGTTTGATTTGAACAACAATGGACCCCTCGCAGACGGCATCTCTCGCCTGGCAGCACTGCCAGGCGACGAGCAAAGGACGGTCTTAAATGCGGTGATTTCGGCACGGTTCACCCCGTTTTTGAGCTGGGCCGCGCGCATGCTAGTCCCAGACAATAACTTCTCAATGAACTGGCACCTGAAGACCATGGCCCACTGTCTTGACCAGGTGGCTGAAGGTCGGATCAAGCGGTTGATCATCAACCTGCCACCGCGTTCTTTGAAGTCCATCACCACGAGTGTAGCCCTGCCGGCGTGGGTGCTTGGGCGTTATCCGCGCAAGAAGATCATTTGCGCTAGCTATTCGGCGGACCTTGCCAGGGATCATGCAGAGACCTTCCGCAGGCTGGTGAACCATCCTGACTATCAGGCTGTCTTCCCGCAGGTTGACTTCCAAGGCGGCAGGGATACCCAACTGCTCCAACATGCGTCGAAAGGTGGCTTTCGACTGGCCACCTCGGTCGGCGGAACGCTGACCGGACGTGGTGGCGACATCCTCATCGTCGATGACCCTATCCGCGCCAGTGGCGCGATGTCGGAAAAAGCTCGTCGGGAGGTCAACACCTGGTTCGCGCAGACCCTCCTCAGCCGCCTCGACAGCCCGGAGAAGGGCGCAATCGTCATCGTCATGCAGCGTCTGCACGAGGATGATCTCGTCGGGTATGTGACGGCCGAACCCAATCACGGGTGGACGATCCTCTCCATTCCGGCGATCGCCGAGACGGAGCAGCGGTATCAGCTCTCATACAAGCGCGACGACGTCTACATGCGCCCCATCGGTTCGGTGATAGACCCGAGGCGCACAGGGCTTGAGACCCTGAAGCAGATCCGAAACGATCTCGGCGATCGGGATTTCAACGCGCAGTACCAACAGAACCCCACGCCCTATGGCGGCAACATCATCAAGAGAACCGAACTCCATTATTTTGACGACGAGACCTACGACTGCGCCCAGAAGGCACAGCAAATGGTGCTACAGAGCTGGGACACGGCCCAGAAAACCGGCGAACAGAACGACTACTCGGTCTGCACGACCTATTTGGTGGCGCAAACCGGCATCTTCCTTATCCATGTCCTTCGGGCGCGGCTTGAAGCGGACGACCTGTTGCAGGCTGCAATCAACCAAGCCAACCATTTTGGTGCCAACCGGATCCTGATTGAAGACACGCAAAGTGGAACCGGGCTCGCCCAGCAGTTGAGAACTCGCATCAACGCGAAGGTTGTGCCGCTCTGGCCGATGGAAGACAAAGACGCGCGCTTGCTTGCCAACTCATACATGATCCGTCACGGCGGGCTAGTCCTTCCTAATCGAGAGAGGACGCCGAACTTCGCTGCCACATATGGAGCTCTTGATTGGCTGGAGCCATTCGAGCAGGAATTGCTCAGCTTTCCATCCGGCCGCCATGATGACCAGGTTGACAGCCTGACACAGGCTCTGGGCTTTCTTCGCTCAACGGTCATTGGGTCCATTCGCTATGACCGAGAAGGCCGGCCGCTGCGCGCCAACCCGACACGTCCGTCAGGTCACAGGCCAAGGCGCGATGGCAAGCCGCGTGTTGAAAACCCAAGGCAATATGGTGAGCTGACTGCCCAGTACCGTGCGCGCGCATTGGGTCTCGAAACGCGGTGACGGACTGGGCATCCTTGGTGTTGAGCGACCAAAACCGGCATCCGGCCGCTCCCATCGGACGCGGCATTCCGTTCGCCGATGTCGCGATACCTGGTCAGAGCGGCGTGAACCGAGGTTCACGAGCGCTCAGAAAGCACGTGCATGATGGCGACGGCGCGTTTGAGATCGCCATCGGTCATCTTGCGGGCATGGGCCAGCAAAGACGCAATATGCTGCGAGCGTTCCGGGTTGTGGTCATCGAACTCAAAGAAATGCCGGATGGGCACATTGAGGGCGGCAGCCAACCTCTCCATTGTGGCGTAGCTGGGCTTGTTGAGGCCACGTTCGAGATTGGAGATCGCCTCAACGGACAAGCCTGTAACATCGGCTAGCCGCTGCTGGCTCCACGACAGACCCGTCCGGATGGCCTTCAGTTGCAGGCCGAATGCATCTCTCTCATCCATATCCGCAGAGTGTTCCGGGAACGAACAAGTTGAAACGAAGCGTGTATTTGATGCTTGACCGTTTTTGACGGATACTTTTCCGTACAAGAACCTGATTAACGAAGCTGCGCTTCTCAGATGGAGATATCTGTTGGCGCTCCGGCAAAGGACATGCGCCGTGCCACCCTTGTTCCTTCATGGCCAACCCGAAACCCAGCATAAGTGGCTGAGCCGGGCTGCGCTCGGTACAGGCGGTGAAACATTCCCAGAAAGCTGGCTGCAGGACCTGCTCTTTACCCATCCTGCACTCATCCCACTTGCGGAAATAAGTTCAAATGTTGGCGAGATGGTGCCTGTCTGCCGTGAGTTGGCCATTCCCCGCTCCAGTGGACCGGTCTATCTCGACATCTTTGGCGCGACGGCCGATGGCCGGCTCGTGCTCATCGAATGCAAGCTTTGGCGCAACCCGCAAGCCCGACGCGAGGTCATCGCCCAGATCCTCGAATACGCATCGCTGATGCGGAGCTGGACGTACAGCGATCTTGGCGAGCAGGTGCGCAAACGAACCGGTTCAATATCCACCAACCCGCTTTATGAGGCGATGAGCAAGGTCGTCGGAGAGCTCGACGAGGCGCTGTTTGTCGATCGCGTCACGCGTGCCCTGCAGACCGGCGACTTCCTTCTAATCGTCGCCGGCGATGGCATCCGAAGCGACGTTCATGCCATCGCCGACCATCTCAACCGCTCAAGCGGATTATCGGCATCTCTGGCTCTGGTCGAAATCCAGGTTTGGGAGAACGGACAAGGCGACCAATTGGTCATCCCGAGCGTGCCGGTCCACAGCGAGATCATCAAACAGCGCGTACTGATCGACAGTAAAGATGTTCCCCTCATGATTGAGGAGGCCAATGAGACTGCATTGAGTATCGAGCGAGCCATCGACCCAGAAAGCGCTCTGCAACGGGATCATGAGCGCGCCTTCTGGCAAAGTGTAATCAATGCCGCAGACTTCGACCATGCCGACCAAGACCCACCCCGCCACGGTGGTAATGGCTGGATCAGGATACCTTTGCCCCCTCCCCTTCATGCCATGACGGCCTTCAGGACCAGGGATGGGCGGGCCGGCCTCTTCCTTCGTCTAAAAGGTCCTAACGGCGCAGCTACCAATGCAGGCCTGCAGCCGTTACTGCCAGCGATCGAAGCCGAGATCGGCCAGGGCTTCACTGCCGACCCGCCCGGCAGCGAAATCACTTCCCACGACACTTCCGACAGCTTCGAAGTCACCTTGCGCCTGCCCTACCCCGGCGACCCATGGGAGGACGACGCGTTCCGGGACTGGCTGGTTGCGACCTCCAACCGGGCCGTCAACGCCCTGCGTCCGGTGCTCGCCCAGATGCGCGCGGACAGATAGCGGACCTGATGAATGAACGACCACACCGAAACACCGAATACTGGCGCACCCGAGACTGACGAACGCGATCCGGGGGCGACCGAGTTCTATCGCCGCTCGCGCGGCGATGACACCACCATGGATACCCTGACGGAGCTCTATCCCCCGCTGCCCCTGAGGCTCGCCGATTTCAACGAGGAGCAGCGCCGCGCGCTCTACTGGCGCCTTGACCGCCTCGGTCGGGTGCGGCTCTCCCGGCACTTCGTGATGCGGCAGTTCCTCTACTCCGAGATAGCCGCAGCCCATGGGCTTATCAACCTCCCCAACGACGAAACCCGCACCATCCATGCCGGCACCAAACTTTGCGAGCGGATCCTCGAGCCGATCGTCGCGCTGTTCGGGCCCATCATCATCCGCTCAGGGTTCAGGTCGGCGGCCCTCAATGCCTTCGGCCACCAGAACGGGCTCTCCTGCGCATCGAACGAAAGGAACTACGGTCGGCACATCTGGGACCACGTCGACAGCAAGGGCCGCGTTGGAGCATCAGCCTGCATCATCATTCCTGCCTTCAACGCCGGAGCAACTGAGCTTACTTCACGCGAGGAGCTCGCGTCGTTCCTCAAGGACCGTACCCCCTGCGATCACATCACCTTCTTTAGGCGCAACAACGCGTTTAACATTGGCTGGAAGGAGCCCCTGATCATGGGCAAGCGCGGCGAGCGGATGCTGCCGGTGGTATGAGCTTTGCCATGACCCGCTGCACATCCAGTGGTTCGCAGGAAGGAGCTGACCATGGCCATGACCCCAAGGTACCTCGGCTTTATCCCGTGGCTGTGTGAAAACGCGCAAATCAGATAGGATTTCGACATCTAGATAGGAGGTCGGCATGGGCCGTTTGTCGAAGGCGAAGATCGCGATCAGTGGGCACTTTTGCCCGCTCGGCTTGAAGACTATGTGACTGACGAGAACCCTGTGCGGGTGGTCGATGCCTATGTTGAGGCACTTGATCTGGCGGCGCTGGGTTTCAAGCGAGCGCTGCCCAAAGCGACAGGGCGTCCTGGCTGTCACCCATCAGTGCTTCTGAAGTTCTACCTGTACGGTTATCTCAACCGCATCCAGTCCAGCCGGCGCCTTGAGCGCGAAGCGAACCGCAATGTCGAACTGATGTGGCTGACTGGTCGGCTTGCGCCAGACTTCAAAACGATTGCCGACTTCCGGAAGGACAACGGTGACGCGATACAAGCAGCGTGCGCCCAGTTCATCGAGCTTTGCCGAGAACTGGGTCTGTTTGCCAGAGCGGTTGCAGCGATCGATGGCGCCAAGTTCAAGGCCGTCAATGCACGCGAAAAGAACTTCACGAAGGGCAAGTTGAAGCGGCGTATCGGACAGGTTGAGGCAGGCATTGCGCGCTATCTGCAGTCTTTAGACGTCGCCGATATGCAAGAGGGTGATCTCGCTGAAGCCAAGGCAAAGCGGATACGCGAGAAGATCGCGACCATGAAGGCCAAGCTCAGTCAGTTGCAGCAACACGAGGTGGAGGTCGAACAGTCGCCAGACCATCAGGTATCGCTAACCGATCCGGATGCGCGGGCCAAGGCAACGAGCATGAAGGCCGGGATGGTGGGCTACAATGTGCAGACCGCCGTCGATACCGATCACCACCTGATCGTCACGCACGCGGTGACGAACATCGTCTCGGACAAAGCACAACTGTCATCGATGGCTGCCAAGGCTAAAGCTGCCATGGGGCGCGATGAGCTCGATGTGATTGCTGATCGCGGGTACTTCAGCGGTGAGGAGATCGTGGCTTGCGAGGCTGAAGGCATCACGCCCTTTGTTCCTAAGACATATACATCCGGAGCAAAAGCAGCCGGTCGCTTTGGTAAGGACGACTTCAACTATGACCCGTCACAAAATGCCTATCGATGTCCAGCCGGTGAGATGCTCCCCTATCGCTACACCAAAGTCGAAGCGGGACGTACGCTTCATGCCTATTGGACAACCAAGTGCGGGGGTTGCCGCTTGAAGAGCAAGTGCACACCGGCCAAAGAACGACGGGTGAGGCGCTGGGAGCACGAAGGCGCTATCGACGCGATGCTTCAGCGTCTCAACGATGCGCCTGACAGCATGAACATTCGCCGACGAACGGTTGAACAGTCCTTCGGCACCATCAAAGCCTGGATGGGAGCGACACACTTCCTGACGAAAGGCCTCAAGAATATCGGAACAGAGATGAGCCTGAGCGTTCTAGCCTACAATCTCAAGCGCATGACAGCGATCATGGGCGCGAAGCCACTGATCGAAGCAATCCAGGCGTGATCAACATCGCACGTCATCGTCGATTGATGACATCCGCCGGCCGGCTCCAAAAACCGTTTCCACACAGCCACTCCCATTAGCGGACATTTCGATTGCAGCACCGCCATCATTCCTACAGGTGGAGGCTTTAAGAGTGAAATGGCATAGGCGGAACTGTTCCAAAAAAAATTCGCTGTGCGGCGCCGGGTAGCCTCCAAATTAACCTTGATCCTCCCCTAGCGAACCATATACCAACCGTCATTTGGTAAAACGCTTTACCAGCAACTTTAACTGGTTTATGCTCGCTCGATTATGTTCTGATTTTTGGCTGGTCAATGCTCGCCTCTACTTCAATCCCCTTGCAAGGCATTACGTGGGATCACCCGCGCGGTTATCTGGGCTTGCAGGCAGCAAGTGAACACTACGCCGCTGAACATGGCGTCGACATCAGTTGGGACCGCCGCAGCCTGCAGGCGTTTGCTGACGAACCCATAGAAACGCTTGCCGCAAAGTACGACTTCATCGTGCTGGATCACCCCCACGTGGGAATGATTGCCGAAACTGGCTCTTTGCTTCCATTGCCATTGCCTAGCGATGCAGCGACCGCTTCCTTGGGGGGCAGTCTGGAAAGCTACATTTGGCGCGATGAATTATTGGCCCTGCCAATTGATGCCGCCTGTCAGGTGGCGGTGCGACGCGCTGACCTTGCCTTCTCCGAATTGCCCAATTGGGAAGCAGTATTTGATGCCACACCGGACACGTACAAGATGGTGACGCCTCTGCTTCCCGTTGATGCGTTCGACATGATGATGACTTTGGTGGCGGGCCGTGGCGAGGAGCATTTGCCACAAAGTCCGGCACATTTCACAAGCGATGAAAACGGCTTACTGGCCCTGTCGGTGCTGAAGGCGCTCTACAAACTTGGCCCATCAGAAGCGGTAAAATGGAACCCCATAAAGGCGCTTGAGGCGCTGTCGACAACCAACGATTTTGCCTACTCGCCCTGCCTGTTTGGGTACATCAATTACGCGCGCCCAGGGTTCCGCAAGTACGCCTTGTCGTACTGTGATCTGCCATCGTTTGAGGGCAGCCGCGTCAAGCGCGGTATTTTGGGGGGTGCGGGCATAGGGGTTTCCTCCAAAACCGCCTATCCGCAGCAAGCCATGCACTTTGCCCAGTGGGTCACCAGCGAGCCTGTGCAATCCGGTGTGTACTTAGAGAATGACGGCCAGCCAGCCCATCGTGCCACCTGGCACGCAAAGGGTGATGATCCCGCCTATGCAGGATTTCTAACCGGCGGCCGTCACACTATCGAAAACGCCTGGACCCGGCCAAGAGACGTCTGGTTCCTCGGCTTTGTCGATGATGTGTGCGATATCTTTCCAAGCTTTTTCCTCAAGGACCAGGACGCCGAAACTATGCTAGCGGCGATCAACACGCTTTACAGGCATCACCGCGCGAAGAAAGACTAAGGCCATGAAAACAGTTGTCATCACTGGCGGCAATAAGGGCCTGGGCCTGGCCCAAACCCGTTGCTTTCTCTATCACGGCTATCAGGTGCATGTCATTGCCCGTTCAAACGGTGATCTTGGAGCAGTGTCATCAGATCATTTGCACTGGCACGAGCATGATTTGGCAGACTGGGCCGATGTGTCTTACCTCGACGCAATTCACGCCGACGCCGGTCCGATCGATGCGCTGGTCAACAATGCTGGCGTCCACTTAAAGCTACCGATCTGGGAGGTTGAAGCGAGCGCGCTCGACACAGTGCTCGATATCAACGTGAAGGCCATGTTTTTGGCCTGCGGTCGGTATTGTGATTTGCAGGCAGACACCGGCGGCGCGGTAATCAATATATCGTCCATGGGCGGGCTGATGGGGCTGCCATCAGCAGCTGCCTATGTGACGGCCAAAACCGCCGTTATCGGACTGACCCGGGCGGTTGCGGTAGATGCTGCGGCCCGCGGCATTCGCTGCAATGCGGTGTGTCCTGGCTTCATCGATACCGACATGACACGCGCGGTTCTGGCAAAAGACCCAGCGCGGCGCGAAAAAATTGAGGGGCGCATTCCTACCCACCGCTTTGGTACCGCGCAAAATGTGGCGGATGCTGTTCACTTTCTGGCCAGTGATGCCTCCACCTACATCAATGGCGTCGCCCTTCCCGTCGACGGCGGGTACGCGATAGGATTTTGACAATGAGCTACACCCAATCCCTGCTGACAGAAGCCAAAACCATCCAAGTTCAACAGGCGGACATGCCTGACGAGATCGAACAGGGCTGGGTGCGGCTGCGGCTTGCCACCGCCAGCATCTGTGGCACTGACATGCATTACTTTCGTCACTTCGCGAATGCTGGTTTCTATCTCGACTATCCCGTCACGCTTGGCCATGAGGCCTGCGCCTATGTGGAAGACGCTGCGGGCAGTGATCTGAAAATTGGCCAACTGGTGGCCATCAATCCACTTATCCCTTGCCAGTCTTGCGAGAACTGCGCGGCGGGTGATGTGAACATGTGCGCCACCAAACGCTTTCCGGGATCGGCGACAACCAAGCCGCATATTCATGGATTTTTTCGCGAGTTCTTTGATTTCCCGGCGCGCTGCCTTCGGACTGTTGATCCCGCAATCAATCCCGATCATTTGACCTTCGCTGAACCGCTTGCCTGCGCCATGCATTGCATTAACCGGTCCGGCGTCAAGGCTGGTGATCGCGTGTTGGTCACCGGCTGTGGGCCTATGGGTTTGCTGGCTGTGTTGGCGGCGGTAGCCAAAGGTGCCGAGGTTCACGTCACCGACATCAAACGCGCATCAGTGGATACTGCAATGCGCGTTGGCGCTACTGTCGGCTTTGTGCCCGGTGATGATGATATGGATACACTTGCCAATGGCTATGATGTCGTGATTGAGGCCAGCGGGTCGCCCCATGCCTACAATCAAGCGCTGGATTCATGCCGCAAGCAAGGCACCATCGGCGTTCTGTCATTTATCCAGCCAAGCCCGGTGCCGATAAACCTGCACCTCAATACGCTCAAAGAGATCAGATCGGTGGGCAGCATTTTGTTCACCCACGAGTTTGATGATGCGGTTGGTCTTATCACCAGCGGAACGGTGGATTTTGAGGCGCTGATTGCAGGACGCTACGGCGTGGACGAAACGCAGGATGCGTGTGCGTTCATGGCGTCTGGCGATGCTATCGGTAAGGTGCTGATCAAACCCGATCAGTAAGCCGTCGCACCAGCATCAAGGGGCAGGATGGCCCCTGTCATTTTCGCTGATGCAGGCGAGGCAAGGTAGCAGGCCAATTCTGCCACATCCTGCGGATCGCAGGGTCCAAGCAACATCTTCTGATAGATCGGATTATCCGGCTTGATCAATGCAGCAACGCGCTGCGTAAGCACAACGCCCGGCGCCATCGCATTGACCCGAATTTTATGCGGTGCCCACTGCAGGGCCATGGCGCGTGTTAGCGCCGCCACTCCCCCCTTGGAGGCTGTGTAAGCATCCGCGCCAGCGGTGCCGACCAGAGCGCGCAGGGACGATATGTTGATGATCGAACCACCACCGGATTTCTGCATGTGGGGGATGACGGTTCGGCAGCACAGCAGCGTGCCGAATAGGTCCACACGGATGGTGCGCCAGAACTCATCTAGGTCCAGATCAACCACTGACCCATCACGGCCAGAGCCGCCGCCAGCATTGTTGAAAAGCACATCAATCCGGCCCATGGCGGCGAGCCCTGCTTCAACCATAGCCCGGACCGATGCCTCATCAGAAACATCACCAACAAGCGGCGTGGCCATACCACCGGCAGCTTTTATGGTCTCCACTGCGCTTTGGGCGCGCTCAGGCACAATATCAGCGACAAGAACATGGGCGCCCTCTTGCGCAAAAAGCTGAGCTGCGGAGAGCCCGATGCCATCGCCCCCGCCCGTGACCAAGGCTGACAAACCCTTCAAACGCGCGCTCATTATGCCTGTCCTGTCTTTACCCCGCCAACTGCTTGCGCAGTGGGCAACAACTCCATTGTTGAAATATTGACGTGGGCCGGAACCGAAAGTGCGTAGGCCACTGCGTCGGCAACGTCACCCGGATCAAGGGCCCTAAATGCAGCAGCGCCGATGCTGTTGGCCTCAATGTTCCCGGTACTCTGATCGTAAAACTCTGATGCAACACGCCCGGGGCAAATCTCAGTCACCCGGATGCCCGTGCCCACAAGCTCATAGCGAAGATTCTGCGAAAACTGATGCACCGCCGCTTTACCCGCGCCGTAGAGCGCAGAGACTAGCGTGTGCAGTCCGGCAATGGACCCCATGTTGACGATATGCCCGCTGCCTGCTGCCTTCATCTGTGGCAGCGCAAGCTGCGTCAGTTGAAGCGGCGCTGTCACATTGGTGGCGATGGCGTGGGCAAGATCGTTTTCGGTAAGGGTTTCAAGGCCGGTTATGCCGAGGCCGATACCGGCATTATTGATGAGGATATCTGGCTGGGCACCGGCAAGGATGTCGCGCATGGTGGCAAGGTCAGTCACATCGCCGGGCGCAGCCTGGCACCCTGTTTGTTCCGCCAGAGCAGCCAGTTTGTCCGCGCGGCGACCAACAGCTGTGACGTGATAATCCTCCGCGCGCAGCCGCTCGACAATCGCTTTACCGATGCCTGAGGTCGCACCTGTAACCAGGGCTCGTCTCATCCTTTCACCGCGCCTGCAGTCATGCCCTGGATAATCTGGCGCGCGGCAAAGAACGTGAACAGAAGTGGCGGGATCACGATCAGCGTCCCCATCGCCATGATCCGCCCCCACTCAACGCCAGTATCGGTGATGAACCCGGCCGCCCCTACAGGCAGCGTGCGCGTGCTGCGGCCCGTGAGCAGCAGCGCCAAAATGAACTCATTCCAAGCGATGCGGAACGTGAAAATGCCAGCAACCGCGTAGCCTGACTTCATCAGCGGCAGCAGTACCCTGAAGAACACCTGTAAAGGGGTCGCACCATCCACAATGGCTGCCTCTTCCAGTTCCACTGGAATCTGCTTGTAAAAACCAAAGAGCAGCCAGACAGCAAAAGGAAGGTTGAGCGCTGTGTAGAAAAAGATCAGCACCGCCAAATCATTGTCCAGGCTGAATTGGATCACCATCGCAAAGGCTGGAACGGCCAAAACCGCAGGCGGCACCATGCGCACCAGCAGTGTTGTGTTGGCCACAAAAATGCGACCATGAAACTCGGTGCGCGCCAGCGCATAGGCGCACAGGCCGCCCAGGAACAGCGTTAAAAAAGTCGACACCGATCCAACGATGACTGAGTTCAAAAGATAGGTATCGAAGCGCCCGCGCGTGAGAATGAACTCATAATTGTCCAATGTAGGCGCAAAAAAGAACCAGATGGGATCGCGGCTCTGCACCACGACATCAGGTTTGAAACCCGTTGCAATCATGATCCAGATTGGCGCAAGCGTAATGAGCGCTAGCACAATGAGCGCCGTATAATGGCCAAAGATACCCCAAGGACTGTCGATACGTTTCTGCGCCATCAGATATCCGCCTTGTCTTTCATCGGATTGCCAAGCTTGAGAATGGCAAGAGAGAGCATGAACACGATGACGATCAGAAGCACCGAGATAGCCGAGGCGTAGCCCAGCTGCTGGGTGGTAAACGCCCGGTTGTAGATGTGCAGTGAGAGCACTTCGGTGGCCCTGCCCGGCCCGCCTCCCGTCATGATGAACATGACCTCCAAGGCGCGGAACACATCGATAAGCCGCAACAGCAGCGCGATGATCAGGATTGACTTGATCATCGGCAGCTTGACGAAAAGAATGTGCTGCCACCAGTTGGCTCCATCAATCTTGCTGGCTTCCATCACCTCTGACGGAAGTGCCTGAAGACCGGCTATAACGATGATGAAAATGAAGGGGGTCCACTGCCAGATATCGGTGAACACCATAGCAAAGAATGCAAGTTCGGCATCGCCCAGCCACACCTGCGGCTCTATACCCAGATAGCCAAGATAGTAGTTGATCCAGCCAATGCGCGCATCAAACAGGTAGCGCCAAACGAGGCCGACCACGACCGGCGAGACCATTAGCGGTAGAATAAAGATGGTGCGGAAAATGGATGCGCCACGGATTGGTTTTTCCAAAAGCAGCGCCAGCGAGACGCCAAGAAACATCTCGATGGTGATGGTCCAGAACCCAAAGCGGAACGTCACCCAAAGGGACTCACGGACCGCCGGATCGCTCATCATCCGAATATAATGGTCGAAGGCGACAAACGGCGCATCGTCCATGTCCGTGCCGATCCGCCAGTCGAAAAACGATAGGTAGATCGATTGCATAACCGGATAGACAAGCCCCGCGAACATGACTGCCACAGCGGGCAAAATGAAGAAGTACGGCCCCAATGCCCGACGGCTAAACGCGGACGGCTTGGCCGATGTCGGGGCGTGGATCGTGACGTCGCTCATGAGCTTTCCCGGGTGTCGATTGGTGCGTGGGCGGCGGCAATGCCGCCCACGACGATTTGCGTTGTCTGCAAGTTACTGCTGAGCGCGGTAATCGGCCCAGATGTAGTAGCCTTCACGTTCCATGATGGTGCGGATCTGCTCATTGGCAGCATCCATGATCGGCTGGATGGGATCATCGGTCGTGATGACCTGGGTGAGCGCCTGACCGAGCACGTCAATGTTCAGCTCATTCCATTCTGGGATCAGTGGACGCCAGTTTGGATCGGCGCAGGGCAGCTGCTCAGCAACCACGGGGTACTCATCAAAGCCTTCGGTGTTGTTCTCCAGTGTCGAAATGCGGATGGGGTCTCCACCCAATTCAACCATTCGTTGATCGCCCTGCTTGGACGTCATGTACTGGATGAACAGAAACGCGGCTTCCTGGTTTGGCGCGTTGGCAGGAATGCCTAAAGCAAAACCACCGGTCTCCGAGCCACAGCGTGCGCCGGTTGGGTGCAGCGCATAACCAACTTGGCCATCAATGGTTGAAAGATCCGGGTTGCGCGACATGGCTGCGATTTTCAGTGCATCCAAGTGCATGGCTGCTTCGCCTTGCAGGAAGGCTGCTGCTGCTTCACCAAAGCCAAACGTTGGAATGCCGATTGGACCCGTGTTGGCGACGTGACGTAGGAATTCTGCAGCTTCCACAGCCTCAGGAGAGTTCACCACAGGGTTCCATTGGTCATCGAACACACGACCACCCAGAGGTGCGAGGTGGAACAGCCATGCGGCCGTAACCTGGTGCCCTGTCTGCCCACGCGAGGTTAGCGCGGGAATGCCAGCTTCGTGCAACTGGGTCATCACATCACGCAGTTCATCGTACGTTTCGGGCACTTCAAGGCCCTGCTCTTCGAAGATGTCCTCGCGATAGGCCAGGATGGACGTTTCAGCGCCGAAGGGAATGCCGTAAAGCGCGCCTGATGGACCGGGCAGATAGCCCAGATCACCGCCGACAACACCGCCATTTTGCAGGTATGCGTTGGCAATATCGTCAATGTCGTACATCGGGTCGACCAGGCTTGCGTCGGTGAAGAACTGAGATAGCGGGGTTAGCAGACCCTTGTTGACGTACTCGCCTTTCCACATCACCACCCAACTGACGACGTCGTAGTCGCCCTCTGGTTTGGACATTTCCAGGAGTTGCCGGTCGCGCAATGCGAGGTATTGCAGGGCATCAATTTCCACATTGATGCCGGTTTCTTCCATGAACTCTTCAACAAGTTCTTCGGCGGCATTGAAGTGCGACAGTGCTGGCCAGCTGACCACAATAGTTGTGCCTTCATACTCGGCATAGGGGTTGGCGAATGCCGATACGCTGGACAACAAAAGGGCCGTTAGGCCTGCCGCAGCGGTTGTTTTCAGTGTTGATCGTGCCATCGTGTGGTTTCCTCCCTTAGATGGATTTTTGTTTTTAGGTTAGGCAATGGCTTGGCCTGTTTCATTGTCGAACAGGTACAGGCGGGACGTATCGAAGCGGTAGGCGCCGCTGGTCAGCGGGACGCTGTCAGGCCCAACTTCGATGGCAGCCGTCACATTGGCGTTTGCAATGCGAGCGGCCAGGAACTGGCTGGAGCCGATATATTCAGCTACGGCCACTTCAAGATCGACTGGTGCAAACTGGGACTCTTTTGTGCCGCCAGATCCATCAATCGAAAAATGCTCAGGGCGTAGCCCCACCGTCAGGTTGCGCGCGCCATGTTTGTTGGCGGCGTCTTGCAAGGGTTTGGGCAAAGGCAGGTCGAACCCATCGCCGCGCACCCGAATTCCACCCTCGTCAATCAGTTCAGCATTGAGGAAATTCATTGCCGGCGAGCCCATAAACCCGGCCACGAACTTGTTGACCGGACTGTTGTAGACCTCGCGTGGGCTGCCAACCTGCTGGACGATGCCCTTGTCCATGATCACAATCCGATCAGCCATGGTCATGGCTTCAATCTGATCATGGGTGACGTAGACCATCGTGCGCTCGAGCTTCTTGTGCAGGATGGCAAGTTCGGTGCGCATGGTGGATCGCAATTTGGCGTCCAGGTTCGACAAAGGCTCATCAAACAGAAAACAGTACGCATCGCGCACAATGGCGCGGCCCATGGCCACACGCTGGCGTTGGCCGCCTGACAAGTCCTTGGGCTTGCGATGCAGATAGTCGGCCAGCTCCAGCATTTCTGCGGCGACTTGCACGCGTTCTTGAACTTCAGCTTTGGGACGACCTGCCAACCGAAGCGCAAACGACATGTTTCCAGCAACGTTCATATGCGGGTAAAGCGCATAGGACTGGAAAACCATGGCAATATCGCGCTCTTTCGGCACGGCCCAGGTAACATCCTTGCCCGCAATATAAATGCTGCCTCCAGAGACTGGCTCAAGGCCCGCGATCATGCGCAAAGTGGTTGATTTGCCGCAGCCGGATGGTCCAACAATAACGACGAACTCGCCTTCCTCGAAAGACAGGTCGAGCGAGGGTATGATGTTCACAGACCCATAGGATTTGCTGACCTTAGTCAGTTGAACGCCACTCATAGTGCCTTCCTCCGCGCGTTGGTTTCGCGCCATTTTCATGTGGGCAATTCGGTGCCCGCTCGGGTTAGAGCGTCACCTTTGCCCCTCTTTGTATTTTCACCCGGCGCACAATCTCCTGGTCGCGCTCACTCTTGAACGCGTCTGGGTCACGCTGTTGCCAGTCGTAAAATCCTTTGCCGCTTTTCATGCCCAGCTTGCCTTGCGCATAAAGGGCACCCACCGGGGTTTGTGCCGGGTCGCTCACATTGGAAAGGTCCGCCCATACGGCCTTTGCAGCCGAACTGTTCAACAGATCCAGCCCAGCAAGATCAGCATGCTCAAAGGCACCCATGGCGGGCAAACGCACCGCATAGCCCTGCTTCAAAATCGTATCGCAGGCCTGCGGCGTCACTAGCCCCTGCCCCACAAGGCTTGCAAGCTCGCGCAGCACTGCATGCTGAATGCGGGCCCAAAGGAAGCCAGGAATATCGGGGCACAACACCGGTGTTTTTCCGGTCTCGTGCAGCAGCGCTGTCACCTGCTCTGTTGCACTCTCAAGCGTCTCTCCGCCCGGCACGACTTCAACCAAGGCGACCAAATGGGCAGGTTGCGCATAATGGGCCACACAGAATTTGCCCGGGCGCTGCAACGCCGACTGAATGTCGGTTGGGCTGAGCGCGGATGTCGTGGAAGATAAGATTGCTGTCTCATCAACATGGTGCTCGGCCTGTGACAGCAAATCCTGCTTTATCGTGATGTCTTCGGCCACAGCATCAATGATGAAACCTGCGCCGGAGGCCGCTTTGCCAAGGTCTGTTTCCATGGCGATGCGAGCCAGCGTGGCCGCGCGATCATCCGGCTTGGCCAGACCATTCTGGGCCAGAAAATCAAAGGCTGCTGCAATGCGCGTTTCAGCCTCGTGCAGGCCTTCGGCCCGGCGCCCCCACAGCCGCACGGCTTTGCCGCCCAGTGCGAGCGACAGCGCAATCTGGGTACCCATGGTGCCAGAGCCCAAAACGGCGCAGGTGGTGATGCCACTAGCCTGCATAAGCCCAACCATCGCCCTGCTTGCGCACAACGCCTACTGCTTCGAAGGCCTTCAGACTTGCATCAATGGAGACGAGGGCACGCCATTCGCGCACCTTGTCGAACTCATCGCAAACCGCATCGCGCAACTCGGCAAAGCCAATGCCTGGCTGCGCCTTGATGGTGCGGATCATGCTGTTTTCAATGCCATCGACGCGGGCGCGCGCGCACTCGATCAACTCAAAGGTGCCCTCACCCGTGCGCGGGTCTTCATGGGCGAGCAGAACCGTCTCCACCCTGCGCTCTTTGATGAACACCTCGATCCGATCAAATGTCGCCCGCATGACGGCCGGGTCTTCGTAGAGATAGAGAACCGGGTTGAAAACCGGTAGCAGCGGATCGGCAATAACAAGCGTCTTGGTGGAGTGCTCAAAGAAGCCGATTTCGGACATGGAGTGACCCATGCACTCCACCACTTCCAGAACCACGCCGCCTCCTAGATCGATGGTATCGCCATGGGCAACGAAGCTATCCAGCGGCCCCTCATTGGGTGCCATCCAATCAAGATATTCAACCCTCAGGTCAAAGTGCTCACCTTCAGGAAAAGCGTGCACAATCGTGGTGGCGTTGAGCATATTGTCGGCAACGCGATCGGCCCGCTCCTTGTGACCAATGATGGTGCAACCGGTCTGCTCTTTCAGGGGGCCATTGTTTCCCACATGGTCCATGTGCTCATGGGTGATCAGCAGGTAGTCAAGGTCGCTCTTGGCGTAACCGAGTTCCTCAAAGCCGCGCTCCAGCGATGGGTAGCCTGCGTACAAGCCACTATCGATGAGGGCGAGCTTGTCAGCACCTTTGACAAAGAAAACGCGGGTCGCGGTTTTGCCCTCATGATCGCCGGGCAGGCCCATCGATACGGTGGCGAAGGGGCCATTGCGATAGCTGATAACACTGCTCTCACTCATCTTTTTTCAACTCCCGGACCATTTGGGGTCACGCTTTTCTACAAAGGCACCAATGCCCTCTTTCGCATCGTCAGTGGCGTACAAAGCGCCAAGAACCCGCTGCTCAAATGTCAGGCCCGCAGCGAGCGGCGCTTGGGTGCCGTCATCGATTATCCGCTTGCCTTCGGCCAACGCGATGGGTGCTTGCGCGGCCAGAACCTCGGCCAGTTCGCGCGCCCGATCCATCAGTGCATCAGCCGGCAGCACCTCAAGCGCTGCGCCATAGTCCACCGCTTCCTGGGCACTCATCATCCGGCCCGTCAGCAGCAGTTCTTTGGCGCGCATCACTCCCACCAGCTTTGGCAGGCGCTGTGTCCCGCCGCCGCCGGGGAGAAGTCCAAGTTTGATTTCAGGAAGTCCAAGTTTGGCCCGCTCAGCGACCAAAATGAGGTCGCAGCAGAGCGCAAGTTCCAGCCCCCCACCAAGGGCGTAGCCGTTGACCGCACAAATTGTGATTTGAGGTAGGGCGGCCAAGGCATCGAAGGTCTTGCGCGAGCGCCGCTGAAAGCCATCAAACGCGGCCTGGCTCGCGCCGTGATAGCCATCGATATCGGCGCCAGCGACAAAACCCTTGCCTGTGCCGGTGATGATCAGTGCACGGCAGGTTTTGTCGGTCGCAAGGCCATCAATGTACTGGCCAAAGGCTTCCATGATTTTAAAGTTGAGAGCACCTAACTTGTCTTCGCGCGCGATGCGAAGCTCGTGCACCGGGCCGCTGCGCGTAAGCAGCAAGTTTGGGTGCAATGCTTGGCTTGCAACGCTTTGAGCCACACTTTGGGTCATCCAATGACCCCGCTTGATTGCAGAGCCTTGCGGCGCTCTTCACCGAGCAACTCATCGAGCACCGAGTGTGTATGCTGGCCAACCAGTGGGGCCGGATTGGCTATGGTTGCTGGCGTTTCGCTCAAGGTTATGGGGCACGCAATGGCCTTCACTTTACCCGCTTGTGGATGCTCGATCTCCAGCAGGAGTTCAGACTCCATCTCCACCAAATCATCCATCGCCTGGCGGCTGGTGCGCACCGGCGCGCACCACACGTCTGCAACTTTCAAGATATCCAGAAGGTCGGCACTGCTCATTGTCGAGGTGCGCGCATCTATGCGGAGCTTGAGGGCATCACGGTCACGGAAACCATGCATCTGTGCGATTTCAGGATCGTCCAGCAAACCGGCGAGCTTATCCAGCGGGCACATGGCAATGGCCACATACCCATCGGTGGTTGGATGCGGCCCATAGGGCGCATCGTTCCAGGGGGTGGCGATACCAGCTTCGGAGCGCTCCAGATCAAGGCCCTGGTTGAGCACAGCAAAGTTTTCCTGGGCCATCAGATTTAGCGTTGCCGAGTAAAGGTCGACCTCCACGCGCTGACCAATGCCGTGACGCCCACGTGCCAGTAGCGCGGCCAAAATGCCCGAAACCATGGCCTGCGAAGCTGCAAAATCGGCAATGGGAGTGCCGCATGCCGTCGGTTGGTCGCCCGCCTTGCCGGTGTTGTACATCACGCCGGACATGGCCTGGATCAGCAGGTCCTGCCCCGGCCAGTTCTGTTTGGCCAGTTCTGAGCGCTGCCCCCAGCCTGAGCCCGAGGCGTAGATGATATCTGGCTTGGCGGCTTTGAAATCTTCATAGCCAAGGCCGAGGCGATCCATGACGCCCGCGCGAAAATTCTCGGTGACGACGTCAAACTCCTTGACGATTTCCAAAAGCAGCGCGCGCCCGTCAGGGTTTTTCAAGTCAACGGCGATGGAGCGCTTGTTACGATTGAAAGCGTGGAAGGCTGCGGAGTCTTCGCCAACAAACTCACCGAGCATCGGCATCTTGCGCATCCACTCGCCGACGCCTGGCCGCTCCACCTTGACCACATCAGCGCCAAGGTCTGCCAAGGTCTGCGTGCACAAGGGACCCAGCATCATCTGCGTGAAGTCAAGCACACGTATGCTGGCCAAAGCCTGTGTATTTGAGTCGACCACCTGCAATCCTCCCTCGGCTTCTTTATTGTGCCAGGTGTGTTGACCCGGGTCGCCAGTGCCGAACGCCAGCTTTTGTTTCTGGGCCCAATTGGTAAATCGATTTACCTTTCTTGGCAAGTGCTGTTGGTGAATGCGCCAACAATGGCCTATACAGTGAGCAACCGCAGGACACGCAGTAAGCAGCGAAAGGATGCAGGCTTTGCCAACCAATGCAGACATCGCCAAGGCCGCTGGGGTTTCTCCGGCGATCGTTTCACGAATCGTGAACAGAGATTCAACCTTGCGCGTGAGCAAGGAAACGCGCGAGCGTGTTTTGCGGATCATCGAAGAGATGGACTACGCGCCCAATGTCGCCGCCCGCAGCCTGAAGTCATCAACAACAGGTGTGATCGCTCTTATCGTGCACGATCTGACCAGCTCCGTATATGCTGAAATCATCGCCGGTGCGCATGAAGGCGCATTGAAATTTGGGAAGGCGGTGCTGGTGGGTGAGGCCAATGAAGTTGCTGCCGGCCCCTCTCACCTGGAAACGCTCATAGCGGGGCGTGGCGTCGATGGCGTTATACTTCAAGGTGCCGGAACTCGCCTTGATCATGCCCTTGAGCGTGCGAATCGACACGACGTGCCCATCGTGCTTTTGCAATCAGGCGATGCCCAAAAGAACCGCGTTGTGCGCCTTGATGATGAAGCGGCTGGGCGAGCCGCCACCGAGCATCTGCTCGATCTTGGCCATCAACGCATCGGCTTTATTGGTGTGGATGGCAGCCTGCTGTTTTCCGAAGGCCGCGCGCGGGGCTGGCGCAACGCCCTAATGGCACGCGGCATCACGCCTGATCCGGCGTGGCAAGAGGATGGTGGCAACAAGTTCCCTACCGGTGAAGCGGCGGCGCACTTGCTTTTGGAAAGAGCGCAAAGTCTCACCGCTCTCGTCGTTGCAAACGTTGCCTCGTGCCTAGGCGTCAATGCGGCCTTGCATGATCGCAACGTTCGTGTGCCGCGCGATCTATCAGTGATCTCGATCCACGATATCGCGCTAGCTGATTACCTGCGCCCTGCCCTTACGGTGGTGCGCATGCCACTGCTAAATCTTGGCCGACGTGCCGTGTATGAATTGTGTGGTCAAACGGCAGAGACCGGGGTTGTGGTGGCCGATTTGGATCCGCCCGAACTCATAGTAAGGGCAACAACGCAGCAACTGGAAAACCCCTAGATTTCTGCAGGCCTTGCTTAGTAATTTCGGAACAGAGCAGAGATGAAAACAAGTGAGAGCATCCGGATTTGGGATGAGTGCAAATGCGATGCTGCAATACAAGTTGTTGATCGAGGGTGCGCGGTCAACCAGGAACACCGCGGCACCTCAGTTCGATGCATTGAAGGAGCTCTCCTTCTCGCAAAATGAGGTTATGAACGAGATCGTTTAGCCCCATGCGGTCCAAGTTTGATAGGGTCGGTAGATCCCTCGTTGGGCTCACAAACGGACCATAGGAAGAACCTGGAGGCGGTTGTTATTAAGCAAATTGCTCGCGATTGCGTTGAACCTGTTGCCACCTGCTGCCCAGCTACTGACCGCAGATATTCGCCGCGAAAAGATGCCAAAGGTCCTATGCAGACACAGCCGCCGACTACGCAACATAACAGGGCTGGCGCGGACCAGGGCACAAGCGTGAATGTACCAGGCGGGAAAGCGACGGTCGGTACAAACAATCCGATCATACATGTTGATGGTGAAGGGCCTCAGCGCCACTTGAATGTCCGACCTTTCCGGATGGACGTTGGTGCCGTGACCAACGGGCAATTTCAGTGTTTTGTTGACGATACCGGTTACGCCACGGATGCAGAAAGACTTGGCAACTCTTTCGTTTTCAAAGGCTCTCTACCCAACAGCATGCAGGCTGATGAGAAGTCGGACACAGCCCCGTGGTGGCAATTGATTGACGGGGCGAATTGGCAGGACCTTACCGGTCAAGGCTCAGTGCTGGCGCATACCCTGACTGATCACCCAGTCGTCCACGTAACCTGGAATGATGCGCGGGCCTACGCACAATGGGCCGGCGGACGTTTGCCCAGCGAAGCGGAATGGGAGCACGCCGCGCGCGGTGGGCGTGGCGATGTGCGTTTTCCATGGGGCGATGAGGAACCCAATGATCAAGACTTCTTTCCCTGCAACATCTGGCAGGGCGCGTTTCCTGACATAAACCTTGCAAGCGATGGCTATATCAGCACCGCTCCCGCGATCAGTTTTGAGCCCAATGGCTATGGCCTCTACAACATGGTCGGCAACGTATGGGAATGGACAGCCGAGCCATTTAAGGTTCGCTCCTTAAAGCGAACTGCCATCAAGGCCCATGCTGGCAACGCAGGCTACAAGCTGATGAAGGGGGGCTCGTTCCTGTGCCACCAAAGCTATTGCTACCGTTACAGGATTGCCTCACGCAGCGGGACATCACCCGATAGCTCGACATCCCATCAAGGCTTTCGCTTGGTCTATGACGCCTACCCCTAAACGCTGCCGTCCCAGCCCTCTGGCGCCTCGGGGAAAAACTTCATGTCACCTTTGGCGTTGATCGGCGGAACGGGCCATTGCTGCCCCCGGGTCAGCGAAAGTTCGCGGTTCGGACCCGGCCAGTAGCGGCGCGCCGCCTCGCCAACAATCTCGCTGCCATCCAGCCACTTTTCATCGCTGCCGTACATTTCTGCGCGCAGCAGCCCTTTGAGGTATGCCAGTGTTTCGTCATTGCTGGCGCTTGTGGAAAGGTCGGTCATTTCGTTCGGGTCTTCGGCAAGGTCGAAGAGCTGGAAATGATTGCCAACAGGATACCAGATCAACTTGTGCTTGCCGCGACGGATCATACGGGAACTGTGCCCTTCTTCCCCGAACTCACCATAGAGATGGTCGCGTGGCGCGTCAGTCACCATGGAGCGCCCTTCGACCGTTTCGGGCACTTTGATGTCAGCCAGACCCAACAGTGTCGGCATAATGTCCCGCAGACCAACAATGCGGTCATCGGTACGATTGAAGCCAACGGTCTGGTCGTTCTTCTCTCCCATAACAATCATGGGAATATTGGATGACCCTTCATAATAGGTTTGCTTGGCCCAAAGCCCGTGATTGCCCAGCATATCGCCATGGTCGGAGGTGAACATGATAACTGTCTCATCAAGAATGCCCTCCTCGCGGATAGTGCCGATGAGCGCCCCTATTTGCTGGTCGATATGGGTGCAAAGCG
>JBKAGN010000016.1:0-59345 GCA_046290415.1 Hyphomicrobiales bacterium
TTTTACAATCAGATAGGCGACCTTCAACCGATTGCAAGTCACAAGCAGTTCGAAGGAGGATCGCATGACCTATATTGACGGTTTTGTTGCCGCTGTTCCCAAAGCCAGGAAGCAGGAATTCATCGACCACGCGGAACAATCAGCCGCGAGCTTCAAACAGCACGGCGCGCTGAAGGTGGTCGAAAACTGGGGTGACGATGTGCCGGACGGCAAGGTCACCTCCCTGCCGATGGCTGTGCAATGCAAGGACGATGAGGTGGTGGTTTTCTCCTGGATCGTCTGGCCCTCGCGCGAGGCGCGCAACGCGGGCATGGAAAAGGCTATGGCCGATCCGGCAATGAGCCAAGACACGAACCCGATGCCGTTCGATGGCAAACGCCTGATCTATGGCGGCTTTGAAACCGTGGTTGACGTCTAACCGCGAGCAAAAACCCCGACCAATCGGCTAGGGTTTTCGTCTGCTTGGTTGAGTCATTCTTGCCGGCTACGCATGGGACAAATGCCGGTTCGAGTCTCAGCCCAAGTTCACCTCAAGGCGCGTTGATCTTGCCCAGGGTGGTTTCAGCCAAGATCGTCAGCATCGATTTTGCAGCAGGTGTGGGCGTGTTGGATGTGAGAAGTCGCAGCTCGACGTCAGGTAGCGCCGGAAGCAAGGACCAGTGGCCAACCTCAATGATGTCGGATGGTTGGGCATGGCCGATGCGCACCCCAATGCCAAAATGGGCTCTCAAGGCGGCCCAAACGGCCTGAAGGCTCGGCGTTGTCAGCGCCGCGCGCCAGCGCGTGTCCTGACGTTCCAACGCGTTAATGACGATCTGGCGGAACAAACAGGGATGGTTGAACAGAACCAACGGCAAGGGTGCGTCGCCGGGCGGTTCCTTGAACGTTTCATGCGCCAACCATTTCAGCGGCAGCTCGCACAAGAGTTGACCTCGGTCCGTTGATCCGGATGGAAAAAAGGCAATCGCCACATCTAGGCGTCCAGCGTCGATTGCATCGCCGATGATGTGGTTGTTGCCAGCCCTTACAGTGACATGGACCTGCGGGTGCATGTGCGCGAAAGTTTGCGTCGCGGCCGGCATGACATCATCAAAGAAATCCTGCGGCAGGCCAAGACGAACCGTCTCTGGTTCAACCGCGGCACCAACCGCGCGGGCTGCCTCATCGTTTAACGCCACGATCTTCCTGGCATAGTCGGCTAACGCTTCGCCCGCTTCGGTTGGCACCAATCCCCGGCCTTGCCGCACGAAAAGCGGAGCGCCAGCCTGCTGCTCTAGTTTCTTCAACTGTCGGCTGATGGCCGGTTGCGATAGGCCAAGCTCGTTGGCAGCACGCGAGAAGCTTTTCTGTTCGATACCAGCCAAGATCGCGCGAAGCGCCTCAATATCAAAACTCGTCCGCATATTCGTTTTCCGAATTCCAAGCTTTCGAATTAGTCGTTATTCGCAAGTGTATTTCAGTGTTAGCGTCGGGATCAAGAACCCAATCAGCCGCGCTCTCCAGGGGCTTGGCGACCCTATGTGGATTGTGATCCTGAATGAGCGAGCAAACAATTTCCAAGCCAATGACGCCTGCCTTTGTCCGACCGCTGATCGTGCTGATCTGCGGCGCATTGATCGCAATGGTGGCTCTCGGTATGCGCCATTCGTTTGGACTGTTCCTCGATCCAATCACCCGCGGCCTGCCGTCCATCGACCGTGAAGCCTTCGGCTTTGCTGTAGCACTGCAGAACCTGACATGGGGTCTGGCGCAACCATTCGCCGGCATGATCGCCGATCGCTTCGGCACGGCCCGCGTTGTGTTCGTCGGCGGTGCGCTTTACGCGCTTGGTCTGTTCAGCGCGTCGCTGAGCTCAACCTCGCTCGGCTTGACGATTGGGTTGGGCGTGCTCGTCGGCATGGGGCTGAGCGCGACAACCTATGCCGTGGTCTTGGGTGCGGTCGGTCGACGCTTCTCACCAGAAAGACGGTCAACAGCGCTCGGCATCGCCTCGCTCGGCGGATCGATCGGCATCTTTCTTTCTGTTCCGCTGACACTTGGCTTGATTGAGCGTCTCGGCTGGTCGTCAGCCCTCGTCGCACTTGCTGCCATAGCCCTGGCCATGTGTTTCCTGTCAGCACCTCTGTCCGGTCGTCCAGAAAGTACCGGTCCAGAACAATCGATGGGTTCAGCGATCAGCGAAGCCCTGCGCCATAAAGGGTTCGTGCTGTTGCTCCTAGGGTTTTTTGTCTGTGGGTTTCAGCTCGCCTTCATTGCCATCCACTTACCGGCCTACCTTCTCGACCGTCATATCGACGTTTGGCTTGGTGGCGCCGCGCTGGCGACAATTGGGGCCACCAACATTGTCGGCACTCTGGCCTGCGGAGCGCTTGGCGACCGTTTCAGTAAAAAGAACCTGCTGGCGGTCCTTTACCTGATACGCGCCTTGGTGGTCGCCGTTTTTGTTGTGGTGCCGCCTTCGGCCTTTACCACGCTGATGTTTGCGGCGCTGATCGGCTTTACCTGGCTTGGCACGGTCCCACTTACCAGCGGCATCGTCGCGGAAGTCTTCGGCCCGCGCTATCTGGCGACATTGGTCGGCATCGTCTTTCTGATGCACCAGCTGGGCAGTTTTTTGGGCGCATGGCTCGGCGGCTATGCTTTTGATCGCCTGGGATCCTATGATGTGGTTTGGTGGTCGGTCGTTTTCCTCGGCGTTCTGGCAGCGCTGCTGCACTGGCCAATTGATGAGCGGCCTGTCAGATCTGAAGGCCTAAACGGTGTCCAGGTTCGCTGATGTTTGCCAATTGCAGACCACTAATGTTTGTCGCCCTGGGAGTGTCGCTGGCTATGGCAGTTGCCACGCTGAGCACGGCAGCTCTTTCAAGCTATGCGGAGTTCTTCCTAACCACAGCGCTCCTGGGCTTTCTGTGTTGAAAGGGGGGCGCTCGCTCTCTTGCGCATGCCCTTAGCGCCGCACCCGCGCGGCGCGCGTTGGCAGCCCACCGTCTTTGGTCTTTGCCGAACCGCTCCGAGCCGAAGTGGCCTTGCCGCGACCTATCCAGAACGCCTAGCTGCACCCACCATGTCCTCATCCAAACCCGACAATCTGCCGCTTGCCGTTGGCACGATCCTGTTCACCGTCTTTGCCATGTCGGCGGGCGATGCGCTGATCAAAAGCATGGGCGCTGCGTCCACGGTCGGCCTCTGGCAGCTGTTTGCGGTGCGCTCTGTGTTGGTGCTGCCGCTGCTGCTTGCCGCTGGGTGGTATTTTGGCGTGCGCGCCAGCCTTTTGCCCAAATCGATCCTTTGGGTCGGCCTGCGCGCGGCGTTGCTGGTGATGGTCTGGATCGCCTATTACGCGGCACTGCCGAACCTTCCTCTGTCGGCTGCCGCTGCCGCGCTGTACACCTTGCCTCTGTTCATCGTCGGCTTTTCCGCGCTCTGGACCCATGACCGCGTGACACCGCTGCAAGGAGTGGCAGCCGTGCTCGGATTTATCGGCGTCGCCTTGGTGCTGCGGCCCGGCACAGAGGCCTTCTCGCCCTATGCCTTGCTGCCGATCCTGGCCGCGATGTTGTTTGCCGGCGCCATGGTGCTCACCCGCACCCGCTGCCAACATGAACACCCGTTGGCAATGGTCTTTGGCCTGCACCTGGCCTTCATTCTAAGCGGAGCGATCGGCCTGATTGTCCTGGCCACAATCCCCTCGCTGGCGGGCGATAGCTTTCTATCCGACACTTGGCACAGCCTGACATGGCCAGAATGGAAAATCATGGGGCTGCTCGCCCTATCGATCCTCATCGCTTCGGTTGGTACCGCCATCGCCTATCAGAAAGCACCAACGTCCATCATCGGCACATTCGAGTTCGCCTATGTCGGTTTCGCGGTGCTCTGGGGCATTCTGTTTTTTGCCGAGCTGCCGGATAGTCTCACACTCGCTGGCCTGGCCTTGATCGTCCTTGCCGGCGTTCTCACCGTCCGCAAGTAGCGCCTACTTAGAACGCTAAATCGAGCGGATATTCACCCGCTTGGAAAGCTCCTCACGGGTCTCCACCCGCTCCGAATAGCGGTCCGTCAAATAGGCCGAGCGCCCACGCGTGAGATGGGTGAACTTCATCAGTTCCTCCATCACGTCCACCATGCGATTGTAATAGGGCGAGGGCTTCATGCGGCCATCGTCCTCAAACTCGGTGAAAGCTTTAGGCACGGACGACTGGTTGGGAATGGTGATCATCCGCATCCAACGGCCCAAGATCCGAAGCTGATTCACGGTGTTGAAGCTTTGCGAGCCGCCTGACACCTGCATGAGGGCCAATGACCGCCCTTGCGTCGGACGCACGCCGCCAATCGGCGCCAGGGGTAGCCAATCGATTTGCGTTTTCATGATGCCCGTCATGGCGCCGTGGCGCTCCGGCGAGCACCAAACTTGCGCTTCGGACCACAAAGAGAGCTCACGCAGTTCCTGCACTTTTGGGTGATCGCTCGATGGATCATGACCCTGCTCATCATCCACCAACGGCAGACCAGATGGGTCGAACACCTGTACGTCTGCACCAAGGATTTCCAGAACACGCTTGGCTTCAAGCGTGAGAAGCTTGGAGTAGGAACGTTCGCGCAAGCTGCCATAGAGCATCATCACCCGCGGTTTGTGGCGCAGCGAGTCGCCCAAGAGCGCGCCGTCAATGGGGTGCAACTTGTCCGCCTGGAGGTTGGGCAGGTCTGTCATGGCGCACCGGGCTTAGGGTCTGGAGCTGAGCGTTCGGTAAAACGCTCGCGGGTCCTATTGGCGAATGCCACCAGCGAAAGCATGACGGGAACCTCAACCAGAACACCCACCACCGTTGCCAGGGCCGCCCCGGAGTTCAGCCCGAATAGGCTGATGGCGACCGCAACGGCAAGCTCAAAGAAATTGGATGTTCCAATCATTGCACACGGCGCGGCGATTCGATGGGGAACCTTGAGCGCCCACGCCGCGCCATAGGCCAGCGCGAAAATCGCATAGCTCTGGACGATGATCGGGATGGCGATCAACAGGATTAACTGCGGCCTATCGATGATGACACGGCCTTGGAGGCTGAAAAGAATGGCCACGGTAACGATGAGGCCAATGATCGACCATGGCTTGATGCGCGTGCGGAACTGCTCGATTCGCGTCTCGTTGCCCAGCAGCTTGCGCGTTGCGATCCCGGCAAGCAGCGGAAGCACAACGTAAAGCACCGTCGCCAGCAAAAGCGTCTGCCAGGGAACGATGATATCCGTGACGCCCAACAAGAACGCGACGATCGGTGCGAACGCGAAGATCATGATCACATCGTTCACCGAGACCTGAACGAGCGTGTAGGTCTCATCGCCCTTGGTCAGTTGTGACCACACAAACACCATGGCTGTGCAGGGTGCAGCGCCCAGCAAGATCAGCCCGGCGATGTACTGCTGCGCATCGGCAGGCGCGATGAGATCAGCGAACACAACCTCAAAAAAGAGCACTGCCAGAGCAGCCATCGTGAACGGCTTGATCAGCCAATTGACGGTCAGTGTCACCAAAAGACCGCGCGGGGCACGGGCGACCTGCCCGACCGCTCCGATGTCCACCCCAACCATCATGGGATAGACCATGGCCCAGATCAGCACGGCAACCACCAGATTAATCGACGCGACTTCCGCCCCCGCGACGGCATTCACCAGACCCGGTGCGATGAAGCCAAGCGCGATGCCAGCAAGCATGGCCAGCGCCACCCAGACGGTGAGCCAGCGTTCGAAAAGTCCCATAGTCCAGGAAGCTCCTTAATCGTTCACCTTGCCAATCGCCTTCAGACGCTGTTGCAGCGTCAGACGATCAATGGAATCCATTGGCAAGTTGACGAAAACCGAAATGCGATTGGTCAGCATGCGGTAGGCATCGGCGAAGGCCAGCCGCTTCTCGGCCTCCGTTCCTTCGGCAGCGGCAGGATCGGGCACACCCCAATGCGCGGACATGGGTTGCCCCGGCCAAACAGGGCAGGTTTCGGCGGCGGCATTGTCACAGACGGTGAACACGAAATCGAGCGCTGGAGCATCCGGCGCAGCAAACTCTTCCCAGCTCTTGGATCGCGCAAAGCTGGTATCGTGATTAAGTTTCTTCAGCAGATCGAGGGCGTGAGGGTGAACGTCACCCTTGGGCTGCGAGCCGGCCGAGTAAGCCTTAAAGCGCCCGGCGCCTTCACGGTTCAAAATGCCTTCGGCAAGGATCGACCGGGCCGAATTGCCGGTGCACAGGAAAAGCACAGTGTAAGCGTCACGCATCGTTCTAACCCGTTTGAGCGTTTTGCGGTTGGCGTTGAGAGTGTTCGGCGGGGGGACAATTGGTGCAGGCCGCCAGAACATCACCCAACGGCGCGCAAATCGATGCATCGCCATTGCAGCAATCCGCGATCAGGTAGCCCAACAGATCTTGCATGGTTTGGTAGTTCGCCGCGTAGCGGATGATCCGGCCATCGCGGCTGGCGCGCACCAAGCCTGCTGTTGCGAGCAAGGCCAAATGGTTTGACAGCGTGTTCGACCGCACATCAACGGCCTGAGCGATATCACCGGCTGGCAAGCCGTCCGGCCCGGTCGTCACCAGCAGGCGAAAAACCGACAAGCGCGTGGCATGGGAAAGCGCCGAAAGCGCGGCCAGGGCATTTGATTGTTCCATATTTCACGAATAGTCGAAATAATGGTTGCCGACTAGCCCTTTTTGGACGCGAACCGGCACAAGCTCATCCAGGCGCAACAAAAAAGCCCCGGTTCGAACACCGGGGCTCAAGAAGCTTTTGTTACAGACTGTTCGATGGTTCCGTTCCGATGGAACCACCGCGGTTGGGCCGAAGGCCCAGAGCCAGCAGAGATGGCTATTCGCGCTGACCGAACAACTGCAGCAACATGATGAACATGTTGATGAAGTTGAGGTAGAGGCTAAGCGCGCCCATGATAGCCTTGCGGCCAGAGGCTTCAACGCTGTCGCCTTCATAGTACATCGTCTTGATGCGCTGCGTGTCGTAGGCGGTAAGGCCGGCAAACACCAGAACACCGATTACCGAAATCGCGAACTGCAGGGCAGACGAGCCCAGGAAGATGTTCACGATCGAGGCAATGATGATGCCGATCAAGCCCATGAAGAGAAACGAACCCCAGCCGGAGATGTCCCGCTTGGTCGTGTAACCCCAAAGGCTCAGCGCGCCGAAGGCAGCCGACGTGATGAAGAACACCCGGGTGATCGATTCAGCGGTGTACACCAGGAAAATCGACGACAGGGAAATGCCCATCACGGCCGCGAAGGCCCAGAAGGTGAACTGTGCAGCCGGCACGCTCATCTTCGAGATGCGGAAGCTTAGGAAGAACACAGCACCCAGCGGCGCCAGCATGATCACCCAGCGCAAAGGCGAGGTGTAAATGGCCTCACCGATGCTGGTCAGGCCAACAACGGCACCGGATGCATCCTGCACCACGGCCAGCTGGAACATGCCCATTGCGGCGATGCCGGTGATGGCAAGGCCGATGGCCATGTAGTTGTAGACCCTCAGCATGTAGGCGCGAAGGCCCTCATCAATGCCTGCGGCTGTTTGTGCGCCCTGTTGGACGTAACCGTCGCGAAGCGGGTTGTTCATGTTTTCACTCTCCAAATGGTCGTAAACGGCCAAAAAGTGAGGCCAAACACGGTGTCTGGCCCCTAAAACTCGGTAGTGGGCTGAATATGGATATGAATGGCAACAATCTCAAGAGGAAACGGGTCGGATTCGGCCGATCCTCAAGAGAAACCTAATACAAAGTGACGCAGCGCCAGTTTCATCGCCCCTATTTCGTCACGCCTCGTCATAGGTTCCTTAGCACTGGTGCCGGTTTTTGGCCCAATATCTGCCAGGTGCCGATCAGCCCAAGACCCACGGTCAGGAGCAGCGCCACGCCGACCGCGCCGAAGGCAACCGACGGCAGGAAGGTGAAACCGGCTGTCATCACATATTCCAGCACCGCAAACGCCGCGAACGATCCCGCCGCCAGGCCAAAGACCGCCGCCGCCAAGCCGAGCATGGCATATTCCAGCAGGAACGCCCCGAGAATACGGCCGCGTGTTGCGCCAAGTGTTTTGAGGATCACCGCATCGTAAAGCCGGTGCCGATGACCGGCGGCTAAGGCACCCGCCAGCACCAATATGGAGGCAATCAAAGTGACCGAAGCAGCCCCCCGCACGGCCAGCGCCAGATCTTCCACCAGCGCATTCACCTCATCCAGCGCATCGGAAATGCGCACCGACGTAATGCCCGGGAAGGTCGCGGTGACAGTGCGTAGCAGCGCCAGTTCTGTCTCATCGCTCTGTTCGCTGTCATAGGTCACGGTCGCAAGGTGGGCATGCGGCGCGCCGGCAAAGGCGTTGGGCGAAAAGACCATGGCGAAATTGATTGCCAGCGATTGCCATTCCACGTCGCGGAAATTGGCAATCCGCGCGGTGATCTCGCGGCCAAGCACATTGACGGTGAGTTCATCGCCAATTTCTAGGCCAAGCTGCCTGCCTTCCTCATCGATGAACGACACCAGCGGCTCGCCGGTATAGTCGGCCGGCCACCATTCGCCTTCGGTCAATTCCGTGCCTTCGGGCATCGTCGCTTCATAGGTGATGCCCCGATCACCCCGAAGCACCCAGGCAGCCTCCGGCGGAGCCTCAAACTCGCCGGACGGAATGCCCTGCAAAGAGATCAAGCGACCGCGCAGCATCGGCACGCTTTCAAGCGTGGCATTGGGCGCTTGCTCAGCCACCAGGCTCTTAAACCCGTCAATCTGACTGTTCTGGATGTCCAGAAAGAAAAAGCTGGGCGCGACATCTGGAATGGAATCGGTCAGTTGGCGGCGCAGGTTCGCATCGATCAACGCCAGCGCCACCAGCAGGGTTAGGCCAAGGCCGAGCGACAAGATGACCGATGGCGTCAGTGCGCCGGGCCGATGAATGTTGCCAAGCGCCAATTTGGCCGCGGTCGATTTGGGCCGCGGACTGCGCTTGGCAATCGCCATCACCGCCCAACCGACCAACCTCAGAATGACGAAGCTCACGCCCGCCGCCGCCAGATAGATCGCGGCGATAAATCGGCTGTCGGAAACCAGAAACGCGACCGCGCCAAGCCCGACCATCGCCGCTGCTGCGCCGAGCAGATAAATCCATCGCGGGAACCGCCGCGAGTTGCCGCCAATATCACGAAACAGCGCCGTCGCCGGAACATCACGCACGGTGCCAAGGGGCCAAAGCGCAAAGGCCAGCGCGACCAAGATACCGTAAAGCGCGGCAAGCCCCAGTGAGCTCGGGTAAAGGCGCGTTTCAAGCGGCACGGGCAAAAACCCGCCAAAGAAGAACTGCACCGCCCACGGCACCAAAGCGCCGATGATGAGACCGATGGCGATGCCAAGAAAAGCAATCGCCATCACCTGAAAAAACTGCACGCGGAAAACGAAAGGCCCCGCCGCGCCGAGCGATTTGAAGGTGGCGATCACCTTGCGCTTGGCTTCGACAAAGGCGCGCACGGCATTGGCAACGCCGACGCCGCCAACCACCAAAGCCGTCAGGCCGACCAGCGTCAAAAACTGGGCAAACTGATCGATGGCGCTGGAAAGGCGCGGGCTAGCCTCGGTGCGATCGCGAATACGCCACCCGGCATCGGGATGCGCCGCATTGGCCTCGGTCTCAAAGGCGGCCAGAGCCGCCTCGTCCAGCGGCTCAGGGAAGGCGAGCGTGTATTCCCATTCCACCAGGCTGCCAGGCTGCACCAACTCGCTGGCGGCCAGGCCTTGGGACGAAATCATCGCGCGCGGGCCAAACCCAAAACCTGAAGACAGACGGTCCGGCTCGCGCTCAACGATGCCGCGCAGTTGAAAGGCATGTTCGCCAAGGCGGATCGTGTCGCCGATTTCGATGTCGAGCCGCGCCGCCAGCGTGCCCTCGGCCAGCAGACCGAACGCGCCACCCTGTTCTGCCAACGCAGTGTGCACATCCGTGCGCAGAGTGCCGCCTTGGTCGATGAACGACAGCTCGGACACCATCGGATAGGGCTCGTCGACCGCCTTGATCTCGACCACCGTCTGGTTCTGCTCATCACCGGATCGGGCCATGCCGCGCAGGTCCGCGATCGTCATCATCGCCGCGTTTTGCCCTTCCAGAAACGCTTGCTCATCGGCTGTAACTTCGCGCTGAATGAGCTCCAGCTGAACATCACCGCCAAGGATCGTACGGCCCTCATTGGCCAATCCGCCTGCCATCGACTGGGCCAGGGCGTTGACGCCAGCAATCGAGGCGACACCCAGCGCGATACAGGCCAGAAAAATTGCAAAGCCGCGCAACCCGCCGCGCAGCTCGCGCATGGCGTAGGTGAAGCTTAGGGCAAGGCCGGACGGCTGGCGCCCGAACGTTTCGGCGCTGGTCGCAATAATGTCAGCCATTACTCCGCTGCCTCCGCAAGCGCTTTGTCCTGTTGGTCTTCGACAACACGACCGGCCTCCAGATGCACCTGCCGATCGCACCGCCGCGCCAGGGCAAGATCATGCGTCACCAGCACCAAGGTCGTCCCACGTGTGGCAGGCGCTTCGAACAAGAGATCGGCAATCTGTCGGCCCGTCGGGCCATCCAAATTCCCGGTCGGCTCGTCGGCGACCAGAATCGCAGGTTTCGGCGCCAGGGCGCGGGCCACGGCCACGCGTTGCTGTTCGCCGCCGGAAAGCTGTGTTGGGTAATGCGTGGTCCGCTCGCCAAGCCCAACCGCCTCAAGTTCCGCGCGGGCGATGCCGAACGGATCGTCATGGCCCGCCAGTTCAAGCGGCACGGCCACATTTTCCAACGCCGTCATGGTGGGGATCAGATGGAAGGACTGGAAGACGATGCCGATCTCACGCCCGCGAAATGCCGCCAGCTTGTCCTCCGACAGATCGGTGAGCATCGCATCAGCGACACGGACGGACCCGGCAGTGGGCCGCTCCAGTCCGGCAAGCACCATCAAAAGCGTGGACTTGCCCGATCCTGAAGGCCCGACAAGACCAACCGATGTGCCAGCCGCAACGGCAAGGGAGGCACCCTTCAGAATGTCGACACGCGCCGCGCCAGAGCCGAGAGAAAGATGCACATCATCAAGCGCGATGATCGAATCGGTGGAGGGAGAGGTCACAAGTATTTCCGTTCAAGCTGGAAAAAGGGGAGTATGCGCCTTACGTCGCATCTATCGTGTCCGATCAAATAGGAATACCGAGCCCATGCTCCAAGGCAACATGCCCGCGAAAGTCATACCGCCTTTCCTGCGCCCCGTGTCTAAACTCTCTGTCATCTTGGCCGCTTTCCTGCTGATGGCGGCCCCCGCACGCGCCGAACCGGTGACCCTTCTCGCGCTCGGCGACAGTTTGACCGCCGGCTTTGGCTTAGCGCCCGGCGAGGGCTTTCCGGCCCAGTTGGAAGCCGCATTGATCGAGCGTGAGTACGATGTGCGCGTGCTGGATGCTGGCGTTTCGGGCGATACGAGCTCGGGCGGATTGGCCCGGCTTGACTGGTCGCTCGACCCGGCCACCGATGCGGTGATCGTCGAGCTTGGCGCCAACGATGCGCTGCGCGGGATCGACCCAAGCGTCACCGAAGCTTCCTTGGACGGCATCATGGCCAATCTTTCCGAGCGGAACCTACCAGTTCTGCTTGCCGGCATGATCGCCCCGCCGAATATGGGCGAGGCCTATGGCGCGGCCTTCAATCCGATCTATGGCCGGCTGGCTGAAACCTACGATGCCGTCCACTATCCTTTCTTCCTGGACGGCGTCGCCGGCGAGCGCGACCTCAACCTCGACGATGGCATCCATCCGACGGCCGAAGGCATTGCCTTGATCGTGGAACGCATCATGCCGTACGTTGAAGATCTCCTCTCCCGCGTTGCCGCCAACGATCAGACCGGCGGCTAAGTCCCCCATCTTCTAAAACACCAAAGGAATTCACCCATGGAAAAGCGCCCACTGGGACGCACCGGCATGGATGTGTCGGTGATTTGCCTTGGCACCATGACCTGGGGCCAGCAGAACACCGAAGCTGACGGCCATGAGCAAATGGACTACGCCCTCGATCAGGGCATCAACTTCTTCGACACCGCCGAACTCTATTCGATCCCACCCAAGGCGGAAACTCAGGGCTCCACTGAGCGGATCATCGGAAGCTGGTTCAAAGAGCGCGGCAACCGCGACAAAGTCATTCTTGCCTCCAAAGTGGTCGGCGCCACCTCAAACAAATGGTTCCGCGGGCAAGAGGAGGGCGTTGCCCTTCCCACCAAGCAAAACGTCTTCGAAGCCGTCGATGCTTCATTGAAACGGCTGCAGACCGACTACATCGATCTCTACCAACTGCACTGGCCGGGAAGGCCGTTCTCAATCTTTGGCACCAACCCCATCGTCTGGGAGCCGACCGACGGGCCGGAAGTGGCTGTCGCCGAGACACTCGACGCGTTCGATGAGTTGGTGAAGTCCGGCAAGGTGCGCGCCATCGGGCTTTCCAACGAAAGCTCCTGGGGCGCGATGCGCTGGATCACTGAGTCGGAGAATTCGGGCAAGGCGCGCATCGCCTCGATCCAGAACGCTTACAACATCGTGAACCGCACCTATGAGGTGAACCTTGCTGAAGTCGGCACGCGCGAAGATGTCGGCCTGCTGGCGTACTCGCCGCTCGGCCAAGGCTATCTGACCGGCAAATACCGAAACGGCGCCAAGCCGGCGGGAGCCCGCGGCACCCTGTTTGGGCGTTTGGGACGTTATCAGACTCCTGGTGCGGAGTCGGCCTTGGAAGCCTATTTCGATTTTTGTGATGCGCGGGGCCTCGATTATTCGCAGACCGCCATCCGCTTTACGACGTCGAAACCGTTCGTTGCCTCGTCCATCATTGGGGCAACGTCGATAGACCAGTTGAAACACGACATCGCCGCCTGGGAGATGCCCTGGGACGACGATCTCGACACGGCGATCAACGAGCTGCACATGCAGCGCCCCAACGTCTGTCCTTAAATACATCAAGTCCCGGACGCGAACGCGATCCGGGACCTGATGACACTCTGCGCAAGGCCCCGGCGCAAGGCCTGGGCTTGACGGCCGATGCCAGTGTCTACTATCAGCGACATATGGACACTTTAGTAGACACATCAGGTCAAGCCATCGCACGGCGCATCCAACTGGAGCGTAAGGCGCGCAAATGGTCGATGTCCGACCTTGCCGCCCGTTCCGACATTTCCAAAGCGGCGATTTCCAAGATCGAACGCGGCGAAATGAGCCCCACGGCTTCGGTGCTCGTGCGGCTCGCCCACGCCTTCGACATGACGCTGGCCGGCCTCCTAATGCGCGCCGAGCAGGAAGAAGGTGCCGTCCAGCGCGCGGCCGACCAGCCCATGTGGCAGGACCCGGAGACCAGCTATGTACGCCGGCAGATTTTCCGCGCCCCGAACATCCCTGTTGAGATGGCGAAGATTTATCTACCAGCCGGCGCGTCGGTCACCCTTCCGGCGACCGCCTTCGAGATCATGCGCGAGGTCATTTATGTGCTTGATGGCCGTCTTTCGATCACCGACGCCGGCATCAATCATCACCTGGAGACAGGCGACAGTTACGGCCTGTCGAAAACCGCCGAGGTGACGTTTCGCAATCCCACCAATGAGCCGTGCACCTACATCGTCGCGCTGGCTCGCAATTAGCCTGCACCAGACGGAGCCCCCCAAATGCAGATTGTTCCTGGCGATCTTGACCATCCGGCCATCATCGATCTTCTGAAATTTCACCTCGAAACCAACATCGCCGTCACCCCGTCAGGCAGCGTGCACGCGCTTGATTTGGACGGTTTGAAGGTGCCCGAAATTGCGTTTTTCGCCGGGTGGAACAAGAACGATCCCGACGACGATCTTCTGGTCATCGGTGCGGTGAAAGAGATCGCGCCCGACGCCGATGGCCGCCGCCATGGTGAAATCAAATCGATGCGCACCGTTGAGGCCCGCCGTGGCAATGGGATCGGCGCGCAAATGCTCGATCACTTGATCGATCATGCCCGCGACCAGGGCATCGAACGGCTATCTTTGGAAACCGGCTCGTTTGATTATTTCCAGCCGGCCCGCAAGCTTTACGCCAAACGCGGCTTTGTCGAATGCCCGCCCTTCGGCGACTACACGCTGGACCCCAACTCGATCTTCATGACGAAGGTGCTATGAGCGGGGGCCTAACTTTTGGCGAAGGTTACACCCCAACGTTGATCGGGCAAATCGTCTCGATGCACGCGTCCTACTATGCTGATCTGGTAGGTTTCGGCGCAGCTTTCGAGATCAAAGTGGCTAGCGAACTGGCTTCTTTTATCGATCGGCTGAGCCACCCTCACAACGCAATATGGTGGGCCGCGATCGATGGCACAATCGCTGCCAGCATTGCCATTGATGGACAGGGCACGCCAGAAGAACCGGCCATCCTTCACTGGTTCATCGTCGATCCGAGGCTGCAAGGTCGCGGCATCGGCCGTCGCCTGATGGACTCGGCGATGACCTTTTGCGATGGACATGGATTCCCGCAGGTCGAACTCTCAACCTTTGTTGGACTGGTTGCCGCACGCGGGCTTTATGAACAAGCAGGTTTCACTCTGGTGCACGAGCAAACCGGAAGGTCCTGGGGCCAGCCCGTTACCGAGCAAATCTTCCGGCGGGCAAAGAGTCGGCAGCATTGACCAACACTGCAACCAACACTGCCTGCGAGCTGAGTGGCCGGGTGAAGCCCGGCCATGACGGTAGCGATTAAAGAATGCTCTGACCGGTTTTCGCCCAATCGGCCATGAACGCATCGATGCCTTTGTCGGTCAGCGGGTGTTTGGCCAGACCCTTCAAAACACTCGGCGGAATGGTTGCAACATCGGCGCCGATGATCGCCGCCTGTTTCACATGGTTGGCAGTGCGGATCGACGCAGCCAGTATCTCCGTCTCAAGCGCTGGGTAGTTGTCGTAAATCGCGCGAATGTCGGCGATCAGTTCCATGCCGTCGATGTTGATGTCGTCCAAGCGCCCGATAAACGGCGAGATGAACGTCGCGCCGCACTTGGCAGCGAGCAGCGCCTGATTGGCCGAGAAGCAGAGCGTCACATTGACCATCGTGCCTTCGCTCGACAGCGCCTTGCAGGCTTTCAAGCCATCAAGCGTCAGCGGCACCTTCACCGTCACATTCTTGGCGATCTTTGCAAGTTCCTTGCCTTCTTTGATCATGCCGTCGGCATCCAGCGCGGTCACTTCGGCTGACACAGGACCTTCCACCAGGCCGCAAATCTCGGCGATCACTTCCTTGAAATCGCGGCCCGATTTGGCGATCAGCGAGGGATTGGTCGTCACACCATCCAGAAGGCCCAGATCATTGAGCTCGGCAATATCGGCGGTGTCGGCGGTGTCCACGAAAAACTTCATCAGCTTTGATCCTTACGCTGCTTACCGGAGGGTTTGCGGGCTACCCGCAACTTTGCCGGTGCTCTAACCTGTCTCAATGCTCTCGTCATCCCCTTCCACGCCGATTGATTCGCCGCAGACCCATGGTGCCGGGACGCAGGTTGCCGTCATGGTGCCAGCGCCTATGCCGACCGCACTGACCTATCAAGTCGCCGACGGGCAACACGTCGTCGATGGATCCATCGTCAAAGTGCCGCTCGGCAAACGGCTCGTACTCGGCACGGTTTGGGGCAAAAGCCAGGATGCGGTGAACCCCAAACGCTTGAAGCCCATCGAGCAGGTCGTGGACGCGCCGCCGATCCGCGCGCCGCTGCGCGGTTTCGTCGATTGGGTCGCCGATTGGACCTTGGCCGCGCCAGGCATGGTGGCGCGTATGGTCACGCGCGGCGAAGAGCTGATGCAGCGCGACCCGCCGGTCACCGCCGTGCGCAAGGTCGGCGCCCCGCCGGACCGCATAACACCGGCACGCACAAAAGTGCTGGAGATCATGGAAAGCCAAGGCGGGCCAGATGCGGCCTACACCAAATCTGGACTGGCCGATCTGGCCGGTGTGTCCACCGCCGTCATCGATGGCTTGGTCAAGGCCGGGACGCTGGAAACCATCCAGGTGCAGCGTGAGCCAGGGCGCATCGAGCCAAACCCGGATTTCGACCCACGCACGCTCACCGAAGGTCAGGCCGATGCCGTCCATGCGCTGATCGCCGAAGGGCCGAAGGACGGCTCTCTGGACGTTGCGCTGCTGGAAGGCGTGACCGGCTCAGGCAAGACCGAAGTCTATTTCGAGGCCATCGCCAACACGCTGCGAGAAGGCCGTCAGGCGTTGATCCTGTTGCCGGAGATAGCCCTGACCGCGGCGCTCCTCGACCGCTTTGCCGAGCGCTTTGGCGCCATGCCTGGGGAGTGGCATTCCGGCATCACGCCCAAAACCCGCCGTCAGGTTTGGCGAGGCACCGCCGAAGGCAAGATCAAAGTGGTCATCGGCGCGCGATCGGCTCTCTATCTGCCGTTTGAAGATCTCGGCCTCATCATCATCGATGAGGAGCACGAGGCTGCCTATAAGCAAGAGGAGTGGGTCAGCTACAATGCCCGCGACATGGCCATCGTGCGTGCCCGTTTTGAAAAGGCGCAGGTGATTCTGGCCTCCGCCACACCGTCGGTGGAAAGCCGCATCAACGCCAAGGCCGGGCGCTATCGTCATATCCCGCTGCCGGCGCGCTATGCCTCACGGCCTTTGCCGTCGCTGGCTGCCATCGATCTGCGCCGCACACCGCCCGAACGCGGCACTTGGCTCGCGCCGCCTTTGATCGAAGCGGTCAACGACACGTTGGCACGCAGCGAACAGAGCCTGTTGTTCCTCAACCGGCGCGGCTATGCCCCGCTCACCCTTTGCCGCACCTGCGGCCACCGTTTTGAATGCGCGCTCTGCTCGGCTTGGCTGGTGCAACATCGGTTCACCCAGACGCTCAACTGCCACCATTGCGGCCATGTCGAGCCGATGCCCACGGCCTGCCCCGAATGCGGCAATGCCGATACGCTGGTACCCTCAGGGCCCGGTGTGGAACGAATCGCCGAAGAGGTGGCGACACGATTCCCGCAGGCGCGCACGCTCGTGCTGTCGTCCGATATGATGGGCGGACCCAAACGCCTGAAAGCCGAACTGGAAGCCGTCGCCAACGGCGAGGTCGACATTGTCGTCGGCACGCAGCTTGTCGCCAAGGGTCATAACTTCCCAGGTCTGACGCTGGTGGGCGTTGTGGATGCCGATGTTGGCTTCGGTCAGGGCGACCCGCGCGCCTCGGAACGCACCTTTCAGCTTCTCACCCAGGTGACGGGGCGTGCCGGACGCGCGGAAAAACCGGGCATCGGCCTCATCCAGACGCACATGCCCGACCATCCGGTTTTGCAGGCGCTGCTTGCCCACGACACCGAGCGCTTTTACGCGCTGGAGGAAGAGGCGCGACGACGGGCCCATCTGCCGCCCTTCGTGCGCTTTGTCGCCGTCATTGTCTCCGGCACAGACGGGATCGCCGTCAAAAAGCACGCCAATCACTTGAAAGCCATCGCCCGCCCGCCCGACACCATTGATGTGCTCGGTCCGGTCGATGCGCCGCTTGCCATGTTGCGCGGTCGCCATCGCCAACGCTTGCTGGTGCGCGGGCCACGCGGACGTGAAACCCAAAGCTTCGTCAAAGCCTGGCTCGCCAAGGCCGATAAGACACGTGGCGACATGCGCATCGATGTCGATGTCGACCCGCAAAGCTTTGTGTGAACCAGCGCGGGCATGTGCGCGTAAGCGTTTCTGAGAAGCGCTTTTCCCCCATGCACTCCATGCCTATTCCCGCATGTCTCCCCCCGACATGTCTCCCCCCACCCTGGCGCGCCTCTTTGGAGCAGACCGATGGACATGATCGTCAACGGGCTCAACATCGTCCTCGCGCTCGCCACAATCGGGCTTGGCCTGTTTGGATGGGCGCGCCCGAATTTCACGATGGATGTTCTTGGGCTGAAATCGACCGACGACACCGGCCTTGGCAAATCGGAAATCCGCGCAGCTTCGGGTGGCGTTTGGGTCGGCTCGGGTGTCTTTGCGCTGCTCCTTTTCTCACCAACCGCCTTTGTCATGCTGGCCGCCGTTTGGCTCGGCGCAAGCATCGGTCGGTTGACGGCCATCATCGCCGATGGCGCCAACAAGGGTCAGCCGGTTGTCTTCTTCGTGGTTGAAGCAGTCTTTGCGGCGGTCCTCTTGGCGATCAACGTGCCTGCGCTGCTTTAGACGTAAGACATCCAGCCCGCGACATGTTTGCCCTTTCGGCTTGGTTGCGTCCCATGAAACCGTGTGTTAATTCCCACGCGCTTTCCGGGAAAAGCGCCTTTTTCACAAAGGCTTGGCCGCGGAAATTTTAAACAATTTCAATGTGTTACGTTGGGCTTGTCGAGCCCCTCGCTAACCACGTCAACTCCGACCTACCAGCTGGGGCTCCATTGTCGTCATCATCCCTGACTTCCGGTGTTGCAGGACGTTACGCTGCTGCGCTGTATGAGCTTGCCTCAAACGCCAAGGGTGGCGCCAAAGCCATCGACGCCGTTGAATCCGATCTAGACGGGCTTCAGGGCCTGCTCGACGAGAGCGATGATCTTCGCCGTTTGGTTCAAAGCCCGGCCTTCACCAAGGAAGCGCAAGGCAAGGCTCTGGCCGCCGTTCTTGATAAAGCCGGCATCAAGGGCCTGACCGCGCAGTTCATCGGCGTCGTTGCCGACAACCGCCGCCTGTTCGCCCTGCCGGGCATGATCAAAGCCTACAAGCAGATGGCCGCCGAGGGCCGTGGCGAGATCGCCGCGCAGGTAACATCGGCGATTGCTTTGACCGCCGCGCAGCGCAAGACGCTCTCGGAATCCTTGAAAGAAAAATTGGGCAGCAAGGTCACGCTCAGCGAGACCGTTGACCCCTCCATCCTTGGCGGCCTCGTTGTGAAGGTCGGCTCACGGATGATCGATACGTCGCTTAAGACGAAACTCAACGCACTCAAATACGCTATGAAAGAGGCTGGCTGATGGAACTTCGCGCCGCTGAAATATCCGCGATCCTAAAGGAACAGATCGCGAGCTTTGGCCAAGAGGCTGAAGTCACCGAAGTTGGTCAGGTGCTGTCCGTGGGCGATGGTATCGCTCGTGTCTACGGCTTGGACCAGGTGCAGGCCGGTGAAATGGTCGAGTTCCCAGGTGGCGTTCAAGGCATGGCCTTGAACCTGGAGAGCGACAATGTCGGCGTCGTGCTGTTCGGTGAAGACCGCGGCATTAAAGAAGGCGACACCGTCAAGCGCACCGGTAACATTGTGGAAGTGCCGGTCGGCAAGGGCCTGCTTGGCCGCGTTGTTGACGGCCTTGGCAACCCGATCGACGGCAAGGGCCCCATCGAAGGCGCTGAAATGCGTCAGGTCGATGTGAAAGCCCCTGGCATCATCCCACGCAAATCGGTTCATGAGCCGATGTCCACCGGCCTCAAAGCCGTGGACGCTTTGATCCCGATTGGCCGTGGCCAGCGCGAGTTGATCATTGGTGACCGTCAGACCGGTAAAACCGCGATCATTCTCGACACCTTCCTCAACCAGAAGCCGCTCAACGAAGGCGATGATGAGAGCAAGAAGCTCTACTGCGTCTACGTTGCTGTCGGTCAGAAGCGTTCGACCGTCGCCCAGCTGGTGAAAATCCTCGAAGAGCGCGGCGCGATGGAATACTCCATCATCGTCGCTGCGACCGCCTCCGACCCGGCGCCGATGCAGTTCATTGCACCGTTCGCTGGCTGCGCCATGGGCGAGTATTTCCGCGACAATGGCATGCATGCCGTGATCGCTTATGACGATCTTTCCAAACAGGCTGTTGCCTACCGCCAGATGTCCCTGCTTCTGCGTCGCCCACCGGGCCGCGAAGCGTTCCCTGGTGATGTGTTCTATCTTCACTCCCGCCTGCTTGAGCGCGCAGCGAAGATGAACGATGATTTCGGCTCAGGTTCGCTGACGGCGCTTCCCGTCATTGAGACGCAAGGCAACGACGTGTCGGCGTTTATTCCAACCAACGTGATTTCGATCACCGACGGTCAAATCTTCTTGGAATCCGATCTCTTCTTCCAAGGCATCCGCCCGGCTGTGAACGTTGGTCTGTCGGTTTCGCGTGTGGGCTCCGCCGCGCAGGTGAAAGCCATGAAGCAGGTCGCCGGTAAGATTAAAGGTGAGCTTGCGCAGTACCGCGAAATGGCCGCCTTTGCCCAGTTCGGCTCCGACCTTGATGCCACCACCCAGCAATTGTTGGCCCGTGGCGCGCGCTTGACCGAGTTGTTGAAGCAGCCGCAGTTCTCGCCGCTTAAAACCGAAGAGCAGGTTGTGGTCATCTTCGCAGGTGTGAACGGTTATCTCGACAAGGTTGACGTGTCTCAGGTTGGCGACTTCGAACAGAAGTTCCTGATGCTCATGCGCGATAAGCATGATGAGGTGCTCACCACCATTCGCGATGAAGCCAAGGTGTCCGACGAGGTCGATGCAAAACTGCGCTCGATCCTCGATGATTTCGTGAAAAACTTCGCGTAAAGCCACACAGATATCTGGAGGCTTAGGGCCCAATGCCATCGTTGAAGGACCTGCGCAATCGCATCGCGACTGTGACGGCGACGCGCAAGATCACCAAGGCCATGCAGATGGTCGCGGCAGCCAAACTGCGCCGCGCTCAGATGGCCGCGGAATCCGCGCGCCCCTATGCAGAAAAAATGAGCGCTGTGCTATCAAACCTTGCCGCTGGGCAGATGTCTGGCGGTGGTGAAGGGGCAAGCCCGCTAATCGCCGGCACCGGCAGCGACAAGGTGCACCTGCTCGTGGTTGCCACAGCAGAACGCGGCCTGTGTGGCGGTTTCAACTCATCCATCGTGCGGCTTGCCCGCAAACAGGCGCGAGAACTGATTGCGGACGGTAAAGAGGTCAAACTCCTCACTGTCGGCAAAAAAGGCTATGATCAGTTGAAGCGCGACATGTCTTCGCGCATTGAGGACCGCATCGAGTTTCGCGGCGTCAAATCAGTGGGCTATGCACAGGCTGAAGAAGTGTCCGCCAAGATCATGGAGATGTTCGAAGCTGGCGAGTTTGATGTTTGCACGCTCTACTATGCGGCCTTCAAATCGGTGATTGCTCAGGTACCAACGGCGCACCAGCTGATCCCAGCCAAATTCGAAGTCCCTGAAAACCCAGTCTTCTATGACTATGAGCCGGACGAGAACGTCATCTTGGATGATCTCTTGCCGCGCAACCTGACAGTCCAGGTGTTCAAGGCGCTGCTGGAAAACGCCGCTTCCGAGCAAGGCGCCCGTATGGCCGCAATGGACAACGCCACGCGCAATGCTGGCGAAATGATTGATGCACTCACGCTGTCCTACAACAGGCAGCGTCAGGCGCAGATTACCAAAGAACTGATCGAAATTATTTCGGGCGCTGAAGCGCTCTAAACAACTACCTTAGTGGAGCTTCTCATGGCAGATGCAACAGGGCGCGTATATCAGGTGATCGGGGCCGTCGTTGACGTGCAGTTCGACGGTGAACTGCCGCCGATCCTGAACGCGCTGGAAACCGACAACAATGGCAACCGCCTCGTTCTGGAAGTGGCGCAGCACCTTGGCGAAAGCGCAGTACGCTGCATCGCCATGGACACCTCCGAAGGGCTGGTTCGCGGCCAGCCGGTGACCGATACCGGTTCGCCCATCATGATGCCTGTGGGTGCTGGCACCCTGGGTCGCATCATGAATGTGATCGGCGAGCCCATCGATGATGCCGGCCCGGTGCCGCACGATGCCAAGCGCCCAATTCACGCCCCGGCACCATCCTTTGCTGAGCAGTCCACCGAAGCTGAAATTCTGGTCACCGGCATTAAGGTGGTGGATCTTCTGGCCCCTTACGCCCGTGGCGGTAAGATCGGCCTGTTCGGCGGTGCTGGCGTTGGTAAGACGGTTCTCATCCAGGAACTCATCAACAACGTTGCCAAGGCGCACGGTGGTTACTCCGTGTTCGCCGGCGTGGGTGAACGCACCCGTGAGGGCAACGATCTCTACTGGGAGATGATCGAGTCCGGCGTGAACAAAGAAGGCGGCGGCGAAGGCTCCAAAGCAGCCCTCGTGTTCGGCCAGATGAACGAACCTCCCGGCGCGCGTGCCCGTGTGGCGCTCTCCGGTTTGACGATCGCTGAACAATTCCGCGATGAAGGCCAGGACGTGCTGTTCTTCGTCGACAACATCTTCCGCTTTACGCAGGCAGGTTCTGAGGTGTCAGCGCTTCTTGGCCGTATTCCATCGGCTGTGGGCTATCAGCCAACGCTGGCCACCGACATGGGCGCCCTGCAAGAGCGCATCACCACCACCACCAAAGGGTCGGTGACCTCGGTGCAGGCGATTTACGTGCCAGCCGATGACTTGACCGATCCGGCGCCAGCCACCTCGTTTGCCCACTTGGATGCGACCACCGTGCTTAACCGCGCGATTTCGGAAAAAGGCATCTACCCGGCTGTGGATCCGCTGGATTCCACCTCGCGTATGCTCGATCCGGCCATCATTGGCGAAGAACACTACAATGTGGCCCGCCAGGTGCAGGAAACGCTTCAGCGCTACAAATCGCTGCAGGACATCATCGCCATTCTCGGCATGGATGAACTGTCGGAAGAAGATAAGCTGACGGTGGCCCGCGCCCGTAAAATCGAGCGCTTCCTGTCGCAGCCCTTCTTTGTGGCCGAGGTCTTCACCGGTTCCCCCGGTCTGTTCGTTTCGCTGGAAGACACGATCCGCTCGTTCAAAGCGGTTGTCGACGGCGAATATGACCACCTGCCGGAGGCTGCCTTCTACATGGTCGGCACCATCGACGATGCTGTCGCCAAGGCACAGCAGCTCGCCGAAGCGGCCTAACGCAGAAAGCGCAATCAGATGGCTGAACCCTTTGCCTTTGAACTTGTCTCACCGGAGAAGCAGCTCGTCTCCGGCGAGGCGACGCAGGTCGTGGTGCCCGGCGCTGAGGGCCAGTTCACCGTGCTCGCCAACCACGCGCCGTTCCTGTCGACGCTGAAACCCGGCGTGCTGGAAGTGACAATGGCCGACGGCTCGTCTGACCGCATCTTTGTGCGCGGCGGCTTCGCCGATGCCAACCCAGGCGGCCTGACTCTGCTGGCCGAAGAGGCGCAGCGCGTGGCCGATATGGACGTCAACTCGCTGGACCAGGCCATTCAGGACGCCCGAGAGGACGTCGCCGACGCCAAGGATGATGCCGCCAAAACGGCCGCCGAAACCCGACTGGCGCAGCTGGAAGAAGTCAAAGCGGTTCTTTAGCTCCACTCCTTCATCTCAAAACAACAAAAAGCCCGGCTTACCAGCCGGGCTTTTTGTTGTGGCCTCCCAAAGCTCAGCCAATGAACGTCGAGATTCTGAAAAAGCGCTGCGCCGCATCGACATCGCGCTAACCTTTGCCCATCATCGTGCTGGCACCACAGGGCACCGGCCGGGCATGGTGCCTTGATCGGTGACCACACTCTCCGCGAAGGTGTAGAGCATGCAAGAGGCGACATCGGCACAGGCGTCGAAGCTCAGCCGACGAACAGAGCCTTTTGCGAACCGCGAAACCCTTACAGAGATCGCCTGGTTCCTGACGTTCTTATCCTGGGTTCCGATTATCACGGGAACCAATTCTCATCCGATACTCGGATGGCTCGGCCTGTCGGACGGCTCGAACTATTTGCTGGCCGAACACCGCAGTGTCTTTGTCGAGCCTTTGGGCCTCTACACCGTCTGCACGGTGGTGATGGTCGCACTGGCCTGGACACTCCGATCCAAGGTCTTCGCGTTCGCAACTGTGCCGCTGGCAATCAGCTGTTTCTTGTTTCTTTTCAGTGACAACAGCGCGGCCGACTTCGCATACCTGCCGCTCTACTATTTCTATGTCGCCCTCTGTACGGTTATAAGCCTGCTGTTTGTGGTGTACGGGCGAATCCTGTCGCCGTCCTTCCTAGCGTTCACCGCGCTGCTGTTCGCCGATGCAACCATCTACAGCATCACCGAAGTCTATTGGATGGCGAGCCTGCCAGCCGATTCCCCCTGGCCAGGCGAGCCGTTCACCGTGCTCGGACAAGTGCTGAACGGCTATGCACCCTCCTTCGGCAAAGCGGCCGTGTTCATTTTCGCGATCGCGCTGATGCGGCTCCTCTTCATGGCCTACCGCGACAACCGAACGATGGCCAAGACGTTGGGGCCGAGACGCGTCTGGGAAATCTTCAAGCCAACGGTCCTCTTGTGGTGGCCGGTGCTAGCAGTCTTCGGCGCGATGACAATCGTCTATTCCATGCTGGCTGATCGCGTTGAACACGCACTCATGTGTCAGCTCGAGCCAGACTTCGTGCTTGAGGTTGAAATCCTGACAAGCTCCGGGACGCGGATCGAGCGACGTTGCCTGCCGCGTGGCGATGCGACGCTGGAGAGCACGCTACAGACCTACCTTGACGCGCAATATGCGCAAATGGAGGGCCAGTTCAATCAAGCCATCGATGATGCCGTGCGCAGCTCAAACAATGCCACCGACAATGCGCCAAATGCGATCGTTGGGCGTATCGATGAGAGCACCTCCGGTCGCCTGCCGGGCACGCGCCACAAGCGCTGTGGCATCGACATCATCGTCTGCCCGATTGCCAACGGCCTGCGATCCATGGCCAATTCGTCCTACCAAAAATCGCGCACGGCAGCGATCCGCGACCTCGATCAAGAGCTGAACGATCTGGCGGCTGAGTTCGAAGGCGATGTGGAAGGCTACGAGACAGCAGCGCGCGCCGTGGTGGCGAGCCGATTGGAACGGGCCAAGCGCGCGACGCAAACGGCCAACAATGGCGCGTTCGCCATCTACCGCTTTGCTTCGTACCTTCTGCTGCTCTACAGCGGCATCATTTTGCTAAAGACCTTTCTCATGGTTTTCGCGCGCGTCCTGTTCGACCCAGCGGGCAAGCACAGCCTATCGGCGTCCTTCACCGACGATCCAACCAAGCCTGGTCAAGGCACACTGAAGGTCAAGAAGACCGAAATCCTCGTTCGCAAAGATGTCCGCGATGATCGGTTCTATGTCTACCGAAGCATTCAGATTTCTGGTCCGAAGAAAGCGCGCAGCTTCGTATTGGGTTTCCGGTTTTTGATCACCCGATTGCTGTCGCGCCGTTTCTCGTTCCTGCATGTGCCCGGCAAACGCACCGCGCGAACCGACCATTCGGTGAAGCTCAATGTCGAGGCGCCCAACCAGCTAATCGAATGGACTTTGAAGCCCGGCGAACGTGTCTTCTTCCGCTTCCCTGACCTGGTCGGTTTTTCAGAGACGGTCGAGTTTGGTCGGCTGGCTTCAATGAGTGTGACGACGCTCTATTTTGGCCGCATCTTCCACTACTATGCCAAAGGTCCGGGCACGCTTTACTTGAAAACCAAAGCCAAACCGGTGACGAGCGCCGAACGTTCCGGCAACCGCCCGTTCGACCCAGCTCTGCTTGTAGCCTGGACAGCACCCATCCGCTTTTTCGTCGATGCCAAGCTCGACATTCGCAACACGTTTCTGAGCAGCTATAATTTGTGTTGGGACAAGAGCGGCCACTATCTGCGCGACACATCGCCCACCCGCGAGGGCGGAACAACGACGGGCATCATCCGCTTCATCAAGCACTTTCTGTTGCCGATCTAACGCTCACACCAGCTGCAGCGTGATCGCCGCTAACGCCAGATAGCGGCTGACCTTGGAGATCGTGACCAACACCAGAAAGCTCCACAACGGCTCGCGCATGACGCCGGCGACCACAGTCAGCGGATCTCCAATGATGGGGGTCCAGGCAAGCAGCAGCGACCACCGGCCCCAGCGGTGATAAAAGGTCCGCGCCCGCGCAAGTTGGGCCTCACCTGCGGGAAACCATGGCCGGTCGCGAAAGCTTTGGATCCCGATCCCGAGATAATAGTTCACCACCGAACCGAGAACATTGCCGATGCTGGCAACCAGCAGCATGGCAATCACCGACTGCTCGCCGGCGGTCAAAAAGCCGATCAGCACCAGCTCGGACTGCGCCGGGAAAACGGTCGCCGCCAGAAAGGCAGAGGCAAACATCAAGCCGTAGGCGGCAAGGTCCATAAGGCAAATCCGACATAACGAAACAGCGCCGAGGAGACGATGGCGCCAAAGGCAAAGCGCTCCCTTTACACCTTTGAAAAAGGCTTATAGCCAGAACAGGCAATGATTTTTCGGCGTTGAGCGCGGCATTCCGTTTCAGGAGGCAACCGCAGCGCTACCCGGAAAGCGACACTGCGGATTTCCGGGTCACCAAACCGGAGAACCCAGATGAAAACCATCATTGAGCCCTTCCGCATCAAATCGGTCGAGCCGATCCGCTTGACGACGCGCGCCGAGCGCGAAGAAAAGCTGGCCGCGGCGCATTACAATCTCTTTGCCCTGAAATCCGATGACGTGCTGATCGATTTGCTCACCGACAGCGGCACCGGCGCGATGAGCGCCAAGCAATGGGCAGCGGTGATGCAGGGCGATGAAAGCTATGCCGGCTCGCCCTCGTTTGAGCGCTTCAAGGCGGCTGTGCAGAACTTGATGCCGTTCAAGCACATCATCCCGACCCATCAGGGCCGCGCCGCCGAAGCCATTCTGATGGCGCTTATTGGCGGACCGGGGCGCACCATCCCTTCCAACACCCATTTCGACACCACGCGCGGCAACATCGAAGCCAGCGGCGCGCAGGCCGTTGATCTCAACATCGCCGAGGGACGCGACAGCCAATCGCTGCACCCGTTCAAAGGAAACATGGACTTGGAGGCTCTGGACGCCTTTTTGGCCGACAAGGGCGATGCGGTGCCGGCGGTCATGATCACGATCACCAACAATGCCGGCGGTGGCCAGCCGGTGAGCCTGGACAATATTCGCGCCACAGCCGATCTGGCGCGCAAGCACGGTAAACCCTTCATCATTGATGGCTGTCGCTTTGCGGAAAACGCCTGGTTCATCAAGCAGCGCGAACCCGGCCAATCCGACCGCTCGATCAGCGACATCGTCCGCGACTGCTTTGCCAGCGCCGATGGCATGACCATGAGCGCCAAGAAAGACGCCTTCGGCAACATCGGCGGTTGGCTGGCGCTCAACGATGACGACTGGGCTGAACAAGCCCGCGTCAAACTGATCCAGACCGAGGGTTTTCCGACCTATGGCGGCCTGGCCGGACGCGACCTGGAAGCGCTGGCCGAGGGCCTCACCGAGATCGTCGATGAGCACTATCTGCAGTACCGCATCCGCACCAACGAATACATTGTCGAGCGGCTCGATGCGATGGGCGTCCCGGTGGTCAAACCGGCTGGCGGACACGCCGTGTTCATCGATGCCAAGCAATGGCTGCCCAGCATGAACCCGCTGGATTACCCCGCCCACGCCATCGCCTGCAAACTTTATGAGATTGCTGGCATCCGCTCCTGCGAGATCGGCAGCGTCATGTTCGGTCGGCAAACGGACGGCTCAGAAAAACCCGCCGCCATGGAGCTGGTGCGGCTGGCGTTCCCGCGACGCACCTACACCCAGTCGCACGCCGACTACATCGTCGAAGCCTTTGAATTGCTGAAAGAGGAACTCGGTCGCCTGCGCGGCTTTGCAATCGCCTGGGAGCCGAAACAGATGCGCCATTTCACCTGCAAATTTATCGTCAAACCGCGCTGGTGAGACCGAACGCAGCCAACGGCCTCAGATGAGGACAACCGTCTCGCGGCTGTAACCACCCTCCTGCCCGGCACGCAGGATGAAATGGGCGACATCGGCGCGCGAGATCATGCCCATATGCCAGGACGCCGGATCGGTCAGCGCTTTGTAGCGACCGGTCAGTCTGCCGCCGGTCAAGAGGCCCGGTCGGGCCAGCGTCCAGTCAAGGTCGCTGGACTTGATCATCTCTTCCTGGCGCGTCTTGTCGTCATAGACCCGGCCAAGCACGGCTTGCTGCGCCATGCGCGCCGGCAGGCTCATATGCTGCAAGCCCTCGCCCGCGCCAATCCCCGTGACGGTGATCAGACGGTGCACGCCAGCCGTTTCCATGGCCGGCAGCAGGATCGCCGTTGCCTTGGAGAACAGCGTCTCTTCTTCCCAGATCATCGCCGGTCGTTCGCGCACGCCCAGCGTCTGGACCACGACGTCCACGCCTTCCAGGGCGCGGGCCACATCCTCGGCGTTGAGCGCATCGCCTTTGAACGGTTCGATGCCCTCCTCGAAGCAAACCTCCTCGGCGCTGCGCCCGAAAGCGCGCACGCGCAGGCCTGCCTCGGCCGCTTGGCGCACAACCTCGCGCCCAATGCCGGATGTCGCGCCAATAACGAGCCAGAGAGCGGGGTCAGCCATGGGGTTTCCTATGCGTCAGACGTCGATGAAGCGGCACAATCATGCCATCCCATCATGTAAGAGACGTAACGCATAGCACCAGAGCCTGTGTCGCGATGCCTCAACACCAACTCCGGCGATCTTCCCACCAGTGCGCCAAACCCTCGCGCACCAGAATGGTGCCGGCCCAGCCACGCTCCAAGCGGAGTTTGGCAAGCGTCCGGCCATAGCGATCGGTGCCGTCGCGCACCACGCGCCAAGGCTCCTCGGACAAAACCTCGGCCAAACGGTCACGCGCAAGCATCGCCAGCCCGTATTCAGCCTCGCACCGCGAACTGAACAGTTCCGGCGCATCGATGGCCAGCAACCGGATGCGCTCGCCGTCCAGACGGATCGTATCGCCATCGATGACGCATGTCGGGTCGCTCGCGCGTGCACAGATCGCCATGTCCAGACGTTCCATCGCCGGCTGACGCGACGCGTGCCATTCAAGGACGGATACAACCGAGTCGCGCAGATGATCGAAAACTGCCTCGCGGTTCAACACCGCCGATACGATCATCATGCCCATCATCAGACCAGCAACCGCCCAGAGGATAAGCCGGTCGGTGGTCCTACGGCGGCTTCGGGCCCGACGCCTTCTAGCAAGCCGAGGTTCAAGAGCGATGATGTCAGCGGGTCGTTTCCAGGGGTTCATGCCCACTAAGGTGCGGGCATTTCACCAACAAAGAACAAACACGGGCGATTCAAGATCATGCACTTGGCGCCTGTAGAGACGCCGATTCAACCCATCGCATTACCTTGACATAACTAGTTTTATAGTTTTTTTGGAGCACATGAACGATCATGCTGCCACCGCCGCCTCCCTCGCCGCCCTTGGCCACGAAACCCGCCTAGCGATCTTTCGGCTGCTTGTGCGCGCCGGCGATGCCGGCCTGAATGTCGGTGAAATCGGCCTCCACCTCGGCCAAGCAGCCTCAACGCTTGCCCACCATTTGGGAACCTTGGTCGATGCCGGCTTGGTGATCCAGGAGCGGCGCGGACGTCAGATCATCAACCGAGTGGATTATGCGGCAATGCGCCAGACGGTGGATTTTTTGACGGCCGAGTGCTGCGTCGGCGTCTCGCTGGCCGATCATGGAAACACCGATCAGGACGCCGCGTGATGATCCAAAGCATCCTCTCTCTCGCCCATTCTCTTGCCTATGTCGTCAGGACAGCCGCGTGACCGATCTCGTCCTCAATGTTCGCTCCGCAACCGCCGATCTGGCGCAGCGCCTTTGGACCAAGGAAAAGGTCTGGCTTTTTTCCGCCGGCCTTCTGGTGGCGCTGCTCATTTTCCTCCCGGAGCAGGGCCTGGAAAGCGCGCGCTTCACGCTGCAAAATCTGGTTGATGTGGCCCCCTTCCTGGTGCTGTCGATTGCCATTGCCGCTTATGCCGGCGCCACCGGCGCCGATGGCTTGATCGCCCGCGCCTTCACCGGCTCTCCTGCTCTAATGATCCTCATCGCGGCGGCCGCTGGCGGGCTTTCGCCGTTCTGCTCCTGCGGCGTGATACCGCTGATCGCGGCGCTTCTGGCGATGGGCGTGCCGCTGTCGGCTGTGATGGCCTTTTGGCTCGCCTCGCCTGTGATGGACCCATCCATGTTCGTGCTGACCACAGGCGTTTTGGGGTTTGAGTTCGCGGTCGCCAAAACGCTGGCGGCCATCGGTCTTGGCCTTTTTGGCGGCTTTGTGGTGCACGGCCTTGCCAGAACCGGCGGCCTTGCCGATCCGCTGCGCGAAGGCGTCGGCAATGGTGGATGCGGCGGCGCAAAAGTGCGCACCGCCAAGCCGGTCGTCTGGGCCTTCTGGCAGGACGAGGAGCGCATTGCCAAGTTCGTGCGCGAAGGCATCAAGACCACGCTGTTCCTGGCCAAGTGGCTGACCCTCGCCTTCCTGCTGGAAAGCCTGATGTTGGCCTGGTTGCCGGCTGATCTGGTCGCACAATCGGTCGGCGGCACGGGCATCGCGCCCATTGCCATCGCGACCCTTGTGGGCGTGCCAGCCTATTTGAATGGTTATGCGGCCTTGCCGCTGGTTGGTGGGCTGATCGGCCAAGGCATGGCACCTGGCGCCGGGCTCGCCTTCCTGGTTGCCGGCGGCGTGACCTCACTTCCAGCAGCGATTGCCGTTTGGGCCTTGGTCAAACGCCAAGTCTTTGCGCTTTATCTGATAATTGCACTGTCAGGATCGCTCGCAATCGGGCTGCTCTTTCAACTCTGGACCACGCTCTAACCGTTGCATTTCCCAGCGCGGTTGAGACGCAGGACAGTCCCTTGTCTCTATCCTGGCAGACCGCCAATCTAACGTTTACGTAAGCGTAATATCCACGCGACGAAAAACCCCGTCCGGTTTCGACCTTGGTCGGCTCGACCGACTCCGGTATCAACGCTACAACCGGTGAAGCAGTTCGCATGAATTGCGACATTGCCACGTCGTGCGCTTGTCCATCTTGGGCCACCGGCGCAGGCAACTTTCAACAGGTTCCCGGCAACCGCCAGCAGGTTAGACGTCAACGCGCCATGGCAAACACTGATACGCGGGCCAATCGGCCGCTTTCACCCCATCTCCAGGTCTACAAGATGCTGTTCACGATGCTGATGTCGATCGTGCATCGCATCACCGGGACGGCGCTCTATTTCGGCACCATCTTGATGGTCTACTGGCTGCTCGCAGGCGCCTCTGGACCGGAGGCTTACAACACGGCGATGGACCTGTTCGGCTCGTTCCTGGGACGGCTGATCTTGTTCGGCTTCACCTGGGCGCTGATGCACCACATGCTCGGCGGCATTCGCCATTTCATCTGGGACACGGGGCGCGGCCTGGACGCGAAAAGCCGCAACTGGCTCGCTCGCGCAACGCTCGCCGGATCCCTTTCCCTCACCTTGATCCTCTGGATCATCGGCTACGCGGTTTAAGGAGCGAGATCATGGCTGATATGCGCACCCCCCTCTCCCGCGTTCGCGGCCTTGGGTCTGCCAAGGAAGGCACCGATCACTTCTGGCGTCAGCGCGTCACCGCGCTCGCCAACGTGCCACTGCTTCTGTTCTTCGTGGTCATGGTCATCGGCCTGCAGGATGCAAGCCACGCCAGCTTCGTTGCCATCATGGGCTCGCCGCTGGTCGCGATCATTATGCTCCTGGTCATCATTTCCGGCGCAATCCATATGCGCCTGGGTATGCAGGTCATCATCGAAGACTATGTGCACAACGAACTGACCAAGATTCTGGCGCTCCTCGCCAACACCTTTTTCACCATTCTCATCGCGCTAGCATCCATCTACGCGATTTTGACAATGAGCTTCGGAGGCTAGCGCTTCATGGCAACTGAAACCGCAAACGGTTCTGCTGCACAGTCCGGTAACGGTCCGGCTACCAACGGGTCTGCCTATCCCATCACTGACCACACCTATGATGTGGTCGTGGTTGGCGCTGGCGGCGCCGGTCTGCGCGCCGTTGTTGGCGCCTCGCAGGCTGGCCTGAAAGTCGCCTGCATCTCCAAGGTCTTTCCAACCCGCTCGCACACGGTGGCGGCACAGGGTGGCATTTCGGCGGCGCTTGGGAATATGGGCCAGGATGATTGGCGCTGGCACATGTACGACACCGTCAAGGGGTCCGACTGGCTTGGCGACCAGGATGCCATCGAATATCTCTGCAAGAACGCGCCCGAAGCCGTTTACGAGCTGGAACATTGGGGCGTGCCCTTCTCGCGCACCGAAGAGGGCAAGATTTACCAGCGCCCGTTCGGCGGCATGACCACGAAGTATGGCGAAGGCCCAGCAGCCCAGCGCACCTGCGCCGCTGCCGACCGTACCGGCCATGCGATCCTGCACACGCTCTATGGCCAGGCGCTGCGCAACTCGTCTGAATTTTTCATAGAGTATTTCGCCATCGACCTCATCATGGACGAAGGCGCCTGCCGTGGCGTGGTCGCCATGTGCATGGAAGACGGCTCGATCCACCGTTTCCGCGCCCACAAGACGGTGCTCGCCACCGGCGGCTATGGCCGCGCCTACTTCTCAGCCACCTCCGCCCACACCTGCACCGGTGACGGCAACGCGATGGTGCTGCGCGCCGGGCTGCCGCTCCAGGACATGGAGTTCGTGCAGTTCCACCCGACTGGCATTTACGGCGCTGGGTGCCTGATCACCGAAGGTGCGCGCGGCGAAGGCGGCTATCTGGTCAACTCCGAAGGCGAGCGCTTCATGGAGCGCTATGCCCCCTCCGCCAAGGACCTTGCCTCACGCGACGTTGTCTCGCGGTCGATGACCATGGAAATCCGCGAGGGTCGCGGCGTCGGCAAAAACGGCGACCACATCTTCCTGCATCTGGACCATCTCGATCCGGACATTCTGCACGAGCGCCTGCCAGGGATCTCGGAATCGGCCCGCATTTTTGCCGGCGTCGACGTCACCAAAGAGCCGATCCCGGTTCTGCCAACGGTCCACTACAATATGGGCGGCATCCCGACCAACTATCACGGTGAGGTGCTGACCAAGGTCGGCGGCGATGCCGACACCGTTGTGCCTGGCTTGATGGCCATTGGCGAGGCGGCCTGCGTCTCGGTGCATGGCGCCAACCGTTTGGGCTCAAACTCCCTCATTGATTTGGTGGTGTTCGGCCGCGCCGCCGGCGCACGCTGCGCCGAAACGCTGGAGGGCGGGGAGAAGCATCCGGAGCTACCGGCAGACAGCGCCGACATGTCGCTCTCGCGCCTTGACGCCGCGCGCTATGCCAATGGTTCGCGCTCCACCGCCGATCTGCGCCTGGAAATGCAGCGCGTCATGCAGAACAACTGCGCGGTGTTCCGCACAGGCGATGTGCTCGATGAAGGCGTGAAACTGATCAACGCCACCTGGGCGGCCTCGGACGACATCAAGACCACCGATCGCTCGCTGATCTGGAACACCGATCTCATCGAGACCCTGGAATATGAGAACCTCATCTCCCAGGCCGTGGTGACGGTGGAATCGGCGGCCAACCGCAAGGAAAGCCGTGGCGCCCACGCCCGCGAGGATTACGCCGAGCGCGACGACAAGGACTGGATGAAGCACACGCTGGCGTTTGTCGATGTGGACGAGAAAACGGTGAAGCTGGATGACCGTCCGGTGCACACCTACACCATGTCCAACGACATCGCGTATATCGAGCCCAAAGCGCGGGTGTACTAACCCGTTCAGCGGTCGTTCGGAACGAACGGAGCGAAACGGGCAGAGGAAAATGATGCGAACTCTCCCACCCCTTTTTGCCATCTTGCTTGCCAGCGCCACAGCTCCGGCTTTGGCGCAAACAGGCCCCATGTCGGGCGAGATCACGGCGGCCTGCATGCAGGCAATGGACGAAACCGAAACCGTCTGCGCCTGCATCGAAGAGGATGCAGCGGCGACCCTGACAACCGATCAGCAAACCTTCCTGCTGGCCCTCCTGACCGAGGATGAGGCGCTGGTGCGCACGCTGGACGGTTTCACCAATGAAGACGCCCAGATGGTGCAAAATCAGATGGTCAATGCCGGCCTGAGCTGCCTGGGATAGGAACGAACAGGGCTGAAGCAGTCGGGCCGCGCGCGGTTGGTCTGAAAGACCAGAGCAAACGCCAAAGGACCGGAGCGGAAGCCCAACGGCCGTCAAAAGCGGCCAAACAAGAGTGGACACCACCATGGTTCAACTGACACTTCCGAAGAACTCGCAGATGGGCACGGGCAAAACCTGGCCCAAGCCCGATGGCGCGAGCAATGTGCGCGAGTTCCGCATCTATCGCTGGAGCCCGGACGACGAGGACAACCCGGCCATCGACACCTATTATGTCGATATGGACGATTGCGGCCCGATGGTGCTCGACGCGCTCATCTGGATCAAGAACAATGTCGATCCAACGCTGACCTTCCGCCGCTCCTGCCGCGAGGGGATTTGTGGCTCCTGCGCGATGAACATTGACGGCACCAACACGCTCGCCTGCACCAAGGGCATGGACGAGGTGAAGGGCGCGGTGAAGATTTACCCGCTGCCGCACATGCAGGTGATCAAGGATCTGGTGCCGGACCTGTCGAATTTTTACGCCCAGCACGCGAGCATCGAGCCCTGGCTGCAAACGGCGACGCCGCAGCCGCAGAGCGAGTGGAAGCAGAGCCATGAGGACCGCGCCAAGCTGGACGGGCTTTACGAGTGCATCCTCTGCGCCTGCTGCTCGACCAGCTGCCCGAGCTATTGGTGGAACGGCGACCGCTATCTTGGCCCGGCGGTTCTTTTGCAGGCGTATCGCTGGCTGATCGACTCGCGCGATGAAGAAACCGGCAAGCGGCTCGACAATCTGGAAGACCCGTTCCGGCTCTATCGCTGCCACACGATCATGAACTGCGCCCAGGCCTGCCCAAAGGGGTTGAACCCCGCGCTGGCGATTGCTGAAATCAAGAAGATGATGGTGGAGAGAAGGGTTTAGTACTGACACGTTGGAAACACGATCCTGCTAGATTCATTCAACAAATCTGAAGCGACTATTGAAGCTTTTTTTGATGACCTTGAGGGCCTCGAGGGCGGCAACGACCAGATAATTGCAATAGCAGCTCGCTCTGCGCTTCGCGTTGTCCCTGTCTTTGATGCGTTGTTGTTCACTCAACCAACTGAAAACAGAGCACTTGTGCTCCTACCGGCACTTAGAGCTATATCTCTTGCATGGACAAGCTCATGGCAGCAAACCGTCTATCATTCTGCTCTACGAGAAGCTGCAGAGCGCGCCGCCAGAACCGCAATAGAAGCGGGCAGCTACGCTCTTAATGTCACCGGGCCTGGCCCAGTTGTCGATGCAGCTTACTCTGCGGCCCATGCAGCGGACTCGTTAAGCAGTATAAGGCCGATGGCCATTTCTGCTACTAGGGCTGCCTCTGTCGTCGCTGCCAAAGCCATCGACAGTGAAATAGCGTGGAAATCAAACCTCGTTGACATACAGTCCCTTCAGCTCGGCAAAGATGTCTCACGAAAGCGCTTGTGGCCAGGTGAGACACCGGACCTTTCAATTTCACGTTGGGAAAATCTGTGTAAGGAGCTCGTCCCACTTAAGGAAGACTGGGAAGTTTGGACCGACTGGTACGACGCACGATTGCGTGGCGGACCAACCCATCCAGAACTCTCCGCTGCCGCTAACGAACGTATCGAAGTCGCCCGCGTTCTTGAGATTGATGAGGAGGACTGGGAACAAGGCCCGGCCCACGTCAATGCCAAGATCAGAGCGATCATCGAGCGGGAAACAGAGCGGGACCAGAGAGAACGCAATAGTGAGCGCGAAACGACCAACAACCCGCCGGAACAGGTCTTTTCATCCGTGCGTGCTGTTTGGAAAAACGGCCTTGTTGTCAATGACCTGACGCCTGTTGGTGCTGAACTTGAGCAGCAGTCGCAGATCGCTGCGCTTCAGGCCATCAAGGAAGAGCTTGTTGAGTTGGCGGCGGAACTGGACCGTGAGGCCAATATCGATGATCGACCTGCCAACCACATGCGCCGCACTGCCGAACTGATCCCTAACTCGCTGCCCAACGCAACTGAGCTAAATAGGCTTATACGGCGCGAGGCCACAATGCTGGGACATCTAGAAACTGTCCAAGAGCAATGGCCAGATTTTCTGGCGGACTCGTACACAACACTCACTGAAGGCTTAACCGAAGCATTAGACAGGTTCGCTGAAAGGCGAGAGGTCCGCCGAAGTGATTTCAGCGCTGCTCTTGATGGGACAGACAGTCGAGCTGCGCGAGAAGACCTCACGGTACTTGCACAGGCTATGCGTTCGGATTTGGGAGCCGAGCTGATCAACCCAGAGGTTCCAACAACCATTGAGACCATCGCCGACGAAATACCCAATGAAGGGCCGCTGGAAGACCTACCATCAAGACTGGCGACGGTGGACAGTTTTGAAAGCGCCAACAATGTCTTGAAGGCGATCGCTGAAGGCGGTGATGCGGCAGGGAAGAAAGAGCTGGCAATCGCCTTCCTCGATGGGGTGATCAAAGAGGTGGGGGCAGACGCATTGCACACTGGGGCCGAGAAAGGAGCCCGGATGTTTTTGGAAAAAGAGGCAGAACTCGCTGTGCAGGCTCGTCTGACACATCTTCATCTTAAGGCATCGCGACCGTGGAGACAGCGACTGGTCGGATGGCTGAAAGCGTGGCGCAAGCGGTTGGATCCTCGGGTCAAGCCCGAGGATGAAGCGTCGTGGTGAGGCGGGTTGCCAGGCTCGAACTACATTCCCCACCGCCGTCATTCCTGTGCGTGTCACAGGAATCCATTTCAGTGAACGCTTTGCTGCCAGGATGAATGCCGATAGGTCTCAGGCATGGATCCCCGCCACAAGGGCGAGGATGACGGTTCATGGTGCGGACAATCTTGAGGCACTGATCCCGGCTTACACGCGATGCACGATGGCCGGGATGACGCTTCATGGTGGGGGTGACCTCGTGTCTATCCACGCTAGGCCCCTTCCCTTTGCCCGGCCGTCATGCGATCCGGGATGCGATGACCGGTGATCAAATTGCTCTGTTTGCGCTGTTCGGTGTGCTGTTCGCTTTCCTCATTTGGGGCCGGATCCGCTATGATCTGGTGGCGTTCACCGCGCTTTTGATCGCCGTTTTCGCCGGCTATGTCGCACCCGCCGACGCCTTTGCCGGCTTCGGCCATCCGGCGGTCGTGATCATCGCGCTGGTGCTGATCGTCTCGCGCGGCCTGGTGAACTCCGGCGCGGTGGAGCTGATCGCCCGTTTCGTCGTCGCGCCCGACCGCGCGCTGCCCACCCACATCTCGATCATGGCGGTCGCCGGCGCGGCGCTATCCGCCGTCATCAACAATGTGGCGGCGCTGGCCCTGTTGATGACGCTTGATATGGACGTCGCCCGCAAGGCCAAACGCGCCGTTTCCCTGACGCTGATGCCGCTGTCCTTCGCCACCATCCTTGGCGGCATGATCACGCTGATCGGTACCCCGCCCAACATCGTCATCGCGCAGTATCGCCAGGACGCCTTGGGCGAGGCGTTTTCTATGTTCGATTTCACGCCCGTCGGGCTGGTCGTTTCGATCGTTGGTATCCTGTTCGTGGCGCTGATCGGCTGGCGGTTGATCCCCAAGCGCGATGGCACCCAGTCTCTGGAAGAAGACGCCGGGCTCTACGTCGCCGAAGCGCGGGTAAAGGAAGAGTCGAAGATCATCGGACAGATGGTGCGCGACCTCTATCCCGACGCCGTTGAGAAGGATGTGCAGATCCTCGGCCTGGTGCGGCGGGGCAAGCGCCTTCCGGGGTTCTCGCGCACGCAAGAGGTGCGCAAGGGCGATTATCTGGTGCTGGAAGGCGACCCGAAAGCCATCGAAGCGTTTATGGGCGCCGCAGACCTGGATTTCGCCGGGTCCGAACGCCATGGCGGCCTGCGCGGCGCCAACCTGAAACTCATCGAGGCCATCGTGCCCGACGGCGCGCGCATCGCCAATCGGTCGGAGATGGAGGTGCGCCTGCTCTCGCGTCACGGCGTCACGCTTTTGGGTGTTTCGCGCGAGGGCAAACGCTTCCGCGACCGCGTACGGCGCCTGACGATCAAGCCCGGCGATGTGCTCTTGCTGCTCGGCCCGGACGACCGGATGGACCAGGTCGCCTCCTGGCTCGGCGTCTATCCAATCGCTGACCGGAAAACCAACGTCATCCAGCGCCGCAAGGCCTTTGCCGCCATCGCGGCGTTCGCCATCGCCATTGCCCTGGCCGTCATGGGCGTCACCACGCTTGCCATCGCGCTGGGCGCCTGCGTGGTCACCTACATCGCGATGGGCCTTCTGGGCGGCGAAGATTTCTACGCTATGATCGAGTGGAAGGTGATCGTACTGCTCGCCTCACTGATCCCACTGTCCGCCGCGCTGGAAGCCTCCGGCGGCACACAACTGATCGCCGATGGCATTGTCGGCGGCACACAAGGCTGGCCGGCCTGGGCGATCCTGCTGGTGCTGATGGTCGTCACCATGACGCTCAGCGACTTCTTGAACAATGTTGCCACCGCGCTCATCGCCGCGCCGATTGGCGTCTCGGTCGCGCAATCGCTGGGCGCCAACCCCGACCCGTTCCTGATGGGTGTGGCGGTGGCGGCCTCCTGCGCTTTCCTCACGCCGATTGGCCACAAGAACAACACCATCATCATGGGGCCGGGCGGCTATCAGTTTGGCGATTACTGGCGCATGGGGCTGGCGCTGGAAGTGATTGTTATCGCGGTGGCGGTGCCGACCATTCTGGTGGTCTGGCCCCTCTAACGGCGCGCCGTGCCAAGAAGGCAAAAAACATCTGGCAAGACGCGTGCCGGTTCACGCTACGGTGACGTCAGCATCTGACCTCTTCTCTTGGCGATCGGTCGCCACGCCAGGGGTCAAAGCCCGCAAACTCACGCTTTCTTAGCCTTTTCTTGGTCCACTGCCAGGCAGATAGCCGGCTTCCTTTCAAAGGAAGCCCGCCAAAAGGTTTCCTCACGCAAGTTGTTCAGGAGCAACGCAGTGAACCAAACGTCATTCCGACCGGGATTGATTGCAGCGGGCATCGCGTTCCTCGTGACTGTTGCCGTCGGTTACTTTGCCGACCATCAAAACCGCGCCGTCTACCGAGAACAAACACGCGCCGATGTGGCTGAAAGCTTAGGCCATGTGCGCGCCGAGCTGGAAAGCAACATCAACAGCAACATCCAGCTGGTGCGCGGCCTGGTAGCGGTCATCGCGACGGACCCCGACATCGATCAGGCGCGTTTTGAACGCATCGCCTCCGCGCTGATCGGCGAACACTCGCAACTTCGTAACATTGCCGCCGCGCCCGATCTGGTCATCCAGATGATGTACCCGCTGGCCGGCAATGAGCGCGCCGTCGGCCTCAATTATGCGACCCACCCCACCCAGCGCGATGGCGCGCTTGCCGCGCTGGAGTCCAAGCAGATGGTCCTGGCCGGGCCGGTCGACCTGGTGCAAGGCGGGCGCGGGTTCATTGGGCGTTTCCCGGTCTTCGTCAACAGCGGCGAGGTGGACGAGCGCGTATGGGGATTGGTCTCCGCAGTTATCGATGTCGACCGCCTTTACGCGGCCAGCGGGCTGTTCGATGAGGATCAACCGATTAACTTGGTCCTGATGGGCCGCGACGCGGACCTTTCCGACACCTCTGTGTTCTTCGGTGATCAGCAGGTTTTGAGCCAAGACCCGGTGTTTGCTGAAGTCTCGCTTCCCAGCGGTGCTTGGCGCATCGCCGCCATCCCGCGAGGCGGTTGGAAAGAAACCCCGCCCAACGCGCTGCAGTTTCGCGGATATCTGTTTCTGGCCGCACTTTTCATCGTCCTGCCGATCGGCATCGCCGGCCACTTTTACGATCAACACCGCGATCATCTGCGCGAGCTCGGACGCCGCGAAAACGATATGCGGCTGCTCTCCCAGCGCCTGGAGTTGGCGCTCGAAACCTCAAAAATCGGCGTCTGGGAGCTTAACCTCACCACCGGCGAACTGCGCTGGGATGACCGAATGAAGGAGCTTTACGGCATTCCCGCCCACGTGACGCCGAACGCCGTCGATCATTGGGAAGACAAGCTCCACCCTGAAGACCGCGCCCAGGCGATCGAGGAGTTTCAAGAGGCTGTCGCCTCGCGCAGCACCTACAACTCGGTGTTTCGCGTCCTGGGAGGCGACGGCAAGGAGCGTTGGATCCGCACCATCGGCGCCTCGCACATCGACGCCTCCGGCCATCAGCGGATCCTCGGCGTCAACTGGGACATTTCCGATGATGTTGAGCTCAAGACCAAACTCATCCAGGCCAACGAGGATGCCAAAATCCGCAACCGCGAACTTGAAGAAGCGCGCGTGCAGATGGAGCACAACTCGCTTCATGACAGCCTGACCGGCTTGCCCAACCGGCGGTTCCTCGACGACCGGGTCTTGAATGATGACGTCGAAAAACCACCCTCGGCCCTGATCCATATCGACCTTGATCGCTTTAAGCACATCAACGACACGCTGGGTCATGCTGCAGGCGACGCGATGCTGGTCCATGCCGCCAATGTGCTGCGCGAAAACACGCGCGATGGCGATTTCGTGGCGCGGGTCGGCGGCGATGAATTCGTGATCGCCACCACGCAGCCCGTCGACCAGGACTCCTTGGCCATCCTCGCCAACCGGGTTATCGATCAGATGCGCCAGCCGGTCCCGTACAAGAATCACAAATGCCGCTTCGGCGCGAGCATCGGCATCGCCATCAACGGTGGCTGCGGCAAGGCGGCACCGAGCCAACTGCTGATCGATGCCGACCTTGCCCTTTACCGGGCCAAGAGAAGTGGGCGCAACCGCTACGAGTTCTTCGACGCTTCGCTGAAGGCCGAAATCGTCTCCAACAAGACGCTTGCCGACGAAATCCTGACCGGCTTGGAGCGCCGCGAATTCTTGCCCTACTTCCAACCGCAGTTCGACACGCAAAGCCTCGATATTGTCGGCGTGGAAGCGCTGGCGCGTTGGCATCACCCCACCCGCGGTCTGCTGGCGCCGCACAGCTTCCTCGACACCGCCGATGAGCTGAATGTCGTGCCGCTCATCGATCGAGCGATCTTGGAAGAAACGCTTTGGCAGGCGGCCCGCTGGGAAGCCGCCGGCATTCACATCCCGAAGAAATCGGTGAACGTGTCGGCTGGCCAGTTGCAGGACCCGGAATTGATCGACCGTCTCGACGATCTGCCCATCAAACGCGGCGAGCTGTCGTTTGAGCTGCTGGAATCGATCTTTCTGGATGATCAGAACCAGATCGTTGCCAGCAACATTGAACAACTGACCAAGCGCGGCATCGCGATCGAAATCGATGATTTCGGCACCGGCTACGCCTCCATCATCAGCCTGCTACAGCTACGCCCAGCACGCTTGAAAATCGAGCGCCGCCTAATCGCACCCATTTCCACCTCCACCAGCCAACGCCAGCTTGTCGCCTCCATCATCGAGATCGGCAAGTCGCTTGGTATCAGCGTGGTGGCCGAGGGCGTTGAAACCTACGATCATGTGGCCGTTTTGCGCGAACTTGGCTGCGATGTGCTCCAGGGATTTGCCTTTGCGGTCCCCATGCCGTCGGACGAACTGATCGACTTCGTGCGTGAAAACCGCTGGCGCGAAGCGGCGTAAGCAGCGGTTCACGGTCTGGCTCGCCCGAAATGTGACCAGGCGAGACGACATTGGCGGCGAACGCTGCCACCAAAATGGCTGGTCAACCAGCCGTAGCCGTAGTCCGCTAATGGGATGGACCGACTGCTCCCCTCGGAGATGCGGGCTGGTCGTTTAGACTTTGCCTGTTAGCAACAGGAGCATTGTCCCATGGCAAAGAAATCAAAGAGTGATCTAACAGGTCTTGTTTCCATCGGTGTTGATATTGGCAAGGAGGTGTTTCATCTCGTTGGCTTTGACAGCGAAGGCAAGATTGTCCTGCGGCAGAAAATCAAACGGTTGGCTCTGGTCTCGACGTTTGAGAAGTTGCCTTGCTGTATTGTCGGTATGGAAGCCTGTCTGAGTGCGCATTTTGTCAGTCGTACATTACGCAAGCTTGGTTTTGAGCCGCGCATCATCCCGTCCAAATACACCAGGCCGTTCGTGAAGGGACAGAAGAACGATTACAATGATGCGGAGGCAATCGCCGAAGCGGCGCTGCGCCCCAATCTGCGTTGTGTTAGTGAGAAGACACAGGATCAGCTTGATCTGCAGGCCTTGCATCGGGTTCGCTCGCGACTGGTGTCGAGGCGCACAGCCACGATCAATCAGATCCGCGCCTTTCTGATTGAGCAGGGTATTACCATTCGAACTGGTGCGAGCGCTTTGCGCAATTCTCTGTTTGCTATCCTGAAGAACCGTGAGGATGAGATATCGCCCCGAATGAGCGACATCATTGTTGGTCTCTATGAAGATTGGTTGTGGCTGGATGAGCGCATCAAAAGCACGACCGGCGAGATTGAGATGATCTCGAAGCGTGAAGGCAACTGTCAGAGATTGATGAGTATTCCCGGTGTTGGTCCGTTGATCTCAACGGGAATGGTAGCGGCGATTGGATCAGGTGAGGCTTTCGACAAAGGGCGTGACTTTGCAGCCTGGCTGGGACTGGTGCCAAGACAATATTCCACGGGTGGCAAGACGATCCTTGGGCGCATATCAAAACGCGGCAGCAAGTATCTGCGAACCTTGTTCGTCCAGGCTGCTCAGATCATCCTGATGCGGCCCCACAATTGGCCAAAACTCAGCTTTGGCTCTTGGTTGGAAGAAGCATCCAGGCGGATGCATAAGAACAAACTGGCTACAGCGCTCGCCAACAAACTGGCGCGCATTGCCTGGAGCATATTGAGGAGTGGAAAGGCCTTTGACACCCATCGAATTGAAGTGACGGCGATCTGATACGCCAAAACTTCAAACTACGTTCGCGACTGAGATGACTGCATGGAACGGATGAACAAACGCACCCGAAATCTGAGGGCTCGGATGGCATCCAGATGCCTGTCCGCTAATGAGATCAATGGCGCGTGCGTATTCCCATCAAGGCCACGACCCGCGTGTCGATAAACAGGCCGGATACATATCAGCGACTTCCGCTATCCATCAAATCTTCTCACTTGCAAACCGCAGTCGGTCCATACATTTGAGCCCGTGTGGGCGTATGGCAGCAGGCTTTTTGCGCCCATTTGGATGAGCATCACGGCATGGCGGAACAGGAAAGCACAAAACGCCTGACAGCGAAAAAGATAGCAAGCAGGCTGGCGTCGTACTAGCCTGACGCGACGCGACTTGGCAGAAAGGCGCCGTTTGATGCGCGGGATTACCCAGCAGGGCGCGGTTGCTGCGCCGGCCAATATCAGCCATGTGGCGTGTTCAAAACGCCAGCAGCTCATCGTGTTGGTGGTGGCGATCCTCGGCTCCACGCTCGGCTTCATCGACGGCACGATCGTCGCCATCATCGCCCCTGCCATCCGCGCCGATCTGGACGCTTCGCTGGCCGCGATCAGTTGGGTGGTGAACGGTTACACGTTGGTGCTCACGGCCTTCATCCTGGTTGGTGGAAGCGCTGGCGATGTTTTTGGCCGGCGGCGGGTTTTCGGTCTGGGCATTGCTGTCTTTGCTCTCGCCTCGCTGGCCTGCGCGATCGCGCTCAATGGCGGTCAACTTATTGGCGCGCGTGTGGTGCAGGGTTTGGGGGCAGCCTTGATGGTGCCGTCCTCGCTGGCGCTGATTGCTACCTACTACCCGCGCGAGGAACGCGGGCGCGCGGTTGGTATCTGGGCAGCGGCATCCGGGGTTTCAGCGGCTATCGGCCCGATTTTGGGTGGCGCGTTGGTTGATGCGTTTGGATGGCGGTCCACCTTCTACATCAACCTGCCAATTGCTGCTGTCACGCTGTGGCTGCTTTGGACGCGTGTGCCGGACGATGCGCATCGCACGGTGACCCAGAAGCTTGATTGGATCGGCGCGTTTCTCGCGGTGGCCGCGCTTGGGCTTCTTGCCTTCTCGCTGACGCTGATGGGCGAGGGGGGAGAGCTTGGAGAGATTGCACTCGGTACGCCAGTGCTCGTTGGTCTGGTGCTGCTTGGGCTTCTGGCCTGCGCTCTGTTCCTCTGGCACGAGGGGCGCACCGGCGATCCGATGATGCCGCTCGGCATGTTTTCTGCCCCAGGATTTTCAGCAGTGAACGCGGCAACCTTCCTGCTCTATGCCGCGCTTGGCGGTCTGCTCTTTTTCCTGCCGGTGACGCTGCTGAGCGCCTATGATTTTTCCGCGCTGGCCGTCGGATCGGTGTTCTTGCCGTTCACCGCCGTGATGGCGCTGATCACGCCGCGCGTTGGCGCCTTGGTCGACTCGATCGGCGTGCGGCTTCCTTTGGCGATCGGCGCCGGCATTGCCGGCGTCTCATTTTGGCTGACAAGCCTGGCAGCGGGAACCGGGTCGCTGATCCTGGTTGGCGGATCGCTGGTGGTGCTGGGGGTCGGTATGGGCCTGTGCATCCCGCCGCTTTCAACGGCGATCATCAATGCGGTTAGTGATGCACAGTCGGGCGTCGCATCCGGCATCAATAATGCTGTCTCGCGCGCCGGGGGGCTTTTTGCGGTGGCGGCGTTCGCGCCGCTCGGTGCTTTCGCCTACGGTAACGCCGATGGACTGCCCGGTTTTGCTGTGCCTGGTGCACCGGGTCTCAGCGGCGATGATCAAACGTTGCACCGGCTCGCCTCTTTGGAGGCCTATGCGACCCTGGCTTGGATCGCTTTGGCGCTGGCCCTGCTCAGCACTGTTCTCGTCCTCGTCTTCGTTAAGTCTGACAAAAAGTCCTCCGATGAGGGCAGCTAGGCAAGGGCCGCGAAGATCAGCATAATTGGGCCATGGCAGAACACTCTCTCCAGCGCCGAATATTGAAGACCGACAGCGGTCGGCTGGCGCTTGGCTTGCTGGTCGTGATTGCGCTTGGCCTTGCCGCCTTGCCGAGCGTCGAGCGCTTGTTTTTGATCCGGGCCGGCGACCAAGGGCTCGCGACACTGCGCCTGTCGGTCGAAGGCTTGCGCGGTGCCTTGCAACGCTTTGAACCGCTGCCCGGCCTGATCGGCGAGCGGCCAATCCTGGCCGAGCTCTTGGCGGAGCCCGGTGATGATGAACTGCAGGCGGAAGTGAATGAGCAACTGCGTGTGACGGCAGACGACCTTGGCGCTTCGGACGTTTATCTGCTGGACTCCGGTGGGCTGACAATCGCCACGAGCAACTATCTCAAAGAGCGGTCCTTTATGGGTCGGCGCTTTGCATTTCGACCCTATTTCACCCAAGCGATCGCTGGCGGGATCGGCCGCTACTTCGCGCTGGGCACGACGTCGCTGGAACGCGGCTACTTCTATGCCGCGCCGGTTCTGGACAATGGCCAGATTGTCGGTGCGCTGACCTTGAAATTCACGGTCGATGCTTTTGAGGATGCCTGGCGCGGTGGGTCCAGCGACATCATCGTCAGTGATCTGAACGACATCGTTTTTATGTCGAGCCGCGAGGATTGGCACTTTCGCACGCTTTCCGACCTCAGTGCGGAGGTCCTGGCAGAGGTCGCCGACACTCAGCAATATCCGCTCAATGAGTTGGTGCCGCTCAACAACACGCGTGATCGATTGACCGACACGCTGAGCTTTCTGCGCATCGAGGATGGCGGCGCGCGACAGGACTTCGTTACCTCATCGACCTTGCTGGACGATGTCGGCTGGCGGGTATCGATCCTGGTACCCGCCGGGCCTGCCAAAGCACAGGCGCTGACCGTCCTCCTGGTTTTCGTCCTGTTCGTTCTGTTTGTCGGCTTGGTGCTGATGAGCCTGCTGCAACGCCGCGCCAGGATCATGGAGCGGTTGGAAGCCCAACGCGCCGCGCAGGATATGCTGGAACGGCGCGTGGATGAGCGCACCGCCGACCTCAATGCCGCCAACGCCAACTTGCTTGTCGAGGTCGAGGAGCGCCGTGCTGCCGAACAACGCCTGCGCAAAACGCAGAGCGAACTGGTGCAGGCCGGTAAGCTCGCAGCGCTGGGGCAAATGTCGGCGGCGCTGTCGCATGAGATCAACCAACCGTTGGCGGCGGTGAAAACCTACGCCGACAATGCGGCGACGTTTTTAGATCGCGACCGTCTGCCCGAGGCGCGGGAGAATGTGTCTCGCATTTCCAAGATGGCGGACCGCATGGCGGCCATCTCCGGCCATCTGCGCAATTTTGCCCGTCGCCCGCAGGAGGATGTCGGACCGGTCGAAGTGCGCCATGCCATCGATGATGCGCTGGCCCTGATGGAAGCCCGGTTCAAGACGGCCGGCGCTAAGGTTTCCTATGATCGTCGTGATGCGCCGGTCTGGGTGATCGGCGGTCAGTTGCGCTTGCAACAGGTTATCATCAACCTTTTGAACAACGCGCTGGATGCGATGGAGAACCAACCCAAGCCATCGCTGGAGATTGCCGTCAATGCTGAAAACGCGAACCATGTTCTGATCCATGTGCGCGACCGGGGAGAAGGCCTGGAGGAGCAGGCGCTGGCGCAGCTGTTCGACCCGTTCTTCACCACCAAGAGCCCGGGCAAAGGGCTCGGCCTTGGGCTTTCCATCTCCTACAATATTGTCGAGGATTTTGGTGGCCGCCTGCGGGCGCGCAACCGCGAGGATGGCGGGGCGGAATTCTCCATCGAGCTGCGTGCAGCCGAAGCCCCTGTCACCTCAAGTATGGCAGCCGAATGAGCGAGGAGACCGTCCTTTTCGTCGATGATGAGGAGCATCTCAGGCTCGCCGTGGAGCAAAGCCTTCAGCTTGCCGAGCTCGACGTGACGTGCCTGTCCGACGGTGAGGCGGCCCTTGCCAATGTCAGCCGCACCTTTCCCGGTATTCTCGTCACCGATATTCGCATGGAAGGTCTGGACGGTCTGACGCTGATGCGCCAGTGCCTCGATATCGACCCGGCCTTTCCGGTCGTTCTGGTCACGGGTCATGGCGATGTTGACCTGGCCGTCCAATCGATGCGCGACGGCGCCTATGATTTTCTGGAAAAACCCTTTGCGCCGAGCCGGTTGGTCGAAACGGTGCGTCGCGCCTTGGACAAGCGCCGCCTGACGCTGGAAAACCGTGCCTTGCGCAGCCAGGTCGGTGGGCGCGATGCGGTCGAAGCCCGCCTTGGCGGGCGCAGCGAAGTGATGGTCGATCTGCGCCGTCAGGTGCGTGCGGTGGCAGCGGCGGACACCGATGTTCTGATCGTCGGGGAAACGGGTACGGGCAAAGAAGTGGCCGCTCGCGCGCTGCATCGCGCCAGCCCGCGAAGCGAGGCGCCGTTCGTTCACATCAATTGCGCAGCGTTGCCAGCCGAATTGATCGAGAGCGAGCTTTTCGGCCATGAGGCCGGCGCATTTGCCGGCGCGACGCGAGCACGCTACGGCAAGTTCGAGCATGCCCGCACGGGCACGGTTTTTCTCGATGAGATCGACAGCCTGCCGCAGCCGCTGCAGGCGAAGCTCCTCCATGCGGTTCAGAACCGGCAGATTACGCGGCTCGGTTCCAACGATCCCATTGAACTTGATGTGCGGTTCATCGCGGCAAGCAAGAAAAACCTGGAAGTGGAGGCTGCCGAAGGACGCTTTCGCAGCGATCTTCTCTACCGGCTCAACGTGGTGACGCTGCGCATGCCGACCTTGGGTGAGCGTCGCGAAGACATTCCCAAACTGTTCATGCAGCTCGTGCACGAGGCTTGCGCGCGCTACAAGCGGGCTGTGCCAGATGTGCCCGGCGGACTGCTCGCCTCCCTGGTCACACGGTCCTGGCCTGGCAATGTGCGCGAGTTGCGCAACGCCGCCGACCGGTTTGCGCTCGACCTTGATCTGGACCTTGTGACCACCGATGACGCGCTGCCGGCGGCGGCGTCAAACCTTGCCGAGCAGGTGGCGGCGCATGAGAAAAACCTCATTGCCGGTGCCATCGCTGCCCATGGGGGGAACCTCAAAGCAACGTATGAGGCGCTGGGGATTTCCCGCAAGTCGCTCTATGAAAAGATGCAGAAGCATGGCCTATCGCGTCAGGACTTTTTGCAGGCTGGTTAAGGTTTGAGCCGCCAATGGGTGGATATCCACCCACGAACTAGGCGGCGATGTTCCCATTCCCACCCGTTTTTTTGAATCATCAATGGTTAGACCGGCGCATAACGCATGGCTGCATTGCATTTCCGACGCATGCGGCTCATGCAGCCCCCGCTCTGGGGAGGGCATCAATGGCCATTTACGTCAGCATCGGCATTGCCGTTGCGGCGAAAGTTTCCATCTCATGCTGCTCACTTGAGCAAACACCAAGCCGAAGACATCGGCTTAACGGGAGGATTATCTTCGATGAAACTTGCTACATTTCTCGCCACCACCGCAGCCCTTTCGGTTGCCATCGCTGGCGCGGCTTATGCCGACAATCATGCCGATCGCGAAGGCTGGCCAGAGAGCTTCACAGTGGGCACTGCCTCACAGGGCGGCACCTACTTCGCCTACGGTTCGGGCTGGGCAAACCTTGTTGCTGAAGAGCTTGGCATTTCCGGCGGCGGTGAAGTCACCGGCGGCCCAATGCAGAACATGGCGCTGGTGCACACCGGCGATGCGCAGTTCGGCATGACCACGATGGGTCCGGCGTCGGAATCGATCAACGGCACCAACCCAATCGCGCCAGGCCTGCAAATGACCAACGCTTGCGCGATGTTCCCGATGTACCAGACACCGTTCTCGGTGACGGCACTTTCCTCGTCAGGCATTGAGTCCATTGCCGACATTCCTGATGGCGCACGTATCGGCTTCGGCCCTGCCGGGTCGACGTCCGACACCTACTTCCCGCGTATGATGGAAGAGCTGGGCGTCAACTTCGATCGTCGCAATGGCGGTTGGTCGGATCTCGGCTCGCAGCTTCAGGATGGTCTGCTCGACGTGATCGCGTTCGCTGCCGGTGTTCCTGTGCCTGCCGTGTCGCAGCTTGAAGTTCAGACCGACGTGAACATCATTGAGTTCACCGAAGAAGAGCAGGCTGCCATTATGGAGGCGTTCCCTGTCTCACAATTCGACATTGCTGCTGACACCTACACGACGCTGGAAAGCGACGCGCGTTCGGTTTCCATGTGGAACTTCGCTATCGCCAACTGCGATCTGCCGGCGAGCTTCGTCTATGCGGTGGTTGATACCGTGATGTCCGACAATGAGCGGATGGTGAACATCCACCGTGCGGCGCGTTCCACGTTGCCTGAGAACTGGGACAAGAACACCGTCATGATGTGGCATCCTGGTGCTGCCCAGTGGTTTGAAGAAAACGCCGGCGCCGATATTGCCGACGACATGATCCACTCGGCCATGTAAGGCTATCCAGTCAAAGACTATGTCATGGCCGGGCTTGACCCGGCCATGACGACTAAGCCCACAATCCTGGGGGGGAACCGGCGTGAGCGATAACGATAAGATGGACAAGGACGCCGCCGAGGGCGGGACCGCAACCCAGTCCGCTCTACCGCCGCATGATCCGCGCGTCAGCGATGAATCCATTCGCGAAGCGGCGATGATCCGCGAGCCGGTTCTGTCCGACCCGATCGTTCTGGCCGAAGGCGTCGATGAGGAAGCCGTCGAGCCCAACCGCCGACTGTATGCAGGCTGGGCGCTTGCCCTGATCGGCTTTATCTCGGTCGTCTACGCCTCCTTCCATATGATCGCGCTAAACGGCATTTCGATCTCCGGCATCACCGGGATCGAGCTTCCGTTTTTGCCGCAACTGCCGCTTGAAACCTGGAATTTCCGCATCGTCCATATCGCCGGTGCGCTCGGCCTTGGATTCTTGCTGTTTGCGGCCTACCCGTTCAACAGCGCCAATCATGGCAAGCGCACACCAGCGATCAGCGTTGCCGCGCTGCTGCTTCTAATCCCGGCGCTGATCTCGCTGGTGACGGCGCTGGACTTTGCCCGCACTGTCGCTTCGGGAACATTGCCTGAAATGGGTGGCCTGCCGACCTGGGCGTCGTTTGAGGGAACACCGCTCTACGACCGTGAGGTCATGTGGTTCGGCGTGCCTTTGCTGATCGCCTCGCTGGGCGGTATTGCGCTGAGCTGGGTTGAGCGGCGTGGTCGCGAGCATTTTGCCGCCAGTGATTTGGTGCTGGCGCTTTCTGGCATCGTTGCCGCGATCTATCTGCTGGCGATCTACGGCACTGCTGCCCGCAACTCGGTCGGCACCCCGTTTGTACCCATCGGTGTGGCCTTTGCTGCCACTGCTGGCGCAGCGCTGATCCTGGAACTCACCCGTCGCGTGGCCGGTCTGGCACTGGTCGCGATCACGTTCATTTTCCTGATCTACACCTTCACCGCCCATCTTCTGCCGGGCATCCTGGCGGTACAGAACGCCTACACCTGGCAGCGGTTCTTCGGCCATGTCTATTCCGATGCCGGTATCCTCGGGCCGACCACGGCGGTGTCGTCGACCTACATCATCCTGTTCATCATCTTTGCCGCCTTCCTTCAGGCCTCAAAGGTCGGCGATTATTTCGTCAACTTCGCTTTTGCCGCCGCTGGCCGCACGCGCGGCGGACCGGCCAAGGTGGCCATCTTCGCTTCTGGCCTGATGGGCATGATCAATGGCACATCGGCAGGCAATGTGGTGGCCACCGGGTCGCTGACGATTCCGCTGATGAAGAAGATCGGCTACCCGCCGAAGTCGGCCGGTGCCATTGAGGCTGGCGCCTCGACCGGCGGGCAGATCATGCCACCGATCATGGGCGCAGGCGCGTTCATCATGGCCGAGATCACCGGCATCCCCTACACCGAGATCGCGGTCGCTGCGATCATCCCGGCGGTGCTCTATTTCGGCTCGATCTTCTTCATGGTCGATTTTGAAGCCCGCAAGCTCGGCATGCGCGGCATGCGCGAGGACGAACTGCCGAAGTTCAAGGAACTGGCCAAGCACGTCTATCTGTTCCTGCCGATCATCATCCTGATCGTGGCGCTGTTCATGGGCTACTCTGTGATCCGGGCTGGCACGCTGGCAACCGCTGCTGCAGCCGTGGTCTCCTGGTTGTCGCCCAATAAGATGACGCCGCGCGATATTTATCGAGCCTTCAATTTGGCCGGCACGATGTCGATCCAGATCATCGCCGTGTGTGCCTGTGCGGGCATCATTGTCGGCGTTATTTCGCTGACCGGCGTGGGCGCGCGGTTCTCCTCGCTGCTCCTCGGTCTGGCTGACACCAGTCAGTTGTTGGCGCTGTTCTTCGCCATGTGCATCTCGATCTTGCTTGGGATGGGCATGCCGACCACGGCGGCCTATGCAGTGGCGGCATCGGTCGTGGCACCGGGCCTTATCCAGCTTGGTATTAACCCGCTGACGGCGCACTTCTTCGTGTTCTATTACGCAGTGGTCTCGGCGATCACGCCGCCCGTTGCGCTCGCCAGTTACGCGGCGGCGGGGATATCGGGCGCCAATCCGATGGGCACATCGGTGACCTCGTTCAAGATCGGTCTGGCGGCGTTCATCGTGCCGTTCATGTTCTTCTACAACCCGGCGCTGTTGGCCGACGGAACCTGGCTGGAAATCACGCGCGCCTTGGTTACGGCGTCCATTGGCGTGTGCCTGCTCTCAGGTGGCGTGCAAGGCTACTTCTTCACCGGTCGGCTGCCACAGGTGCCACGGATCATGTTCCTGGTTGCGGCGCTGTTCCTGATCGAAGGCAGCCTGATTTCCGATGTGGTGGGCGCCGTGCTCACCGGTGGCGGCATCTTCCTGGCGCGTCTGACGGCGGGCAAGGATGAGCCAGGCCCATCGAGCGATAAGGCCAAAGACGAAGCGCCCAAACCGGCGGAGTGAACCTCTGACGTCATTCAACGCCCGGCTTCTTGTTCGCGTCGATGATGCAGGCACGAGCCTCGCGGCCAACCAAGGCTGCGAGCGTGCCGTGCGCGATGGTATCGCGCGATCGATTGAAATTATGATGCCGGGCGCTTGGGTGTGCGATGCGGCCGATCGATTTTCCAACCTGCCCGGCGTTGATATCGGCATTCACCTGACGCTGACCAGCGAGTGGGAACGGGTGAAATGGCGCCCGCTAACGCATGCTCCGACCTTGGTCGATGAGCATGGGTTCTTTCGCCCCAGTTTTGAACCGAGCGCATGGAACCTCGCCGAGATTGAAGCGGAGTTCCGCGCCCAGATCGACCTGGGAACAAGGCTGTTTACACAATCGAGCCACATCAGTTCCCACATGATCCGGCATTTTGAGGACGTCGATCCGCGTCTGGGCAAAATGGTTCGCGCACTCGCAGAGCATTTCAACTTGCGCGATGACCTGCTGGGCACGGATGGCCTGCCACGTGTCGCCGGGTATCCGCCGTTCCCGCGTGATGCTGAGCCGCGCGTCGCGTCCTTTGTCGAGACATTGTCGAGCTTGGCGGCAGGCGCTTCGATCTTTGTTGATCATCCCGCTGTTCTCTCCGATGAGATGCGTGCGCAGGGGCATGTTGCCTATGAAGACGTCGCTGAGGATCGGGCGGCATGCCTTGCGGTCTTGACCGATCCGCGCGTGGCTGATGCCGTTCACCAGCACGACGTTGAGCTCATAAGCTATCGCGATTTGGACTGACCTTCATTGATCTGGTTACCGCTTGAATAGCAGCCATGCTCGTCCGGGCATGGTGCGTGTTGGGCATGAGGTGATAAACATCCAGGGACATGCCTCTCTGGATTCCCATCGTCATCGCTGCTGCGTTTCTGCAGAACCTTCGCTCGTTGCTGCAAAAGCGGCTGACAGGTCGGCTGTCGACGGGCGGCGCAACCTTCTCCCGGTTCGTGTTCGCCTTTCCACTGGCGCTGGCCTATGCGCTGTTGGTCTCAAGCTTGACCGGTTGGGTGCCTGGGGTGCCATCGCTGACGTTCATGGCGTTCTTGCTGTCGGGTGCCTTGACGCAGATCGGTGCGACCTATCTGTTGCTGGCCAGTTTTGCCCATGGACCGTTCGCCATCGGCACGGCCTATTCAAAAACCGAAGCGCTTCAGGCGGCGGTGTTCGCGGCCATCGTGCTTGGAGAACTGCTGTCGCTTTGGGGGTTGGTGGCCGTGCTGATTGGTATCGCCGGCGTCGCGCTGATGGCGTTTAAACGACGAGAAGATGGTTTGCGGGCGCTCAACCTGGCCGACAAGGCGGTGTTGTTTGGAGTCGCGGCCGGGGCTGGCTTTGCCATGGCCTCGGTCAGCTATCGCGGTGCATCGCTGTCCTTGGGCGACTCCAGTGCGTTTGTCCGCGCCGGTTGGACGCTGGCGGCGGCCACATTGGTCCAGACCCTTATCATGGGCGCATGGTTGCGCTGGCGAGAGCCCGGCCAGATCACCAAGACGCTGGGTCTATGGCGCGAGAGCGCGTTGGTTGCGGTCGCGGGTGTGGCTGGCTCCATCGGCTGGTTCACGGCGCTCACCTTGCAGACGGCGGCGCTGGTGAAGGCGTTGGCGCAGGTGGAACTGATCTTCTCCACGCTCACAAGCGGGCTCTATTTCAAGGAATCGGTGAGCCCGCGTGACGTGGTGGGTATTGTGCTGATCGGCCTCTCGATCATCCTCATCGTGTTGGTAGCCTGATGGCCGGACCGACGCACAAGCCGCTGCACAAGGATGTGGGGTTCCTGTTCATTCTTGTGCTGTCCGTCGGCGCGGCGCTCGGTGTCTATCTGCGCGACGGGTGGGAGCGGTTCGTGGCGATCCTGCGCGACGATGCCATCCTCTGGCTCACCGTCCTGCCCAAGGTGGCCGCCGGGGTTCTGGTCGCGGCGTTCCTGCGCATCCTGCTCCCCAAGGAAGTGGTGGCGCGCTGGATCGGCGAGCGCTCCGGCTTGAGGGGTCTGTTCGTGGCGACACTTGCCGGCGCGATCATCCCCGGTGGACCGATGACGATCTTTCCGATCGCCACCGCGCTCTATCTGTCCGGCGCGGATCGGGGCTCGACGATTGCCTTCATCACCGCTTGGCTCACCATCGGCATCAACCGCGCGATCGTCTGGGAGCTATCGTTTTTCGGGCCAGAGTTCGTGATTTTCCGCACATTGATTTCTCTGCCCGTGCCGATCCTCTGTGGCCTCGCCGCGCGCATGTTGCCCGGGCGAACCGAAGAGCAACGCGCTGCCGATAAAACCAAACCCAGGCCGGAGATCGAAGAATGATCGCGCTCGGCTTTGCAGCGGTGCTCTATCTGGTCGCCGCGGTGATGATTGTGATGGCCGCGCGGCGCGACAAGGCTCTGGTTGGCGAAGGATTCACCGAAGCCAAAGACCAGTTTTTGGCCATCTTGCCTGCATTGACAGTTGGTATTTTGGGGGCAGGGTTCGTCGCCGCGCTAATGCCACCGGAACTGGCCGAGACCTATCTGGGCGAAGGGTCCGGCGCAGCGGGCTACGCCATCGCCTATGTGATCGGTGTGCTGACGCCAGGTGGCCCTGTGGTGGGTTTCGCGCTTGGTGCAGCGGCCATCAAGGCCGGCGCTTCGGTGCCCATCGTCGTGGTCTACGTGACCGCCTGGGCGCTGGTCAGCCTCAACCGGTTGTTGATCTGGGAGCTTGCAACGGTCCCGAAAAAGGTGATCGTCGAGCGGCTGATTGTTTCTGCGCCCGTACCGATCCTCACCGGATTGGTGATGGAGCTGCTTGTCTAGTCGAGCGTTTGCGCCAATTCGTCGAGCTGGCTGATCATCGTGTTCCAGCCGTCGAAGAAGCCCATCTGCTCGTGTTGCTTCTTGTGGGCCTCGCTGGCGTGCAAAACATGGGCCGTGTAGCGGCTTCCAGAACCGTGATCTTCCATGGTGATTGTCGCCGTCATCGGAAAGCCCGGCTCAGCCACAGGTCGCCAGCCTTCCTCAAGAACGGAAGTAAACACGATGACCCGCCCGGGCTCGACATGGATGAAGGCACCCGGCCCTTCGTGGCGCTCACCATCTGGACCAAGCATCACCGTCTCGAAGGCGCCGCCCGGGCGCACATCAAGCGCTTTGACTTCGGTCGTCCACGGGGCGGGCGTCCACCATTTTGCGAGCAGATCGGCCTCTGTCCAGGCCCGCCAAAGCTTGGCGCGCGGAGCTTTCAATTCACGCGTGATAATGAGATCAAGGTTCTCGTTATGCGTCATCGGATGTCTCCTCATCCAAAAAAGCTTCCAGGCGATTGAAGCGGGCATTCCAAGCTGAGCGTTGCTGACTGAGCCAGTTTTCCGCCTCTGCCAGAGCGTCTGGTTGCAAGCTGCACATGCGGGTTCGACCTTGTTTTTCGGTGGTCACCAAGCCGGCTTCTTCGAGCAGGCGCACATGTTGCATGAAGGAGGGCAAGGCCATGTCAAAGGGCGCGGCGAGGTCCTTCACCGGCGCGGAACCGTTGGTCAGGCGCGCGAGCACGGCCCGGCGCGTCGGGTCGGCGAGGGTTTTGAAGGTGAGATCAATATTGTTAGGCATATGCCTAACTAAAAACAATCGAAGAGTTAGGTCAAGGCCTAAGTTTCCAGGAAGCCCTGCATCAGCCCCAACGCCTCTTCGATTTGTTCAGCCGAGGCGGCGTAGGACACACGGATGAAGCCTTCACCAAGGGTGCCAAAATCTGGGCCGCCGATCAGTGCGACGCCGGTCTCATCAAGCAAAGCGTTGGCGAGAGGCTTGGCCTGCCAGCCTGTCTTGGAGATGTCAGGAAACGCGTAAAACGCGCCTTCCGGTTCAATGCAAGAAACGTTTGGTAGGGCGTTCAGGCCATCCACCACCAGGCGGCGGCGCTTTGCAAAGGCCGCCATCATCTCATCAACAGCCTCTTGCGACCCATCAAGCGCTGCCAAGCCAGCCCATTGCGCCGGGGCGTTGACGCAGGACCAGCAATTGACGGCGAGCTTGCGTGCTTTGTCGTAGAGGTCGTCCGGCCAAACCGACCAGCCCATACGCCAGCCTGTCATCGCCCAGGTTTTCGACCAGCCGTTCAACAGGATCAGCCGATCGCGGATCGATGGATAGGTAAGCAGGGACACATGATTGTCGGCGGGGCCATCCGGGCCATAGGTCATGCGCTCGTAGATTTCATCGGACAGGATCGCGACATCTGGATGCGCTTCCAGTCCCTTCACCAGGGCGTCGATCTCGGCTTTCGGTGTGACGCCGCCGGTTGGATTGGCCGGCGAGTTGACGATGATCAGGCGCGTGGCCTTTGTGATGCGGGCGAGCACATCCTCAGCCTTGAAGGCAAAGCCGTTTTCCTGCGTGATGGGGATCGGCACTGGGTTGGCACCTGTGAACTCGATCATCGAGCGATAGATGGGAAAGCCGGGGTCGGGATAGAGGATTTCTGCGCCCGGCTCACCAAACATCAAGATCGCGGTGAACATGGTCACCTTGCCGCCAGGCACGATCAGCACATTGCCCGGTGAGACCTCGACGCCGGTGCGATCCAAGGTGTAGCGGGCGACGCCTTCGCGCACCGCTGGGATGCCGCGGGCATCGGTATAACCATGGTGGCCGTCTTTGAGCGCTTTGATGGCCGCTTCGACGATATGATCCGGCGTTTGAAAATCCGGTTGGCCTATTCCCAGGTTGATCACCGAGCGCCCTGTTGCGGCGAGCGCCTGAGCGCGGGCGAGAACCGCGAAAGCGTTCTCCTCGCCAATTCGGTCAAATGCTTTGATCGTCTGCATCATGTTGGGCCTGCATCAGGTTGGGAGGTCTCGTGACGTTGTTGTGCCAGCGCCCGTATGCGCCTTGGCCCGGCGGCGCACCACCTCTTCGCGGTAGAGCAAGTAGAGCCCGGACCCGATGATGACTGAGGCGCCGAGGATGGTCCAGAGGGTTGGTACATCGGCGAACACGAGCCAGCCGAGAAGGACCATCCAGACGATCTGGGTGTACATGAACGGTGCAAGCGTCGATGCGCCTGTGCCCTGATGCGCTTTGATGAGCAGCCAGTGGCCTCCGCCACCCAAGATGCCAGTGAGTAACATCAATACCCAGGTCAAGGCGTCGCTCGGCCACTGCCAGACTGCGATTGCCCACGGCGCAAGCGCCAACGCCGGTATTAGGGCGGTGAAGAGGACGAGGCCAGCTTCGTTTTCGGTTTGCGCCAAAACACGGGTGGCCAGCGAGTAGAGTGCGAAGCTCACCATCGCGCCGACAGAGATAAGCGCCGGCCAGCCGAGACCATCAAGCCCGGGCCGAGTGACAATGAGAACGCCGATAAAGCCGACCATAATGGCTGCCCAGCGGCGTGGCCCCACTTTTTCCCCAAGCAAGGGGACAGCCAGCGCTGCAACCACGATCGGTCCAGCGAACATGATCGAGGCGGTTTCGGCCAATTGGAGATATTGCAGCGCCAAGAAGTTGAAAACGGTGGTGCCAAGCAAGAAGAGCCCACGGTTGATCTGCAGTAGCGGACGTTTTGTGGCAAAGCGGGCAAAACCCTGCCACACGCGCAAAAACAAGATTGCGAGCACCAGATGCATCACGAAGCGCATCCAGACGACCTGAAGAACAGGCAAGCTCTCAGACAGGAATTTCGCCGTGGCATCCAGAAAGGAGAACATGCCAACGGCCACCACCATTAGCGCGATAGCGCCTAAAGAGGAGGTGGTTTTTAGCGATGGGGTTGAAACAGCGTTCGCTGGAGGCGGGGTCATGGGCGCTGGGTATCACCGCCACAGGACGAGGTCTATTGCGGGGTGAACTCGGAGTCGCCGCCTTCGATGTCTTTGTCGCTGTCAAAGGTTGCATCGGCGATGTCATCGCCAACAGCTGTTTCCTGGTCGAGATCGGCGTTGAGATTGTCTTCCAACTGACGGAGCGCCTTGCGTAACCGTTTTCGGTCTTTGTCTGAAAAATCCTTGAGGGCATCGCGCTCCATACGTTTGAGACGCGAATCAAGATCGTCGATAAGACTGCGCCCTTTGTCCGTCAGAAAGACGCGCGAGGACCGGCCATCGTCCACGCTGGGGCGCCGATCGACCAGGTTCTGGGCGCCTAGCCGCGCCACCATCTTGGTGATTGTCGGCGGTTGCACCGACAGCGCCTGCGCCAGCGATCCCATCGTTTGCCCATCCTGATCGGCGAGCGCCTTGAGGATCTGATCCTGACCGGGATGCAGGTTTAATTCGGCGAGTACATTTGCGGACCGCTGACGATAAGCTTTTGAAGCTTGTACTAAGCGAAAGGTTATAGTCTTTAGGTGGTTAAACAATAATGCGCCCCCACAATACCCAGCAAATTCAGTATATCGCCCACATCGATAATAAGGCGCAAGCGCAACCAAAGGCTCGTGCTGAAAAATCCGTACTTGCCAGCGTCGAAAAAGGAATGGTCAAGATATGGATTGCCCCCTCCGAGTGTGAGTCTTACGATGGCCGTCCGGTATTGGACCCAAATACCCACCAACGCCTTTGATGCAGGTCAGTTCCGCCACCATGTAGCGGTTCTTCCGTTGGGGGCCACCGAACAGCATGGCCCGCACCTTCCGCTGAGCACCGACACGGTGATTGCTGAGGGGATGGTGGAGGCGGTTGTCGATCGCCTGTCAGAGGATGCGAAGGTGGTGGTTTTGCCTGGGCTCGCGGTCACCAATTCGGTGGAACACACAAACCGTGCCGGCACGCTGTCGCTGGGTCGCGATCTAACGTTCCGGCTGATCCTGGAGATCGCGCGCGGCGTGGCCGGGGCCGGACTTCGCAAGCTGGTGATCATCAATGCCCATGGCGGCAATGTCGGCGTCATGGTTGATGCAAGCCATGCCATTCGTGCTGAGCTTGGCATGCTGTGCGTTGCCACCAACTGGATGCGGCTTGGGCTGCCGGACGGCGTCATCGCGCCCGATGAGCGGGCGGTCGACATTCATGGCGGACAATTGGAAACGGCGATCCTGTTGGCGCTGCGACCTGATTTGGTCGATCGCGGGCAAGCAGGGAATTTTCCGTCCTTGCAAAGCGAACTGGCAGCGGAGTTCTCGCTTCTGCGCGCCTATGGTCCGGTCGGGATGGGCTGGATGGGCGATGATCTCAATCCCTCTGGTGCGGTCGGCAACGCGGCTGCTGCCCGCGAAGAAGATGGCCGAGCGATCATCGCTTATCAGGCAGAGCAAATGGTGCGTCTGTTGGCCGAAGTGGAGCGCTTCACCCCGCGTTGGTGGGAAGACTCTGAGTCAGAGCCCGGGGCGGGCTCTGCTGGCTGACGCCACGGGGGCTTTGGTCCAATGATGAAAAACGCGTCGCTGCCTCTTCCTTGAGCGCTTGGCGTTCATTGTGCACAGCGAACATGGGTGACAAGCCCTACGCCTTGCGTTTAGATGCAGGCCTCCATCGCACGCAGGTCACAAAGATCGCGGCGATGCAAAAGGGAGTTACATACATGAAATCCACACTCATCCGCACCGCTGCGGTGCTCATGGGCGCAACGATGCTCGCCGGGGCTGCCAACGCAGAGACCCTGCGCTGGGCGCGTGTCGG
>JBKAGN010000017.1:0-59320 GCA_046290415.1 Hyphomicrobiales bacterium
CTCCCTCAAAGCGTTCGGTAAGGCCGAAGAGCTGAAAAAGCGCATCTGGTTCACACTGGGTGCGCTTTTGGTCTATCGGCTCGGTACCTACATTCCGATGCCGGGCATTGAGCCGCAGGCGTTTGCCGCTGCGTTCGACCAGGCGGCACAGGGCGTCGTTGGCTTGTTCAACATGTTTACCGGCGGCGCCGTTGAGCGCATGGCGGTGTTTGCGCTGGGCATCATGCCCTACATCACCGCCTCGATTATCATTCAGTTGATGACGACGGTATCGCCGAAGCTTGAAGCCTTGAAGAAAGAAGGCGAGGCTGGCCGCAAGGTCATCAATCAGTACACGCGCTACGGCACAGTGTTTTTGGCCGCGATCCAGGCGTACGGCATTTCGGTTGGCCTGGAATCTTCTGGCACGATCGTCACCGATCCGGGCTGGTTCTTCCGCCTGACGACCGTCATCACGCTGGTCGGCGGCACGATGTTCCTGATGTGGCTCGGCGAGCAGATCACGGCGCGCGGTGTCGGCAATGGTATCTCGCTGATCATCTTTGCTGGCATCGTTGCCGAGCTGCCTCGTGCGCTGGCTCAGACGCTCGAATTGGGTCGTCAGGGCGCGATTGGCACCGGAATCATTCTGACCATCATCATTTTGGCGGTCGTCGTGATCGCGTTCATCGTGTTCGTTGAGCGCGCCCAGCGCCGGCTGCTCATTCAGTACCCCAAGCGCCAGGTCGGCAACCGGATGACGCAGGGCGAAAGCTCGCATCTGCCGCTGAAGCTGAACACCGCCGGTGTGATTCCGCCGATTTTTGCGTCCTCGCTGCTGCTCTTGCCTGCGACACTGGCTGGCTTTTCCGATGGCACAGAGGCGACCGGGTGGATCACCACGCTAACGGCCCTGCTTGGCCATGGTCAGCCGGCCTATATGCTGCTCTACGCAGCCGGGATCATCTTTTTTGCGTTCTTCTACACGGCTATCGTGTTCAATCCGGCTGATACAGCGGACAATCTGCGCAAGCATGGCGGGTTCATCCCCGGCATTCGTCCCGGTGAACGCACGGCCAACTACATCGATTTCGTGTTGACCCGGATCACGGTGGCCGGTGCGGCGTATCTGACCATCGTATGTCTCATACCCGAATTCCTCATTTCCTATTCGGGCGTTCCCTTCTATTTCGGAGGCACATCGCTTCTCATCGTGGTCTCCGTGACCATGGATACCGTTCAACAGGTGCAAGGGCATTTGCTTGCGCACCAGTATGAGGGGCTGGTGAAGAAGTCGAAACTCCGGGGGAAACGTAGATGAGATTGATCCTTCTTGGACCGCCAGGTGCGGGCAAGGGAACACAGGCCGCGCGCCTTGTTGAAACCTATAACATTCCGCAGCTTTCCACCGGCGATATGCTGCGGGCGGCGGTGGCAGCAGGCACCGAAACCGGCCTGAAGGCGAAGGCCGTTATGGAAGCCGGTGATCTGGTGTCCGACGAGATTGTCAATCAGATCGTTTCGGATCGTATCTCGGAGCCCGATTGCGCGCGCGGGTTCATCTTGGATGGCTACCCGCGCACGCTTCAACAGGCTGATGCCGTTGAAGAGATCCTGAAAAAGAAGGGCCGCCGCCTGGATGCCGTTCTTGAACTGGTCGTTGATGACCGGGCCTTGGTTGGACGGATCGTCAAGCGGGCAGAAGATGCCAAGGCGGCCGGTCAACCGGTGCGCAAGGATGATACCCCCGAAGTGTTCGATGAGCGCTTGCGGGCCTACTACAAGAGCACCGCGCCTTTGACCGGCTACTACTACGCCAAAGGCAATTTGAAGACGGTGAATGGCATGGCCTCGATTGACGAGGTCACCGCCGAGATCAATCAGGTTTTGAAGGCGCTTTAGGGCGCAGAATACGGGCCGAAAGTGCGAATTTCCGAGGCGCTGCGCTGGCGGCGTCTCTTTCGCGCAGGAATGCTAGTTCGACCTGTTGACAAATCGTAATCAGGCAATAACCGCATGTCTCTTCCCGACAAAAAGTCTGGCGGCGTCTTTGTGGCGAACCAGTTGTCCTATGAAGAACCCGCATGGGCCGGCCTCCACCGGACGCGGTTGAGCCTCGTTGTGAGGCACCCTCATTGAGGGCAGGTTTTGGGCGCGCGCTTGTCGTGCCCTGTTAGATGGAGAAGTGAGATGGCCCGCATTGCAGGCGTCAATATTCCTACGAACAAACGCGCGATCATCGCGCTTCAGTACATTCATGGCATCGGAGCAGCAAAAGCTGCTGAGATCATCGAAAAAGCTGGCATCGATCCGAGCAAGCGGGTCAACGAGCTGGCTGATTCCGATGTGATCCAGGTGCGTGAGATCATCGACCGCGATTACATGGTCGAAGGGGATCTGCGTCGCCAGACGAGCATGAACATCAAACGCTTGATGGATTTGGGCTGCTATCGCGGTCTGCGCCATCGTCGTGGCTTGCCGGTGCGCGGTCAGCGTACCCACACCAATGCCCGCACCCGCAAGGGTCCGGCCAAGGCGATTGCCGGCAAGAAGAAGTAACAGGTAAGCGCGGGTATGACCGCGCTTTGCCCTCGGTGGAGCCAACCGGGCTTTCACGGGTGCCATGTGGGCCCCGGGCAACGGTTGGCGGTGAGATCGACAAAGGACCAAAATGGCTAAAGAAGCTGGACGCGTTCGCCGCCGCGAACGCAAAAACATCACGTCGGGCGTGGCGCATGTGCGCTCGTCCTTCAACAACACCATGATCACCATCACGGACGTGCAGGGCAATGCGATTTCCTGGTCGTCCTGCGGCACGATGGGTTTCAAGGGTTCGCGTAAGTCGACCCCTTATGCGGCACAGGTTGCCGCTGAAGACGCTGCCAAGAAAGCTTCCGAGCACGGCGTGAAAACGCTGGAAGTTGAAGTCTCCGGTCCAGGTTCGGGCCGTGAGTCGGCACTGCGCGCGCTCCAGGCTGCTGGGTTCACGATCACATCGATCCGCGATGTGACACCGATCCCGCACAATGGTTGTCGTCCGCCGAAACGGCGCCGGGTGTAAGGGGCAGACGCCTCAACATCATCATCGGCTTGGGCGAACGGGTGGCGGCATCCATGTTCCAGGCTTTCCCTTCAGGCGTATGGCTGGCCCCCCAATTCCAGCCGATAGATGCGCAAGACCCAAAGGGGTGCACCCATGATCCATAAGAACTGGCAGAATCTGATTAAACCGAGCAAGCTTGAAGTGAAGACCAGCGAAGACGGTCGGATTGCTCAAGTTGTTGCTGAACCGCTTGAGCGTGGCTATGGCCTGACGCTTGGCAACGCGCTGCGCCGTATCCTGCTCTCGTCCATCCAGGGCGCGTCGGTGACCGGCATGCAGATTGATGGTGTGCTGCACGAGTTTTCGTCCATTCCGGGCGTGCGTGAAGACGTCACCGACATCGTGCTCAACGTCAAAGAGATCGCGTTGCGCATGGAAGGCGAAGGCCCCAAGCGCATGATCGTGCGCAAGCAGGGTCCTGGCATCGTGACCGCTGGTGATATCCAGACGGTGGGCGATGTTGAAATTCTGAACCCTGATCACGTGCTCTGCACGCTTGATGAAGACTCTGAAGTCCGCATCGAGTTCACGGTCAACACCGGCAAGGGCTATGTGGAAGCGGAACGTAACCGCCCAGACGATGCACCGATTGGCCTTGTGCCGGTCGATGCGCTGTTCTCGCCGGTCAAGCGCGTGGCCTACAAGGTGGAAAACACCCGTGAAGGTCAGATTCTCGACTATGACAAGCTGACGCTCGACATCGAGACCAACGGTGCTGTCACGGCCGAAGACGCGATTGCCTACGCTGCGCGTATCCTTCAGGACCAGTTGCAGATCTTCGTGAACTTCGAAGAGCCTGAAAAAGAGCAGGTCGAAGAAGAGCTGCCCGATTTCCCCTTCTCGCCAGAGCTCCTGAAAAAGGTCGACGAGTTGGAACTGTCAGTGCGTTCGGCGAACTGCCTGAAAAACGACAACATCGTTTACATTGGCGACCTGATCCAGAAGACGGAAGCGGAAATGCTGCGCACGCCGAATTTCGGGCGCAAGTCGCTGAACGAAATCAAAGAAGTGCTTGCCTCGATGGGTCTGCATTTGGGCATGGATGTGCCCAACTGGCCGCCTGAAAACATCGACGAGCTTTCCAAGCGCTACGAGGAACACCAGGTCTAAGGACCTCGGTTAAAGAAGGAGACGAGCCATGCGTCACGCCAAACAAGGCCGCAAGCTCAACCGCACATCGAGCCACCGCAAAGCGATGTTCGCCAATATGGCTGCCTCGCTGATCACCCACGAGCAGATCAAGACGACGTTGCCGAAAGCCAAAGAGCTCAAGCCAATTGTCGACAAGCTCGTGACCCTCGCCAAGCGTGGCGATCTGCATGCGCGCCGTCAGGCGCTCAGCCAAGTTCGCGACGAAGCGGCCGTTCGCAAACTGTTCGGCGTTCTGGGCGAGCGTTATGCCGAGCGTTCGGGTGGATACACCCGCGTTTTGAAAGCCGGCTTCCGCTTTGGCGACAACGCACCGGTCGCGATCATTGAACTGGTCGACCGCGACGTGGACGCCAAGGGCGCTGAAGACCGCGCGCGCGTCGAGGCCGAGGAAGCTGAAGAAACCGTCGCAGCGTAACGACGGTTCTTTATTGGAATGCAGAGGGGCGGCCTTGGAGCCGCCCTTCTTTTTGCCTAGATTTGGCCGGCAGGGCATCACGACTCGCGACGTCCAAGGAGACCATTATGGGTGCAATCCGCTCATTCGCCATCGCGGTGATGGCCGCGTGGCTTGGCTTTGCCGTGCCGGCCAAGGCGCAGAACGATTTGCCCGAACGGCTGCTCGATCTGTTCATCAATAATGCGCCCATTCTGCTTGAAGAGCTTAATGAGGATCAGGCTGGCCAGCCGACGCAACTGACCCGCGAGGCGCCACAGAATTTGGCACAAGTGCAGTTGTCGTTTGCGCCAGTGGTTCAATTGGCCGCGCCGGCGGTCGTCAATGTTTACGCCACACGAACAGAGCAGGTGCGCGACCCGTTCGCTAATATGGACCCGTTCTTTCGCCGGTTCTTTGGCGATCAGATGCGCCCGCGACCACGGGAGCGTATGGCGTCTTCGCTGGGATCGGGCGTGATCGTCGATGCGAGCGGACTGATCGTGACCAACAACCACGTTATCGAACAGGCAACCGATGTGCGGGTCTCCCTGTCGGATCGCCGAGAGTTTGCCGCCGATATTCTGATCCGCGATGAGCACTGATTTGGCCGTCCTCCAAGTGCGTGATTTGGATGAGCCGTTACCAGCGCTGTCGATTGGCGCATCGGATGATCTGGACGTGGGCGATGTGGTGCTTGCGATCGGCAACCCGTTTGGTGTCGGTCAGACGGTGACGCAGGGCATTGTTTCGGCGCTTGCCCGCACGCAAGTTGGCGTCACGGACTTTCAGTTCTTCATTCAAACCGATGCGGCCATCAATCCGGGCAACTCCGGCGGTGCCTTGGTCGATCTTTCTGGCCGTCTGGTGGGCATCAACACAGCGATCTTCTCGCGCTCCGGCGGCTCGAACGGCATCGGCTTTGCGATCCCCACCGAGATGGTGAACGTCGTGCTTGGTGAGGCAGCGAGCGGTGCGTCGTTTGTGGCGCGACCCTATCTTGGCGCCGAAGTCCAGGCGGTCACGCCGGCCATTGCCCAGAGCCTTGGAATGCGCCGGCCACGCGGTGTTTTGGTGGCCGATGTCGTGCGCGGCGGTCCCGCCGATCAGGCAGGACTTCGGCGCGGCGATGTGGTCGTGTCCATCGATGGTGTCCAGATCGAAGATCCCGATGCGTTTGCCTACAGGTTTGCCACCAAAGGGATCGGCGGCACGACAAGCCTGCGTGTCATTCGTGACGGGCGGCGGCGTGATCTGACAATCTTTCTGGTTGGACCGCCGGAGACCGTACCGCGGGATCTGCGGCTCATTGAAGGGCGCTCGCCCTTTGCTGGCGTGGAGGTGATCAACCTCTCACCCGCCGTCGCCCAAGAGTTCGGTTTCGATCAAACCGAGGGTGTGATGATCGTGTCGGTTCAACCTGGATCGGTTGCCAATCAGGTCGGGTTTCGCCAAGGCGATATGATCATGCAGGTCAATGATCGCCGGGTCGGCAACACGTTCGATCTTGAACAGATCGCCAACACACGAAGCCGCGCTTGGCAGATCGTGTTTGAGCGCAACGGCCGCATCCGCTCCGCCATGCTGCGGTTCTAATGGCTGATCTTTTTGGTGCACCAGACGAGACGGTGCCCGCCCGTGTTCCGCTGCCAGAACGCCTGCGCCCGGCCACGCTTGATGAAGTCGTCGGGCAAGAGGCGCTGCTAGGCAGCGATGGCAAGCTGACACGCCTGCTTGCCAGCGTGGAGCAAGGCGGCGCCTTGCCGTCGCTCGTCCTTTGGGGACCGCCGGGAACAGGCAAGACAACGCTGGCTCGCCTCATTGCATCCCACATTGGCGAACAAACCCGCTTTGTTCAGCTGTCTGCGCTGACCAGCGGGGTAAAAGACCTGAAGGCGGCCTTTGATGGCGCGCGCGTGGCGCGCGGGCAGGGTCAAGGCACAGTTCTGTTTGTCGATGAGATCCATCGTTTCAACAAGGCGCAACTTGATAGCTTTCTTCCCGTCATGGAAGACGGAACGATCACACTGATCGGAGCGACAACCGAAAACCCATCCTTTGAGCTCAACCCGGCGCTGCTGTCGCGCTGCGATGTTCTGATCCTCCAGCCGCTGGAGCCGGAAACCCTCGCGATCCTGGTTGGCCGCGCTTTTAACGCTTTGGGCAAGGCTGAGCATGTTGACGATGATGCAAGGCGCGTTATCGCCGAGCGGGCCGATGGCGATGGGCGCCGCGCCATTGCGCTGACCGAGTTGGTGATCGCAGGGCAGGGCGATGACCCGAACGCCTATACCGCGACGGCTATTGCCGAACGTCTGGGGATGGCACTTGCTCGCTACGACAAGGATCGTGACGGCCATTACGATCTGATCTCGGCGCTGCACAAATCGGTTCGCGGCTCTGACCCTGACGCAGCGCTCTACTGGTTTGCGCGCATGTTGGAAGGCGGCGAGGACCCCTTATTTCTCGCCCGCCGGGTTATCAGGATGGCAAGCGAAGACATTGGCATGGCGGACCCGACGGCTCTGCAAGCAGCCTTGGCGGCCCGCGAGGCCTATCACGTGCTCGGCAGCCCTGAGGGGGAACTCGCTATCGCCCAAGCGGTTGTCCATGTTGCGACCGCGCCGAAATCCAATGCGGTTTACACCGCCTACAAAGGCGCGCGAAAGCTTGCCAAGGAAGGTGGGTCGTTGGCTCCACCGTCGGAGATTCTCAACGCACCCACCAAGCTGATGAAAGACATCGGGCGTGGGGCCGGCTACATCTATGATCACGACACGCCCGAGGCGTTTTCCGGCCAGGACTATTTCCCAAAACAGCTCGGTCGCCACACGCTTTACGATCCGCCGGAGCGCGGTTTTGAGCGCGAGCTTGTCAAGCGCTTGCGATACTGGCAGGGCTTACGCGATCTGAAGCGAGATGAGGAATAGGGCGTTGGCGTTCAGCGCAGCAGCCTTGGTGTTTGTTGGTGGCGGGTGCGGTGCGCTCGCCCGCTACGCCCTGGTGCGTGCGTCTGAAAGCACGCTGGGCACTTCGTTTCCATATGGGGTTTTTGCCGCCAACATTGTCGGGTCGTTTCTCATGGGCGTACTGGCAGGCTGGTTGGTTGCCCGCGGAGGCGGCTTCGGGCCTTTCCTTGATATGGAGGGCCATGACGCGGCCAAAGCGGCATTGGCGACGGGGCTGCTTGGAGGGTTCACGACGTTCTCAGCGTTTTCCTTGGACGCTGTGCGGCTCTGGGAAACGGGATCGCATGGTGCAGCGATTGCCTATGTTGGCCTGAGTGTCTTCCTGGCGCTGGCGGCTCTGGTCGCAGGTTTGATGATCGCACGGAGCGTTCTCGCATGAGCGGTGTCCAAACCCGTGAAGTTGCTGGTGAGGAAGATGGCATGCGCCTCGACCGCTGGTTCAAAGAGCATTATCCGGGCCTTGCTTTCGGCGCTCTGAATAAGCTGCTGCGCAAGGGCTCCATACGGGTGGACGGTGGCCGGGCCAAATCCAACGCGCGTCTGGAAGCTGGCCAGATGATCCGTGTGCCGCCGATGGAAGCTGAAGCACAAATGGCCGCTCCCGCGCGGGCCGATGATGAAACCGTCCAGGCGCTCAAAGACATGACGTTGTTCGAGGATGAGATGGTGCTCGTCCTCAACAAGCCCTTCGGGCTGGCCGTGCAAGGTGGTCCGGGCTTGTCCAAGCATGTCGATGGTATGTTGGAAGCGCTGCGCGACAAGCAAGGGCGCAAGCCGCGGCTGGTTCACCGGCTCGACAAGGACACGTCCGGCGTCTTGATCGTTGCCAAGACGAAGGGCGCAGCATCCGCGCTGGCGGCGGCGTTTCGAGCGCGCACGACAAAAAAGGTTTATTGGGCGCTTGTGCGGGGCGTTCCAAAGCCCAAGCAAGGGCGGATTTCGAGCTATCTGGCCAAGGGCGACGAAGACGCTGGTCCTGATCTCAAGGAGCGGATGCGCATCGCCAAGCATGGCGACAGTGGCGCAGACCACGCGCTGACGCTTTACAATGTGCTGGAGACAGCGGGCAGGGGGCTGACTTGGGTGACGCTGCGACCGGTGACGGGCAGAACGCACCAGCTGCGTGCCCATTGCAACCATATCGGCCATCCGATCATTGGCGATCCGAAATATTTCGATGTGGAAAATTGGGAACTGCCGGGCGGCATTCAGAACCGGCTGCACCTTCACGCTCGGCGCCTGCTGATCCCGCATCCCAAGGGCGGCCAGATCGACGTGACCGCACCGTTGCCACCACACATGCAGCAAAGCTGGAACCTGCTCGGTTTCTCAACCGATGGGATGGGCAGCGACGAGGATGATGACTGGGAAGCCCAAGCGATGCGTGGGGCCAAACGGTGATCAACGAGTTAGTCCTATGGGGTGCTTTGGCGGTGTTGATCGCGCTCATGGTGCTTGCTGTTTGGGCCGGGCGTCGCGGACTTCATGCGCTGGGCGTCGTTGGTCCTGGAGGCAAGAGCGCATCGCATGACAAGCAAATGGCGGAGCTGATTGTTGAGCTGCGCCGCCTCAACGCGAATTTGGAGCGCCTGGTGGATGAGCCGGGCAAAAGCCAGACCCATGAGTGACAATGTCTCGCCCTTTGATGCGATCTTCACCGAGACCGGCCTCGACCCAAACGAGGCTGCCCGCCGGACTGTGCGGCCTGATCTGCCCAAGCGTTTCTGGAAAGAGGTGACGCTGGACGAGCGCGACGGTGCCTTCCACATTCTGCTCGATGGTCGATCCGCCAAGACACCGGGCCGATCAGCGCTGGCGTCACGCCATAAGGGCGTGGCCGAGCGCATGGTGGCCGAATGGGATGCAGTTGGCGAACGACTCGATCCGGCCAAACTGCCGCTGACAAAATTGGTCAATGTCGCGCTCGATGGCGGCGACGTTCATCGCGAGGCCTTGCTCGATGAAGTGCGCTCCTATGCCGGCAGCGATTTGCTTTGCTATCGCGCGGATCGCCCCGGAGGGCTTATCGAGCGCCAGAACACGGTCTGGGACCCTTATCTCGATCGGCTGAAAACGCATCACGGCATCACGATGAAACAAGCAGCCGGCGTTATGCCGATTTCGCAGGATGAAGGCGTCCTGAATGCAGTCCGTTCACTGGCTGATCGACGGGCGAGGGATGCAGAATCCGCAGCTGCTCTGACGCTGGCGACAACACTCACAGGTTCGGCGATCTTGGCGCTAGCGCTCACCGAACCGGGCGTTGACGAAGGCCGCGCGAAAACAGTGTGGCAAGCAGCCCATGTCGACGAAGACTGGAACCGCAAGCAATGGGGCGAGGATGCCGAAGCAGCAGCCTTGCGTGAGTCCCGCTGGCGCGATTTTGAGGCCGCCGCCTTTGTTCTGTCGGTGACCCGGCCTTAAGCCAGCCGGCGCGGATCGCATGGACAGGTTGCGCCCTTCGGATGGCTGGACATGCTGCGGTGCACTGGTAAGCGGTAGGGCCGTTATGTTCTTACCGGAGGCAGGGCTGTTTCATGAGTGTGCTTGATGAGTTGGAAGCGCGGCGCGACCAGGCCCGGCAAGGCGGTGGTGCGCGGCGGATCGAGAACCAGCACAAAAAAGGCAAGCTGACCGCGCGCGAGCGTTTGTCAGTCCTTCTGGATGAAGGCTCGTTCGAAGAATACGACATGTTCGTCAAACACCGCTGCGTCGATTTTGGCATGGCGGACAGCAAGGTCTCCGGCGATGGCGTTGTCACTGGCTGGGGCACGATCAATGGCCGCGTGGTCTACGTCTTCGCCAAGGATTTTACGGTTCTCGGCGGTTCGACGTCAGAAGCGCACGCGGAAAAAATCCATAAAATTCAAGACATGGCGCTGCGCAACCGTGCACCGATTATCGGGCTGTTCGACGCCGGTGGTGCGCGAATCCAAGAGGGTGTTGCCTCGCTGGCCGGTTATGGTGGCGTGTTCCATCGCAATGTGCGCGCGTCCGGCGTGATCCCGCAGATTTCGGTAATTATGGGGCCATGTGCTGGCGGCGATGTGTACTCTCCGGCGATGACCGACTTCATCTTCATGGTGCGTGACACCAGCTACATGTTCGTCACCGGTCCGGACGTGGTGAAGACCGTCACCAACGAGAACGTGACCGCCGAAGAGTTGGGCGGGGCCAGCGTGCACGCCACCAAATCGTCCATTGCCGACGGCGCATTCGACAATGATATGGACGCGCTGTTTGAAGTGCGGCGGCTGGTGAATTTTTTGCCGGCGTCGAACACGGCCGACCTGCCAGAAGTGCATTGCTATGACGATGTGAACGCGCAGGATGACAGCTTGGACACCTTGGTGCCAAGCAATCCCAACCAGCCCTACGATATGAAAGAGCTGGTGCTTAAGACTCTGGACGATGGCGATTTCTACGAGCTGCAGGCGAGTTTTGCCGGCAATATCATCACAGGCTTTGGCCGCATCGAAGGCGCGCCGGTGGGCGTGGTCGCCAACCAGCCGATGGTGCTTGCGGGTGTGCTCGATAGTGATGCGAGCCGCAAAGCGGCGCGTTTCGTGCGGTTCTGCGACTGTTTCAACATTCCGATCGTGACATTCGTTGATGTTCCAGGCTTCCTGCCAGGCACGGCACAGGAATATGGCGGGTTGATCAAGCATGGCGCCAAGCTGCTTTACGCTTTTGCTGAAGCGACCGTCCCCAAGATCACCGTCATTACCCGCAAGAGCTATGGCGGCGCCTATGTCGTCATGTCATCGAAGCATATTGGCGGCGACATCACCTACGCCTGGCCGTCGGCTGAGATCGCCGTCATGGGGTCCAAAGGCGCTGCGGAGATTCTTCATCGCCAGGATCTTGATAATCCAGAAAAACTGGCCGCGCATATTGCCGATTATGAAGAGCGCTTTGCCAACCCCTTCGTCGCTGCCGAGCGCGGGTTCATTGATGACGTGATCCTGCCGCACTCAACACGGCGTCGTATTGCTCGTGGCTTGAAGCTACTGAAGTCCAAGGCTGTGGACATTCCTTGGAAGAAACACGATAATATACCGCTTTAAGAAAATCACCTAATCCATTGATATAAATATATTAAACCTATCAATATGGGTTGGTGGATTAAGTAAATTACCAGGCTGTGTCGGCCCATCCAGGTGATCGGGTCACGGGGACTGAAATCGATCTGCCCCGATGGTGGGCGTGAGCTAAGCCACGGCACCAGAACCTGCTTGCCGATGGCAAACCCCAGCAAGCCTGCAGCCAGCCAAGGAAAGGCTGGCACCCAATCGGCGGTGACCGGTGTCTGCGTGCCTAGCCCCAGCCAGATGATGGCCGGGTGGTTGAGAACGGGTTCAGCCACATACGCATTGGTGATGAGCACGACAGCGGCGATCGTCGCCGCGAGAAACGCATGATGAGGCGCAACCAGCGCAATCACGACACCTGCCAACGCGATATGGTGCAAAATGCCGAAATAGATCGGCGCTTGCGGTAGGACGATGAAGCTGGCGGCAGAGACCAGGATAGCGGCGCCCGCAACGATGGCCGTGCGTTTCCAAAAGGATCGGTTTCGCAAAAGCGGGTCGGATTGGGTGGCAGCCGCCAAGGCCAACGACAGTCCGCTGATCGTCAGGAACGATCCGGCAATGATCTGCGCGGCAAGGCGCATTGCGGCGTCGCGCTCGGGCGTCCAGATGAGGAGACCGAATTGAAACCCGTCCCATAGCCCGTGATAGACGATCATTGCGACCAGCGCCAAGCCACGCGCCTGGTCGAGCAAACCGAAGCGCGCCAAAGGTGGTTGCGATGTCACGTTTTTCCTCACCTTTCGGTCAAGTTGCCCGGCGTTGTGCAACGCCGTAATGAGGTGCATCTGCCTAGCTGGGAGCTGCCTCGTGTTCAATGCCATCCTCATCGCCAATCGCGGCGAAATTGCCTGCCGCGTTATCAAGAGTGCCAAGGCTTTGGGGATCAAGACGGTCGCGGTTTACTCCGATGCGGATGCCAGCGCGCTGCACGTGAAAATGGCCGACGAAGCAGTGCACATCGGTCCGCCACCTGCCGCCCAGTCCTATTTGCTGGCCGACAAGATTATAGAGGCTTGCAAGGCGACCGGTGCCGACGCGGTGCATCCTGGCTACGGGTTCCTGTCGGAACGCGCCAGTTTCGCCAAGGATTTGGCTGACGCCGGCATCACCTTTATCGGCCCGAACCCCGGTGCCATCGAAGCGATGGGCGACAAAATCACCTCCAAGAAGGTGGCTGCCGAAGCCGGCGTTTCCACGGTGCCTGGCTATCTTGGCATTCTCGACACGCCCGAAGACGCTATCCGCATTGCCAATGACATCGGCTACCCGGTGATGATCAAGGCGTCCGCCGGGGGCGGGGGCAAAGGCATGCGCATCGCCTATTCGCAAGACGAGGTCCGTGAGGGCTTCGAGCGTTCGCGATCGGAGGCGGCCTCTTCCTTTGGCGATGATCGCCTGTTCGTTGAAAAGTTCATCGAGAACCCGCGCCACATCGAGATCCAGGTGCTCGGCGACAAACACGGCAACTGCATCTATCTGGGCGAGCGCGAATGCTCGATCCAGCGGCGCAATCAGAAAGTGATTGAGGAGGCGCCATCGCCGCTGCTTGACCCCGAAACCCGCCAGCGGATGGGTGAACAGGCGGTCGCGCTTGCCCAAGCGGTTGACTACGATTCGGCTGGCACGGTCGAATTCGTCGTCGGGCAGGATAAGAGCTTCTATTTCCTGGAAATGAATACGCGCTTGCAGGTGGAGCACCCGGTTACCGAGCTCATCACCGGCGTTGACCTGGTTGAACAAATGATCCGTTCAGCGGCTGGTGAGCCCCTTTCTTTGAGCCAGGACGATGTGACGTTGACCGGCTGGTCGGTTGAGTCGCGGGTTTACGCCGAGGATCCGGTGCGCGGTTTCCTGCCATCCATCGGGCGGCTGACGCGGTACGCGCCGCCAGAGGAAACGTCAGATTCCGAGCAAACCGTGCGCGTCGATACCGGCGTCGTCGAGGGATCGGAAATTTCCATGTTTTACGACCCGATGATCGCCAAACTGGTGACCTATGCGCCTGATCGCGATTCGGCGATTACGGCCATGGAAGAAGCGCTGGATCGGTTCCAGATCGACGGGATCCAGCACAATATGGGGTTCCTGTCGGCGCTGATGACCCACCCGCGTTGGAAGTCCGGCGCATTGACGACCAATTTCATCGCCGAAGAGTTTCCCGATGGTTTCGCGCCTGTGGAGCCGAACCGCGAAGAAGCGCTGGTGCTTGCCAGTGTGGCGCTAGCCATCGAAGTGGTAGAGCGCAAGCGGCTTGACCATCTCACCGGGCGGCTGCGCCCCCACCAAGGCGGGATGCGCGACAGCTGGACGGTGTTCCTGAACGGCACGCGCTATGATGCCGATGGATTGGCTGGGAAGACCAAACCCCCGGTTGATCTCACCGTGAAGCTCGACGGTGCGGACATGCAGATCGCCTCGGATTGGACCCCAAACGAGAGCTTGTGGCTTGGCACGGTAAACGGTGCGCCTGTTGCGGTTCGGTTGAAGCGCAACGGTCATAGCTGGACGCTGGAGCGGCGGGGAGCTTCTGTTCAAGCGCAAACTATGCCACGCGCCAACGCAGAACTTGCCGAACTGATGCCCGAAAAAGTGGCGCCGGACACCTCGAAATATCTGCTCTGCCCGATGCCGGGTTTGGTTATTTCTCTTCACGTGGCAGAAGGCGAGAGCGTGCAGGTCGGTCAGCAGCTTGCCATCGTGGAAGCGATGAAGATGGAAAACATTTTGCGCGCTGAACGCGAAGCCACGGTGAAAAGCATCACGGTGGAAGCTGGCCAGAGCCTTGCCGTCGATCAGGTGATGATGGAGTTCGATTAAGGTTAGCTGGCCGTTCGCCCACGCTCGACCATTGTGGCGAGGACGTCGTCGGCATCGCGTTTCCACCAGTTTTCGGCGGAAAAAATCTCCACCTCGTTGAGGCCTGAAAAACCCGCCGCTTCGACTTGGCTGCGGATGCCTTTGATATCGATGATGCCATCGCCCATCATGCCGCGGTCGAGCAGCAAATCATTGGTCGGGACGAGCCAATCGCAAATGTGAAAGGCGAGCAGCCGTTCTTTGCCGGCGCGCTCGATCTGCGCAGCAAGGTCAGGATCCCACCAGACATGGTAAACATCGCACGCAACGCCGATGGCGCCTGTGCTCTGTGGGTCCAGTTCATCGCAAATGTCGAGCGCCTGGCCCATCGTGTTCACGCAGGCGCGATCGGCAGCATACATCGGGTGCAAAGGTTCGATCGCGATAGGCATCGCGACCGTGCCTGCGTAATCAAGTGTCTTGGAAAGCCCCTCGGTTACCGTCGCCCGTGCGCTGGCAATATCTTTTGAGCCTTCAGCTAGCCCGCCCACGACCATGACCAGGCAGTCTGCTCCAATGGTGACTGCCTCATCGACCGCACGGCGGTTGTCGTCCAGTACGGCTTGGCTGAGCGCGCCATCGGCGGTGAACATCCCGCCGCGGCAGAGCCCGGAGACTGAAAGCCCTGCATCTTTGATCATGCGGGCGCCTTCTTCGACGCCGGCCTCGTGCAGCTTGTCGCGCCAAGGGGCGATGCCGCCGATGCCGTGGCGCACGCATCCCTCCACGCACTGGCGCAGATCCCATTGTACGCGGACGGTGGCGGTGTTCAGTGAGAGCTGCTCAGCTTTTGGCACAGATCAGATCTCCACGCCGCGCGCGGCAAAGACAGGGCGGGCACGTGCGGCGGTTCGCTGAGGATCGGTGAACAGCTTGGCGTCATTGGCAAGGCGGATGATGTCGGCAAGGTGTCGCGTTGAGCGCGTTGATTCCTGCCCGCCGATCATCGTGAAATGGTCTTGATGACCATTGAGATAGGCCATGAAGACGACGCCGGTTTTGTAAAACCTGGTCGGTGCTTTGAAGATGTGGCGCGAGAGCGGAACCGTTGGATCAAAGGCGGCACGGTAGGCCGATGGGTCATCGGCGCTCAGCGCTCCAAGAGCCTGTGCCGCGGCGCCTGCGATTGGATCGAAAATGCCAAGCAGGGCATGGGAATAGCCCTGATCATCGCCCGCGATGAGGTCCGGGTAGTTAAAATCATCGCCGGTGTACATCTTAACGCCGTCCGGCAAGCGCCGGCGCATGGCGATTTCCTTTTCGGCTGAGAGCAAAGAGATTTTGATCCCGTCGATGTTTGCGGCGTTGGCGGCAATCACATCCAGGCAGGTGTCCATCGCCTGCCAATGGTCCTTTGATCCCCAGTACCCGACGAGCGCTGGATCGAACATCTCACCCAACCAGTGCAGGATCGCAGGCTGCTGAAGACCGCCCAATACGCGCGAATAGACGCGCGCATAATCGTCAGGCGATTTTGCCGCTTGTGCCAAAGCCCGCGAGGCCATGAAGATAACGCGGCCACCGGTAGCCTCCACCGCTTCGCACTGCATCTCGTAGGCGGCAACAACGTCATCGATGGTCACATCAGCGCCGGGAACCAGGTGATCGGTGCCCGCACCGCAGGCGATCAAATGTCCGCCGGATTTGGCAAGAGCAACCGACCGTTGGATCAGCTCAAGCGACTGCGCCCAATCCAACCCCATGCCGCGTTGCGCCGTGTCCATGGCCTCCGCAACGCCGAAACCCAAGGACCAAAGATGGTCGCGGAAGGCGAGGGTGCGATCCCAATCGATGGCTGCGTCGAGCCATGGATCGTTGTCGGCCAGCGGATCGGCGACCACGTGAGCGGCGGCGTAGGCGATCCGGTTCCAGCCCTGTGGTGAGCGGATTGGTTGCGGCCCGGCTGTAAGGTGAACCGGTTTAAGATTGCCGGTGGCAGTGGGCAGGTTGAGTGTCGTCACCGGCTACACCTCAAGCGCCGGGACATCGAGCCAGCGCCGCTCTTTCCAGCTTTGCACGCCAAGTTCGGCCAGTTGCACGCCTTTGGCGCCTTCCAGCAGCGTGTAACTCCAGGGTGCATCGTCAGCGATGTGGCGCAGGAACTGCTCCCATTGGACTTTGAATCCATTATCGAAAACCGTGTTGTCCGGGACTTCCTCCCAATCGTCGAAAAAGTTCATCGTCTGCGGCTGATCCGGGTTCCAGACTGGTTTGGGCGTGTTCACCCGGTGTTGCGAGTAGCAGGAATGTAGGCCCGCGACTGCCGATCCATGGGTGCCGTCAATCTGGAACGTCACCAGATCGTCCCGGCGCACGCGCACGCACCAGCTTGAGTTGATATGGGCGATGATCCCGCCTTCCAGTTCGAAGGTCGCATAGGCCGCATCGTCGGCATCGGCCTTGTAGGCATTGCCGTTTTCATCCCACCGCTCGGGAATGTGAGTGGCGCCGAGACAGGAGACGGACTTGACCGGTGCGACGACATTGTCGAGCACATAGCGCCAGTGGCAGAGCATGTCGGAGATGATGCCGCCACCATCGGCGGCGCGGTAGTTCCAGGATGGGCGCTGGGCGGGCATCCAGTCGCCTTCAAACACCCAATACCCAAACTCGCCGCGCACGGAGAGAATGCGCCCGAAAAAACCGGAATCGCGAAGGCGTTGCAGTTTTTTCAGGCCTGGCAAATCCAGCTTGTCATGCACGATGCCGTTCTTCACGCCCTTGGATTCGGCATAGGCGGCAATGTCGAGGGCTTCGGCCAGGCTTTCGGACACCGGTTTTTCGCAATAAATGTCTTTGCCGGCGTCGATAGCCTTTTTCAGCAATGCCGGGCGCAGCTTCGTCGAAGCGGCATCAAAGAACAGCGTGTCTTCGCGGTTGGCGAGCGCAGCGTCGAGATCGGTCGTCCAGCGCTCGACATTGTGTGCGTTGGCGATGGCTTCGACCTTGTCGGCGTTGCGGCCGACCAGAATGGGATCGGGCACCAGAAAAGAGCCATCGGCCAGTTGCACGCCACCTTGATCACGAATGGCGAGCACCGAGCGGATGAGATGCTGGTTCATCCCCATACGGCCGGTGATGCCGTGCATGATGATGCCGATACGCTGCGTTCTCATGAGTTGGCTCCTCTAGAAGGGTGTAGGTTGTCTCGGGGGAGAGGTTTGGTAGCGGGATCGGGGCGTAAGAAACGGATTACCATTTCGCCAATGTCAGCGCTGCGTTTCGCCAGCCAATCCTCGTCGATAGGCGCGTTAAAAACGGCGCGCAGCGTGTGCATGTTGGAGATCGGGAAATAGCAAAGCGAGGCAATGGTAATGTAGAGATCCGTTGGCGCTATGCCGGGTCGGAACACACCCATCGCGACGCCGCGATCGATCAGGCTGCCCAGCTCGTCCATCAGATGAGACTGAATGTCCCCGACGTCCTTGATCTGCCGGATGGTTTCACCGCCACGCAAATTCTCCGTGTTCAGCATGGAGATGAACCAGGGTTTCTGCTGGAAGTGGCGCAGTGTGAAATTGACCAGATCACGAATGGCCGTTTCCGGATCCTTATGGTCGAGATGAAGATCTCGCTCGCCCTGGCGGATTTGCACATAGGCCTCGCGCAGCGCAGCTGCGTAGAGCTGATCCTTGTCGCCGAAATAGCTGTAGATCAGCGGTTTGGAGACACCCGCGCGTTCGGCGATCATGTCGATGCGCGCACCGGCATGGCCGTAGGTGGAAAACTCGATCAGCGAGGCATCCAATATGGCGCGTTTGGACCGGGCGGCGTCACGCTTGGGTGTTGCAGCCGCTTTGCGTGAGGTCCGCGTGGGTGTCTTGCGCTGCGTGGCGGCGCGGGTTTGTCGCTCGCTAAGCGGGAGGTTTCTAGCCATCGGTTGACCTCTCGGCTTCGCGCTTCAGGAGCCGGTCAAGGCTGCGGCTGATCGCGTTGCGGACCGCCGGTATCCCAACCGCGATGCTGATGACGATGATCACGACGAACACCGCCGAGATGGGCCGGGTGAAAAAGGGCGTGAGATCGCCATCGCTGAGCGTCAAGCCACGGCGAAGGCTCTTGTCGAGCAGTGCACCAAGAATGATCCCAAGCACCAGCGGCGCCATTGGGTAGTTCATTTGCCGGAGCACAAAACCCACCAAGCCGAACACCACCATCACCCAGATCTCGAAGGTTCGCTGCGTAAGCGCGTAGGGACCGATGACGCAAAGTGTGAACACCAACGGCATCAGAATTTCGCGTGGGACTTTGAGGACCAAGACGAAAACACGCGTCAGAAACAGGCCGAACACCGCGATCGCGATGGTCGCAAAGATAAGCATCACGGCGACTGAGTAGATGAAGTCGGGCTGCTCAATCATGATCATCGGGCCAGGGCGTACACCATGAATGAAGAGGGCTGCGATGAGCACGGCGGCCGGTGCCGAGCCGGGAACGGCAAGCGTGAGGGCGGGGATCAGCGCGCCTGGAACGACGGCGCTGTTGCCTGTTTCAGCGGCGGTCAGGCCTTCAAGGGATCCCTTGCCGAATTGTGCCCGTTCCTTGCTTGTGCGGCGGGCTGCGGCATAGGAAGCCCAGGCGCCGATGTCCTCGCCGACACCGGGGATGATGCCTACCAGCGTACCAATGACCCCAGACCTCGCAATGGTGAACTTATAGCGCCAGAGGTCGACGAGCTTGGGCAAAATCCGGTCGCGCTCGCCGGTGGCGTTCACGACTTTTGCCTTGGCGCGCCACATGACGGTGAGCACCTCGGCAAATCCGAATGCTCCGACCATGGCGGGGATTAGCCCGATCCCGCCATTGAGTTCCGGCATGCCGAAATTAAAACGAATATGGGCGTGAATGCCTTCGGACCCGATCATCGCGACCATCAGCCCGATCAGGCCGGCGATGTAGCCCTTGAGCGGGCTGATGCCGCCGGTTAGCTGGCCGGAGATCACAATGCCGAAGACGGCGAGCCAGAAAAATTCAAAAGAGCCAAAATTGAGTGCTGCTTCTGCCAAGGGCGGCGCAAGCATGACAAGCAGCAAGATACCGACCAACGTGCCGATGGCCGACCCGGCAGTCGCGAGCGCCATGGCGTAGCCAGCGCGTCCGGCACGAGCGAGCGGATAGCCATCAAGCGCGGTCGCGGCGCTGGCCGGCGTACCGGGAATGTTCAGTAGGATAGCGCTGCGAGAGCCGCCATAGATCGCGCCAACATACATACAGATCAGCACGGTGATCGCGGCGTCGCGGTCGAGTGTATAGGTGAGGGTGGTCAGCAGCGCGACGCCCATGGTCGCCGTCAGGCCGGGCAAGCTGCCGACGAAAATGCCGAGCAACGTCGCCCAGACAACGTGAAACAGCATCTGGCCAGTGGCCATCTGCTGGAAGGCTTGAGAAAGGGCGATCAAGCCATCCATCTAAGGAAGCCGCACCAGAAAGCCGTATTGGAAGAGGCTGGCGATGGCGTAAGCGCCGACAACGCCGAAGGCGATCGCTATGGCGATGCGCTTCACATGTTCGCCAGCCTTTGCAGACCGGTCCCAGGTGAAGTGGGTGTAAAATACCGCGATGTAGATGGCGGTTGCCGGTGCAAAAGGCAGCGAACCGACCAGCGCCAAGGCATAGACGACGCTGTAGGCAGCGGCAAAAAAGAGATCGCGGTTGGACGTGGTCGCTTGTTGGGTTTTGCTTGGCTCATCGCCCGCTTGGGCGGCTGTGGATGGCCCGGCAAGGTTTGCTAATTGAGCGATACGCGCAGCATGAGCAGCGCGCGCCGCCAAGAACAACAAGACCGCGCACAGCATCATCGCCGCTCCCAACATCATCGGAACCAATCCTGGGATCGAAGCGGGATGGATCTGGCGTATTTCAAGCCGGTCCATGGTGTAGCCGCCGATAAGCATGGCGAGCCCAATGGCGAAAAGGGCAAGGCTGGTCCACCGGTCGGCCGTTGCGCTGTCTAAGGTCATGGTTGATCAGGTCTTCGTTTTAATGCGCGGAGTCTGGGGGAGACGCAGGCAGGATGTCGCTAGGCTGAACGCTCAGCCTCCTCGAGGCCCGGCGTTCACGCTTGACGATCGCAGGCCGCGCCCCATTCGAGCGCGGCCTGATCACAGTTTTACTCGGCGGGACAATCGATGCCGATTTCGGAGGGATCGACGACGGCTTCGCCGCGGGTCACGCGCGCGCAGGCTTCGGCGATCACCACCGGCATGGCGGCCGCCATGGCATCTTCGCCATAGCTTGGCGCAAACACCGCGCCGCGGTCAGAAGCATAAGCCTGCAGTTCCGGCGAGCTCATGATCACATCACGCCACACCTGATCGACTGTGTCGTAGACTTCCTGCGGTGCGCCGACTGGAATGAAGACGCCGAAGTAATCAGCGGCGATTGGCATATCCGGCAGATAGTTGGTGATCGGTGGGATCGGATCGATACCCTCAACCACCAGTGGTTGATCGGAAAGAACGGCCAGGCCACGCAAGCGTCCCGCGCGGATCATTTCGGTCTGTTCCACAGCAAGCTGGGTGGTGGCGATCACTTCGCCCGAGGAGCAGCAATCACGGCAGGGTTGCCGCCGTCATAGGTGACCATGCGCGCATTCAGCTCTTCGCCGGCAGCTTCTTGGATGGCGGCCAGCGCCATGCCGCCAGACGAGTTCACGCCGGCAGTGCCGACCGTGACGCTGTCCATTTTCATGGCATCGAGAAGCTCGCCAAAGTCCTGGTAGGGTGAGTCCACATTGACAGAAACGACCGGCACGTTGGCGACGTGCAGATAGACGACATAATCCTCGATGGAGGTGTCTTCGATCAGCCCGGTTACAGCATAGGTGGCGTTGTTAGCGATGGCATTGGCTGTCCATGTGTAGCCATCGCGCGGTGCCGCAAGGGCCGCGGCCGTCCCAATGGACCCCGAAGCTCCAGGCTGGTTGACGACGACGATTTCCGTGCCGAGCGCTTCTTCAAGCAATGGGGCAACGACGCGGGTTACCTGGTCGGTGGAACCGCCAGCCGACCAGGGCACGATGATGTTGATGGGGCGATCAGGCTGCCACTGCGCCAATGCGCTCGTGGCCAGGCCAGTCGTCGCAAGGGCTGCGACGGACGCGAATGCGATTGTAGAGAGCTTCATATGTCTCTTTCCTCCCGTTGTTACTGACTAGTAGGTAATAAACAAAATCGCGCCGTGTCAATCGCCAAAAGCACATTGCGTCAAGAAGAAAAATCTATTTTTTTTCAGTCGTTTATGAGGATGTTGCGCAAAGCGAAAAGGGCATAGGCCCTTGTTCGCTGGTGCAAAATCGCATGCTGCAATGCAAGAATTTCGCCTTGAGAACCTCAGATGGAAGACGCGCCTGGACGCCTCGGCCAGCAAAAAAGCCCGATGCGAATGCACCGGGCTCGAACCATCTCGATCCTGAAACTGGGGCTCAATAGCGTCTGAAAAGCGCCACTAACCTGCCCTGAATTTTTACCCTGTCTGGACCAAAAATGCGTGTCTCATAGGTTGGGTTGGCGGCTTCCAAGGCTACTGAACCGCCACGCTTGCGCAACCGCTTCAGCGTGGCTTCCTCGTCGTCAACAAGGGCCACGACGATTTCGCCATTATCGGCGCTATCAGAGCGTTTGATGAGCACCGTGTCGCCATCGAAAATCCCGGCCTCGATCATCGAATCGCCGCGCACCTCCAAGGCGAAATGTTCACCGCCAGCGATCAGTTCGGCTGGCACCGACACCGAGTGGCTTTCCTGTTGGATGGCTGAGATCGGCGTACCGGCCGCGATCCGCCCCATCACGGGGATGGTCACAACGTCTCCCAAGGCGCCGATATCTTGCACCGTATCGGCTGATTTGGATTTGCCGCCGGAGCCTTCAATGACGCTGGGCACGAAACCGCCTTCGCGGCCACCCAAGCGTGGGTTGTGCGAATCTGGAAGCCGGACGACCTCCATCGCGCGGGCCCGGTTGGGCAGGCGGCGGATAAATCCGCGCTCTTCCAAAGCGGTGATGAGGCGGTGGATGCCGGACTTGGATTTCAGGTCCAACGCATCTTTCATCTCATCAAAGGAGGGTGGCACACCCGACTCGCGTAGGCGTTCGTGGATGAACATCAACAGTTCATGCTGCTTGGGTGTCAGCACGGCAAATCCCCCGCTTCAATGGATATGAGTGGTGGCGCGAGGCCATTCCGACTCACTGGAACACAAGATGAACATGTTGTACCTGTTCTTGGTGTGTTCTTCAAGTGCCGCTTGGTTTAGCGCGGTAACGCGAGCGTTTCACAGTCCGACCCCGCGCAAAGGGCCTGTGCATGGGCGGGCCGATAGAGCAGAACGTTGGCATTGCCCAAGAGCCGCAAAAGTGAGGAGTCCTGGCTTGAAACAGGTCGGACATGCCGCTGGTCGTCGCTTACCGCCCGCATGAAATGGGCGCGTGGGCCATTGGCAGGTACGTCGACGGCAAGACGGGCCTTTTGAAGCGGCAACAGTGGCGCTGGATCGCGGCGGGCGAGCCGATCAATCAGAGGCCGCAGGAACAGCATCGCGCTCACCATCGACGACACCGGGTTGCCGGGCAGGCCAAGCACGGTCCTGGTTCCTTTGCGGCCAAAGAGGGTGGGTTTTCCAGGCCGCAGTGCCACTTTGGGGACATCGAGCGCGTAACCTCGGGCCTCCAGCGCTGGACGGATCAGATCATAGTCGCCAACGGAGGCCCCGCCGATTGTGACGAGCACATCGGCCTCGCATTGGCCGATATAGGTTTCCAACTCTTGCTGATCGTCGCGAATGAGGGTCAGGTCATGGAGCTTGGCGCCAAAGCGCTGGGCGAGGGTTGCCAACGCGTACCCGTTGGAGGCGATGATCGCGTCTTCGGGCGCATCCTTCCCGGGCCAGGCCAGCTCATCGCCGTTCATCATGACGGCTATGGTTGGCTTTGGATGAACCAACAGGTCTGCGTGATTGCCTGAAGCGGCGAGCGCCAAATGCTGCGGTGTCAGGTGTGTGCCTTTGGCAATCAGCGTGTCACCCTTGATGAAGTCCCCGCCTGCTGGTCGAATATTCGGGCCATCTCCAGGATTGTCCAAAACCCTGATTGTATCGCCAGTTCGGTCTGCATCCTCCTGGATCAGCACATGTGTCCCGCCATCTGGGATCGGTGCGCCGGTGAAGATGCGCACGGCCTCTCTAGTGCCGACGGTGCCAGCAAAGTGCGCACCCGCCGGCACCTCGCCAATCACAGCGAACTGTTTTCCAGCCGCGGGCACGCTGGCCAGTGCATAACCATCCATGGCCGACACAGCGAAGGGCGGTTTGGTGCGCGTAGCGATGCAATCCTCGGCCAGCACGCAGCCGTCGGCGTCCAACAGCGGCAGGGCGCGCGTCGCAAGCGGTTCAACGGCGGCGACCATGCGTTCCAGCGCCATTTCCAATGGCACCATGTCCGCCATCAGTTGCCCAGGCTCCAGTCGCCCGACGCGCCGCCAGCCTTCGACGTCACCTTGATTTCGGTCATCTCCATGTGGCGATCGATCGCCTTGGCCATGTCATAGAGCGTGAGGAGTGCCACGCTGCAGGCGGTTAGCGCTTCCATCTCAACGCCCGTTTTGCCGCTGGTGCGCACCGACGTCGCAACGGTAAGGCCGTTTCGGTCCTCGCGCTCGGTGATCTCGATCTGCACATCATTGAGGGCCAGTGGGTGGCAAAGCGGAATGAGATCGTGGGTGCGCTTGGCTGCCATGACACCAGCAATGCGAGCGGTGGCGAGCACATCGCCCTTTTTCAGCCGATTGTCGCGAATGGCGGCGAGCGTATCGGTCCGCATGAGGATGGAACCTGATGCGCTGGCCGTGCGCGCGGTCACGGGTTTATCGGATACATCGACCATGGAGGCTTTGCCGGCCCGGTCGGTATGGGTCAAACGGTCTTTGGGAGCGCTCATGCGGCCAACAGTTGACGCGTGGCGGCTTCTACATCGCGCTGTCGCATCAGGCTCTCACCAATCAGGAATGTGGTGATGTTCGCGGCGGCCATCCGATCGAGGTCTGCGCGGGTAAAGAGGCCGGATTCGCCAACCAACAGACGATCACCAGGCACCTGCTTGGCGAGTTCCTCGCTGGTTTCCAACCGTGTTTCAAAGGTGCGCAGATTGCGGTTGTTGATACCGAGCAGCGGCGCGTCCAGCGCCAAGGCGCGATCAAGCTCATCAGCATCATGGACCTCGATCAGCGAGTCCATGCCGTAGGTGCCCGCTGCGGCCAAAAGGTCGGCAGCAAGGGCATCGTCGACCGCAGCCATGATGATCAAGATGCAGTCGGCGCCCCAGGCACGGGCTTCGGCGACCTGGTAGGTGTCGTAGAGAAAATCTTTGCGTAACACCGGCAAGGACACCGCCTCGCGCGCCGCTATCATGAAGTCTGGATGGCCTTGAAACGACGGGCCATCGGTCAGGACGGAGAGACAAGCTGCGCCGCCCGCTTCATAGGCGAGTGCGTGCGCGGGCGGATCGAAGGCTTCGCGGATCAGCCCTTTGCTCGGGGAGGCTTTTTTGATCTCGGCGATCAAACCGTAAAGACCTTGGGCGCGCTTGGTTTTGAGAGCGCTCAGAAAACCACGCGGCACGCTTTGCGTTTTGATGGCCTCTTCCAGTTGGGCAAGCGACACGGCCTGTTTGGCGGCCGCGATCTCTTCGCGCTTGTAGGTTTCGATTCTGTCGAGAATATCGGCCATCGGTCAGCCCTTGGCGTTGGAAACGGCGATCAACTTATCCAGCGTTGCCATCGCCTTGCCGGACGCCAGCGCGTCTCTTGCTTTGGCGATGCCTTTGTCGAGCGTCGTCACCGCGCCCGCAACACACAAAGCAGCGCCGGCATTTATCAGAACAATATCGGTGTAGGCACCCTGGTCGCCTGCCAGGACTTCACGCAGTGCCTTGGCGTTGTGCTCGGCATCGCCACCCACCAGCTCACGTTCATCCACAAGATCGATGCCGTGGTCGCGCGGGTCGATGGCCGCGAGGCTAACCCCGCCTTCTTCAAGCTTGGCAAGATGCGTGATGCCTGTGGTGGTAATTTCGTCCATGCCGTCAATGCCGTAGACGACCCAGGCGGCTTCGCATCCAAGGGCGTTCAGCGTTTCGGCGACGGGTACCAGCCAGCGTTCGTCGTAAACGCCAACCAGTTGGCGGGTTACACGCGCCGGGTTGGAAAGCGGTCCGATCAGGTTGAAGATGGTGCGCTGACCAAGTTCTGCGCGTGTCGGGCCGACATGCTTCATTGCCGTGTGGTGCATGGGGGCGAACATGAAGCCGATGCCCGCTTGCTCGATGCAGGCCGCAATCTGGTCCGGTCCGATGTCAATGTTGACGCCAAGGGCTTTCAGAACGTCTGCCGCACCCGACTGCGAGGAAACGGCCCGATTGCCGTGCTTGGCGACCGGTACACCGCAGGCGGCAACGGTCAGCGCAGTCGTGGTCGATACATTGAAACTGCCTTTGCCATCGCCACCGGTGCCGACAATATCCATGGCGCTGGAGGCCAGCGGTTCAGGCAACTCGACCGGCGTCATTTTGGCCCGCATGACCGAGACCGCGCCGGCAATCTCGTCGATCGTTTCGCCACGTACTTTCAGGGCGATCAGGAAGGCGGCGATCTGCGCGCTGGTCATGTCGCCTGACATGATGTGCGTGAAAGCCGACTCAGCTTCTTCACGGCTAAGTGCGCCGCCGGAACAGACTTTGGTCAAAAGGGGTTTGATGGCATCCGACATCATGAAGCCTGCTGATCGTTGAAGCGGGTGGCTATGGCCACGAAATTGGCAAGAATGCGCTCGCCATGTTGCGAGGCTATGCTTTCAGGGTGAAACTGAACACCGTGTACCGGATCGGTGCGGTGCGAGAGACCCATGATTTCTCCATCATCGGTCCGCGCGGTGATCACCATATCAGGCGGCAGCGACGTCGTCTCAACGGCCAGTGAATGATAGCGCGTTGCCTCAAACGGTCCATTGATCCCAGCGAAGATTGGCGCTTCGATGGATGGCGTCACGCTAGAGACTTTGCCATGCATCAGTTTAGCGGCGCCGACGACCTTGCCGCCATAGGCTTGCCCCATGGATTGCATGCCGAGACAGACGCCGAAGATCGGTGTGTTGGAGCCGAGACGTTCGATCAGCTCAAGGCAGATGCCGGCATCGTCCGGCGTGCAAGGACCTGGTGACAGAACAAGGCCAGCCAATTCACCTGAGGCGCGCCTGTCACTGATTGCGTCGACGCTGATGGCGTCATTGCGCACCACGTCCATCTCAACGCCGGTCGCACCGAGGCAATGCACCAGATTGTAGGTGAAGCTGTCGTAGTTATCGATGACGAGATAGGTCCCGGCCATCTTATTGTCCCCGCTGCGATGTGGCCGCGAAACGCACTGCTTCTTCAGCAGCGCGAAACAGCGCGCGGGCCTTGTTCTCGCATTCGGCTTGCTCTGAATCAGGATCGCTATCGGCCACGATACCGGCCCCTGCCTGGACGTACATCACACCATCTTTGACGATGGCGGTGCGCAGCACAATGCAGGTGTCGAGCGCGCCATTGGCGTCGAAGTAACCCACACATCCGGCGTAGATGCCGCGCTTGTCCTTTTCCAGTTCGTCAATGATTTCCATGGCGCGCACTTTGGGTGCGCCAGAAACCGTTCCTGCTGGAAAACCCGCGCCGAGTGCATCGAGAGCATCGAAGCGGTCGGTGTCGAGTTCGCCGATCACATTGGAGACGATATGCATGACGTGGGAATAGCGCTCGATGAAGTACTGGTCTGTGACCTTGACGGTGCCGAGTTTGGAGACGCGTCCGACATCATTGCGCCCGAGATCGAGAAGCATCAGGTGCTCGGCACGTTCTTTGGGGTCGGCGAGAAGCTCGTCGGCCAGCGCCTGGTCTTCAACCGGTGTTGCGCCGCGCTTGCGGGTGCCGGCGATCGGTCGAATGGTTACCTCGCCATCGCGCACCCGAACCAGGATTTCCGGGCTCGACCCGACCAGCGTGAAGCCATCAAAAGCAAGGTAGTAGAGGAATGGCGCTGGGTTGGTCCGCCGGAGCGCACGGTAAAGCGCAAAATCGGGCAGCGGGAACGGGGTTTCGAACCGCTGTGAGAGCACGACCTGAAAGATATCGCCGGCCGTGATGTAGTCCTTGGCACGCGCAACCATCGCCTTGTATTCATCCGGCGAGGTGTTCGACATCATCGTCGGCATCGGAACGTCGATGGGTGAAGCGCTTTGTCCAAGCGGCGTTTCGAGCCTGTCGACGGCGGCGGTCAAACGATCGATTGCGCGAGCATAGGCCGTTTCGGCATTCTGATCGGATGATGGCCTCACCGGCGTGACAACGGTAATCTCATCGCGCACCGCATCGAAGACCACGATGATCGTCGGACGCATGAGCAAGATATCCGGCGTGCCGAGCCGATCAGGATTTTGGTTGGGTAATTTCTCGATGAGCCGAACCGTATCGTACCCAAGGTATCCGAAGACCCCCGCCGACATGGGCGGCAAATCGTCGGGCAGATTGATGCGGCTTTCTTCGATCAGTGTGCGCAGCGCGTCGAGGGCCGGGGCGTCGAGCTCTTCAAACGGCGCGGTGATGCCATCCGCGCTGACATCTGCCTGTGCCGCGCGGTCGCCGTCGGCGCGGAACAACAGATCGGGGGCCAAGCCGATCATGGAGTAGCGGCCGCGCACGGCGCCGCCGTCAACTGACTCCAGAAGAAAAGCGTTTTTCGAGGTTCCCGACAGCTTCAGCATGGCCGAAACCGGCGTTTCCAAGTCGGCCACCAAGCGTGTGTAGACAACTTGGGCTTTGCCGGCCTGGTAGCGATCAGCAAAGGCGTCGGAAGAAGGAAGAACCTGCATAAACTACGCTTCCAGGCTGCTGCCTATTGCCCTGACGGGTTGCCGCCACCGGTGAGTTCGGCGACCAGTGCCTGGTTCACCTGCACGCCAAGCGAGGCTTGCAGCGCGCCGACATACTGCGTCAGCACTGTATCTTCGAGTGCGGGGCCCAGTTCTTCGGCCAACTGCTGAACGTCCGCTGCTTCCTCAAAGAAGGCCGGACGGGTCACATCATCGACCACAAACACTAGGCGGGTAAGGGTTTCGCCCTCGGGATTCGGTGGACCCTCCACGTCACCAAAGTGACCTTCGCCACCTTCAAAGGCTGCAACCGTTGCCGGACCACCCATCTCATCGGGTGCTTCGCCACGCGTAAACGGCGCGGTTGTGGTGATCGGCAGATTGAGCGCTATGGAAAGCGTTTCCAGCGACCGACCGCGCTCCAATTCACCAACAAGCTCGCCGGCGCGTTCGCGCAGCATTTCGTCCAGTTGCTCAGCGCGCCAGTCGGCAAGAACACGTTCTCGCGCCTCTTCGAAGGTCAGATCGCGGGCATCTTCAACACCGGTCACTTCGAACCAGACAAATCCGCCATCGGCGGTATCCAGCGTATCGTTCTCAAGGCCGACATCGCTCTCAAAGGTTTCGGCGATCAGCGAGTCGGTATCGGGCAAGTCAACCGGTTCGCCATCGCGGCCAAAGCCATTGGCGTCCAGCGCTTCGACCGCGACCAGGTCCAACTCGAAGCGTGGTGCAATCTGGTCCAGCGGATCGCCGCCTGCGCGGGCATCCTCGATGGCATCGTAGAGCGAGAAGATTTCATCGCGCGCGGCGGCATTGGAGAGTTCTTGGCGCAGACGGTCTTCAACGTCAGCCAGTGGTGTGACGCCATCATCGACCAATTCATTGACCAGCATGATGACGCTGCCGAAGCGTCCATCGATCACCTCGGTCGGGCCTGCCTCGTCCAGCGCGAAGGCGGCATCACCGGCGTCTTGGTCCAGAATGGCGGATCGCTGAACAGCCCCAAGCTCCGTGATGGTGAAATCAAGCGCGTCATCCGCCAGCAGATCAGAAACCGCTTCACCGGCAGCTAGGCGGTCGCGTGCAGTCGATGCCTGCGTGGCGTCTTGGAAAAGCAGTTGTGTGATGTCGCGCTGACCGGCACTGGTCAGTTCGTCCAGTTCAGCTTCATAGGCGGCCTGAACCTCGGCGGCGCTGACCGCATTTGGATCGGCAAGATCGGCTTCGGAGAGTGCCATATAGACGATGCTGCGGAATTCCGGTGCGCGATAGTCGCCGCTGCGCTCATTGTAGAAGGCGCGAAGATCTTGCTCGGTCGGATCTGGACGCTCGCCAAGCGCCGCCTCATCGATGGTCAGGAAGGAAACCGTGCGCAGCTCGTTGGCATAGATATTGGCGACTTCGAGCATCGCGTTAGCAGGCTGCATGCCGCCGACCAGGCCGAGCGCTAGTTGCTGGCGCGCTGCAAAGGAGCGCGTGTCAGCAACAAACTCGTCCTCGGTGATGCCGTAAGAGCGCAGAACCTGCTGGAAGAACTGACGGTTGAAGCCACCGGTCTGCAGGAAGATCGGATCGCTGGCGATGCGCTCGGCTAGGCGGTCGTCCGACACGCCGATGTTCAACCGTTCGGCTTCGGAGTTCAGCGCGGCTTCCGAGGCCAGCTGGCTTAATAACTGGCGGTCAAGACCAAACAGCCGTGCCTGTTCGAGCGTGAGACCCGTACCAAGTTGCTGGCTCAATCGGTTGAGCTGGCGTTGCAGAGCGATCTGGAACGTTTCGGCGCTGATTTCAGCATCGCCGACGGCAAGCACCGTGCGTTGCCCGATGTTGCCGATGAAGCCGCCAAAGCCGAGGCCGGCGACGACCGCAACGGAGACGATAATCAGAAAGACTTTGGCAACAGTGGTTCTTGCGCCCTGGCGTAAGGCTGTCAGCATAGTTATTAAGCTTTTGTTTTTGTTAGAAAATAACGCAAATCGCGTGGTCGGGCGCGACTATAGTCAGCCGTTTGGTGCGGTGCAAGCACAACCGAAACGCTTGGCTGGCAATGATTGTTCGATTGAGCAAGGGCGGCAAACCTGCTAGCAGGCCGCCATCTCCATCAAACATTTGGAACCAGTCATGCCAACCGACGGTATTCGTCCGCTTGTTGCGGGCAATTGGAAAATGAACGGTCTGCGTCGCAGCGTCGACACCATCGATGCCTTGAAAGCTCGCGCCCAAGAAGGCATTTTGGAACGCATCGACATGCTCGTATGCCCGCCGGCCACATTGATTGCACTGGCAGTGAAGACCATCGACACAGCCCCGATCCACATTGGCGGTCAAACCTGCCACCCGTCGGAAAGCGGCGCACACACTGGCGATATCGCGCCTGAAATGCTGTGCGACTTGGGCGCTGACTATGTTTTAACCGGGCACTCGGAGCGCCGCACCGACCATAAAGAAAGCGATGCTGATGTTCATGCACAGACGCTTGGCGCCTGGCGGGCCGGTCTTTGCGCGATTGTCTGTGTTGGTGAAACCAAGGATGAGCGCGAAGCGGGCCAAGAGATCTCCATTGTCGCTGGTCAGATCGCTGGATCGGTTCCCGATGGCGCGACCGCCGAGAACACCGTGATTGCCTATGAGCCTGTCTGGGCTATCGGAACCGGATTGACGCCAACGGTCGATGATATTGCCGCCATGCACGATGCTATTCGCGCAGAGCTCACCAAGCGCTTCGGCGATGCGGGCGCAAAGATGCGCATTCTCTATGGCGGGTCGGTGAAACCGAGCAATGCGGCCGAGGTGCTCGCGCCGAACAATGTCGATGGCGCTCTCGTTGGCGGGGCCAGCCTGTCGGCAACAGATTTCATGGATATTGCCGAGGCGGTTGCCGGTTTGGTCAAAGCCGACAGCTGACGCTTGTAAGCGCCCGGCAACGACCCATGATGGGTCTTTGCAGGGCGCGCACTCTTGGTGTAAGGGACGAGCAACGAGGGTTGAGGCTTTGCGCTTTGACCGCTCTCCCCTTGATCCAAGCATAGCTGGACATCATCTGAGCTGCTCGACGGCAGCATCGTCTTGCTTATGTCCGCAAATACGGAATCACTATGGAAACCTTGGAAACAGTCCTGATCGTTGTGCACCTGTTGGTCGTGGTTGCGCTCGTCGCCGTGGTGCTTTTGCAGCGCTCCGAAGGTGGCGCGCTCGGCATTGGCGGCGGTGGCGGCGGCAACTTCATGTCGAGCCGCGGTCAGGCCAATGTGTTGACCCGTGCAACGGCGTTTTTGGCGCTTGGCTTTTTCATTACCTCGATTTCGCTGACTGTGTTGGCACAGACGGGTGCGGGACCATCGTCGATCCTTGATCGAATTCCGGACGCTCAGCCATCGGGCGAGGGCACGACCTTGCTCGAGCAAATCGGTGGCGAGGTTCCAGGCGAAACACCGGCGGCTGATACGCCTGCCGAACCCCAAATCCCGACCACACAATAGATCACCCAAGGTCTGACACTAAAAAGCCGCGCGGTCGTTCAGCCGCGCGGCTTTTTTTTTGTGTGCCTTTGATAACGTTGTCTTGCTCGCGTTCTGTTCTGGCAGTTTCGTTCACTGACAAATGATGTGTTTCATTTGTGGTTGATGCGCGCCGGCATCTGACAGGCTATTGGCCTAGCAAGCTGGTCGGGCTTTTGTTCCCACTAAAAACTTCTGGAAGCGTGACTTCCTCGCGTTTGGTGCCTGCCAAAGCTGCTTTGCGACGGGCCGTGCTCCAGGCAGCCATCAAGGAAATTAGGGGCACGAAATTCTCCCATTCGGGCCGGTCGAGGACATCATGATTGCTGTCTTTGGCGTTTGGTCGGTGGGAGAGGGCGTGCGTGCCGAGAAGGGCATAATCGTACATTGTTTGGTTCCTTCCATTGGGGGGATTGGATGAAACGAAAATAGGCGCACCGACCGGGCTGAAGTAGACGACATTCTGAAAGAGGAATTTCAAAAATGAACGATGCACTCCACTGGGAGGATCTGCGGCTGTTCTACAAGGTTGCCAGTCTTGGCAGCCTCGCAGCCGCGTCGTCCCACACGGGCATCAGTTCGCCGACGATTGGTCGGCGGATGCACGATCTTGAGCGGGTGTTGCAGCGTGAGCTCTTTATCCGCCGCCAAACGGGCTATGCTTTGGCCCCGGACGGACGGCAGCTGTTCGATCGTGTGTTGATGATGCGTGATGGTGCTCAAAGTGTTGAGGATTGGCGACTGGAAGCCGTTCCGTTGCCTGGGGTCGATATCTCACTCGACCATTGGATGGCCAATTTCGTATCGGCGAATCTGGCATCACTCTGGACGCCTGACGATCCGTTCCAAATGTGTATTGAGGGCAATGGCGGTCTCGCCGACATCTGGCACAGGCGCGTGGCGATTACGGTGAGCGATAAGCGGCCGCAGAGTGGCAATGTCGCCATCCGCAGTGCGCCGACCGTGAAGTATGCCGTTTACTGCGCGAAAGGTTTTGATGCCTCGACCAAAGAGCATTGGGTTTCCATCGGTCGCGGCGAGCTGGACGCCCCCTGGGCAAATTGGGCGTCGAGCAAGCCTGGCATTTGGATCACGGCGTGGACCTACAGTCCGAGTATTCTTTTGGACATCGTGCGATCCGGGGCAGGGCGCACGGTTTTGCCCTGCTATATCGGTGACGCCGATCCGAAGCTGATTCGTCTGGGCGATACGATCGACGATCTGACCCATGATTCTTGGATCGTGATCCATGATGATGAGCGCAAGCGCCCGGAAATTCGGATGTTTGTCGATCGTTTGGTTGAGCTGTTCGCCCGCAATGCTGACCTTTTTGCCGGTGATCGCCCCGCCATTCTTTCGACGTCGCGCTGACTGCGGATGAGACTTCTTGGGGACAAGCGAATTTAGGGCCGCAACGCATGGCTGTCATGCGCGATGTGGCGCGCAAGAGCGCTTGTTCAGATGGGAGCCTTCGGTTACAGGGTGGGTCCCATGGCGCGATATATCTTCATCACCGGCGGCGTGGTTTCCTCCCTTGGCAAAGGCATTGCAGCAGCGGCTCTTGGCGCGCTTTTGCAGGCCCGTGGCTACAGGGTCCGCATCCGCAAACTTGACCCCTATTTGAACGTTGATCCGGGGACCATGTCGCCGACTCAGCACGGCGAAGTTTTTGTCACTGACGACGGTGCGGAAACCGATCTCGACCTTGGCCACTACGAGCGCTTCACCGGTCGATCAGCCAATCAGCGCGACAACATCACCACCGGCAAGATTTATCAGGACATCATCGCCAAGGAGCGTCGTGGCGATTATCTCGGCGCGACGGTCCAGGTGATCCCGCATGTCACCGACACGATCAAAGCCTTTGTTGTCGAAGGCAATGATGACTATGATTTTGTCATCTGCGAGATCGGCGGCACCGTGGGTGACATCGAAGGCTTGCCGTTCTTCGAAGCGATCCGCCAGCTCGGCAATGAGCTGCCGCGTGGCGATGCGATCTACATGCATCTGACGCTGATGCCTTATATTCCAAGCGCCGGTGAGTTGAAGACCAAGCCGACGCAGCACTCGGTGAAGGAACTGCGCTCGATCGGCATTCAGCCCGACATTCTGATGGTGCGTTGCGACCGACCTATTCCGCCCGGAGAACGACGCAAACTCTCTCTGTTCTGCAATGTGCGCGAAGAAAGCGTGATTCCGGCGCTGGACGTGCCGCACATTTATGATGTGCCGCTGGCCTATCATGAGGAAGGCCTGGACGATGAGGTCTTGGCGGCCTTTGGAATCACTGGCGCCCCGGCGCCCGATCTGGAACGCTGGCAAGAGATTTCCCATCGGGTGAAGAACACCGATGGCACGGTCAAAATCGCGGTGGTTGGCAAGTACACCGACCTCAAAGATGCCTACAAATCGCTGATCGAAGCGCTCACCCATGGCGGGATCGCCAACAAGGTGAAGGTGGACATTGAGTGGCTGGAGGCAGAAATCTTCGAGCGCGAAGACCCAAGCCCCTATCTGGAGGGCGTGCACGGCATTCTCGTGCCTGGTGGCTTTGGCAAGCGCGGGGCTGAGGGCAAGATCGCCGCTGCCAGTTTCGCGCGCACCCGAAAGGTCCCCTACTTCGGGATCTGTTACGGGATGCAGATGGCGGTGCTCGATGCGGCGCGCAATCTGGCCGGCGTGAAAGACGCGCGCTCCAGCGAATTTGAGAATTCCGAGGGGCCGATCGTCGTTGGCCTGATGACGGAATGGCTCAAGGGCAATGCGCTTGAGAAGCGTGCTGCCGAAGGTGATCTTGGCGGCACCATGCGTCTTGGCGCCTACCACGCCCTCTTGGCTTCCGGTACGCGCATTGCCGACATCTATGGTGACACCGACATTTCCGAGCGTCATCGCCACCGTTACGAGGTGAACATCGACTATCGCGACACTTTGGAAAAGGCGGGGTTGGTCGTGTCGGGTTTGTCTCCCGATGGGGTTTTGCCCGAAACGATCGAGTATCCTGACCACCCCTGGTTTATCGGTGTTCAGTACCACCCGGAGCTGAAGTCGCGCCCATTTGAGCCGCATCCCCTGTTTGCCTCTTTCATTGAAGCGGCTATTGAACAGAGCAGACTTGTCTAGCAGGCGAACTTAAACGTCCTGCCTGCGTGCGATGAAGGCTCCTTTATGACCCCTAAAAATGCTCTCGATCACGTCGTAGTCGGCGTGCCTGATCTGGTGTCGGCGCGTGGCCGGCTTAAGGCGCTTGGCTTTCAGGTGCAGCCGGATGCGCATCATCCCTTTGGCACAGGCAACTGCAACGTCTTCTTCGAGAACGGCACCTATTTCGAGCCGCTGGCCGTCACAGACCGCGATGCGGAACTGGCGGCACTGAAGACAACCAATCCTTTTGTGAAGCGCTACCAAGCCTACCGGTTTCGGCATGGCTATGGCCCCGTTATGGCAGCATTCACGACCGACAGTGCCGAGCGCATGAATCAGGCGTTTGCCGACAATGGAATCAGCGCCGGTGACATTCTCTCGTTCACGCGCCAACAGGCGATGCCCGATGGCTCAGAAACGACCATCGGCGTGCATTTGGCCGTGTCGGCCAATGAGCGGGCGCCCGACATCACGCTGTTCTGTTGCGAGCACCTATCGCGCGACGTGCTGTGGCAACCCGAACGGGTCGCTCATCCGAACGGCGCAAAAGGCATCGCGCGGTTGATCGTGGTCGAAGCCAATCCGTCAGACTTCCAATATCTCTTCCAGACGGTCACTGGCGACCGGGATGTGCGCATCACATCCTTTGGTATGGAATTCGATCTGCCCAATGCTCTGGTCAGCGTTGTCTCGCCCACCGGCTATCACGCCATGACGGATGAAACGCTCGCGTCGCGCGGCCGGGGACCACGCATCGAGGCTGTGGAAATGTTGTTTGCCGATCTTGGTGTTTTGCGAGCCCGATTGGGCGAGGCGGGCATTGCCTTCGAGGAGCGAGGCCAGGATTTGGTGATCCATAGGGATGAGGCCTTCGCGCTGACCATCGTGGCGCGGGAGGCCTAGCGATGCGGCCCAATCACAACGTTTTTGTCGGTGATGTGGAGTTCTCAAACGATTCCTGGTTCTCGCTGATTGCTGGCCCTTGCCAAATGGAGAGCCGAGACCATGCCTTCGACATGGCAGGCGCGCTGAAGGAGATTTGCGCCAAGCTTGATATTGGGCTGATCTATAAAACCAGCTTCGACAAAGCGAACCGAACCAGCCTTGCCGGCAAGCGCGGCCTTGGTCTTGACAAGGGCTTACAGGTCTTCGCCGATTTGAAGGCCGATCTTGGTCTGCCGGTCTTAACGGATGTGCACCTGCCCAACCAATGCGCACCGGTTGCCGAGGTCGTGGATGTTCTGCAGATCCCAGCGTTCCTGTGCCGGCAGACCGATCTGCTGGTGGCTGCCGCCGAAACTGGCGCGGTGATCAACATCAAGAAAGGCCAGTTTCTTGCGCCTTGGGACATGAAGAACGTGCTCGACAAGGTGACGGGTTCCGGCAACCCGAATGTGCTGCTGACCGAGCGCGGATCATCGTTTGGCTACAACACGTTGGTGGTCGACATGCGGTCGCTGCCGACCATGGCGGCGATGGGAGCTCCGGTCATCTTCGATGCGACACACGCTGTACAGCAACCAGGCGGGCAGGGCGGATCCACTGGTGGTCAGCGCGAATTCGTTGAACCGCTCGCCAAGGCCGCACTCGCCACCGGTATCGCGGGTCTGTTCATAGAAACCCATCAAGACCCTGATAACGCACCATCAGATGGGCCGAACATGATCCCGCTCGATCAGATGGAGGCTTTGCTCGAACGACTGATGGCCATCGATACGGCGTTTAAAATGTCGGGTTAAACAGGCGCCAAGGCGGACTAGCGGTGCTACAACTTTCAGGTTAGAAGCGCGAAAACGCCTTCAGATCCTGCCATCTGCAGATCGTCAACATCCGTTTCGGGGGACTTCCATGACAGCCATCGTCGATATTCACGCACGCCAGATTTTTGACAGCCGCGGCAATCCAACCGTTGAGGTGGATGTCGAACTGGAAAACGGCATTGTCGGCCGGGCCGCGGTTCCCTCCGGCGCATCCACCGGCGCGCATGAAGCCGTTGAACTGCGCGATGGTGGCGAGGCCTACAAGGGCAAGGGTGTCACTAAGGCGGTCGATCACGTCAACACGGACATTTGCGAAGAGCTGCTTGGTCTCGATGCTGAAGACCAGATCGAAATCGACACGACGATGATCGAGCTTGATGGCACGCCGAACAAAGCGCGCCTCGGCGCCAACGCGATCCTTGGTGTTTCTCTGGCGGTCGCAAAAGCCGCTGCGATGGCCTCCAACCTGCCCCTCTACCGTTATGTTGGTGGTCCGTCGGCCCGCGTTCTGCCAGTGCCGATGATGAACATCATCAATGGCGGTGAGCACGCTGACAATCCGATCGACTTCCAAGAGTTCATGATCATGCCGGTCGGCGCGGAGAGCCTGAGCCACGCGGTACAAATGGGAACGGAAATCTTCCACACGCTGAAGAAGGCGCTGTCTGAAGCCGGCCAGAACACCAATGTGGGTGATGAAGGGGGCTTCGCGCCGAACCTCGACACCAAAGGCGCGCTGGGCTTCATCATGAAGGCTGTGGAAGACGCTGGCTACAAGCCTGGCGATGATGTGATGCTGGCGCTGGACGTGGCGTCCACCGAGTTTTTCGAGAATGGCAGCTACAATATGAAGGGTGAGGGCAAGGTGCTTTCACCGGGCGATATGGTTGATTTCCTGGCCGAATTGACCGCCAACTACCCGATCATCTCCATCGAAGATGGCATGGCCGAAGACGATTGGGATGGCTGGAACGCGATCACCGCGAAGATCGGCGATAAGGTTCAGCTTGTTGGCGACGATCTGTTCGTCACCAATCCGGCGCGTCTTGCGACAGGCATCGAAAAGAAGTCGGCCAACTCGATCCTGGTGAAAGTCAACCAGATCGGTACGCTGACGGAGACGCTGACGGCTGTCGATATGGCGCACCGCGCATCGTTCACCGCCGTGATGTCGCATCGCTCAGGTGAAACTGAGGACGCAACCATTGCCGACCTCGCCGTTGCCACCAATTGCGGTCAGATCAAAACCGGCTCATTGGCGCGCTCGGATCGGTTGGCAAAGTACAATCAGCTGATCCGCATCGAAGAACAGCTTGGCGCTACCGCGCTCTATCATGGCCGCGCGGTGCTCAAAGCCTGACGCGACCTACGACCCGCGTTGCAATGTGTCGAAAAGTACCCGGTCTGCTGAAAAGGCGGCGCCGGGTCTTTTCATGTCCGCAGTGCAAAGTATGGTCGCCGGAAGGGCTCGTTAACCATGCCGTTTAAGCGCCCACTAACTGTGGTGTGGTGATGTGCGGGCATCGCCACCAAAGCCCGTTGATATGCTCCAGCGCCATAAACCCCGCAACCGTCGCACGCTGTATGCCTTCCGCGTTGCGCTTGTTCTGTTCGGCGTTTACTTCGCCTATCACGCTTTTCACGGCAATCATGGCCTGCTCGCTTATGCAAATGTGCGTGCCGAGGTTGTGCATCTGACGCAAGAAAGGCAAGCTCTCGAAATACGGCGCGATCTGTTGAAGGCACGTGTTGGTGCCTTGCGTGATGAGGCGATGGATGGTGATCTGGTTGATGAGCGTGCCCGTCAGACGCTAGCGTTGATTGGGCGGGGCGAGCGCATTTTGCGCGACTAGCGCTTGTTGCGAGCCGCATTGCAATAGCTGCAAAGCCAACTTAACTTGTTTCAAGTTAATCAGTCTTACCACGTTGATATAACGGCAAAATATGCGTATTTCGCCGCACCAAATGCGGCCTTTTGTTTCTCAAAAAAACCAGCTACAACTTGCCTTTCGTGGGGGTTGTAATTCGCGCCGCTCAATGAGCGTGGGACCGGTCTCCATTCGGTATCGAGGAAAACCAAGGAGCCCGTCTATGGCGCGTGCAGCCAGTTCCGCATCCAAGTCCACCACCAAAACCGCTCGAAAGACCACAAGTCGGCGCGCTTCCAAAGCGAGTCCCAAAGTGGCTGAGTTTAGCAAGGAACAAGAGCTCGACGCCTACCGCGAAATGCTTCTTATTCGCCGCTTCGAAGAAAAGGCCGGCCAGCTTTATGGCATGGGCCTGATCGGCGGCTTTTGTCACCTTTATATTGGCCAAGAAGCCGTCGTGGTCGGCATGCAGATGGCGATGGTGGATGGCGACCAGGTCATCACCGGCTATCGTGATCACGGACATATGTTGGCCACCGGCATGGAAAGCCGCGGCGTCATGGCCGAACTCACCGGTCGCCAGGGCGGGTACTCGCGCGGCAAGGGCGGGTCGATGCATATGTTCTCCCGCGAGAAGAATTTTTACGGCGGCCACGGTATCGTTGGAGCGCAGGTATCGCTCGGCACCGGCCTCGGCTTCGCTAATCGCTATCGCGACAATGGCAATGTGTCGGTGACCTACTTCGGCGACGGATCGGCCAACCAAGGCCAGGTCTATGAGAGCTTCAATATGGCCAAGCTCTGGAGCCTCCCAGTCGTCTACATCATCGAGAACAACAAATACGCCATGGGCACGTCGATCGAGCGATCCTCCTCGACAACAGATCTCTCGCAGCGCGGTCTTTCCTTCGGTATTCCTGGCGAGCAAGTTGATGGCATGGATGTCCGTGCTGTTTATGCCGCCGGCGAGAAGGCTCTGGAACATGCGCGTTCCGGCAAAGGTCCCTACATTCTTGAAATGCTGACCTACCGTTATCGCGGTCACTCCATGTCAGACCCCGCAAAGTATCGCACCAAGGATGAGGTGCAGAAGATGCGCGCCGAGCACGATCCCATCGAGCAGGTCAAAGTGCGTTTGCTGGATAAGAAATGGGCCAGCGAAGATGATCTGAAGGCGCTCGACAAAGATGTGCGGGCGATCGTCACCGATGCCGCTGAGTTCGCGCAGAGCGATCCGGAACCGGATCTTTCTGAGCTCTACACAGACATCACGCTTTGAGGGGAGGGTGTATCCATGCCGATTGATATTTTGATGCCTGCGCTCTCGCCGACGATGGAAGAGGGCAAACTGGCCAAATGGCTGAAAGCCGAAGGTGACAGCGTTAGCTCAGGTGATGTGCTGGCCGAAATCGAAACCGACAAAGCGACCATGGAGGTCGAGGCCGTCGATGAAGGCGTTCTCGGCAAAATCATGATTGCCGAAGGCACGGACGCGGTGAAGGTGAACGAGGTCATCGCGGTTTTGCTGGAAGATGGTGAAGACGCATCCGCCATTTCTTCCTCTGGCGCTCCGTCGCAAACGACGACCGCTTCAGAGGCGACGTCTTCATCCGCGCCTGAAGCCGCGCCTTCGGTGCCGGCTGCGCCGGTTGAAAGCGTGGCGCCGTCCGATCCGGACATTCCTTCGGGCACCGAAATGGTGCCGACGACGGTACGTGAGGCGCTCCGCGATGCGATGGCGGAAGAAATGCGCGCCAGCGATGATGTCTTCATCATGGGCGAGGAAGTGGCCGAGTATCAGGGTGCCTACAAGATCACGCAGGGCCTGCTGCAGGAGTTCGGTGAACGTCGGGTGATCGACACACCGATTACCGAACATGGCTTCGCTGGCGTTGGTGTCGGTGCGGCTCTTACGGGCCTGCGGCCGATTGTTGAGTTCATGACGTTCAACTTCGCCATGCAGGCGATCGACCACATCATCAACTCTGCCGCCAAAACGCTTTACATGTCCGGCGGACAGCTTGGGGCACCGATCGTGTTCCGCGGTCCGAACGGGGCTGCGGCCCGGGTGGCCGCCCAGCACAGCCAGGACTATGCCGCTTGGTATTCCCACATCCCAGGCTTGAAGGTCATCCAGCCCTATTCGGCAGCCGATGCCAAAGGTCTGCTGAAGGCCGCGATCCGCGATCCAAACCCGGTGGTGTTCCTGGAAAATGAGATTCTCTACGGACAAACCTTCGATGTGCCGAAGCTGGATGATTACGTCCTGCCAATCGGCAAGGCGCGCATCGCCCGCGAAGGGTCGGATGTGACGCTGGTGTCGTTCGGTATTGGTATGACCTATGCCACCAAGGCCGCTGACGAACTGGCCGGCATGGGCATCTCGGCGGAGGTCATCGACCTGCGGACACTGCGTCCGATGGACATCGACACGGTGATCACCTCGGTGCGCAAGACCAATCGTTGTGTAACGATTGAGGAAGGCTTCCCGGTTTGCTCGATTGGTTCGGAGATTTCTTCCCAGCTAATGGAAAAGGCGTTTGACGATCTCGATGCGCCGGTTCTGCGGATTGCTGGCAAGGATGTCCCGATGCCGTATGCGGCGAACCTTGAGAAACTTGCCTTGCCCACGGTGGCCGAGGTCATCGAAGCCGTCAAAGTCGTCACTTACAAAGCCTAGGGAGCACGTGCGATGCCCATCAATATTCTGATGCCCGCCCTGTCTCCGACGATGGAAGAGGGCAACCTTGCCAAGTGGCTGGTCAAAGAAGGCGACAGCGTCACCTCTGGTGATGTTCTGGCCGAAATCGAAACCGACAAGGCGACCATGGAAGTGGAAGCCGTGGACGAAGGCACGGTCGGCAAGATCGTCGTACCGGACGGCACAGCTGGCGTGAAGGTCAATGAGTTGATCGCCGTTCTGCTTGAAGAAGGCGAAGACGCGTCTTCCATCGATACGTCCGCTTCCGCGCCGCCGCCGGATGCAGGTGCGCAGGAACCGGCGCCCGGTGCGGCCTCCGATCCGGCGCCTGCAGTCCCTGCCAATGTCAGTATGGCACCTGCCGATCCGACACCACCTGCACCGCGTGCCGATGGTTCCAGGATCATCGCTTCCCCGTTGGCACGGCGCATTGCCAAGCAAAATGGGATCGATCTGGCGGCCGTCAGCGGGACCGGACCACGTGGACGCATCATCAAGGCCGATGTGGATGCTGCCATCGCCGGTGGAACCGGAAAGGCAACGAAAGCGGAATCTTCTGCCTCCGCTCCGTCACAAGCCGCTGCCGCGCCGGCCAAAGGCATGTCCGACGATGCTGTGCTGAAGCTGTTCGAGGAAGGGTCCTACGAACTGGTTCCGCACGATGGCATGCGCAAGACAATTGCGGCGCGCCTGACCGAATCCAAACAGACCATCCCGCACTTCTATGTGTCGGTGGATTGCCAATTGGATGCGCTTCTCAAGTTGCGCAGCGAGCTGAACAAATCGGCGCCGGTGAAAGACGAGAAGCCGGCCTACAAGCTGTCGGTGAACGACATGGTGATCAAAGCGCTGGCCTTGGGTCTGCGCGATGTCCCCGACGCCAACGTCTCCTGGACGGCCAGCGATATGGTCAAGCACAAGCATGCCGATGTGGGTGTGGCTGTCTCGATCCCAGGGGGACTGATTACACCGATTGTGCGCCGTGCTGAAGAAAAGCCGCTGTCGGTCATCTCCAACGAAATGAAGGACCTTGGTAAACGCGCCAAGGACCGCAAGCTGCAGCCGCAGGAATATCAAGGTGGCACGACGGCCGTCTCCAACATGGGCATGATGGGTGTGTCGGACTTCGCCGCCGTGGTGAACCCGCCACATGCGACCATCTTGGCCGTCGGTGCCGGCGAGCAGCGCCCGGTGGTGAAGGATGGCGCGTTGGCCATCGCAACCGTGATGACCGTGACGCTTTCGACCGACCATCGCTGCGTCGATGGCGCGCTGGGCGCGGAACTGTTGGGGGCGTTCAAGGGCTACATCGAAAATCCGATGTCGATGTTGGTTTAGTCAGCAGCGTTTGAGCGCGATCAAAGGAGCACGGTGGGGCGCACGCTAACCCTTGAGATGAAGGCTCAGTCGAGGCATGGTTGAGCCCCATACACAAGGAGATTTTTAGTGTCGCATGTGCCCCACGAATTGGCCGAGGAGTTTCCCGAGCACACCGATAAGATGCGCCAGCTGAAGCAGGACAATGCTCATTTTGCCAAGCTGTTTGAGTCTTACCACGATGTGAATAGGGCCATTCATCGCGCCGAAACAAATGTTGAGCCAACCGATGATTTGCACATGGAGACCATGCGCAAGGAACGGATGCAGCTCAAAGATGAAATCTACGGGATGCTGAGCGCGGCGAGCTAAAATCTCCAAGCTGCCAGTCTCCCAGCAGGACGCAAAGACGGGAGACAATCGGTGGCAAACGCTTACGACATCATTATCATTGGCGGCGGGCCTGGTGGCTATGTCGCCGCCATTCGCGCCTCCCAGCTCGGCATGAAAACTGCGGTGGTGGAGCGCGAGCATCTTGGTGGCATCTGCCTCAACTGGGGCTGTATCCCCACCAAGGCGCTGCTGCGGTCGGCCGAAATCTACCACTATATGGAACATGCCAAGGACTATGGTCTGTCGGCGGACAAGATCGGCTTTGATGCGTCTGCGGTTGTCAAACGCTCTCGCGGTGTTTCGGCGCAGCTCAATGGCGGCGTCGGTTTCCTGATGAAGAAGAACAAGGTGGATGTGATCTGGGGCGAAGCCACGATCACCAAGCCTGGCGAAGTGAAAGTCGGCAAACCCACCAAAGCGGCCATGGAGCCGGCACATCCTGCGCCGAAGGGCACAAAGGGTGAGGGCACGTACACTGCCAAGCACATCGTTATCTCGACCGGCGCGCGCCCGCGCGTGATCCCCGGCATCGAGCCGGACGGCAAAACGATCTGGACCTATTTCGAAGCCATGGTTCCGCCGTCGATGCCCAAGAGCTTGCTGGTCATGGGCTCTGGCGCAATCGGCATCGAGTTTGCCTCCTTCTATCGGACGATGGGTGTCGATGTGACCGTCGTCGAGATGATGGACCAGGTGATGCCGGTCGAAGACGCTGAAATCGCAGCGCTGGCCGCCAAGCAGTTCAAAAAGCAGGGCATGAACATCATCACCGGTGCCAAGGTTTCCAAGGTCGAAAAAGCCGGCGCTGGCATCAAGGCCACCGTTGAGACAAAGGACGGCAAGTCTCAGGTCATCGAAGCTGAAAAGCTGATTTCCGCTGTCGGCGTGGTCGGCAACATTGAAAATCTCGGCCTGGAAAAACTCGGCGTGAAAACCGACCGCGGCATCATTTCCGTCGATGGGTATGGCAACACATCTGTCAAAGGCATTTACGCCATTGGTGATGTCGCCGGACCGCCTATGCTCGCCCACAAGGCCGAGCATGAGGGCGTGATCTGCGTTGAGAAGATCGCCGGTCTCGATGCCCATCCAATGGACAAAAAGAAGATCCCGGGCTGCACCTATTGCAATCCACAGGTGGCGTCGGTCGGTCTCACAGAGGCCAAAGCCAAAGAAGCTGGGCACGAGGTCAAAGTCGGTCGCTTCCCCTTTGTCGGCAACGGCAAGGCAATCGCGCTGGGTGAGCCCGACGGGCTGGTGAAAACGGTGTTCGATAAGAAAACCGGCCAGTTGCTTGGCGCGCACATGGTCGGCGCGGAGGTGACGGAGCTTATCCACGGCTATGTCGTTGCGATGAACTTGGAGACAACCGAGGAAGATTTGATGCACACGGTCTTCCCGCATCCGACGCTGTCAGAGATGATGCATGAAAGCGTGCTGGACGCCTTTGATCGGGTTATCCACACCTAAACCTGAGACCAGCGAGGCAAAGCTATGCGCCTGATGAAACTGATACTGGCTTCAATGCTGCTGGTGACGCCGGTGTCATTGGGCACGGTCGTCATAGCTCATGCCGATAGCTGCTGGGATCATAATGGTTCATTGATGCGGCTGACCGACCAGGGGCAACAGCGCTGGTTCTATTATGAGAACCCGCGCCAGGCTTTGGCCAGCGCCGGAGTAACTCGCGGAACGCTGCTCTTCGATGGCCGAAACACCGGCGACTATTACGCCGGCACGGCGCGGGTGTTTTCCCGCTTCTGTCCGGGCAATCCGCTTGAGTACTATGTGGAGGGGCCGGTGACCCGCAATCCGCTGCGGATCACCATGCGGGGGACCCGCGATGCCAACCAGCAATGCCGCAACACGGGCAATAGGGTGACCGACACACTTGTCTTCACCTATGTACGGGACTGCTGATCGACCTTGATCAGCGAGGGTAGGGCGCTTACCTGAAGCGCTCACACAAACCTTGGAGGGTGCCAATGGACGTTGGCCTTATTGGATTTCTAGTCATTGGTCTGTTGGCCGGTTTCATCGCCGAGAAAGTGATGAACTCGAATCACGGACTGCTCACCAACCTGATCGTCGGTATCATCGGCGCCTATCTTGGACCGTTCCTGGCTGGCCTTATCGGGATCAGCTTTGGCGGGTTCCTCGGCAGCCTGGTGATCGCCACCATTGGTGCCATCGTCTTCCTCTTCCTGCTTGGCCTCATCAAAGGCCGCAGATAGCGCTCACCGCAAGCCTGCCTGGAGACCCAATGGTCACGCTTATCGACCGCACATCACCGAATGCCTCGCCAGCCGTCAAAGCCAAGCCGCGGCATCCGGAAAAGGCGCATCGCGCCGACAGTGACGTCTTGAAAAAACCCTCTTGGATCCGCGTCAAAGCGCCTGTGTCCAAGGGGTTTCACGAGACGAACGAGATCGTGCGGGAGAACAAGCTTGTCACGGTGTGCGAGGAGGCCGGCTGTCCGAACATCGGTGAGTGTTGGGACAAGAAGCACGCCACGTTCATGATCATGGGCGAGGTGTGCACGCGCGCCTGTGCCTTCTGCAATGTGGCAACCGGTGTGCCGACGGCGCTCGATACAGATGAGCCACGTCGTATTGCCAATGCGGTTGAGCAAATGGGCCTCAAACATGTCGTGATCACATCGGTCGATCGCGACGATCTGGACGATGGCGGTGCGCAGCATTTTGTCGAGGTGATCGATGCCATCCGCGAGACCTCGCCAGAGACGACGATCGAAATTCTGACACCGGATTTTCTGCGCAAGGATGGCGCCATCGAGCAAGTGGCGCGCGCCAAGCCGGATGTGTTCAACCACAATCTGGAAACCGTGCCGTCGAACTATCTCACCGTGCGGCCTGGCGCCCGGTACTTCCATTCGATCCGGTTGTTGCAACTGGTGAAGGAAGTCGATCCGACCATGTTCACCAAGTCCGGCATCATGGTTGGCTTGGGCGAGGAGCGAAACGAAGTCCTGCAGGTGATGGACGATCTGCGTGCCGCTGGCGTCGATTTCCTGACGATCGGCCAATATCTTCAGCCAACGCGCAAGCACCATCCGGTGAAAAAGTTCGTGACGCCGGAAGAGTTCAAAGCCTACGAGACCATCGCTTATGCCAAGGGGTTTCTGATGGTCTCATCAAGCCCTCTGACGCGCTCTTCGCACCACGCAGGCGACGATTTCGCCAAGCTGCGTGATGCACGGCTGAAAACCCAGGGGTTTTAAGGCCTGGTCCTAGTTGGCGAAGGCCGCGGGCAGAAGGTCCGCGTCTACCAGCAGACGTGTTGCGAAAGACTGCCTGAACTCGCGAATGGAGTCCCAGCTCGGACCTTCAGTATGGAGCGCGAAGATCACGGGCAATGCGTCCTGCCGCGCGACAAAGCCAACATACCAGCCGTCGAATGGTCCTGAGAAGTCGCCGGGAATGACGGTTCCGCCGCCGGTCTTTCCGTGCAACGCGTACTCATCGAATTGCTGCGCCAAACTCGCATCCGTCAGGGCAGCAAGGACCGTTTCTTGCACGCCCAGTTCACCGGTCATGAGGCGGGTAAGGAAAGAAACTTGCTCTTCGACCGATATCTCCAAGCCGCCTGCCAGCCAAAAGGAATCGGAGCCGTCAGGGGCGTTGGCGTTGCCGTACTCCCACGCGGTCAGTTGCTCGCGGTAGGCTGGCGTGCCGACATGCTGGGCTACGTCACGGAAGTACCAGACGGCCGATCGCTGGAAAGCGGTGCGTAGGCTCTGGTCTTGTCGCCAGGCTTCGGGCCACCAAGAGCTGGCAGGACGCGCCTGCCGATCCCAGGCGCGCACGGCGTCGAGATCGGGGGAGAATCCGCTTTCCAAGGCGATGATAAGGTTGGGAATCTTGAATGTGGACCAGGGCGCGTGACGGCTCTCCAGGTCACTGCCATCCATCACATAACGTGTGCCTGATTCCAAATCATGCGCCAGGAACGAGACGCTGCGCGACTCGATGGCCTGCTCATACGGTTCGAGCGCAAGCGTTGTGACGTCTGGTGTTTGTGCCTGCGCAGCAGAGAGCAAGGCAATCGAGGCCAGTACCGAGGCCAGGGCAATTTTGTAGTGTTTCATCAAAGACTCATGGTGTGAGAGGGGGGCGGATGGCCCGCTATGATGAGACACTATGACCAAGGTGCGGCGGTTGAACGGGCAGAGGTATCAAACGATCTGTTCACGCATGGCGCATAGGATTGTTGCCGCCTTGATGCTAGTTTCGAACACGCTTGCGATCCGCTCGCCGCCCTAAACGTTCGCCTTTTGGATTTCGATATGCCGCATTTCACGACTCGCCATCGCGTTGCGCACAGTGCCGAAGACATGTTTGCGCTCGTCGCTGACGTGCGGTCCTATCCGGAATTTGTGCCGTTATGCCAAAGCCTGCGGGTGCGAGGCGAGTCGCCGCTTGACGGCAACCGTTCGGTGGTCGTCGCTGACATGACGGTAGCCTACAAGATGTTCAAAGAGACGTTCACATCGCGGGTCGAGCTTGACCCGGACAAGCGCGAAATCCTGGTGACCTATCTGGATGGTCCGTTCAAAAAAATGGAAAACCGCTGGCGCTTCGAGGAGGTCGGCGAACGTCATTGCATCGTTGAGTTTTTCATTGACTATGAGTTCCGCTCGCGAGCTTTGGCTTCGCTCATGGGTGCGATGTTCGACCGGGCCTTCCGCAAGTTCTCTTCCGCCTTCGAGGCCCGGGCTGATGAGCTCTATGGTGCGCAAAGCCCGGCCTAAATTCTGGCGCCTAAAGCATCTCTTCGATCAGTTTGAACGCGTGCACCACGCTGGCCCTGCGCACCTCGGATCGGCTCATGGCGTCAAACAGCTTGTGGCTGTGAACCGTTGAGCGCCCTTTTCGGGCGCAGCCGAAATGCACTGTGCCGACGGGCTTTGCCTCGCTGCCGCCGTCCGGGCCGGCGACGCCGGTTACGGACACGGCGATGTCAGCAGTGGAATGCCCTAACGCGCCTTCCGCCATCGCCCGCGCAACCGGTTCGCTAACGGCACCATGCGTTGCGATTAGGTCAGCAGGCACCCCGAGCATCTCGGTTTTAGCCTCGTTGGAATAGGTCACGAAGCCGCGATCAACGACCGCTGAGGACCCGGCGATATCGGTTAGCGCAGCGACAATCATCCCGCCGGTGCAGGATTCGGCCGTTGCTACCATCAGTCCTGCCGCTTTCAGCTTGTCCAGCAGCGCGTTTGCTTGCAGCGAGAGGTCAGTCATCATTGGAATCCGGATCCGGAACCAGCACCGAAACGGTTGCCAGAGCGGCGATACCTTCCTCGCGACCGGTGAAACCCATGCGCTCGTTCGTGGTGGCTTTCACCGATACACGGTTTGGCGCAATTTGGAGCGTCTCTGCCATTGCGGCCACCATTGATGCGCGGTGCGGCCCGATTTTGGGTTGCTCAGCGACGATGGCCACATCCACATTGACGATCTTGCCGGCGCGAGCGCGCACCAAACCGGCGGCATGCGCCAAAAACTGATGGGAAGCTGCACCTTTCCATTGCGGATCGGAAGGCGGGAAATGGGTGCCGATGTCGCCCTCGGCGATGGCGCCAAGCAACGCGTCGGTTAGGGCATGAAGGCCAACATCGGCATCTGAATGGCCATCCAGCCGATGCGTGTGCTTGATGAAATGGCCACAAAGCCAGACGCCGTCGCCGGGCACCAAGCGATGCACATCATAGCCGATGCCGGTTCGTGGCTCCAACATGCGCCTCTCCCTTTGTCGTAGGATCGCCTCCGCGCGCGCCCAATCGTTCGGCGTGGTGATCTTGATGTTGTCGATGTCGCCCTGAACAGCAATGCACGTGTGTCCTGCCCACTCGGCGATGCTCGCATCGTCTGTGAATTGGATGTCGGGCTGGTCTGCCTCCACGGCTCCATGCGCCTTGCTAATGGTCTCTCCATGAAAGGCTTGCGGGGTTTGCACCGTCACAAGGCCGCCGCGGTCGGGTCCGCTGGTTAGGACGGTGTCGTCAAGGGTTTTGAGGGTGTCGGTTACCGCAAGCGCAGGGATGGCGCCCGGCGCCCGCTCAAGCCCGTCCAGCAATCGATCGATCAGATCGTGCGAGGCAAATGGCCGCGCACCATCGTGGATCAAGATGGGTGCGTCTGGATCGAAACCGTTCGAACGAGCCCATGCCTCGAGGCCGGCTAGTGTGCTTTCTCGCCGGGTTGCCCCACCGATGGTTGTCAGCAAGTCGACATGGTCCGACACATGCTCGCGCCAGAGCGTTGTTTGGTCCTCGCCATCGGGCAAAACCAACACGACCGTCGCAATGTTGGGGTGCGTGGAAAGGGTTTCCAAACTCCAGGCGAGAAGCGGTTTGCCGCAAAGGTTCACGAACTGTTTGGCAGATTTTTTGGGTTGGCTTGTGTCGCGTGCGCGGGTCCCCGTGCCGGCCGCCAGGAGGATGGCGCAGGCGTTTGCAGAAGGGTGCGGCGTTGGCCATGTTTTGGTCATGACCGCAGCCTTATCCCGATGCCGGGCAGGCGAAAAGGTCAACCTGCGATCTAGGCTTGCAACGGGATCGGCCTGTTAACTCTGGCGCTTTTCCAGGCGGCCTTCGCCATCAAGAGCATTGCATTATGATGAAATATTAGCCATGCATGGATTATGATCAATTTCGCGCCACATGTTGTCGATAACGGTCCAGCCAGCGAGCCGCTGATAGCGGAAATCGGTGCGCCGTTGCCTATCGCGCAAGCATCGGCCCGCAATCGTGTCGTTTTGGCGCCAATGTCCGGCGTGACCGATTTGCCGTTTCGGCATCTGGCCAATCGTTTTGGCGCCGGACTGGTGGTGAGCGAGATGGTCGCAAGCCAGGAACTGGTGGTCGACAATCCTGATTCCCGCCTACGGATGGACGTGAGTGGCTTGGAGACGTCCGTGGTGCAACTGGCTGGACGCGAGGCCCAATGGATGGGCGAGGCGGCCAAAATCGCTGAAGGGGCGGGCGCCAGTATCATTGACATCAATATGGGCTGTCCGGCCAAAAAAGTGACGTCTGGCTATTCCGGGTCGGCGCTTATGCGCGATCTCGATCATGCGCTCACGCTGGTCGAAGCGACCGTCGCAGCCTCCTCTGTTCCTGTGACGTTGAAGATGCGCTTGGGATGGGATGATTCCAGCATCAATGCACCGGAGTTGGCGCGGCGTGCCTGCGAGGCGGGTGTGCAGATGATCACGGTGCACGGACGCACGCGCTGCCAATTCTACAAAGGTTGGGCTGATTGGCCCGCTATCGCTGCCGTCAAACAGGCCGTTGATGTTCCCGTGGTCGCCAATGGCGATGTCGTGTCAGTGGCCGATGCGCGGCGCATCCTTCAAGAAAGTGGGTGCGATGCGGTGATGGCCGGGCGCGGGGCCTATGGGCGTCCCTGGCTGCCTGGCTATTTGGCGAGCGCTGATCCAGACCGGTTTTTGGCAGACTTGCCGGCGCCTGTTGATCTGATTGCAGAGCATTACGCCGCGCTGGTTTCCCACCACGCCGTCCACAAGGGGGTTCCGCTCGGCGTGCGCATCGCGCGCAAGCATTTCGGCTGGTATCTCGACACCACAGATTTGCTGCGCCCGCTCCCAATGGATCAACGTGATGTGCTGTTTGGCAGTGATGATCCCAATCAAGTGAGCCGTGTCATCAAGGAGGTTTGGGCTGACGCGGTTTGGCAGCGTCCCGTGGGCCGAGAGTCTGGCGCCAACGGTGATCTGTCGGGCGATATGTACAAGGCGCGGGCAGCATGACGTCGCACCAACCGGACACTGGGCGGCAGATTCAGCTGCTCAATGCGTTGCCCCATGCGGCGCTGTTGGTCGATGAGGGGTTCAACATCCTCGAAGCGAACAATGCCGCAGAGGTGTTCTTCCGCACGTCCCTCGCAATCATGCGGCGCGAGGGCCTGAACCATTTTGTGCCGTTTGGCAGTCCGGTTTTTGCAACCATCGACCAGGTCGTGGCCGATGGTGCGCCGCTGACTGCCTACGGCGTCGACCTTTCCAGTCCGCGCCAACCCGATGACATGCTTGTTGATGTCTATGCCGTGCCGATCGTCGATGCGCCGGCCGATGCGCACGGTGACGGCGGTCCTGTCTCGGCTATCGCGCTGACGCTGCACCCGCAGGCGCGCACCCGTAAGCTGGATCGGCAACTGACCTCGCAGTCCTCGGCCCGATCCGTCAGCGGGTTGGCGGCGATGCTGGCGCACGAGATCAAGAACCCGCTCTCGGGCATCCGTGGCGCCGCGCAACTGCTTGAGGGCAGTGTCGAGGACGATGATCGCGCGTTGACGCAGCTGATCACCGACGAGGCGGATCGGATCGTCAAACTTGTCGACCGGATGGAGGTCTTTTCCGATGAACGGCCGGTTGAGCGCGGACCGGTTAATATCCACACGGTGCTGGAGCATGTGAAGCGGCTCGCCGAAAGCGGCTTCGGTAGCCATATTCATTTTGTTGAGCGCTACGACCCGTCACTTCCGGCCATCTTCGCCAATCGCGATCAGATGGTGCAGGTTTTCCTCAATCTTGTGAAGAACGCCTGCGAAGCCATTGGCTCCGCGTCCAACGGCGAAATTGTGCTCTCAACGGGGTTCAAGCCGGGCATCCGCCTGTCAGTGCCGGGAAGCGCCAAACGTCTCACTTTGCCGTTGGAATTTGCCGTTCACGATAATGGCGGCGGCATACCGCGCGACCTGGTTCCTAATCTTTTTGATCCGTTTGTCACGACCAAATCCAATGGCAGCGGCTTGGGTCTGGCGCTTGTCGCTAAGATCATCCGCGACCATGGCGGCGTGGTGGAATGCGAGAACCACGAACGCGGCGCAACCTTCAAGGTGATGATGCCGATTTACCGCCCGACCGATGAAACCGCGTACGACCTCTCCGAAGACCTGAACGCCTGATCGACTAGGAAGCCCCCCATGCCTCAAAGAAGCCAAACGGTTTTGATCGCCGATGATGATGCGGCGATCCGCACGGTGCTCAACCAAGCGCTGACACGTGCAGGCTATTCGGTGCGCGTGACGTCGAATGCCACCTCGCTGTGGCGGTGGGTGAGCGAAGGCGAGGGGGACTTGGTGATCACCGATGTGGTGATGCCCGATGAAAACGCCTTCGACCTTTTGCCGCGTATGAAAAAGGCGCGGCCAGACCTGCCGATCATCGTGATGAGTGCGCAAAACACCTTCATGACCGCCGTGCGAGCGTCGGAAAAGGGCGCCTATGACTATCTGCCCAAGCCGTTCGATCTGAAAGAGCTGATCGCCATCGTCGGACGCGCCATGGCCGAGCCGAAGCGCAAAGCGATTGGGGCCCCGACGGTCGAGGAGGGCGCAGAAAACATGCCGCTGGTCGGGCGTTCGGCGGCCATGCAGGAAATCTATCGTGTCCTTGCCCGGCTTATGCAAACCGATCTGACGGTCACGATCTCCGGCGAGTCGGGGACCGGCAAGGAGCTGGTGGCGCGGGCGCTGCACGAGTTTGGGCGGCGCGCCAAAGGCCCGTTCGTCGCCATTAACATGGCAGCTATCCCGCGTGATCTGATCGAAACGGAACTGTTCGGCCACGAGAAAGGCGCGTTCACCGGCGCACAGACCCGGGTGGTCGGTCGCTTTGAGCAGGCCGAAGGTGGCACGCTTTTTCTCGATGAGATCGGCGATATGCCGATGGACGCGCAGACCCGGCTTCTGCGCGTGTTGCAGCAAGGCGAGTACACGACAGTCGGTGGACGCACGGCCATACGCTCCGATGTGCGCATCGTGGCGGCAACGAACAAAGATCTGCGCCAACTGATCAACCAGGGCCTGTTCCGCGAAGATCTGTTTTTCCGGCTCAATGTGGTGCCGCTTCGTCTGCCGCCACTTCGCGAACGCACTGAAGATGTTCCTGATCTTGTTCGGCACTTTTTCGCGCAGGCCGCTGAAGAAGGGTTGCCAGCGAAACAAATCGATGGCGCGGCGTTGGATGTGCTGCGGCAGTATCGCTGGCCTGGCAACATCCGTGAGTTGGAAAACCTGGTGCGTCGTTTGGCGGCCCTCTACCCGCAGGACGTCATCACAGCGCCAATCGTGGAAGATGAATTGCGCACGGCGGTTACAGGGCTCGCGCCCACCGGCGATCAAGCCGAAGCCGATGAAGGGCTTTCGGTTTCAATCGAGCGGCATTTGGTGAAATATTTCAAAGACTTTGGCGATGACCTGCCGCCGCCAGGTCTTTATCATCGCATGCTTAAAGAGCTGGAAATTCCATTGTTTTCTGTGGCGTTAGCGGCGACGCGCGGCAATCAGATCAAAGCTGCCGAATTGTTGGGCCTCAACCGCAACACGTTGCGCAAGAAAATCCGCGACCTTGATATCCAGGTGATCCGCGGATCGCGTTAACGCTGTCTGCCAGCAAACCCTCGCGGGCTGGCCATTGATCTGGCCAGCGACCACTTTTTTGTCATAAATATACAACACTCCTGTGACTCGCTCGCCACAGTGGCGTGATCCCTTTTTCGGATGCCAGACCGGCTGCCACAATTCCTTGGAGCGTATCTCGCTTGGTCGATGCCGTAAGCCAAAAACCCGGCATAATGAACGAAACGCGTCGCCCGCGTTTGCGGTTTTTTGCGCCGATTTTGGTGGTGCTGTCGGTCGTCTTGGCAGGCGTCACGTTCGCCATTTTGACCGGTTCAACAGCGATTATTCCCACACGCGATGTTGTGGTCCGCTTGGTCACTCTCAATGCCGGCGCCGTGCTAACGCTCATGGTGTTGATTGGCCTGGAAGTGCGCAAGATTTTGCGTGCGCGTCAGGAAAGGCGGGCTGGGGCCAGACTCCACACGCGTATTCTTGCGCTGTTCAGCTTGATTGCCGCCGTGCCCGCCGTGCTGGTTGCTATCGTGGCGACCTTGACGTTGGATCGTGGCCTTGATCGCTGGTTCTCCGAGCGCACGCAATCGATGGTGGATTTTTCCCTTGTCGTGGCGCGGGCCTATCTCGACGAGTATCGCCAGGTTCTCAATGTCGAACTGACCGCCGTTGCCAGCGAGCTTGACCGCTCCAAGGCCCTTTACGATTTTGACCCGCAGCGGTTTGCCGAGCACATGTCGAACATCGCCGCGTTGCGTTCGATCCCCTACATGTCGATCGTCGGGGCGGATGGGGTGGAAATCGTGCGAGCAGACACGCGCTTTGCTGAGGGGTATCGGCAGCCTGACCCCAGCATGATCGCACGTGTGACTGGCGATGATCCTGTGCTCATCCCGCCCGGAACAACCAACCAAATTGCAGGGCTCATTCGCCTTCCGGAGTTCAACGAGGTCTATCTGTTCATCTCCCGCGCGGTCGATCCGCGCGTCGTCCAGTATCTTTTGGTGACCGAACAGAACGCCAGCGAATTTCAGGCCATGCAGGATCGCCGGTTCGGCGTGCAGCTTTCCTTTGGGTTCATGTTTCTCGGGCTAGCGCTGATCATGCTTCTAGCCGCCATGTGGATCGCCATCAATTTCGCCGATCGGCTGGTCTTGCCGGTACGCCGCCTGATGGTCGCTGCGCAGCAAATCTCATCGGGCAACCTGTACGTTCAGGTGCCGGTACGGCGCGAAGAGGGCGATCTTGCAGTGCTCGGTCAAAGCTTCAATCGCATGACCAACGATCTGCGCACGCAGCGCAACGAACTTATTGACGCCAAAGATCAAATCGATGCACGTCGCCGGTTCACAGAGGCTGTGTTGGCCGGCGTGTCGGCCGGCGTGATTGGCATCGACCGTTCGATGCGGATAACGCTCGTCAATCGTTCGGCCTGCCGCCTGCTAGATGTGGAAGAGAGCGCGCTGCTTGGACGATCTATCGGTCATGCCGTACCGGAGTTCTCGTCGCTGTTTTCAGGCACTATTGATGCGCAACTTGCCCGCCGTCCTGCCCGCGAGGTGCGCATTGAGCGCGGCGGGCATCAGCGCATCTTGACCGTGAACATTACCGTTGAAGCGAACGATGAAGGTGCCATTCAGGGCGCTGTGATGACCTTCGATGACGTGTCCGATTTAGTCGCCGCACAACGGTCCAGCGCATGGGCCGACATTGCTCGGCGCATTGCTCATGAGATCAAAAATCCGCTGACACCGATTCAGCTTTCAGCGGAACGTCTGAAACGGCGCTACGGCAAGAAGCTGACCGAGGACACCGAAGTGTTTGAACAGTGCACGGACACGATCATTCGTCAGGTGGGTGACATCGGTAAAATGGTTGACGAGTTCTCCTCGTTCGCGCGCATGCCGAAGCCCGAATTTGCACCTGGTGACCTGGCGACCGTGATCCGCGACACAGTTTTCCTGATGGACAATGGGTATCCTGATATCCGATTTGCGGCCGAACTGGAGCCCGGCAGTATGCCGCTTTCCCTGGATAGTCGATTGATGGGCAATGTGTTCACCAACCTCCTCAAAAACGCTGCTGAAGGTATTGCTTCGCGCGGCGAGCAAGCAGGCGAGGTCACGCCCAAAGGCCATATACAAGTTCACGCCAAGCGGCGCGAGGATGGCGCCTATGTCATCGACGTGGCAGATGATGGCATCGGCTTCCCCAAGTCGGGTAGAAACCAACTGCTTGAGCCTTACATGACGACCCGCGAAAAGGGCACGGGGCTCGGCCTCGCCATCGTCCGGCGCATTATCGAGGATCATGGTGGAACCCTGCGGCTGCTTGACGGTGATCAGGCCACTCCGCCGACCAGCGGCGCCTTGGTGCGGGTCACGTTGCCAGGTGCTGAAACGGATACGACCCTTACCGTTGGGTCGGAACACACCGACAATGAAAACACACAACACCCTGACGCCGAAGCACATGCGGCGGCGCAGGCGAAGGAGCATGACGCGTGAGTGGTGACATTCTGATCGTTGACGATGAAGCGGATATCCGCGAGCTCGTTGCCGGCATTCTTGAAGATGAGGGCTACTCAACGCGGCTCGCAGGAAATGCCGATGAGGCCTTGCAGGCGATCGAAGAACGGCGCCCGAATCTCGTGTTCCTGGACATTTGGATGCAGGGCAGCCGGCTCGACGGCATGCAACTTCTTGACGTGGTGCGCTCGTCCTATCCAGAACTGCCCGTCGTCATGATTTCTGGGCACGGAACGATCGACACGGCCGTCAATGCGATCAAGACGGGCGCCTTCGACTTCATCGAAAAACCCTTCAAGTCCGACCGGCTGTTGCACGTGGCCATGCGTGCGTTGGAAACAACCGCGCTGAAACGGGAAATCACCGAGCTTCGCCAGACGTCAGGTATTGAATACACACTGGTCGGCTCGTCGCCTGAGATGAACACGCTGCGGACGCAGATCGATCGGTTGGCACCAACCAATTCGCGCGTGATGGTTCTTGGCGCGTCAGGCTGCGGCAAGGAGCTGGTTGCCCGCGCAATCCACACCAAGTCGCGGCGCGCTGCTGGCCCATTTGTCGTGCTCAACGCGGCGAACATCTCCCCGGAGACTATGGAACTTGAACTTTTCGGCACCGAGGCTGAACCGGGCACGCCACGCAAGGTTGGTGCGCTTGAAGAGGCGCATGGCGGCACGCTCTATCTTGATGAAGTGTCCGAAATGCCGCGTGACACGCAATCGAAGATCATGCGGGTTCTTGTTGATCAGACCTTCACACGCGTCGGCGGTTCAACGCGGGTTCAGGTTGATGTCCGCGTCCTTTCCTCATCGTCTGTCCCGCTGGAGCCGTTGATCGAGGACGATATGTTCCGATCCGATCTCTACCACCGATTGGCGGTGGTGCCGCTGCCGGTGCCGTCTTTGGCGGAACGGCGTTCGGATATCCCGGAACTGGTACAGTACTTCATGCAGCAATTGTCCAAAGCCAGCGGATTGCCGACGCGGCAGATTGCGGACGATGCGATGACCATTCTGCAAACCCACGATTGGCCGGGCAATGTGCGTCAGCTGCGCAACAATGTGGAGCGGCTGATGATCTTGGCGCGCGGCGATAACGGGTCGCATGTGACGGCGGATTTGCTGCCGCCGGACGTTTCTTCCTTGCTGCCGAAGACGGCGAGCATGGGAAGCGAGCACCTGATGAGCATGCCATTGCGCGATGCCCGCGAATTGTTCGAACGCGACTATCTGTCCTCGCAGATCAACCGTTTCAACGGCAACATCTCCAAAACTGCTGAGTTCATCGGCATGGAACGCTCTGCACTCCACCGCAAGCTGAAATCATTGGGCCTCAACGGGTGATTGGCACGCACGCCCGAAATGTGCGACCAGAGATCATTCCAGAAGCCGCGAACGCGGTGGCCGTTTAGAACACAGGGGCGCCGTCGCTGATGCGGGTAGTGATTTGCGGGGCAGGGCAGGTTGGCTTCGGTATTGCCGAGAGGCTTTCGCGCGAAAACAACGATGTCTCGGTGATCGATACATCCGCGCGGCTTGTTCAAGCCATCCGCGATACGCTGGATGTGCGCGGCGTCGTTGGCCATGGCTCGCATCCCGATGCTCTGGTTCAGGCGGGCATCGAGCAAGCTGACATGATCATTGCCGTCACCTTGTATGACGAGGTGAACATGATTGCCTGCCAGGTGGCCCACTCGTTGTTCAACGTGCCCACCAAGGTCGCGCGTATCCGCGCCCAGAGCTATCTGGAGAAGCAATACGCTTCGCTCTTCTCGCGCGACAATCTTCCTATCGACGTGATCATCTCTCCGGAGATCGAAGTCGGGGAGATGGTGCTGCGGCGGCTGGCCCTTCCTGGCGCGCTCGATTCCGCGCGCTTTGCCGATGAGCGGATCTCGGTGGTTGGCGTCTATCTGCGCGAGGACTGCCCGGTGATCGACACGCCGTTGCGTCAGCTTTCCGGGCTTTTTCCTGAGCTTAAAGCGACGGTCGTCGGCGTTCTTCGCAATGACAGCATGTTCGTTCCGCGTTCCGACGATGCGATGTTGGCGGGTGACGTTGCGTATTTTGCTGCCGATCGTGAGCAGGTTCGCCGCACGCTCGGAATTTTCGGGCGTGAAGAGGCCGAGGCAAGCCGCGTTGTGATCGCAGGTGGCGGGAACATCGGCCTTTATGTGGCTCAGGCGCTTGAGACCCGTCAGGCGCGCACCAAAGTGAAAATCATCGAACAGGATCGTGAACGTGCGGTCGAAATCGCCGATGATCTTTCGCGTACCGTGATTCTGCATGGCAGTGCGCTTAGCCAAGACATTCTGAACGAGAGTGATATCGGCCAGACCGACACAATCGTCGCTCTGACCAATGACGATCAGGTCAATATTCTCTCTTGCGTGATGGCCAAGCGGCTGGGCGTGCGCCAGAATTTGGCGCTCATCAACAACAGCTCCTACCCCCCGCTTGCCCAGTCGCTGGGCATTGATGCCTATGTGAATCCACGCCAAGTGACAATTTCCCGTGTCCTGCAGCACGTTCGCAAGGGACGCATTCGCCAGGTCCATTCGCTTCAGGATGGTGCGGCAGAGGTGATCGAGGCCGAGGCACTCGACACATCACCACTCGTTGGCGCGCACCTGCGCGATCTCGATCTGCCGGACGGGTTGCGGATCGGCGCAATTTTGCGCGGGTCGGAGGTCATCATGCCGGATGGTGAAACCATGGTGAAAGCCGGTGACCGCGTGGTGATGTTCGCTCTGGCGGGCCAGGTGAAACGCGTTGAACAGCTTTTCCGCGTTTCGCTCGAGTTCTTCTAGCCGTCCCGTGACCTGCGCCCAAAAGATAGAACAAGCTTTCTCCAAACTGGGGGAGCGACCCCCATGCTAGTCGGCTTTCGCGCCCTTGCCGCTGTCAGCCTGGTCATGGCGCTCGCGATGATCATGTGCGCCGTCATTGGGCTAGGGCAGGGCGACACCGCGGCAGTCTCGTTGTTTGCCGGGCAGGCGGGCATACTGATCTTCTTTGCTGCGGCGGTCCGCCTTGCTTTTGCCGGACGACGCGCCCCACTGACACGCGCCATCAGTTTCCGCGTTCTGATCATTGCATGGGTCTTGGCGCCAATCATCGCAACACCACCTTTTTTTCTTTTGACGGATCTGCCGATCCATCTGGCGCTGTTCGAAGCGACATCAGCGGTGACCACTAGCGGCGGCACGGCGATCGAGAATCTGGACGCC
>JBKAGN010000018.1:0-58654 GCA_046290415.1 Hyphomicrobiales bacterium
ATGAACAGGGGCGCATGGTGTCGCTGATCTACTCGATCTACGACGATTTCGGGGCGCTGACCGCAACCGAAGCGACGGGGATCGTGTTGCAAAATCGTGGGGCGTGTTTCTCGCTGGAAGAAGGCCACCCCAATGAGTTGGCCGGTGGTAAGCGCCCGATGCACACGATCATCCCGGCGATGGCGCTGAAGGATGGCGTGCCGGTCATGTCGTTCGGCGTGATGGGCGGTGCGTATCAGCCGCTCGGCCATGCGCATGTGATCTCGAACATGGTCGATTTTGGCATGGATGTTCAGACGGCTTTGGATGCGCCGCGCGTTTTCTGGGACGTGAAGACGAAGCAGCCGATTGTCGAGCGACCGTTGGGCGATGCGATGATCGACGCACTCAACGCCCGTGGCCACCAAGCCGGCTATGCCAAGCGAGCGATCGGTGGCGGTCAGGCGATCTGGCGCAATCCTGACAGCGGCGTGCTGACCGGCGGTTCGGATCCGCGCAAGGATGGCTGCGCGGCTGGGATTTAGCGCTCGCCGCCAGGTGAGGGGAACGCACCATTGGAACGAACTCCTGTGACAGGCACAGGAACGACGCCGTTGACGGTTCAGGCGGTGCGGGAGAAGCCGAGGGTCGCGGTTGGCGCCAGGCCCTCTGCGGTGGAGGCGTAGCGTGCAGCCGAGCGCATGGCCGGGTGCGAGGGCAGCACCAGCACATCCTCATCCATACTTTCGCGCGACGCGAGCATCTGCGCGGCGATGCCAAGGCGCAGGGCCGCGGCGTTGGCCATGGATTCTGATGAGCGGCGTTCGGTGCGGGGTGCGGCCCGGTGTACCGGCTCGACCTGAAACGTCTGCGATCCACCCTGATGACGTGCATCATGAGCATCAGCGGCGCGGTGGCGCTGTGGGCTCTGAATGCCGATCTGCCGGGCGGTTGGAACGATCACCGTTTTGCCTCTGATTGGCCCGCCTAGCGCCTGTTTCACTCTGAAACCAGCTTCGGTCGGGGCCGTTAACGTTTTGTTAAACTATCAGATGGGGACGGCGCGCAAAAGTGCAATCACGTCGCACGGTTAAGCGGCGTGATGAAGCAAGATGGTGAAGGCAAGTGGTAAACGGGCAGACCGTCAGGGTGGACGGTTTGGGCGGGCTACTTGTCGCTGATTTCGTCGAGTTTTGACTGCATTGCCGAAAGCTGGGCGCGCAGCTCATCGATCGAGCTGTCGCTTTGCTTCGGCGCTTGGTCTTCCTCAGAGGCGGTGCTGGCGCCGGAAAAGGGCACGAACATGGTCATCGCCGTCGACATGGCGTTCTGAAACAGCTCCATGTTGCGGCGGGTTTGCTCCTGCATGGCGCCGCTCATCGCGCCGACCGCACCCAGCGGGCTGGCGCCGAAATTGTTGGCCATTTTTTCGCGGATCGAATCCTGGTCGGCAACAAAGGCGTTGATCGAGTGCTCCAGATAGCTCGGCACAACCGCCTGCATGCTGTCATCGTAAAAGCGGATCAGCTGACGCAGCACCGTGATCGGCAACAGGTTGGTGCCTTTGTTTTCCTGCTCGAAAATGATCTGCGTCAGCACCGAGCGCGTCAAATCCTCGCCGGACTTGGCGTCCTGAACCAGGAAATCCTCGCCGCCTTTGACCATCTCGGCCAGATCATCCAGCGTGACGTAGGTGGACGTGCCGGTGTTGTAGAGGCGGCGGTTGGCGTATTTCTTGATGATGGTGGCGGGTTCACCCGCATCCGTATCGGAAGGCATGGCCATCGATCGCTCTCCTGTTGCTGGCGTCCTTTACGCCGCCGGGCGTTTGGCTCCGGCTTTGTGCATTGCACAGTGCACAATGCCCTAAGATATGACGCACTCTTTTGCAAAGCACAACCGGAGGCGATGGCCCATTCGGCTAGCGCGGCGGCGCTTGACGCGGATCAAGGATGATCAGTGCCTTTTGAACAATTGAACCGGCCTAGGTCCTTGTGTTTCATTGGGTCTATCGATTTGGCCATTTTCGGCTTTTCGCCTTCATCATCATGGCCCGCACGCAGGTGCAGCAAGGGTCTACCGGGAGAGACTTCATGACTTCAGTGGTTATTGCATCGGCGGCGCGTACAGCCGTCGGATCCTTCAATGGCGCTTTTGGAACCGTGCCGGCGCATCAGCTTGGCGCAACCGCCATCGCTGGCGCTCTGGAGCGTGCGGGCGTTGATCCGTCCGACGTGAATGAAGTGATCATGGGCCAGATTCTTGCCGCCGGTGAAGGGCAGAACCCGGCCCGTCAGGCGGCAATGGCTGCCGGCATCCCGCAGGAGGCGACAGCCTGGGGTCTCAACCAGCTGTGCGGTTCGGGCTTGCGCGCCGTGGCGCTTGGCATGCAGCAGATCATGTCCGGCGATGCCGACATCATCGTGGCCGGCGGTCAGGAGTCGATGTCGATGGCGCCGCACACCATGCATCTGCGCGGTGGCGTCAAAATGGGTGACGCCAAGATGGTCGACACCATGATGTATGACGCGCTGACCGATGCCTTTCACAAATATCTGATGGGCACGACTGCGGAGAACGTCGCCAAGCAGTGGCAGCTGACGCGCGATGAGCAGGATGAATTTGCCGTCAACTCGCAGAACAAGGCCGAAGCGGCGCAAAAGGCCGGCAAGTTCAAAGACGAGATCGTTGCGCACACCATTAAGGGCCGCAAGGGCGACACGGTGGTGGACGAGGATGAGTACATCAAGCACGGCGTGACGGTGGAAGGCATTTCCAAGCTGCGCCCGGCCTTTGACAAGGAAGGCACAGTGACGGCGGCCAACGCGTCCGGCATCAATGATGGCGGCGCGGCGACGGTTTTGATGAGCGAAGCGGAAGCGGAAAAACGCGGCATCACGCCAATGGCGCGGATCGCCTCTTGGGCGACGGCAGGTGTCGATCCGGCAATCATGGGCACAGGTCCAATCCCCGCCTCACGCAAGGCTTTGGAGAAGGCCGGTTGGAAGGTTGAAGACCTCGATCTGGTCGAAGCCAACGAAGCCTTCGCCGCTCAGGCCTGCGCCGTGAACAAGGACATGGGCTGGAACCCAGACATTGTGAACGTCAATGGCGGGGCGATTGCCATCGGTCACCCGGTGGGCGCATCCGGTGCACGTGTGCTCAACACGCTGCTCTTCGAAATGCAGAAGCGCGACGCCAAGAAAGGTCTCGCGACGCTTTGCATCGGCGGCGGCATGGGCGTGGCGCTCTGCGTGGAACGCTAAGTCGGTTTCTCCCCCATCGCATCCCTAGGCCGGGCGTTTAGGCGCCGCGAAGAGCGCTCGCCCGGCCCTTCCTTTTTTCCAAAAAAGCAATCTCGAGGAAACATCCATGGCCAGAGTGGCACTTGTTACAGGCGGTTCGCGCGGTATCGGCGAAGCGATTTCAAAAGCATTGAAGGCAGAGGGCTGCACCGTCGCCGCCACCTATGCCGGCAATGACGAAAAGGCAGCGGCCTTCACCGCTGAAACCGGCATCAAGACCTACAAATGGAACGTCGCCGACTATGAGGCCTCCGCCGCTGGCATCGCCAAGGTGGAAGAAGAAAACGGCCCAATTGACATCGTCGTCGCCAATGCCGGCATCACCCGCGATGCGCCCTTCCATCGCATGACGCCTGAGCAGTGGAATGAAGTGATCGGCACGAACTTGACAGGCGTGTTCAACACCATTCACCCGATTTGGCCTGGTATGCGCGAGCGCAAGTTCGGCCGTGTGATCGTGATTTCCTCGATCAATGGCCAGAAGGGTCAGTTCGGTCAGGTGAACTACGCCGCCACCAAGGCTGGCGACCTCGGCATCATCAAGTCGCTTGCCCAGGAAGGCGCGCGGGCTGGCATCACCGCCAACGCTGTTTGCCCTGGCTACATCGGCACCGAGATGGTGCGGGCGATCCCGGAAAATGTGCTGAACGAAAAGATCATTCCGCAAATCCCGGTGGGTCGTTTGGGTGAACCGGAAGAGATTGCCCGCTGCGTGACGTTCCTGGCGTCGGACGATGCAGGTTTTATTTCCGGCTCGACGATTTCGGCCAACGGCGCGCAGTACTTCAGCTAAGGCGGGCCACATCTCTGATCGGTATCCCCGCCCCTGTGGCGGGGATCCATTCCAATCGGTCTTAGGTTACGCGCGTGCTGTCAGGATAACGCGCGGGCAAAGATCTCTGTGACAAGCACCGAGAGGACGAAGGCGGGTCGTGACGCTCGCCTTGGTTGACGGGCGTTAACGCCTTCCTGCGGTCCGCGGTGTCATCCTTTTAACGTGCTCCTGCTAAACCCAGCGCAGATACTCACTGCGCATGAGGGCCGTTTTGGTCGACCTTTCCTCTTCCGATACGCGGTCAAATCCCGTTTCCTTCCTGCAGTCCCGCGCTGCGGGCTGGCGTTGGCGCGATGAGGCGGTCGGCGTTGTCATGGTCGGTTTTGCCGGCCTGGTGATGGTGGCGGTGCTGCCCCACCTCTTGCCCGGTACGCCTTTTGTCCATCTCGATCAGGGGCGGCTGCACGCCGGCGTCGGCTTCATCGTCTGCGCGCTGGTGCTTTTCGTTTTGCGGGCGCCGGTGCGGGCTTTGGTGAGTGCGGTGGCAGGGTCGGTGATGCTGGCGAGCATCGCGCTTTTTGCCTTGACCAGTCTGGCGCCGATGGCGACGGACCGTCAGCCCGACCTCTCGATAATTTCCTTCAATGTTCTCGGCTTCAATCCGCGCGGTGACGATCTGGCCGCGTTTCTGGCCAGCGAGGCGCCCGATGTCGCGGTGATCCTAGAGGCGCCGGCGCTGCACGATGATCTTGATACCATGAACGCTGCGTTTCCTTACAATGCCGGGTGCGGGCTCGGCGCGCGCTGCGATCTGGCGGTGTTTTCCCGGCATCCGCTCCGCGATGTTGAGATCATACCGTTTTTCACCATCCATGGCCGGTTGGTTCGCACCGTCATCGAGATGGATGGCCAGGATGTCACGCTGCTCGCTGCGCACCTCACCAAGCCCTATTTTGGCGACTGGCACGATCAACAGATGGATCGGCTGGTCGAGGTCCTGGGGGAGGTTGAGGGGCCGGTGGTGCTGGCCGGTGATTTCAACAGCCAAGCTTTCGTGCGGGCGTTTCGCACCCACCTGATCGGTGAGGCCGATATGCGATTGGCGTCGCGGCTGCAACCGACCTGGCCGGCGCTTGGCTCGCTGCCTTTATCGATGGCAGGCTTTGCCATCGACCATGTGCTTGTGCGCGGCGCCATCGCGCCGGTGGATGTGCGGCTCATCTACGACCCAATCGGGTCGAACCATCGCGGGTTGGTGTCCAGCTTCGATCTGGATGGGCGTTAAACCACGAGCGTTATCTTGCTTGAACGTGCGCTCTGTGCAGACGGAACAACCGCTTGCTCACTTTTATTGGACGCACGATCTGGTCCTTCGGACCAACCGCTTAGCGTCTCTTTTGCACGCACGCTGTGTTCTTCTAGAACAACCGCTTAGCGTTCGGGGACCACATCCAGTTCAGCCTTTTTCGGTTTGGCGTCGTCGCCTGCCAAATCGTCCGACATGAGCCGCGACAGAAGCTGGTCAACATCCGCGTCGGCTTCGGCGTCTGCCATCAGCGGCACATCGATCGGCGCGGCGATGACAGCCGGATCAACCGCTGTGGTTTTGGTATCTCCGGCTTTGGCGGTTTTACCCTCGCCCTCAGCCTCTTCGCCGCCAGCAAGGTCGGCGAACAGCGCATCGATGGTGCTATCGTCTTCGACGGGAACGGCGGCGGCCCCATTGGTCTTGGGCGTCTCGTCGCCTTTGGTCTCCGGTGCGTCCGCGACCAGTTCAGCGGCGAGTTCGGCCTCAAGCTCGGCATCGAGATCGGTGCCCAGGTCTTCAGAAAGGCTGACGGCCAGATCATCGCTCAACGAAGCTGCGATGGCATCTTCCAAACCGACATCAATGGCAGCAGCGTCGGTGCTTTCCACCTTGGTGTCATCGGCCTCGTCGCTGGCAGCTTCCGCTTTGGTGTCGGTTTCCGATTTGGCTTCCGTTTCGGCCTTTTCAGCGTCGGCTTCGGTGTCTTCGGACGCGATCAGGGCCGCTGCACCGGCACCGGCTGTGGCGCCGGCGACCAAGACAGGGCCGGTTTTCGGGTCGGGCCAGGCATCGCCCTCTGTGCGGTCGCTGTCGGGTTTGTGCTGCTCGGGATGATCCAGATGCGGCTTTTCGTCATCGGACGTCGTGTCTGACGCATCGTCCGGTTTCGCTTCAGCAGTCTTTTCATCTGCCTTGTCGTCAGTCTTATCCTGAGCCTTCTCCGGCGTCTTTTCGGGACGGCTCAAAAGCGGCGCGCGCGGGGCCAGCGGCTCAAGCGGTTTGCGTTCGCGCGGCGTGTAACTTGGTGCCGGAGCGATGCTGGCGCTGCGGTCGATCTCAAAATCGTCCAGATCGATGAGGCCGTCAGCTAGTGCTTCGAGCGCGGAGGAAATCGTCGCATGGTCTACCACCGACACCATCATCAGCCGTTCGCGGGCAAGGCGGGCCAGCGCTGTGTAATCGGTGGAGCCACCAAGCAGGATCGCTTCTTCATAGGTCGCGTCGCTTGAAGAGAACTCATAAAGATCGAAGCTCATGCGGATCAGCGTTTCATCGGGACCGTTGGTCTCGACGATCTCAAAACCGGCTTCGCGATAGGCGGTGCGGCGGTAGCTCGACACACGGTTGGAACAGTAGGCGCGCATGACCGCGATCTGGCGGGTCAGCCCGTGCATCGTGTGGGACAGTTCGCCGACAAGGGCGGCGGGGTTGGCCTGACCTTTGGCCAGCGCTTCAAAGCCTTGGACGTCGACAAGCAACAAGCTGGTCATCATGGTGGTCGGCCCTCTTCAAGATTAGTGCAGTGACGTGGTGCCTGCGGAGGTATGGCACAGCCGTGCCGGCGACAAGCACAACCCGATCAGGCAGTTAACTCGTGATTTCGATGGTATCGCCCCACCATCTGAGCCTAGGAGGGCCACAGAAGACGGCAAAAATGAGATTGCTAAGGTTTGACGTTGGGTGAATTTGATAGTGGCAAGGCGCAGCGGCGGGCCGCGCGGGTCGGTCTCGGCGCGGGGGCGATGAGGGCAACGCGTGGCCTCTTTCCGGCGATGACCGGGGAAATGCGGGCTCTGGCGAGGCGCCGGCGCCGCCCTTTTTGCTCAATGCCCGGTGCTTTGGCTTGGTTGGCACGCTCGCGCTCTTCGGCTTGTGGCGTCAAGGTCGGTTACGCGATGTGACTGCGGCAACTGCGCCGCCAAGGAGATTTTGCTAAGCGCTTGGTGAGCGTGGCGTCGGGCGCCAATCGGGCGGTGCCATCTCAAACCCTTCAAAAGTGAACCCCGGCGCCACGGTGCAGCCGACCAGCGTCCATTCGCCGAGACTTTCGGCCGTTTGCCACCAGTCGGCGGGTACCACCACTTGCGGTCGCTCGCCTCGGGTGAGGTTGGGGCCGAGGCGGTGGCTTTCGGCATCATGACCGTTGGGTGAGAGTGTCAGCGCCAGCGGACTGCCCGCATACCAATGCCAGATCTCGGCCGCATCCACCTTGTGCCAGGCTGAGCAGTCCCCGACGCCCAGAGCATAATAGATCGCCGTTCCCGCCGACCTGCCATTTTGCTCGCGCGGGTCGCGGAAGGTTTCGCGATAGTACCCGCCTTCAGGGTGCGGTTGAAGGCCGAGCGCCGCGATGATTTCTTGAAACGTCATCGCTCAGCCAGCGCCAACCGCAGGCCTAACAGACCAAATGTTGCGGCAAATGAGCGACGCAGCCACACCATGACCGATGGTTTGGAGACCACATAGTCGCGGGCCAGCGAGGCGCAGGCGCCATAACCGACGAAAACGATGAAGGTGAGCGCCATGAACGTCAGGCCAAGCATCACCATGGTGAGCGTCGTGTTGGCGGCGGTTGCGGGCACGAATTGCGGCAGAAACGCCAAAAAGAACAGCGACAGTTTGGGGTTGAGCACGTTGAGAACCACACCGTCACGCGCGGTTTGAAACGCACTTAAAGGCCGGCGATCCTCCGACACATCCAGGACGCCACCTTGGCGCAAAATGGTCCAGGCCATGTAGAAAAGGTAGGCGACGCCAGCATATTTGATCAGCTGGAAAGCCAGCGCAGAGGTGTGAAACAGCGCGGCCAAGCCCACAATGCTGGCGACCATTGCCGGCACGATGCCAAGCGTGCAGCCCACTGCCGCGGCGATGCTCGCGCGGAACCCGCGCCCAAGCCCGATGGCAAGCGTGTAGAGCACGCCGGTGCCCGGCAGCAGGACCACGATCAGCGAGGTGATGAGAAATTCAACGCTCATGGAAAGGTTTCCTTGCACGGGTTGGACAGGCGCCGGTCAGCCCCAGCGGATCAGGCCGATAATGGCAGAGGCGGCGTAGAAGACTTGCAGGGTAAGAAAGGCCCAGCGCCGGTCGATGACGCCCCAGGCGGCGAACAGCAGCGCCGACACCAGAAGCAGCGAAAACCCGAGTATCTCATTGCCGGTATTGGAGGCAATCAGCAGCGCATAGGCCATTGCCGAGACCGATCCGGTGACCTCGAAAAGGCTAACCAGCCGGCTGCGCCGCTTTGTTGGATCGTCCGTCGATGGAAGCGGCTGGCCGCTCATGTCAGAAGCCGTCCTTGGCGGCGCGAAGGCGGGCGAAATCGGCGGCATCCTTGGCGCGCAAAAACGGGTTGAAGGCCAGTTCGGTTTTCAGCTTGGTGGGTACGGTTGGCATGCCGGCGGCGCGCAAACCTTCAATCTGGCGGGCATGGTCGGCAAGGGTGGAGCTGTCGGGGTCCATGGCGACCGCAAACCGGGCGTTGGCGAGCGTGTATTCATGGCCGCAATAGATTTCGGTTTCTGGATCGAGCGCTGCAAGCTTTTGCAGGCTTTCGAAGTATTGCTCGGGCGTGCCTTCGAACATCCGTCCGCAGCCCAGGGCGAACAGCGCGTCTGCGACGAAGGCCACCTTCTCCTTTCGTGAGACGTAGGCAATCTGACCGACCGTATGCCCAGGTGTGTCGATGATCTCAAACGCCGTCTCGCCCAGCATCACCGTGTCGCCGGGGTTCACCGGCGTGTCGAGACGCGGCAGTCGATGCGCGTCGGCGGCATTGCCGACGACGTCCACATCAAAGCTTGAACGAATGCCGCCGACGCCATCGATGTGGTCGTAGTGATGGTGGGTGATGAAGATGTGCGTCGGCGTCCAGCCGGTCTCTTCGATTGCCTCACGGGTTGCCATTTCGTCCGGCACATCGATCAGCGCGACCTTGCCGGAGGCCTCATCGCGTACCAAAACGCCGTAATTATCGGCGCGGCAGGCGTAAAGGTGGCAACTGACGGGCATGCATTAAGCTCGTTGGTTATGGTCGCCTTAGCAGGTTCGCGGTAGAACGGCGCACATGCAAGTTGATATTATCGATCTGCGCGATTTTTACACCAGCCCGCTGGGCCTGCGCACGCGCGGCTTTTTGCGCGTCGCGCTGCGCCGCCACTTGCCCGATGCCAAGGGGCTGGACGTGGCTGGGATTGGTTTTGCCAATCCCTATCTGGGCCAGTTCCGCGGCGAGGCCGAACGCCTGATGAGCTTTATGCCGGGCGTTCAAGGCTGCGTGAACTGGCCGTCGAGCGGGCCGAACGCTTCAGTTTTGGTGGACGAGGATGCGCTCCCGCTTGCCAATGCGACGCTCGACCGGGTGTTTCTGATCCATGCGCTGGAATTCTCGCCGCACCCGCGCCAGTTGATGGAAGAGGTCTGGCGTGTGCTGGCTCCAGGGGGCCGGATGATCGCCGTGGTGCCCAACCGGCGCGGGCTTCTGGCACGGGTGGATTCCACGCCCTTTGGCCACGGTCGGCCGTTTTCCAAGGGTCAGATGATCCGGCTTTGCAGGGACACGCAGTTTTCGCCGACGGCCTGGTCCGAAGCGCTGCACTTTTTCCCGTTTCAGAACCGGATGGCGCTGCGCACGGCGAGCTTTTTCGAACGCATGGGCAAAAGCGTGGTGTCGCCGCTGGGCGGGGTGATCATTTTGGAAGCGACCAAGCACATGTTCCGCGGTCTGCCGGTGACCGAGGGCGCCAAGGTGCGCGCCAAACCGGTGCTGGTGCCGGTGGGTGCCGTGCCGAACTGAGGCATCGGTCGCGGCTTATGTGGTTGCTCAGAATGGATGGCATTTTAAACAACCTCTCAACGGTTCGGCATCGATAGCTCTAAGAAGATGCGTCGTGTTTGATCGTTTTAATCAGTTCGAGATTGAACGAAATTACGATCGCCGTTCACTCCTTTAGTCGTCCTTGGAGGAACGAGGGATGAAAGGCATTGTTTTTACTGAATTTCTTGAGATGGTCGACGACCAGTTCGGTCTCGACGTCACCGAAACGATCATCAGCAAGGCCGACCTGCCGTCAGGCGGGGTCTACACCGGGATCGGGACCTATTCGCACGCGGAGATGATCGCGCTGGTCAAAGGACTTAGCGCAGAAACGCGTGTTAAAGTCCAAGTGCTGGTCCAGACGTTCGGCACGCACATGATGAGCCGCTTTGTCGATCTGTTTCCGGACTTCTTTGCCGACGTTCCATGTTGTCTTCCTGGAGAATGTCTATCATCATGAAGTGCGCAAGCTCTATCCCAACGCAACGCTTCCCGAGATCGCGACGCGCCGTTTGGACGATGGCCAGTTTGAGCTCATCTACAAGTCACCTGGGCGATTTTGCTGAAGGGTTGATCGCTGGGGCGATCCGTCATTTCGACGACCAGTTTACCTTTCAGCGCACCGATCTCCCCCATGAAGGCCCACGGCAATGCGTGAAGTTCATGCTCACTCCACGTCCCTAGAACCTGAACAGGATCCGCGCCTAACCGCCTTGGAACGCCGCATTGCACGCGAGCGTGCCGCGAGGAAGGCCGCCGAGGCGGTGATCGAGGAGAAAAGCCACGAGCTTTTCGACCTTGCCAAGGAACTTGAGCTTCAGCTGTCAGGCAGCGTGAAAGTTTTGGCCGATGTGCTGGCCATGGCGCGGCCGGAGCTGTTCCAGCAGGCTGGAAAGGTGCAGCGCTGGGCGCGCCGCATTGCGCCGCTCCTGGAGGTGAAGCGCGTCTGGGAGCTCGATCTGGCCGCCATGCTCTATCCGCTCGGCATGCTGTCGCTGCCGGACAATCTGACGGCCAAGAAGATCCTCGGTGAAGCGCTGACCGCCGAGGAGCAGGATATGATCGCCGAGAGCGTTCAGGTGGCGCACGAGCTGATCAACACCATTCCGAAGATGCAGGCCGTCGCCGAAACCGTTCTTTACTGCAATCGCGGGTTCGACGGCAGCGGTTATCCGCATGACGGGCCGAAGGGAAAGGACATTCCCAAGAGCGCACGGATTCTGAAAGTGCTGATCGATCTTGCCGATGTGGCCACCGGTGCCGACCGCAAGCGGGATTTTCAGCCGCTCCTCGATCGGCGCTACCTGTACGATGTCGATATTTTGAAGGTGGCGTATAAGAGCCTCAATATCGGCCCGCAGCAACAGGCTTTTGAAGGCCAATATCTGAGTGTCCAGCCGGGCCAGTTGATCCCTGGCGACACCATTCGTGCCGATATTGTGGATGCCAACAATCAGCTGCTTTTGGCAGCTGGAAGCGTCTTGTCCGACATCACCATTCGGCGGCTTTTTGCGCTTTACGCATCGCGGCGGCTTCATGGCGCGGTCAACATCGCGCGCGTTGTGCCGGAAAGTTAACCGGACTGGAGCGCGGCCACGCGCAGTTTGCGCTCGCGATACAGCGTGAACAAGCCGGCGCCGATGACCAGCGTCGCGCCGAGGATCATCCACATGTCCGGCACTTCGCCAAAGAAGATGTACGCCAAGATCAGCGCGGCAACGAGGCGGGTGTATCGGTAGGGCGCGACGACTGACAGTTCGCCCATGCGGGTCGAAAGCGTGATGGCGTAATAGGCCGCCATGCCGAAAAACCCGCCGCCGATGATGTAGGCCCAGGCGGCCGGCGCGATTTGCGTGAACAGAGGCTCGCTTTCCATGATCGCGTGCATGGCAAGGCCGGTGGGGATCAGAAGCGCGGCCACCATGGTGACGATCGAGAAGGTGGAAAAGCGCGCCTGCATGCGCCGGGCGGCCAGATCCCGGATCGCAAGGCCGGCCACCGCGAGCAGCGCCCAGATGGTATTGATGTCATAGCCGCTGGTGCCCGGACGGATGATGATCATGACGCCGGCAAAGCCAATGAGAATCGCGCTCCAACGCCGCCAGCCGACCGCCTCGCCCAGCACCAAAGCCGCGCCCAGGGTGACCACCAGTGGCAGCACTTGAAGGATCGCCGCCACATTGGAGAGCGGCATCAGCGTGAGCGCCGTGACGATGGCGCCGGCGGCCATCAGATCGCCAAAAGTGCGCCAGACGATGGCCTTGTCGCCCGCCATGGCGCGCAGGAGCGTTGGCGTCATGCGGTTGCCTTCGCGCCACATCAGCGCGCCATAGACAAGGACGCCGAGCACGCCCTTGATGATCAGGATTTCGCCCGGCGAGGCCGAACTCGCGCCCAGGTTTCCTGCCGCCTTGATGGCGGCGTCGTCAAAGGCGAACAGCACCATGGAAAACGCCATCAGGACGATGGCTTTGATGTTGTCGCCGGATTGATCGGGTTGGGTTGGATTGGGGGTGTTGGTCACCCTCAAGGCGCTTTCTGATCGGCTGTCAGAACGAAGATGCCCTGGGCGCCAATCAGGTTCCACACCGCCCAAGGGGCGTTCAAGGTGAGCCGTTGGCCCTTAGCGTTCAGCGCTGCTGACTCTTCGATGGTCGCGTTCACTTCCTCGGCCAGATTGAGAAAATCGCGCAGCGTGCAGAAATGGATGTTCGGCGTGTCGTACCAGGAATAAGGCAACGACTTGGTGACCGGCATGCGGCCCTGCACCAGCAGATGCAGACGGGCGCGCCAATTGCCGAAATTTGGGATGGTTACGATCACGCGCTTGCCGATGCGCAGCAGCTCTTCCAGCACTTTTTTGGGTGCCTGGGTCGCCTGCAAGGTCTGCGACAGGATGACGACATCGAAGGAGCGATCCGGATAGGTTGCAAGATCGGTATCGGCATCGCCTTGCACCACCGACAGCCCGCGCGCCACCGCCTCGTTCACGCCGTCCTGCGAGAGTTCCAGGCCGCGGCCGTCCACCTGCTTCTTCTCTTCCAGCAACGCCAGAAGCGTGCCGTCGCCACAGCCAACGTCGAGCACTCGCGCGCCGTGTGGCACGAAGTCGGCGATGATCGCATAATCGACGCGGCTATCGGGTACACTCATGCTATTTGCTCTGGGCCTCTATTCGGTCGTTCCGCAGGAACGGAGCAACCGGAAACGGCCCAAACGCAGTTTTGTTGCTTTGGGCCTCTAGCCCAACCGCTATTGGCGTTCATGATGCGAGACCTTCTCGTTGGGCGACGCTGGTGAGAAACGCCCGCACCGTGGCGAACAGTTCCGGTTCCTCCAGCAAAAACGCGTCATGGCCGCGGTCGGTCTCGATCTCGACAAACGAAACCTTGGCCGTGGTGGCGTTGAGCGCATGCACGATGGCTCGGCTTTCGGCTGTCGGGAACAGCCAGTCGGAGGTGAATGAAATCACGCAGAACCTTGTATGCGCGCCAGCAAACGCATTGGCGAGCACACCGTCATGGTCGGCGGCGAGATCGAAATAGTCCATTGCGCGGGTGACATAGAGATAGGAGTTGGCGTCAAACCGATCGACGAAGGTCATGCCCTGGTGGCGCAGATAGCTTTCGATCTGAAAATCCGCGTCGAACCCAAAGGAAATGTTCGAACGATCCTGAAGCGCGCGACCGAATTTGCCGTGCAGCGCCTCGTCCGACATGTAGGTGATGTGGGCGCCCATGCGCGCCACAGCCAGGCCCTTGGTCGGTCGTGTGCCGAGATTGGCATATTTGCCGCCATGCCAATCCGGATCGGCCATGACGGCCTGCCGCCCGACCTCGTGGAAGGCGATGTTCTGGCTGGAGTGCTTGGCAGCGGTCGCAATCGGGATCGCGCTGACGACGCGGTCGGGGTAGCGCGCCGCCCATTGCAGCACCTGCATGCCGCCCATGGAACCGCCAACCACCGCCAGAAGACGCTCAATGCCCAGATGATCGATGAGCTTGGCCTGTGCATCGACCATGTCGGCGATGGTCACCAGCGGGAAAGAGAGCCCATAAATCTCACCGGTATCTGGATGTGGTGAGCTAGGCCCAGTTGAGCCCATGCAGCCGCCGAGCACATTGGCGCAAATGAGAAAATAGCGATCGGTGTCCAGTGGTTTGCCAGGGCCGGCCAGCGTCTCCCACCAGCCACCCTTGCCGGTCACTGGATGGGTGCCGAGCATGTACTGATCGCCGGTCAGCGCATGGCAGACGAGGATCGCGTTGGACTTGTCGGCGTTCAGCGTGCCGTAGGTCGTATAGGCGATCTGGCAACGCTCCAGCGTCTCGCCGGAGGCCAGCACAAAGGGTTCGGCGACCTCAAACAAGGTGCCGGACGGGTTGGCGCTGACAGGGGCGGTCGGTGAGGCAGTCATCTCATGCTGTGTTAGTGAAGAAAGCCGGAGCGCTGTTCCCTAAACCCTTTGATCGCCGCAGAAAAGGGCGGCAGACGCGATCCTGATCCGCGTTTGACGCACGCCATCGGTTGGCGATTCACGCTTGGCGCAGTAAAGGGAAGGCGATGCAGGACCCATTCGCCCAAAAACGCCATGATGCGCGCCCGGCCTCGCTTGCTGAGGTGCGCGAGGAAATCGACCGGATCGATGCGGCGATGCACGCCCTGCTGATCGAGCGCAGTGCGGTGATATCCGATCTGATTGCCATCAAGAAAGTGCAGCCTGTGCGGGCGGGCGATGATCCGGCGCGGCGAACCTCGGCGTTTCGCCCGGCGCGCGAAGCGTCCATGATGCGCGAGATTGTCGAACGTCACAGTGGTTTGTTGCCACTCGATACGGTGGAAAGCATCTGGCGGGTGATCATCTCCACCTTCACCTACGTCCAGGCACCCTATGACGTGATCTACGCCCGCGCCGGCGATGGGCTGACGATGCGCGACGTTGCCCGTTTTCATTTTGGCTATACCGTGCCGGTTGTTGCGGTCGATGAGCCGGCTGAAGTGCTCGGGTCGGTCGGCACGCGCGGCGAAGCGCTCGGCGTCATCCCGCTGGCAAGCAACGGCGCCTGGTGGCAAGCGCTGGAAGCGCCCGATGCGCCGAATGTGATCGCGCGCCTGCCGTTTGTAGAACGGCCCGATCACCCCGCCGGCATGCCCTGTTTGGTTGTGGCCAATGCGCCGATTGACCGCGAAGTGATGGCGGCGACCGTGTTGTCGGTCACTTTGGAAAGGGACACTGATTTGCCGGAGGGCGTTGATGTGCTCGCTCGATCGAATAACCGGGCCTTGGTGAGCGCAACCACCAGCGAGGCCTTGTCGGCGGTTCAAGCACTTGACGCTACGGCGGTCGTTGTTGGCAGCCATGCGCCGGTGTTTCGCCCTTAGGGGTTGCAGGCTGCCATGGACAAGGCGCCCGTTCCGGGGCAAAAGCGCGGCTTCCTATTTTACCGTTTGTCTGGTGCGTAATGTCCACTGAAAGCCCGAACCGGGCCACGCCTTCTTTTCCCCAGCCCCGCAAGGGCGTTCTTGATATTGCAGCGTATGTTCCCGGCCGTGACAAGGCAGCGCCGGGCGTGAAGCTCTACAAGCTTTCCTCCAACGAAACGCCGCTTGGACCGAGCCCGAAGGCGGTCGAAGCTTTTCATGGCGTGGCCGACGATCTGGCGAGTTATCCCGATGGTTCGGCATTGGAGTTACGCGAAGCGATTGCGCGCCGTCACGGCATTGCCGCTGACCGCATTGTCTGTGGCAACGGATCGGATGAGCTGCTCGCGCTGCTGGCCCAGACCTACCTTTCGCCGGGCGATGAGGCGGTGTTCTCCGAGCATGGTTTTCTGGTTTACCCGATTACCACCAAAGCTGCTGGCGCGACGCCTGTGGAGGTCAAAGATACCGATCTGACAGCCGATGTGGACGCGTTTCTGGCTGCGGTCACCGAGCGCACGAAGATCGTCTTTCTGGCCAACCCCAACAACCCGACCGGCACCTATGTGCCGTTTTCCGAGGTTCGGCGTCTGCATGCCGGTCTGCCCTCGCACGTGCTGTTGGTGCTCGATGCGGCCTATGCGGAGTATGTGCGCCGCAACGATTATGAAAGCGGCATGGAGCTTGCCGCAACGGCGCCAAATGTGGTGATGACGCGCACGTTCTCGAAGATCTACGGCTTGGCCAAGCTGCGCATCGGCTGGATGTACGGCCCGGCGCATGTGATCGATGCGGTGAACCGTGTGCGCGGACCTTTCAACATGACCGGACCTGCCATCGCTGCCGGTGCCGCCGCGATGGGCGATATCGGCTTCATCGAACAGGCCGTGGCGCACAATGATCGCTGGCTGCCGGAGCTGACCGAGGCTCTTGAAAATATCGGGTTGGAAGTCACCCCGAGCGTTGGCAATTTCCTGCTGGTGCATTTCCCTGACAGGCCCGGCAAGACCGCTGATGACGCCGATGCGTTTCTGGTCGCGCGTGGCCTGGTGGCGCGCAAGGTGGGGGCTTACAAACTGCCCAATGCGCTGCGCATCACCATCGGCACCGATGAGGCGAACAGACTGCTGATCGACACGTTGACCCAGTTCATGGCGCAAGCGTCGGTTCGGTCGTGATGGCTGTGTCGTCGCCCGTCCGGCTGCCCTATGAACGGGTGGCGATCCTCGGTTCCGGCCTTATCGGCACGTCGATCGCGCACGCCATCCGGGCGCGCGATCCGGAGTGCTTGATCAGTTTTGCTGACAGCAACCCAGAGACCGTCGCTACGCTTGGCGAGCTTTTTCCCGACAGCGTGGCCAGCACCGATCCGGTCAAAGCGGTGCGCGATGCTGACTTGGTGATGCTCTGCGTGCCGGTCGGCGCGGTCGGCATTGTCAGCGGTCAGATTGCCGCGCATGTGAAGCCCGGCGCCACCGTCAGCGATGTGGGTTCGGTCAAACGCAGCGTCATGACGGCGATGCGTGAGGCGTTCGGGTCGGAGGTGCATGTCATCGCCGGGCATCCGGTGGCCGGTAGCGAGCAATCGGGGCCGCGCGCCGGGTTCGCCGAACTGTTCGAGAACCGCTACGTGATCCTGACGCCCGGCGAAGAGTTCGACATCGAAGCGCTACAGAATCTCACGCGGTTCTGGCGGCGGCTCGGCGCGATGGTCGAGGTTATGGACGCCGACCACCACGACCTGGTGCTCGCGATCACCTCACACCTGCCGCACCTCATTGCCTACACGATTGTCGGTACAGCCGATGATCTGGAGAGCGTGACCAAGCAGGAAGTGATGAAATATTCCGCCGGTGGCTTTCGCGATTTCACCCGCATCGCGGCCTCGGATCCGGTGATGTGGCGGGACGTTTTCCTCAACAACAAGGAAGCAGTGCTGGAAGTGCTTGGCCGGTTCTCCGAAGATCTGACCGCTCTGCAGCGGGCGATCCGCTGGGGCGAAGGCGACCGGCTGGAAGACTGGTTCGATCGAACCCGGGCGATCCGCCAAGGGATCGTCGAGCTTGGCCAGGACACCGATGAGGTGGATTTCGGCCGCCGTTCGCGCGCCGAGCCGATGCCCAAGCCCTATGGCGGCGAGTAGAACGGTCTAGCGCGTTTCTCATGAACACCGAGTCACTCGAAACGCTCTAACTGATTGTTTTGTCGCATTTTCCAGGCGCGAAACCGCACACACATTCGCTGAAATGCTCTAGAACTGCAAAGGCGGCAGCACGCCGAGCGGCACCGGGCCGATGCTGACCGCGTTGCGGCTGACGCGCAGTGGTAACTCCGTCATGGTCATGTCGGCGCGCTCGACCTGGCGACCGAACAGCGTTGCGCCGGCGGTGATCGCCGCGGCGCCATTGGAGCTGTCGATCCCGATCAGATCGACGAGTGCGGCGACATCATTGGTGGCGATGGTGCCATCGAAATCGATCAGCCCGTCAATGCCGATGGTCGCGTTGCCGTCCAGATTGACCCCATGATCGTCCAGGCGCACGCGCCAGGCCAGGGGCGTGACGGCGCCGGACCGCGCGACCCAATTGCGGATGCCATCCTGCACCGAACGGGCGCGCACATTGGCAAGCTCTTCAAGGGTGGCGGTGAGCGATGTGTCGATGCGGTCGACGCCGCCCAGGAACAGGCTTTCCAGACCGAAGAACACCAGTGCGACTTCCAAATCGGCATCCGCCTCATTGCCGGCTTCAGATGCGTTTTCAGGTTGGCGCACATGCATTTCGGCCTGCTCGCCTGAGGCGATGGGCTGCGGTGCGCCCTGTAGCGAGACGGCAAAGGGGTCAAGCACGGCCGATAGCCGTTCCAGCTCCAGCGATGTGGTCATGCGGATGCTGGCGCGCAAAAGATCGGACGCGATGTCGGCATCGAACCCGTTGGCCGAGATGCTGCGAAACGGACCGGTCCATTCGGCAATAGCGAACAGCGGGTTCCAAACCGGCGAGACGGTGTTGAAGGCCCCACCGGACATTTGTGCGCCGTTGGCCATCGATAGCGCCAGGCTGGAGCAGCGCCACTCGAAACGCGCCGGGAAGCCGCCCAATGACTCATCGGCGCAGGCCAGCGTCACGCCTTCACGGGCGAGCGCAGCACGGCCTCTTCGATGGCGGTTCGATAAAGCTGCGCACCGATGAACCAACCGGCGACGACCAGAACCACGAAGGCAACGGCCAGGATCGCCAGGATTTTGATCTTGCGTCCGAACGGGCTTGGGCTGGCGGGTGATGTCGCGCTCATGGAGCTATCCTTCAATCAAGCGTCATGATGGTCCTTCCACCACGGCCAGCGCTTGGTTACAAGCGCCTGATCAACAGGGCGCATGATGAGGTGACGGTGAGCGATCTTTGGGTTTTTGGATATGGATCGCTGATCTGGCGGCCGGGTTTTGCGCATCGCGCGGCCTATCCGGCCCGCCTGTTCGGTTTTCACCGCTCGCTCTGCGTCTACAGCCACGTCCATCGCGGTACGCCAGAGCGTCCGGGTCTGGTGATGGGCCTGGATCGGGGCGGATCGTGTCAGGGCGTCGCCTATCACGTGGATGCGGCGCATGCCGACGAGGTACTGCGCTATCTGCGCGAGCGCGAGCAGGCGACGATGGTTTATCAGGAGCGTGTTCAACCGGTGCATCTTCTTGAGCGCTCTAAGGATGCGCCGCAGCGTGTGTCGGCGCTGACCTATTGTGTCGACCGGCTGCATCAACAATATGCCGGCGCTCTGTCGCGCGAGGATCAGCTTGCCATCGTGAGGGTTGGTGTCGGTCAGTCGGGCAAAAACCCGGAATATGTCATTGAAACGTCGGCGGCTTTGGAGCGCCTCGGGGTCCATGACGCGACGCTACACTGGTTGGCCACGCGGCTTGGCGAGGAAGCCTGACAGAGAGCGATTCTCATGACCACCGAGTCACTCGAAACGCTCTATCTCATTGTTTTGTCGCATTTTCCGGGCGCGAAACCGCATACACTTTCGCTGAAAAAGCTCTAACTCGGCAGAGCAGGGTTGGACTGGCGTTCTTCGGCGACCAGCGTATTGGACTCCGATTCGATCGCTTCCTGAAGCTCAACGCGCATGGCTTTGGTGTCGCCGCCGGCGGGGATTGCCGGCAACAGCGAGATCACCAGCGTGCCAGGATAGCGCTTGCCCTGACGACGCGGCCAGAAGAGCCCTGAATTGAGGCCAGCGGGCACCATCGGCACGTCTAGCTGCTTGTACATGTGGGCGACGCCGGATTTGTAGTCGGGCTCGGCGCCGACCGCCTGACGCGTGCCTTCTGGAAAGATGATCAGCTGGCGGTTCTGTTCGACAGCCTTCTTGGCATCCTTGGTCATGGTGCGCAGCGCCTGCGCACTCTTGGAGCGTTCCACCGAAATCATCCCGGCTTTTGCGCAATACCAGCCGAAAAGGGGGATGCGCATGAGTTCCTGTTTCAAAATGTAGGCCGGGTCATCCAGGTAGGGCAGCAGGCCGAAGGTTTCCCAGGTCGATTGGTGCTTGCAGGCGATGATGCAGCCTTGCATGGAGCCATCTGCATTGCGCGGAACATTCTCCAGCCCGCGGATTTCCCATTGGATGCCCGCCGTCAGCCGCGTCAACCACATGGTCGATTTCGCCCAGCCTTTCATGGCGCTGATCGTCCAGCTACGCGGGCCAAGCAGGATCGGTGAACAGATCACCATCCAGAGGATCACGTTCAGGTAAAAGGCAGCGTTGGCCGCGATGGCGCGAAGCTTTGGCATGTCGGGTCCGGCAAACCAGGAGGGCGGTTGGCCCGCCTTATCGGCTTATCCGGTTGTTCCCACAAGATGGCGCACGCGCGACAATTGCAGTTTCATGAACTCGCGTGCCAACAACCCCACCGGCCAGGACATGTCGGAGTCGGCAACGGCCGGTTGCTCGTGGTCTTCGGGAGTAATCGGGAAGGGGATCAGCTCAACGCCTGGCAGCAGGCGGGCGATCTCGCTGGTTGTGCGCGGGATGTGATAGGCGCTGGTGACGACGAGCAGCGAGGAAAAGCCTCGCTCCTGTGCCCAGCGCGCTGTTTCGCGGGCATTGCCGGCGGTGTCGAGCGCGTCGTGATCAAGGTCGACGCAGCAATCGAACAGAGCTGGATCGGCCTGTGTGCGGGTGACCAGCGAGCGTGCCGTCGTCCGATCATGCACGCCAGAAATGAGAAGCCGTTGGGCAGCCCCATCGCTCAAGAGCTGAAGTGCAACCTCGATCCTGTCCGCGCCACCGGTGACGACGACAATGCCATCGGCGGCAGCGGGATTGGGCGCCGAAAGCGCGTTGACCTCGCTGATGAAGTCGGCGAACGCGACAAAGGCCAAAACCGCCAGACCACCGAGCAAGGCGGTTGCGCCGAGACGTGATGCGATGGCCCGTTTGCGACGCCTGGGCGCAGGCGCGGCAAGGCCGGCGGCGTTCGCCGCCCTATCTTGGGCCGAGTCTTTCGGCTGCTCTGGTGCCTGCGTCGACATGGTTGCGGAATCAACGTTCACGGGAAATGTCCAATTTCACCCTGCATCATCGGTGCGTCAAATGGCGCAAATCAACTAACCATACGTTGCGGTCAAACTATGGTGCATCGGTGGCGCGTTCTTGGCGCATTGCAGGCATGTTGTGACTTGGCTGACGCTTTGACGGTGGCCGCAATTCTATCTCCCCCGCAAGAATCGGCTGACCGTGATGCGGGAGGTTGCTGCGGTAAGGAAGGCGATCAGGAACACGACCAGCGCGCATCCAGCATAGCCGTACAGCCCAAGCGCTGGTGAACCGATCAGTGCCTCGACCTGCGCCGCGTCCGCCGCACCCCGCCGGGCCATGACCCAGACCTGGAAGAACAGGAACAGCAGGATCGCGCTCACGCCGCCGATCAGTCCGCCGCGCATGCCAAGCATCAGGAAGTGGCGCTGAAACTGGCCGGCGATGAAAGTGTGGCTCGCGCCAACGAAATGCAGCACCTCGACCACATCCTTGTTGCCGGCCATGGCCGCGCGGGTGGCGAAGATGACGCAGAGAATGGTGGCCGACAGAACGAGCACCAGCACGCCTAGCCCACCAAGCACCATCGCGCCGGCCATACGCGCCAGTTGATCGGTCCAGACGCGGTGATCATCCACCGTTGCGCCCGGCACCTCCTGGTCCAGTGCGGCCTGCAATGTGGTGAGATTGAGCGCGCTGGCGTCGGTGACGCGCATCGCGACCAGGCGCGGAATGGGAAGCTCTTCCAAGGCCGCTTCGGAGCCCAGAACACCCAGCCAGGGTTCAAGCAGCGCCCGCGTTTCAGCCTCGCTGACGACGGATACCGCGCCAATGCCCGGTGATACACGCGCCAGATCGGCGGCGCGTTCCAGCCGCTCTTCCATGATGGCCGGATCAATCGCGGAGACTTCGATGGTCAGTTCGCGGCCAATGTCAGCGCTCCACTCGCTGGCGGCTCGGTCGACCAGCGTCACCGCTCCCACCGACAAGCAGGCGAGGCAGCCCATGATGGCGATCACGAGCATGAGCGCGGAACCGGCAATGGAGCGTTCCGGCACAATGGGTTCAGGCTTCGATGTATCGCGCAGCGGCTTGTCCGCTCCGGCACTGTCGCGGCTTGAACCCTTGGCGCTTGCCCTTTCCGGTCTCAGCATGGCGCGTGATCCTTAATCATAGATCTGAACCTGGCCATCATGCAGGACGAGGCGCCGTGCCTGGTGCTGCTGCATCAACAGAACGTCATGGGTGGCAATCACGATCGAAGTGCCGAGTTTGTTGAGCTCGACGAACAGGCGCAGCAGGCGGCGGCCAAGCTGCGGATCGACATTGCCGGTTGGCTCATCGGCCAGCAGCAAGTCTGGCTGACCGATGACGGCGCGGGCGATGGCGGCGCGCTGCTTTTCTCCGCCGGACAGCACCGGCGGCATGGCGTACATGCGCTCGCCCAGCCCAACCCAGCCCAGAAGCTCGCGCACATCGGCGCCGTAGCTTGATTCGTCCTTGCCCTGAACCCGCAGCGGCAGGGCGACATTTTCAAACGTGGTCAAATGGTCGAGCAGACGAAAATCCTGAAACACCACGCCGATGCGTTGGCGTAGCGCAGGGATGTCGCGGGCGCTGGCGCGTGCGGTATTCTTGCCAAAAGCGGAGACCACGCCGCGGGTCGGGCGCATGGCCAGCGACATCAGCTTCAACATGCTGGTCTTGCCGGCGCCCGAGGGCCCGGTCAGATATTGGAAACTGCGCGGCTCAATGCCGAAGGAGAGATCGGAGAGAACCTCCGGGCCTCCATCGTAGCGTAGGCCTACATTTTCCATCGTCAGCACGGTTGCTTGCTCCTGCTCACACGGCGTTTGGGACTGGGCGCGTGCGCGACTTTTCGTGTGATACTACTCGCACGCTTCATGGTTAACAGCCCTTTAACGCTCGCGCGTTACCTGTTGTGGACTGGCCGTTGCACGGCTGTTGGCTGGATAGAGATGGTTCACGCGTGAAAATTGTCTGCCCCAACTGCTCGTCGGACTACACCGTCGCCGACGATATGCTTGGCCCCAACGGGCGCAAGGTGAAGTGCGCCTCGTGCCAGAAGGTGTGGCTGGCCACGCCCGTAGACGAAACGCCGGTTGCCACCAACGATGCCTTTGTTGAGGCCGATGATGTCGATAAAGCGATGGCGGACGCCGATGATGTCTTTGCCAATGCAGATGCCTCTGCTGCCCATGACGAGTTTGGCTTTGAAGGGGACATGGAAGGTTGGGGCGATGCAGTCGTGTCCGGCGATGATGCAGAGCTTTCCTCCGGGCCCGTCGATGCTGGCGTTGCCGCGCCGCGCGCGGGTAGGTTTCGCAAGGTCCGGCTGAAAGGCCAGCGTAATGGACCATCGGTGATTGAGCGTATCTTGCGTCAGGCCGCCAAGGTTGCAGCGCCGGTCGGGGTGGCCGTCGGTCTGGCTGGATTGATCATCGCCGTGCCGCAACGCGATGCGGTGGTCGGTCTGATCCCTGATCTTGCGCCGCTTTATGAGATGGTCGGGCTCGATGTGAATGTGCGCGGCATCGAGTTTTCGCCGTTTACTGCCGAACGGTCCTTGGTTGCGGGACTGACGGTGCTGCGCATTGAGGGCACGATGACGAACGCCGATGATGAGACGCGCTCGGTTGCACCGCTGCGCTTGGCGTTGCTTGCTGAAACCGGCGCGGAGCTTTTCGTCTGGCGCATCGACCCGCCAACCACCGACCTGTTGCCGGAACAGAGCGTGCCGGTGTTCAGCGAGTTGACGGCGCCGCCGGAAACGGTGGCCAGCGTGTCAGTGCGGTTCCTCCAGGATGGCGAGCGCTTGCCCGGACAGATCTTCTAGTTTCCCGAGTTCCGACGCCGCGCCTGTGGACCAATGGCCCTATCTGGTCGCCCGTTCACCCCGTGTTAAACTGAACAGAATCACGTTTTGGGTTTCCCGACGAAACACAGGATGGCGTCGCAATGGCAAGGCTGTTGGTTGCAGAGGACGATGAAGCGGTTCGCGCCTTCCTGGAGAAGGCGTTCGAGCTTGACGGTCACGAGGTTCATACGGCAGAGGATGGCGCCATGGCGCTGGAGGTTCTGGCTGCCCAAGAGGGCGCCTTTGACCTGCTGCTCACCGACATTCAGATGCCGGTGATGGATGGGATCGCGCTGGCGCTTTCGACGGTGCGCGACTATCCCGGTGTGCCGATTCTCCTGATGACGGGTTATGCCAACCAGCGCGAGCGCGCGCACGGGCTGGAATCGCTGGTCGAAGACGTGATCATGAAGCCGTTTTCGCTGGCCGATATCCGTGATGCCGTTGGCGGCGTTTTGAACAAACGCGCGGCTTAGCCGCCTCAATCGTCAACTCTGTGCTGGTCACAGAGATCCATTCCGATGGCGGTTCGGCAACAGCTATGACTGCAGGAAAATCTTAGGCATGGATCCCCGCCATGGAAGCGAGACCCGCGGCTCGCGGACCGGCGAGGATGACGGTCATGTGTGGTTCAATCAAAACCGATCAATCAGCCGATCAAGATAGTCGCGTTCCACCTGCGGGCGGACTTGTTCGCCGAGGCGGCGTTGGATCTCGTTCAAGATGTCACGGGCGCGCTGGATATCGCTTTCTTCGGGAATACGCACCGTGCCATCGGCGCGCTGCCCGCCGGTTTCCCGCTGAGGCCGGCCGAGCGGGTCGGTGCCGCGCTGGCCATCGCCGCCGGGCCCAAAGGTGATCCGTGGCAGACCCTGGCCGGGCCCAGGGCTCTGGCCCGGCCCTTGCGCCTGGCCTTCGCCGCCTTCGCCCTGACCTTCGGCCAGCTGTTCCATCATGTCCTGCGCGCCCTGACGAAGGGCTTCCAAGGCGCGGCCTTGATCACCCAGCGCGGTGGTCGCGTCGCCCTCGGCGAGTCGGTCGCCGGCGCCTTCCATGGCCTCGCCCGCCTCGCCGAATTGCTCCGGATCAAGACCGAGGTCGCGCAGCTCATCCATCAGCGCGCGTAACCGCTCTTCCAACGCCTGTTGCTCCTCAGAGAGGCCTTGGAGCGGATCGCTATCTGACGAGCGGTTCTGACTGCCGTCTGGACGCTCGGCCTGGTCGTTTTCGCTGCCGGGCGGGGTGAACTCGCGCGGTGGGGGCACTTGCTGGCGATCGGCATCGGAGGAAAAAGGGAAGGTCTCGTCGAGCAGGCGCTGCTGTTCGCGGGTGATGGCCTGCAGTTCCTGGACGGATTCGCGCAGTTGCTGTTCCTGCGGTGTCGGCTCGCGCTGTTCCATCGCTTGAGCACCGCGCAGTCGGTCAAGCTGTTCGCGCAACTGTTCCAACAGCTCGCGAGCGGCTTCCGACGCGCCGAGCTCGGCCAGATTTTGAATCTGATCCATCATGTCCTGCATGGCCAGCGGATTGAGGTTGGCCATGGGCATGTCTTGCGGCATCTGGGCCTGGTCCTGGTTCTGCAACCGTTCGGCCAGCGCCTGCATGTACTCCTGGAAAGCTTGGCGCAGCTCGTCCATCAGCGCGGCGATCTCTTCATCGCTTGCACCCTTGTCCAGCGCGTCGGCAAGATTCTCCTCAGCCTCGCGCAACCGTTCGGCGGCCAGCGACAGGTCGCCATCTTCCACCTGCAGGGCCAGCTGCCAGAGCATATCGACCACGGCGAGCAGATCGTCTTCGGTTTCGGCGAAGCGCAGCCGCTGGGTGGTGACGGTCAGGGCAAGAAAGCTGGAAAGCTCGCCTTCCATGAAGTCTTCCGGTGCCAGCGCCAGTCCTTCCAGCGCGGTCAGCACGGCGGTGCGGGTGCGGGTGTCGACAGCGAGCAGGCGGCGCTGCTCAACCAAGGCGCGCGCCAAGGGTTCGCGGAACGGGCGTTCGGGCATGGCCACGGTGATGGTGTCGCTGGTCGCTTCTTGACCGGCACCGTCTGTGGCGACCAGCGTCATATCGACCTCAAGCCCGGCCCAGGGGTGGGCGGAGAGGTCGCGCGTTGTTTCGACCGTTTCGCTGGACCCCGATGGCGGTAGAATAAGATCAATGCGCGGGGCGGCGATCAGAGGGGTTGCATCCGCATAGCGCTCGTCGGCCGGTTCGACATCGGCATGGGCGCTTTCGACTGCGTAATCATCTTCGGCCTGATAGAGAATTTCGATGGCCCCGACCGCGGTGGCCTGCGGCTCGCCTGCAAAGCGGATGGTTGGCGGTGTATCGGGCGTAATCAGCATGGGCAGCGCAATGGCGCCGTTGCGCGAAGACAGTTCCAGCGTGACGTCTTCGGTCAGGTCTGCTTCAAGGCCACCCGCTTCTTCCGTTGACGTTAAGATCATATCGCCTGTGCCGTTCATCGGCGTCAGCGTGGCACTGATCGCATCGGGTTCGCTGAGCAGGATGGTCAGTCTGCTACCGGTCGGCAGCATGGCACCGGCCGGTCGTTCCTGGTCATCCTGGAAGGTTGCGGCGGCAAGCAGCGTGCGTGGCGGCAATCCGGTGTAGGCCGGCGGTGTTGCCCAAACATCGATGCGCACCGGCACGCTTGGCGCCGATTGCGGTGGCGCGAACGCCTGGACGATGCGGTCGGTGCGTTGCGGTCCGGCGACGAAAAACGCGACCACCAGCACCAAGAGAACCGGTGCGCGCAGCGCCCAGCGATCAAGCAATTCGGTGCGCGGCGCGGGCATCCCGGCGGCCAAGCGTTTGACCCTGTTTGCCATCCGTGCCTGGTGAGCCTGCCAGAGCGCCTGGCCCTGCGCGTTGCGTGTATCGAAGGGCACGTCCTCCAGGGCCGAAAGCGGGCGGCCTTTGAGGCCGGAAGCTGCTTCAACGCGCGACACGCCTTGCTCGCGGCCAACGCGCGGCGTGCGCGCGGCCCAGACCAGGCTGGCAAGGAAGGCCAGGGCCAGGAGGCCAAGCAGGGCGAACCGGACGATGTCGGGCATGACCGGCCAAAGCCCAAGCCAGGACAGGCTAAGAAAGACGCCAAGCACCGACCCAGCGACCACCAGACGCGGCCAAAGGCGCTCGATGAACGCGTAAAGCATCGCCCGTCGGGTGGTGCGGGCAATGCGTTTGGAAAGCGGTGACAGGGGTTCGGTGTCTGGCACGGAATCCGGTTCTTAAGCGGTCAATCTCATGGGAGTGTGGCGCGCAGGTGTGGTGAAGGCAAGGCAGGGCTTGGGGCTATCACTGAATCGTCATCCTCGTTCTTGTGGCGAGGATCCATTCCAACAGGTGTGCCAATTTTACGGTCGTTGCCGCGAAAGCCTCAGGCATGGAACCCTGTGACAAGTACAGGGGTGACGACATCGTGAGGCTTATCCAAACCAGCTGGGTCGGGAATCAAGGCCGATCAGTTCGTCCATCGTGGTGCGGGGGCGCACAACATGGAATTGGTCACCATTGACCATCACTTCGGGCACCAACAGGCGGGTGTTGTAGGTGCCTGCCTGCACCGCACCATAGGCGCCGGCGGAAAACACTGCAATCAGATCGCCCTCTTTGACCGGTGGGAAGGAGCGATCCTTGGCGATGTAGTCGCCGGTCTCGCAAACCGGTCCCACCAAATCGACCAGTGGCCAGAGTTCCGGCGAGGTCGGCTCGACCACCGGGCGGATGGTGTGGTGGGCATCGTAAAGCGTTGGACGGATGAGGTCGTTCATTGCCGCATCAATGATCACGAACGTCTTGCCCTCGGCGGGTCACATACTCCACCTTGGTGACCAGAATGCCTGCATTGCCAGCAATCAGGCGGCCTGGCTCGAAGATGATTTCGCAGTCGAGCTCATCGACATGCTTCTTTACCACCTTGGCGTAGTCGTCTGGGTGCGGCGGGGTCATTGTCGGTGTAGGGAATGCCAAGACCACCGCCAAGATCGACATGGTGGATCGTGTGGCCATCGCCGCGCAACGTCTCGATCAGACCGCCGAGCTTTCCGAACGCCTGGTCGAACGGCTCCAGCTGGGTGATTTGCGAGCCGATATGCATATCGATGCCGATTACCTGGATGCCCGGCAGACTGGCGGCGCGGGCATAGGCGTCGCGGGCACGCACCCAGGGGATGCCGAACTTGTTCTCCGACAGGCCGGTGGTGATTTTCGCGTGCGTTTTGGCGTCAACATCGGGATTGATGCGCAAGCTTACCGGCGCGTGCCGGCCCATGGCGGTTGCCACAGCCGACAAGCGTTCCAGCTCAGGCTCGCTCTCCACGTTGAAGCAAAGAATGCCGGCGGCGAGCGCCTCTTCCATCTCAGCGCGGGTTTTGCCGACGCCGGAGAACATGATCTTGTTGGCCGGTACGCCAGCACGCAGCGCCCGTTGGAGTTCGCCGCCGGAGACGACATCGGCACCGGAGCCAAGGCGGGCAAGGGTTTCCATCACCGCCTGGTTGGAGTTGGCTTTCAACGCATAGCAAACCAGCACCGGCAGATCGCCGAACGCATCGGTGAACACCTGATAGTGCCGCTCCAAGGTGGCCGTCGAATAGACGTAGAACGGCGTGCCCACCTCGCGGGCGAGCGTTTCAACCGGCACGTCCTCGGCAAAAAGGCGGCCGTCGCGGTAGCTGAAATGATGCATGGTCGCGCTCGGCTAGAGGAGAAGCCCGTCGAGAATGAACGGGCGATCGTCCACTGGCGCCGGTTCCACGACCTCGGCGCCCTCAGGCGCATTGGCTGCAGAGGGTGGCTCCAATGGGCCGCGCACGCCGCAACCGGCTACGGTCAGAGCGAGCAAACTGGTCAGGATCAAAGTGCGAAGGCGCATGGTGCGAACCTCAATTGCCGGATGGCTATCCCTAAGCGGTTTTGGCCAATCGTTTCAACCAGTCATTCCTGTTTGTTCTGCGTCAGCTAAGCTGACGCAACCAGCATGCCCACCCGCTCTGCGTCAGCTAAGCTGACGCAACCACTTGCGTGCTTGTTTGCGCACATTCTGCGGGGCGGTGCCGCCATAGCTAAGGCGTGAACGCACCGATTTGTCGACCGAGAGCACCGAATAGACATCCTGGCTGATGCGTGGCTCAACGCTTTGCATCTCCTCAAGCGAAAGCTTGTGGAGGTCAACTTTGCGCTCGGCTGCCATGCCGACAAGCGTGCCGGTTACATGGTGAGCATCGCGGAACGGCATGTTCAGCACCCGCACCAGCCAATCGGCAAGGTCCGTGGCGGTGGCGTAGCCCGAGCCTGCCGCCTTCTTTAGCGCTTTGGCATTGGGCACCATGTCGGCCACCATGCCGGTGGTTGCCGCAATGGTAAGCTCCAGCGTTTCCAGCGCGTCGAAGATCGGCTCTTTGTCTTCCTGCATGTCCTTGGCATAGGCCATGGGCAGGCCCTTCATCACCGTCATCAGCGCTGTGAAGGCGCCCATCACGCGACCGATCTTGGCGCGCACCAGCTCGGCGGCATCGGGGTTTTTCTTCTGCGGCATGATGGATGAGCCAGTGGTCAGCGCATCGGACAGGGTGATGAACTGGAACTGGGCTGAGGACCAGATGACGATCTCTTCGGCAAAGCGCGAGAGATGCATCGACAGGATCGAGGCAGCGGCCAGCGTTTCCAGCGCGTAGTCACGGTCGGAGACCGAATCCAACGAGTTGGCGGTGGGCCGGTCAAAGCCCAGCGCCTTGGCGGTCATCTGGCGGTCGATCGGAAAGCTGGTGCCAGCCAATGCCGCTGCGCCCAGAGGGGATTCATTCAAACGCTTGCGCGCATCCTGGAACCGGCCCCGGTCGCGGGCGACCATTTCCACATAGGCGAGCAGATGGTGGCCGAAGGTCACCGGCTGGGCGGATTGCAGATGGGTGAAGCCAGGCATCACCGTTCCGGCATATTCCAGCGCCTTCTCGGCCAGCGCTTTTTGCAAATCAGCCAAGGCGCCATCAATGCCATCGATCGCTGCGCGCACATAAAGCTTGGTGTCGGTGGCCACTTGGTCGTTGCGCGAACGGGCGGTGTGCAACCGTCCTGCCGCCTCGCCGATCAGCTCGCGCAAGCGCGCCTCGATGTTCATATGGATGTCTTCAAGACCACGCGAAAACGTGAAGTGACCGTGTTCGATCTCTTCGCCAATCTGGGTGAGCCCGTTGATGATCGCATCGCGATCCTCGGCGGTCAGAATGCCAACCTCGGCAAGCATCGTGGCGTGTGCTTTAGAGCCCTGAATGTCCTGGGCGTAGAGCTTCTGGTCAAAGCCGATGGAGGCGTTGATGTCTTCCATGATGGCGGCGGGGCCTGCGGCAAAGCGTCCGCCCCACATGGTGTTTTTGCCCGTGTCTTTGGCGTTGTCTTTGCCTGTATCACTCATATGGCCAGTATCGCCCGATCTGTTCTGCTGTTGCCCTGAAGGAAGCTGTTATGTCGTCACCGCAAGACCCAAACACTGCGTCCCCCAAACGGGATGGAGGCAAGATCAGGCTCACGGTTTTGCTGTTGGTCGCCGCCGTACTTGGCGTCGCGTCCGGTGGGATTGCGGTCTATATCAACAATGACGCGCCTGCAAACGATGAAACGGCGGCTTCGTGCACGATCAGCGAGGAACGGCGCGCCGCTCTGGACGCTGCCGCGCGCGGCGAAGTGGCCGCCTTTGCGGTGGTCGATGATGCCCGCCCCTCGCCGATGATGGCGTTCCATGATGCGCAGGGCACACTGCGCACCATCGAGGAATGGCGCGGCGAAACGGTGCTCTTCAATCTTTGGGCAACCTGGTGCGCACCGTGCCGCGAGGAAATGCCAGCGCTTGACCGCTTGCAAGCCAACGTTGGCCGCGAGGATTTTGAAGTGGTGGCGGTCAGCATCGACACCAATGAGAGTGCCGATCCGCAGGGTTTTCTTGAAGAAATCGAGGTCGCTGCCCTGGACTTCTACCAGGACGACACGGCCGATCTTTTTCAGAACCTGCGCGCCGAAGGGCTGGCGTTCGGCATGCCGACGACGCTTCTGATCGATGATGAGGGGTGTTTGCTTGGGTTTTTGGCAGGCCCGGCCCATTGGGACAGCGCCGATGCGGTGGCGCTCATTGACGCCGCGCGGGTGCCCTAGGTGCCCTGAACGGCTTCAGCTGCCGCTTTTTGCTGACGCGCGGCTTCGGCCTGCTTGCGAGCTGCGCGCGAGGCATGAATGGCCTTGGTGGCGGCCTCCATATCCTCTTCCATCTTCTTCTTCAGCTGCAGCTGCGCTTCAACCTTTTGCTCGAAGGCTTTGCGCTCCAACTCGCGTTGATAGGGCGACTTCATGTTGGCGCGGGCAATCAGGTCGCGCAGAACCGTTAGCAGCGCGACCATGATGAACGCGATCACGATGTGGGAGACGACCACGATAACCGTGTCACCGGTATGGGCGAGCGTCGTGGAAACAAGCGCGCGCATCGGCGTGCAGGTTTCGCTGTTGAAATTGCTGGCAAAGAAGCAATGGCCGATCAAGGCATCGCGCCACATGAACAGGAACACCAGGGGCGCCAGGATGACCGGCGCCAGGATGATGGCGCTTGCATAGGGGCGCATCATCGTCGCCAAGGCGCCGAAAATCATGCCGGACAGAATGCCAACAAGGACAATGCCGCTCATCGCGTTGCCTCAGGCCTGGCGATCAACGCGGGTGCCGACGCCTGCTGCGGTTGCTGAGCCAACAGACTGCGCATCGGCTAAGGCTGCTGAATTGGCTGCTGCCTGATCGATCATGGCAACCAGTTGCTGCGTAGCCTCCTGGTTCATTTTCATGATCTTCTGCGCAGCGGCGGCGCCAATCTGCGCCTGACTGTTGGCCATCGCCGAAGAGGCAATTGCAACTGGTTCCACGGGTAAACTCCTAAGTTTGGAAGGAGTTTAGGGGCAAATGCTTTCGGATCGGTTGATGGAAAGGATCGTTTTGGACGGATGAGTGGCGCGTTATGGCCTGACTCGGCCAGACGTCTGCGATTGTTTCAACATCCCTTTTTTGGCGTAACGCTCGCCCTTTTGGTGGCGGGGGTAATCCAGTGAAGGCTGGTGACCAACCAAAGCAGCGCATGCTTTGTCGGAATGGATCCCTGTGACAAGCACAGGGATGACGGTTGGTGCCGGTAGTAGTTTTTTTGCGTTATTACCGCGTTGGGACCGGCGTTTCGCCGCGATAGTCGTAAAATCCGCGACCGGCTTTGCGGCCGACCCAGCCAGCCTCGACATATTTTACGAGCAGCGGGCACGGGCGATATTTGGTGTCGGCGAGACCATCGTAAAGCACCTGCATGACCGACAGGCAGGTGTCGAGACCGATGAAATCGGCAAGCTGCAACGGGCCCATCGGGTGGTTGGCGCCAAGCTTCATGGCGGTGTCGATCGATTCCACTGAACCGACGCCCTCATAGAGCGTGTAGATCGCTTCATTGATCATCGGCAGCAGGATGCGGTTGACGATGAAAGCCGGGAAATCTTCGGCCACTGTGATCTGTTTGCCGATATTGGCGACGAACTCGCGCGAGGCTTCATAGGTCTCATCGTCAGTGGCGATGCCGCGCACCACCTCGACCAATTCCATCAATGGCACCGGGTTCATGAAGTGGATACCGATGAACTTTTCCGGCCGGTCCGTCGAGGCGGCAAGGCGGGTGATGGAAATGGAGGATGTGTTGGTGGCGAGGATGGAGTCCGACTTCACCACCGGCGCCAGCTGCGACAGGATTTTGCGCTTGATGGTTTCGTCTTCGGTGGCCGACTCGATCACAAGGTCGCAGTCGGCCATGTTCTCGTAGCTGTCGGAGGCCTGAATGCGGGCAAGGGCCGGTTTGATCTCGGCTTCCTTGATGATGTCCTTGGACGCCTGCCGGGTCATGTTGCCGGAAATGGTGGCCAAGCCCTCTTCGACCTTGTCCATCGAAAGGTCCTGCAGAACCACATCCATCCCGGACAGCGCACAGACATGGGCGATACCCGATCCCATCTGCCCGGCACCGATAATGCCCACCTTTTGAATGCCACTCATTGTTCGTTTGTTCTTTCTATCCGCAGCGCCAAGCTCAAAGAGCGTGCGCTACCTTTCTAGGATTCAATGGCTGATTTCAACTCTGGCAGCACCTCAAACAGGTCGCCCACCAAGCCATAATCGGCGACATCGAAGATGGGAGCATCCTCATCCTTGTTGATGGCGACGATGACGCGGCTGTCTTTCATGCCCGCCAGATGCTGGATGGCGCCGGAAATACCGGCGGCGATGTAAAGGTCCGGGGCGACGACCTTGCCGGTTTGGCCGACCTGCCAATCGTTGGGCGCGTAGCCGGCATCGACCGCCGCGCGCGAGGCGCCGACAGCGGCGCCAAGGGCGTCGGCCAAGGGAAGAATGATGCGCTCGAACTCCTCCTTGGAGCCCAAAGCACGACCGCCGGACAGGATAACTTTGGCGCTGGTAAGTTCCGGGCGTTCGCTTTCGGCCATATCGGCGGAGAGAAAACTCGACACGCCCGGCAGATCCGGCAGGGTGATGGCCTCAATGGCAGCCGATCCGCCATCGCCCGCCGCGTCAAAGGCGGTGCCGCGCACGGTGATCACCTTCTTGGCATCGGAGGATCTGACCGTCTGGATGGCGTTGCCGGCATAGATCGGGCGCTGGAACGTGTCAGCGCTTTCCACCTTGATGATGTCGGACAGCTGCATCACGTCGAGCAGTGCTGCCACGCGCGGCATGATGTTCTTGCCGGTGGTGGTGGCCGGGGCGACAAAGGCGTCGTAGCCGTAGGCGAGCGATAGGATGAGCGCCGCCATCGGTTCAGCGAGCGCGTGTTCCAGCGCGGCATCGTCGGCGTGGAGGACCTTCTGCACACCATCGAGCGCGGCGGCTTCCTTGGCGACGGCGTCTGCCCCCGAGCCTGCCACAAGCACATCGACGGGTGCGCCGAGCTCTTTGGCGGCGGTCAGCGCTTTGGCGGTTTCTGCCGAGAGCGCGGTGTTGTCATGATCGGCGATCAGGAGTGTGGTCATTGTCATCTCTCCCTAAAGAACGCCAGCTTCGGATCTTAGCTTGGCGACCAGTTCACCGACATCGGCAACCTTCACCCCTGCTTCACGTTTCGGCGGGGCAGCGGTGGCGAGCACTTCCAAACGCGGGGCGAAATCAACGCCAATGTCCTCTGGTGTCTTGATGTCGAGTGGCTTTTTCTTGGCCTTCATGATGTTGGGCAGCGAGGCATAGCGTGGCTCATTCAACCGCAGATCGGTGGTGATGATAGCAGGCAGGGCGAGTTTCACGGTTTCCAAACCGCCATCGACCTCGCGGGTAACGGCAACACTGTCGCTGTCGAGCTCCACTTTTGAGGCGAAAGTGCCTTGGCCCCAGCCAAGCAGCGCGGCGAGCATCTGACCGGTCTGGTTGCAATCATCGTCGATCGCCTGCTTGCCCAGGATGACGAGGTTGGGGTCTTCCCCGGCGATGATCGCTTGCAATGCCTTGGCGACGGCCAGCGGCTCGGTGGTGTCGTCGGTTTTCACCAGAATTGCGCGGTCTGCGCCCATGGCGAGCGCCGTGCGCAGTGTCTCCTGCGCCTTGTCGGGTCCGATGGAAACTGCGACGATTTCTTCGGCCTTGCCGGCCTCTTTCAAGCGCAACGCCTCTTCGACCGCGATTTCGTCGAAGGGGTTCATCGACATTTTCACATTGGCGAGGTTCACCCCCGACCCGTCTTCCTTCACCGTGATGGTGACGTTGTAGTCGACCACCCGTTTGACCGGCACCAAGATCTTCACGCAGACTTCCTAACGTTGCGGTTGGGCTGTAGCGGTGCGTGCGGGCATGGCCTGGGGTCAAGGCAGGTTGTGCATCGCAGCAAAGCGCTGGCGGCAAGCTAGGGCTGGGCCATCAGGCTGTCAACGATCCCAAAGTCGGCCCTTGGATTGGCTGTAGGTGCGATGTCGGTTACCGCTTCGCAGAGATGGCCGGATCGGGCAGATCACGATCGAACAGTTTCACATCGCGATGCTTGAACAGTGGGGTCAGAATGGCGCCAGCTACCAGGCCGCCAATATGTGCCCACCAGGCGGTCTGTGAGACCGCGGTGTCGTCAAGGACCATGAACACATTCCAGACGACGTACGCGCCGAGCACGATCCAGGCGGGTAACTGGAACGGGAACTTGATCAGCAGGGTCACCAGAACCCAGACCTTCACTTTGGGATGCAGCATCAGATAGGCAGCCACGACGCCTGATGTCGCGCCGGATGCACCAACCAACGGAGCGGACGGATCGGGGGTCATGACAGCGTAGGCCAGGCCACCGGCGATGCCACAGAGGATGAAGAAAATCAGAAATTTCACGTGGCCCATGGCGTCTTCGACATTGTCGCCAAAGACCCAAAGGAACAGCATGTTGCCGGCCAGATGCAGCCAGGACCCGTGCAGAAACGCGTAGCTGAGGAGCGTGGTTTCTTCCGGGATGAGGATGAGGTCAGCCGGTCGCGCCTGCTCGGCAAACAGCGTCACCGGAATTAGCGCCAGCCGGTAGTCAGGGTAGTCGGCGACCGCGCCCTGGAAGACCAGGAACATCGCGACGTTCAGGACAATCAGCGCGACGGTTACCGCCTGGACGGTGATGCGCTTTTTCGGATTGGAATCGAAGAACGGCAAGAACATAAACGACGGCCCCGGTTTCCTGCCGCAACGGCATGAGCGCCTTGGCTCTTAGCGGTTTTTGCCCGGCACCCACAAGACGTCAGCGGCGCCCTTGTCGTTTGTCCAGCGCGCGGCGACGAAGAGAAAGTCCGACAAACGGTTCAAATATCGCCGCACAGCATCGCTCACCATGCCCGGTTCCTGATCGGCCAACTCCACCGAAAGTCGCTCAGCGCGGCGCGACACGGTGCGGGCCACGTGCAGGGCCGCAGCAGCGGGCGTGCCGCCTGGCAAGACGAAGGAATTGAGCGGGGAAAGGTCGGCGTTCAGAGCGTCGATCTCAGCTTCCAATCGATCCACCTGCGCGGTGACGACGCGCAGTGGCTCATAACCGAGGTCTTCATCCGTTGGCGGGGTGGAGAGATCGGCACCCAGATCGAACAAATCGTTCTGAATGCGCATCAGCATGGCGTCGAGATCGGTAAGCACTGGGTCGGCGCCCGTCGAAAGGCGGGCCATGCCGATGGCGGCGTTGGTCTCGTCAACCGTGCCATAGGCTTCGACGCGCAGGTCAAACTTCTTGCGCCGCTCGCCCGAGCCGAGGCCGGTAGTGCCGTCATCGCCGGTTTTGGTATAGATTTTTGTCAGAACGACCATGGGCGCCGCCGAATCGGTTTAAAAGTTGAAACCGACCCTAGCGCCAAAGTTGGTCATGCCGCGATTGAAATCGCACAGACCGGAATTTGAAGAATGGCTGATCGTCGCCATGACGCTGACCTGTTCTGTCACTCGGTAGCCGAGTGTTCCGGACTCGCGGAAAAGCAGGTTGCACCCAAGGTTTAATCGATCCGGATCGGTGCCGTCGGTATCGCCGTTATGAACCGTGCCGCCGAAAGCGCCTTCAACGAAAAGCCGTTCGGTGACGTCGACCGTCAACGCAAGTTGGGCGTAGCCGAAATGCGTGTACCCCTCGGTGCTAATGGACGCACCGACCAAGGGGCGAACGGCCGCCAGGCGGTCGAAGATGGAGAAGGTCCAACCGACATTGGCAAGAGCCTCGACATCGACGTCAAAGCCGGTTTCAGGCCCGTCTGGCTCGCGGTACATAACGCCAACGCGCACTTCGTGTGACGCGGCGGTGGCAAAGCGTGTGTCGAAGGAGTCAGCGCTAGCAAGGCCGAGCGACGCCAAAAGAAAAGGCATCGCTAAAGCGGCAGCAGAAAGATAGCGGAAGTGAATCATAACGAGGCGCCCAGCAATTCGTTATCAATGCGTTAAAGCCGTCGGGCGCCGACTTCAACGTTGGTCAGGGATTTTGGGGCATATCGACCGCTGGGTGTGACATTTCTGCACAGCTGTTGGCCGTCGCGGTTTTGTTTTCTAGCCGCGGCTCGCCAGCCAGGCGACGACCATGATCACCACGATGGCGAGCGCCTGCAGGATGACCCGCCAGCGCATCAATTGCTGCGAGCGGTTGGCGCTGCCGCCCTTCATCATGTTGGCAAGGCCAAGCAAGAGGACCACCGCCACGGCGCCTAGAGCAAGAAATGAGATTATCTGGAAAAGCGTGTTCATAAGGCGTCTTACGGTTCAGGGCAGCGGCTGGGTCACTCAACGGCTGGCATTCTTGACCGCTCAGTTGAGCAGCACATACGACCCGTTGAGCAAAGTGGCAAACGTAACCCAGGCGAGGTAGGGCGCGAACAGCCAGAAAGCCAGGTGATCGGTCTGGCGCGCGAGCCGCATCCACACCAGGATCGCCGCCAAAAGCCCAAGGATGACGACAAACCCGCCGACGATCGATTGCAGCGCGAAAAAGGCGATGGTCCAGCCGGCGTTGAAGAGCAGTTGCACACCATAGGCAAGACGCAGTCTGCCGGTTCGATCTGGCGCTGCTGCCGCGTCGGCGCGCCATCCGGCATAAGCCATCATCAGGTAAAGGATCGGCCAGACGACACCGAACGCCCAGGACGGCGGCTGAAAGGGCGGCTGATTGAGTGCCTGGTACCAGGCACTTGTATCCGGGTCGCTGGCCAGACTGCCGGTGAGCGAGGCGGCGGCGGTGACCGCGACATAGAGCGCAAGCAGGAGCCAGCTCGCGCCAGACTTTGGTACGGCAGACGGCGATGGGGACGTTCGTGTGACCATGCTGTTTCCTTTAGGCAGAAGCGACTGTACCCGATCGACGCGTCAGAGCGCTAATCGTTGCGCCGGCTATTTGTCGCGGGCGCGGGCGAGCATCGCCGCTTGCAAACGTGAGGGCGCCAACCGTTTGACCAGCGCCATCAGATGGGTGGGTGTCGTGACCCGATAGGCCGGTCTGGGGTTGGCGTCTTCCAGCGCTTTGATCAGCGCCCGCGTCACCGCTTCGGGTCCCAACTCAAAGGCAGCTCTGTCGCGTGAGGTCAGGCGTTTCAACTGGGCCGCATAATCATCGGCATAGGCGGAGGCATCTGCGTCGATGGTGCGCTGAAACACCGACAGCGCATTGGCGCGGAAGCGGCTGGTGATCGGACCGGGCTGGATGGAGATCACTTTGATGCCGAACCGACCCACTTCGGCGCGCAATGTGTCGGAGTAGCCTTCAAGCGCAAACTTCGAGGCGACATACGGGCCGCGATAGGGCGCGGCAATGAAACCTAGAACGCTGGAACACTGGACGATGCGCCCGGCGCGTTGCAGGCGCATGATCGGGAGCGCCAATTGGGTGAGCCTGTGGATGCCGAAAAAGTTGGCTTCGAACTGCGCGCGCATGTGCTCGGTGGACACATCCTCCAGCGCGCCAACCTGGCCATAGGCGCCATTGTTGAACAGGGCATCGAGTCTGCCGCCGGTTTGGTCGAGCGTGGCCGCAAAGGCGGCCGCGATACTTGCCTGATCGGCATAGTCGAGCTGGACAGCCTTGAGGCCCTCGTCGCGCAGGCGTGTCACATCGCCCGGCTTACGGGCCGCCGCGATCACCTGCCAGCCGCGCCTGTGCAAGGCATGGGCGGCGTGGTGGCCAATGCCGGTCGAGGCGCCGGTGATCAGGATGGAGCGTGGTGCTTGGGAGGCGATGGTCATGGGCCGGGCTTAGCCTGGCGCTCAAAACATATCTAGGCGGCGAGCGTTTTGTCGCGGCGGTTGGAACTGTCGAGCTTGGCGCAGACAAGCGCGATCTGCTCGATCAAGTCTCCCAGCGCATGCGGCGCCAACTGATACGGGCAGAATTTGGGGCGCACTTTGTATTTGGAGAACACCGGGTTCGTTTCGCTGGCGATATCGAACGCGGCCAGCGACGGCGAGGTGAACTGCCGCGTTACCGCCGGACCGGCATGCACCAGATTGATCTCGTGGTGGCGCTCATCCTGGGCAATGCGGTTGTAGGTGGTGCTCAAGGCCGCGCGCGGGCCTTCCATCACCTGGATGAAATAGTCATCGACGTGGATGAGGCAGCCGGAGACGCCCTGCGGGATATTGTTCTTGTCGGCTTGCTTAACCAGATTGCCGAGGAAGATGCGGCGCTGCTCTCCGCGCACTTCCGGCGCGCGACTGATATAGGTGATGGTGTAGAGCGGCATGCAACCAACCTTTTGACTGAAGGTGGCAGTTTCTCTACTTCAAGTTGCATTTGTGTTAAATGCAATCATGCTTGATGCAATTGGATGCTTGCTTCGGCTTACGCTTCCAGCAAACGCTTGGCGATCACTTGTGCCTGTATTTCCGCAGCGCCTTCAAAGATGTTGAGAATGCGCGCGTCGCAGAGCACGCGGGAGATGGCATATTCCAGCGCAAAACCATTGCCGCCATGAATCTGCAGGGCGTTGTCGGCATTCGCCCAGGCGATGCGGGCGCAGAGAAGCTTGGCCATGCCCGCCTCAACGTCGCAGCGGCGGCCCTCGTCCTTCTCGCGGGCTGAAAAGTAGGTGAGCTGGCGACCGATCATGGTTTCGACCGCCATCATCGCAAGCTTGTCGGCGACGCGCGGGAAATGGATCAGCGCCTTGCCGAACTGCACCCGCTCCTTGGCGTAGCGCAGGCCAAGATCGAGCGCCGACTGCGCCACGCCAACGGCACGGGCGGCGGTCTGAATGCGTGCCGACTCGAAGGTTTCCATCAGCTGTTTGAAGCCTTGCCTTCCGCTTCGCCAAGCAGGTTGGCGGCGGGTACCTCAAAGCCGTCAAAGGCGATTTCATACTCTTTCATGCCGCGATAGCCGAGCACTTCGATCTCGCCGCCGGACATGTTGGGATGTGGAAAGGGGTCGTCGTCCGAGCCACGCGGCTTTTCGGCAATGAACATGGACAGGCCCTTGTAACCGGGCTCGTCGGGATTGGTGCGGGCGAGCACGGTCATGATGTCGGCGCGCACCGGATGGGTGATCCAGGTTTTGTTGCCGTTGAGCGTGTAGGTATCGCCCTGCTTCACCGCGCGGGTTTTAAGGCTCGCCAAGTCAGACCCGATGTTGGGTTCGGTGAAAACGGCCGTTGGCAGGATTTCGCCCGAAGCGATCTGCGGCAGCCACTTTTCTTTCTGTGCATCGGTGCCGCCACACAGGATGAGTTCGGCGGCAATCTCCGAGCGTGTGCCCAGCGAGCCGACGCCGATATAGGCACGCGACAGCTCTTCGGAGACAACGCACATCGCCTCTTTGCCGAGGCCGAGGCCGCCATATTCCTCAGGGATCGTCAGACCAAAGACGCCGAGCTCGGACATCTGCTCGATGATCTCCATCGGGATGTAATCGTTGGCGAGGTGCCATTCATGGGCATGCGGCTCGACGGCATCGGCAGCAAAGCGGCGCATTTCGGAGCGAAACGCTTCCATCGTTTCGTCCAGGCCATCGGCGCCGACGGTGGCCGCACCGCCATCGTCCATCATCGTGGCAACAAGGGCGGCGCGTCTGGCCGGGTCGGATCCCAAGGCGATCAATGCGCGCACAGAAGGATTGTCGGAAAAGGCGCGGGCGGTCTCCGGCGCCACGCCAAGCGCAGCCAGGCGGACAATTTCCCCCTGGTTCATCGGAATGCCGCCTTCGATCTGGGCGAGATATTCAGCAAAGCCGATTTCGAGGATAAGCGTTTCAGTCTGCCCATACCGACCGTCGTTTTGCAGGCGCTGGGCGTAGGCCATCAGCTCGCGCAGGGCTTCACGGTAGGTCGCCAACCAGGCCAAACCGTGCGCTGCATGTTGATGCCGTTCAAGCAGCGTACCTTTGACGCGGCCGTCTTCCATGGTCTGCGCGGCGACAGCGCTCTTGGCGGCCGCGTAGATGGCGTTCAACGCCTCAAAGGCGTCAGTTGCCAAATCGAGACTGTTGGCATCGTTCAGCGTCAGATCTTCGGCCAAGCTCATGGTGATGTCCTCGCTCATTGCCCGGATGGCTTGTTGCCCGGTCTGTCTTGCGTCAGCGTATTTGTGCAGCGCAAAATGATCAACAGTTTGCACTGCAACAACCCCGCCGATGGGCTAGTTGCCTGAGATTCCCGATACGCTCGCCAAGTTCAAACGGTTCTGGGCTTTTGGTTGACGAGATAGACGCCGAACACGGTGATCGCCATGCCGAGGATCGCGATTGGCGCCAGCTCTTCGCCAAACAACAGCCAGGCTTCGATCGCCACCAATGGCGGGATCAGATAGATCAGGGTGGCCGCCCGCGACACCGCGCCGTGGCGGATCAAGAGCAGCAACAGGCCGATGGCCGCCAGCGACAGGCCGATCACCGACCAGGCCATGATCAACAGGCTCTGGCCATTGATGGTGATGTGCATCTCTTCCATCAGAAACGCGAACGGCAGGGTGGCGAGCGTTGCCCCGACATACTGCAAAAAGGAGATTGCGCGCAGGTCGCCGCCTTGCAGAAAGCGCTTCTGGTAAAGCGTGCCGAGGGTCACCGAGATCATCGCCACAACATTGATGACGATGAGCCAGGATGCAGCGGCGAACGCCTCGCCCTCCAGCGCGAAGAGGCGCGGGAGCAGGGCGATCACCAGGCCGGCAAAGCCGAGTGCCAGGCCAAGCCATTGTTTTTTCGTCAAATGTTCGGCGAGCCAGGTGACCGCCAGAACCGCCGTCAGAAGCGGCTGCAATGCCGCGATAAGGCCGGAAAGCGGCGTCGCAAGACCCTCATCGATGACGTACCAAACCCCGCCGAGATAGATCGCGTGCAAGAGGACACCGGACGCCAGTCCGTGGGCCCAAAGACGCCTTTCAACGGGCAGTTTCACCTTGAAGGCCAGCATGATGAGAAAGAGCGCCAGGGCGGCCAGCGCATAGCGAGCGACCAAAAACGTCAGTGGATCGGCGAGCGGCGCCGCCGCCCGTGCGGTGATCCAGCCCGTCGACCAGATGAGCACGAAAAAGACGGGCGCGAGGCGCAGCAGCATAGAACGGCTATCCGAGCTTTCAGCTACCACCGCAATCTGCTTAACAAAAATTGACCAGTATGTTTAACGAATATCAACTAATTTCTGTGGCTCTCGTTTCAAAAAGAAACAGAGAGGTCAGCTAAATGGTTTGGATTATCACGATAACGTCGTGCGTCTTGCTAGGTCTCACGGTAGCCGCAATTCTTTGCAAAGGCGAAAGGAGCCCACTTCCACTCGGAGGAAGTGAACAAAATCAGACACTTATCGTTCTGGCCGTTACATTCATCATTATAAGTGTCGGGGTCACATTAGGCTTCCTGTGAAATAATGCAGCAACTATGGTTAATTATTCCTAAACCGCTGATAGCATTGTTTGTCACGACAAATTAAAAATTTGCGCTTAACCCGCCGCGTCGAGCACATCCTCAAAGGTGCGCAGGCCGGGCTTCGGCGAACCAACCAGGCAGGCCATGTTGCCCGGCGCGTGCTGATTCTTGTACATTTTCGTGTGCGCCTTGGGGATGTCGCGCCAGGCAAAAACCTCCGACATGCAAGGGTCGATCCGGCGCTCGATCACCAGCTTGTTGGCGGCTACGGCCTGTTTCAAATGGGCAAAGTGGCTGCCCTGCACGCGCTTCTGGTGCATCCAGACATAGCGGGCATCCATGGTCAGGTTGAAACCGGTGGTGCCAGCGCAAATCACGATCATGCCACCGCGCTTGCAGACAAAGGTGGAGACCGGGAAGGTGCTTTCGCCGGGGTGCTCAAAGACGAAATCGACGTTCACGCCTTTGCCGGTGATGTCCCAGATGGCCTTGCCGAATTTGCGGACCTCAGAAAACCACTGGTCGTAGTCGTCGGAGCCGACTTTCGGGAGCTGACCCCAACAGTTGAAGTCCTTGCGGTTCAAGACACCCTTGGCGCCGAGCGACATAACGAAATCGCGCTTGTCTTCATCGGAAATCACGCCGATGGCATTGGCGCCGGCGGCGGCACAGATCTGCGTGGCGAACACGCCCAAACCGCCCGATGCGCCCCATACCAGCACATTGTCGCCAGGGCGCAGGACATGCGGGCGATGGCCGTAAAGCATGCGATAAGCGGTCGCGAGCGTCAGCGTGTAGCAGGAAGCCTCTTCCCAGGTAAGATGCTTTGGCCGGGTCATCAGCTGGCGGGCCTGCACCCGGGTGAACTGGGCGAATGAGCCATCCATGGTTTCGTAGCCCCAAATGCGCTGGCTGGGCGAAAACATCGGGTCACCGCCATTGCACTCTTCATCGTCGCCATCATCCTGGTTGCAGTGGATGACGACTTCATCGCCGACCTTCCAGCGTTTCACCTTGGAGCCGACGGCCCAGACGATGCCCGAGGCATCCGATCCGTTGACGACATAATCGTTCTTGATGAAATCGAACGGGGAAATCGGCTCGCCGAGACCGGCCCAAATGGCATTGTAGTTGACGCCGGCGGCCATGACGAAAACCAGCACTTCATCATCGCCGATCTCCCAGACCGGGACGACTTCCTGCTGCATGGCGACTTCCGGCTCGCCATGGCGTTCGCGGCGTACCGCCCAGGCATACATATTGGCGGGGACATGGCCGAGCGGCGGTATTTCGCCGATTTCGTACAAGTCTTTGATGTCACCGGAGGTTTCGGCAAGAGCCATGGCTGGGGCCTCTCATGATCAGCATTTTGTGCGGCGAACTATGCATTGCTGCGCTGCAAAAAACCATACGACCAATGTCCGTCAGGGGTCGGGGTTCGGCAAGCTATCGCCTCGGACGCTGGAGGCTGTTCGGGATGACACCAGGAGTTGCCACGTCTGCCCCGGGACAAGCCCGAGGATGACGGTCGCGGCGTTAACGCCGGTTAACCTTCTGGGCCAGCATCGATAAACCGGCTGTTCATGGGCTGGCGCTATAACGGAAGCCGTAAGGGAATTCTGGCCAGCCCGATGGTGGCCGCCAATTGCCGTTTGAAGGATGTTTGGCCCATGACTGCGCTCTTGCCGCCATTCGTGATGGACAATCTGTGGTTTATCTTTCTGATCGCTTCGGTGCTCACCTGGCCGATGGCCTGGCTTGCCGACGGTGCGTTCAAGGACAATGCTTTCGGGCTGATGGGCAATTATATTCTGTTGATGATCGGCTCGCTGGTCGGCGCAACTTGGCTGATGCTCCATATCGGCTCGGCCACTCAAGTCATGAACCAGCCGCATCTGCCGTTCTTTGCCGCTGTGGCCGGTGCATCGACAGTGATCCTGGCTGCGTGCTTCCTGAAGCGCCTCGTCACTCGGTGATGTCCGCCGCCGGGGCTTTGCGCCCAAAGGTGAGGTGACGCCGGTCGCTCGGCGCCCTATTGTGCCTCATGTTGCAGCGCACACTTTTGATGGGGCGCTGCGAAACGAGAGGGCGCACCCTGATGAGCGAGACCCCGACCGGCGATAAGCCCAAGGATCGGCCATGGATTTTCCGCACCTATGCGGGGCATTCCACGGCCAAGGATTCCAACGCGCTCTATAAGACCAATCTCGCCAAAGGGCAGACGGGCCTTTCGGTCGCCTTCGATCTGCCGACGCAGACCGGCTACGACCCCGATCATGTGCTGGCTCGTGGCGAGGTGGGCAAGGTTGGCGTGCCAGTCGCTCATCTGGGCGATATGCGCACGCTGTTTGATGGCATTCCGCTCGATGCGATGAACACGTCCATGACGATCAATGCCACTGCGCCCTGGCTGCTGGCGCTTTATGTGGCTGTGGCCGACGAGCAGGGCGCCGATCGCGGTAAGCTCGCCGGCACGACCCAGAACGACATCATCAAAGAGTATCTTTCCCGCGGCACCTATGTGTTCCCCCCCGAACCCTCGATGCGACTGACCACCGATATGATCGGCTGGACCTACAAAAATACACCCAAATGGAACCCGATGAATGTCTGCTCCTACCATTTGCAGGAGGCAGGCGCGACGCCGGTTCAGGAGCTCTCTTTCGCGCTCGCCACGGCGATTGCCGTGCTCGACACCGTCAAAGCGCGCGGGATTATTCCCGAAGAGGATTTCCCCAAAGCGGTGGGGCGGATTTCCTTCTTCGTCAACGCCGGCATGCGGTTCGTCACCGAGATGTGCAAAATGCGGGCGTTCGTCGATCTCTGGGACGAGATCTGCGAGCAGCGCTATGGCGTGGACGACCCGAAATATCGCCGCTTTCGCTATGGCGTGCAGGTCAACTCGCTGGGGCTGACCGAGCCGCAGGCGGAAAACAATGTCTACCGCATCTTGATCCAGATGCTCGCGGTGGTGTTGTCGAAAAAAGCCCGAGCCCGCGCCGTCCAGCTTCCGGCCTGGAACGAAGCGCTCGGGCTGCCGCGGCCCTGGGACCAGCAATGGTCGCTGCGCATGCAGCAGGTGATGGCCTATGAGACCGATCTTCTGGAATTCGGTGACTTGTTCGATGGCTCCAAGGAAGTGGACGCCAAGGTCGAGGCGCTGAAGCAAGAAGCGCGCGCCGAACTGGCGCAGATTGAGGCGATGGGCGGGGCGATTGCCGCCATCGAGACCAGCTACATGAAGCAGCAGTTGGTCGTTTCCAACACGGCCCGCCTGGAAGGCATCGAAAAAGGCGAGCAGACCGTGGTTGGCGTCAACCGCTATGAGGAGAGCGAACCATCGCCGCTCGGCACAGGCGAAGGCGCGATCATGGTCGTTCCTGACGGTGTCGAAGAGGACGCCGTTGCGACGCTCAAAGTCTGGCGGTCGCAGCGTGACGACGCGGCGGTTGAAGCGGCCATTGCGGGCCTGAAAAACGCCGCCGAAGGCAATGCGAACATCATGGATGCCTCGGTTGAGGCCGCCAAAGCCGGCGTGACCACGGGCGAATGGGGCGCGGCGCTGCGCTCGGTCTATGGCGAATATCGCGCGCCGACCGGCGTTGGCAAAGCTGCGCGCGCCGATGTCGATGATCTGGCCGAGGTTCGCGCCGACGTCGATGCGGTGTCCGCCAAGGTGGGTCGGCGGCTGAAAATGCTGGTCGGTAAGCCAGGCTTGGACGGTCACTCAAATGGGGCCGAACAGATTGCTGTGCGGGCACGTGATTGCGGCATGGAGGTCGTCTATGAAGGCATACGGCTGACGCCCGCCGAAATCGTCAATGCGGCGATCGAGGAGGACGTCCATATTGTCGGGCTTTCTATCCTGTCGGGCAGCCATGTGGCGCTGATGCGCGATGTGATGGATCGGCTGCGTAAGGAGGGCGCGGACGATATTCCTGTCGTCGTCGGCGGCATTATCCCACCGGAAGATGAAACAGCGCTCAAAGCCATGGGCGTTGCTGCAGTTTACACGCCCAAAGACTTTAAAGTGAACACGATCATGGCCGATATTGTTCGGATCGTCGCTGAGGCAGCAGACAAAGCAGCATAAGTTTCGAGAAAAACAGCAGACCGTTCAAATTGTCTCGACTGCGATAACGGCGCTTTAGCGAACCCGGTGCCATATCTTTCGCGGATCGAAACGGCCACGATTTGGATGAGGTTCGCAGATGCTTCGACCGGAATATCTCCTTGCCGGCGCTGCTTTGGCCGCTGCTCTGGCGATGGGCACGGCGCAGGCCGCGCACGCGTCTCAATCATCGGTTGACAGTCCGGCCTATGCGGCGGCGCTCGACGAGCTGCGTGGCATGCATCAGTCCTGCGCGAGGATGGGCGGGACTATGGTCTATGATGATGGCCATCTGGTCGAGGTGACGTTCACCGATGATGGCTTTGCCGATTTTGTGCTGATTGCCGAGAAAGCCTATTGCGATGGCGCGGCGAGCCTGTTCTGCGGCTCCGGCGGCTGCGCGGTTACCGCTTTTGCCAGCAGCAAGGGTGATGTGGTCGTCGGACCCTACACCTGCACAATCCGCAACCGGAAGACACCGCGCTTACCCACACCTGCCGCAATGGCGGCGAGGGTGCGTTGACCTTTGCCGATGGTGATTTTCGTTTGACCGGCTGCTAGCGCGCGCCGGTCTTTGCCAGCACGACCACGCGACAGGTCTGGCCGATACGGCCAAAATGGGTCGCCTTGGAGTGCATACACACTGTGATGAGGCCGTCGGTCACCATGTGGTCGATGGCCTCCTCGAAGTGAAGCTTCTCCCACGCTGCATCGTAAATGTTGAGCGCGAAGAGCCCGCCTGGCTTGATGGTATCAAGCACGGGCCCGAGCGCCTCCGGCCCGACATGGCCGAGCGTATAAAGCCCGCTCGAAACGGCCGCATCATAGTGACCTGCCGGAAAGGGCAACGGCTTGGTGGCGTCGGCGGATTGAAGTGTCTGATAGAGGCCTGTCTTGTTGGCCTCAGCGAGCATCTTGTCTGACAGATCGAACCCGTCGAGCTTTGCTTTGGGCAAGCGCGCCAGTACCGCCTTTGCGGTCAGCCCCGTACCGCAGCCCGCGTCCAAAACGTTTGGGCTTCCCAGTTTCAGATGGTCGCTCAGCGCCTCGGCGACCAGCTCCGGCGCACGGTATCCCAGCGCCCCGACCAGGCCGTTATAGGTGCCGGGCAAACGATTGTAGAGCAGCGCAAAGGCCTGCACAGCCGCGTCAAAAGGCTTGGCTTTGCGAGGCGAGGTCGATGGGGAGGAGGGACCAGGCATGGTCCATCCTTTCCCATTCTTCCGCATAGGTCAAAACGGCTGTCGCATTTTGCGCGATAGGTCGCACCTCATCGTGCGGCGGTTGTCACATGGAATAGAAGAACTCTTCGCGGACGATCTTGCCATCCTTGACCGTGTAGATGGCGATCTCGTCCATATCAAAGGGTTCGCCTGTCTCCTTGACGGTGGCTTTGCCTTTGAAGGTGAGGGCGAATTTGTCCGGCTGGTGTGGGTATGGCCCGCCAACATCGATCGAAACCTGCTCCATTGCATTGTTCCAATAGTCATGTTTACCGCGAATGGCCTCCAGGCCCTCGAAGACCTGTGGCCCGCCGCCCGGTTGCGCCAGCGCTTCCACCGAAACGGCGTCGTCGGCATAGAGCGTGTTGAGGCCCTTTTCTTCGGTCCCATTGCGGCAATGGCCGATCAGTGCGTCGGCGATCTCTTGCAATGTCATCGTCTGTCTCCCCGATTGATGCTGATTGCATCGGCACGATGCCACATTGGTGCGATCTGTCACTGCACAGTCGCGTGAGCGCTTGCGCCTCCTGACAGGCGGTGCCAAGGGGGGGCATGTCGCTTCTCGCCATCGTTCTCCCGGTTTTCGGTCTCATCGCCATCGGCTTCACCGCCGCACGCACCGGCCTCATCAAGGACCAAGTTGGCGATGGGCTGTCGGATTTCGTGTTTACCGTCGCGGTGCCCTGTCTGTTGTTCAAGACGCTGGCCACCGCCGATGTGCCCGAAGCATCGCCCTGGTCCTATTGGGCGGTTTACTTCGCTGCGGTGATCGTCGTTTGGGCGAGCGCGCATCTGATCGTCACGCGTGGGTTCGGACGCGACAAACCAACCGGCACGGTGACCGGGTTTTCCGCCGCGCAGGCCAACACAGTTCTTATCGGCATCCCGCTCATTCTCACCACCTATGGCGATGCCGGGCGGGTGCCGATTTTTCTGCTGATCGCGATCCACTTGCCGATCATGATGAGTGCAGCAACGCTTTCCATCGAACTGGGTGGGTCCGAGCGCAGCAACTTTGGTGAGACCGTTCGCAAGCTTGCGATCTCGATTTTCACCCATCCGATCATTATCGGCATTCTGCTTGGTCTTGCTTGGCGTTTCACCGGCTGGACCATTCCGCCGATCCCGTTCCAGATTCTCGATATGTTGGGGTCGACTGCCGTGCCCTGCGCTCTGTTTTCCGCCGGCATGGCGCTCAAGCGCTATGGATTGGCCGGTGATCTGCGCATCACGCTGACGGTCAGTTTTTTGAAGCTCATCGTTCAGCCGGGCCTGGTGTTTCTGTTCGGCGCATTTGTGTTGCAGCTGCCGCCAATTTGGCTCGGCGCGGCGGTGCTCTTTGCGGCCTGCCCGTCAGGGATCAACGCTTATCTGCTTGCCAACCGTTACGGCACTGGCGTGCGCATCGCATCGTCGTCGATCGCGCTGTCGACCGCTCTGGCGATCGTTTCGGTGACCGGCTGGCTCTGGGTTTTGACCAGTTGGGCACCTGGCTAGTCTCGCAATCGTGATTGGCCGCTTTGGCTGCGCGCTCTATCTTCCCTCTTCCAAGAAGAACGGGAGGAAAGACCATGCATATGAAACATGCTTTGCGAATGAGTGCCTTGGCCGGGCTGCTTGCCTGCACATCGTTTGCTGCAAACGCCATGGACCAAACGCCTGCACCTGAAGGGGCGGAGGTTTATTTCATTGGGCCTGAAGCCGGTGCGACCTTGTCCAATCCTGTGACAGTGCAGTTTGGCTTGCGTGGTATGGGCGTTGCACCAGCCGGCGTTGAGCAGATGAACACCGGCCACCACCATTTGCTGATCAACATGCCGCTCGACCAGGTGGATTTGGGAGCGGCGCTGCCCAACGATGACAATCATCGACACTTTGGCGGCGGTCAGACCGAGGTGACGTTGGACCTTCCGGCGGGTACCCACACGCTGCAATTGCTGGTCGGCGACCACAACCATATCCCGCACGATCCGCCGATCGTTTCGGACGTCATCACGGTGACGGTGGAGTAGCCAACAGCCGGGCGACCAACGCGTCGCGATCAAGGCCGGTGCGCCTGACAGACCGCAAGCTTTTCGCGCCTTCGGATTTGGAAAGCTTGCGGCCATCCTCGCCTAGGATCAGCCGGTGGTGGTGATAGATCGGTGCCGGTAAGCCGAGCAGTTCCTGCAGCAGGCGCTGGACGCTGGTCGACGGCTCCAGATCAAGACCGCGTACCACATGGGTCACACCTTGATCGGCGTCATCAACCACCACCGCCAGATGGTAAGTGGCCGGACGGTCGCGCCCGCGCAGCAAGATATCACCCCAGACCGACGGGTCAGTCATGGTGGTGACTGGCGCTGAGCTTGGCGCGTCAACGCGTTTTTCCGACACCTTGCTGATGCCGAGCTTCTCGAGCGCCGCGTTCATATCAAGGCGGATCGGCACATCCTCGGGCATGTCCTCGGGGCTGTCGGCGCGATCGCGCTCGCCAAAGGGATAATGCGGGCTGCCGTCCGGATCGCTGCCCCAGGCGATGCCCTCGGTCTTCAATCCGTCCAAGGCACGGGCGATCTGCGTGCGCGAGGCGGGCGCCGGATAGGCAAGGCCTTGCGCATAGAGCCCGCGCAGCACCGCGTCATAGATGTCCAAGTGGTCTGATTGCACGCGCACCGGCTCTTCCCAGGTCAGCCCGAGCCACGCCAGATCGTCCAAAATGGCCTCAACATACTGCGGACGGGCGCGCGATAGGTCGGTGTCTTCGATGCGCAGAATCAGCCGGCCGCCGAGCGCATCGGCCCAGCGCTGGCATTCGAGCGCACTTAACGCGTGGCCCAAATGCAGATAGCCATTGGGTGATGGCGCGAATCTCAAGACCGGCTGGCTCATGTATCGATGCATAGAATGTGACGCGGATGTGGTCGAGGGCCTCGTTGCCCTTAGGGCCGCCGATCCCGCGCTTCATGTGGCCATGGACGCGGTCGAGCACGTGCCGCTGCGGCGATCGACGCCCGACTTTGAAGGGTTGGCACGGATCGTGATCGCCCAGCAGGTTTCGGTGGCCAGCGCCAAGGCGATCACCGCGCGCACCATCGATACGCTGGGCGCCTTGGAGGCGCACCGATTTGCTGAGGCTGACGATGAGGCCTTGAAGGCTTGTGGACTGTCGCGCCCAAAGCAACGCACCTTGCGGGCGCTTGCCGATGCTTTGCCCGATGACCAGGCCTTTGCCAGGCTCAACGCGCTTGATGTGGCGGCCATGGAAGAAGAGCTGGTCACCATCAAAGGGGTGGGTCCCTGGACGGCGCAAATCTATGTGCTCTTCTGCGTTGGCCATGCCGACACCATGCCGGTGGGTGATCTGGCGCTGCAAAAAGCGGCCGCCTGGGCACTCGGGCAGGAAGAAAGGCTGAGCACAGAGGCGCTGGCCGAACGGGCGAAAATCTGGGCGCCGTGGCGCGGCGTGGCGGCGCGGCTTTTGTGGTCCTACCACGCGGTGGTGCAGGATGGACGTTCGGGCATTGCCATGTAGCGGCTGTGAATCAACGGACCACAAACCGTTTTCGCCTGTGACCTTGTGTGGCTTCACAAGCCTGTCACACGCGCTATACATACACGCGAGCGTAACAGTTGGTTGTGCGAATCGGACCGGGAGCAAAGCTTGACCGTCGCCGTTTCACCGGAAGAGTTTAAGGCCACCGGACGCCCGGTGGTTTCACCTGCTTCCCGGATCATGAAGCCCGAGGCCTGTCCGGCCTTGGTGCTCAATGCCGACTTCCGCCCGCTTTCCTACTACCCGTTGTCGCTTTGGCCTTGGCAGGAAGCGGTGAAGGCGGTGTTCCTGGATCGCGTCAACATTCTTTCCGAATACGACACCTGTGTGCACAGCCCGACGACGGAGTTTCGGCTGCCAAGCGTGGTGTCGCTGAAAACCTATGTGAAGCCGCAGCGCAATCCGGCCTTTACCCGGTTCAACGTCTTCTTGCGCGACCGGTTCGAGTGCCAATATTGCGGCTCGCCGGATGATCTGACCTTCGATCATGTCATCCCGCGCTCGCGCGGAGGGCAGACGACGTGGAAGAACATCGTGACCGCCTGCAGCCCGTGCAATCTGCGCAAGGGTGGCAAGATGCCCAAGGTCGCGCAGATGTTCCCGCGGCAAGCGCCCTATCCACCAACGGTGCACGATCTGCAGGCCAATGGCCGGCAGTTCCCACCCAACTATCTGCACGAAAGCTGGATGGATTTTCTGTACTGGGATACCGAGCTCGATCCTTGAGGTCTTTACGTTAAATCCAATTCCTACCGAGGTCGCTGCCTATCGGACCCGATAGGACGAAGCGCGGTCGTTCAGTGCGCCACCCAGTTGGCGAACATCGTTCAAGAACGTGTTGCAGAAACCACCAAAGCCGTTGTTTTGGCACAGTCTGATGCGGGCACCGCCAAACACCCTAAGCGAGGTGACGCGGTCATTCCACGTTGCGCCCAGCGCGTTGTCGCTGGCGCCGGGACGCACACAGATGCTGTCGCCGCGAAAATTGGCCAGATCATAAACGCACACGCGCGCCGGTTCAGGCGGCATGACGTCATAGGATGAAGCGTTGTTGTTGAGTGCTGATCCGAGGCGCGCCCTATCGCTGAGGAAGACGTTGCACACACCACCATAGTTGGGCCGTCGGCACAGGCGAATGGAGGCTCCACCAAAAACGCGCAGCGACGTGACCCGATTGTTCCATGGGCCGGAAATCGACGCATCGCTGCGGCCCGGTCGCACGCAGATGCTGTCGCCCGCAAAGTTCGGAAGATCGTACACGCACACACGCGCCTCTTCGACGGGTGGGGTCGGATCGACGCCGCCGGCTGGCGGTGTGTAGCCTGGCGTTCCAAAGGTGATCGATCCACCGCCCGGCAAGGGGATGGTGAAACCAAACTGAACCGGTGCACCCGGTGTGCCGGCACCATTGGGCGCCGTCAGATAGGCGCGCGACACCCAGCCGTCGGGACCGGCATGTTCGATACGACACCAGGTGCCGGCTGCCGTGCACTCGACGACGTTCACAACCTCGCCGCGATACAGCGTGTCGACGATCACGAAGCTTGTGCCCGGTCCGGACCGCACATTCAGCCCCGTTGTTGCGGCCGCTTCGACCGCCCATGCCGATCCAGCTGAAAAAGCAAGCGCCAGAAAGGCTGTTGCCATGCCCAGTATGTGTTTGCCGAAAGCCATGATGTCACTCACCCGAAGAATGGTTGTGTTGATGCTTGTTGCGCTGCCGATCAGGGGCGGACCCCTGACACGCAGCAATCATTGATGTGGGCCTGCGGAACCTCGTCCTTCAGCCAGCACTGCGGCAGCACGCCGACGCGCGGGTAAACGAAGGTCCAGGCCTCACATCGCCCATCGCCTTCGCAGCGCGACTGACAGGCTTGCCAGTTGCCCCCAGGCAGATCGAAGTTTTCGTAATCCTCGCCCGGTCGATCGGTTCCGAGTTCGACGCGCTGTGCGCCGCATTCCAGGCGCACGTCACGGGCAACCTCCTGGTTCCACATGTTGTTTTCGCCGGTGCAACCGGTGTCGCCGGTGTACAACACGCGCAGGTTGACATCGATGAGCGGGCGATTGGGGTTGGCCTCGCAGACCGCCTCGGTCACCTCGGCCATCAAATTGTTGAACGGATAGCCGAAGACGCGGCTGTCTTCGTCGCACAGGATCGATCCTGATGATGACTCACGCTCTCGCCAATGGTCGTTGACGCATTGCCTAATGATGCGGTGCGCGTGGCGGCGCGCGCCGTTCGGGCCATAGGGATGAACGCCTTCGCCGCGGAAGCTGCGGCGAACGGTGTTTCCATCAAAAGAGCTGGTGGTGATCACATATTCTGCGTTGCAGCCGCGCGTGTAGAACGCGTTGGCGGGTTGAGCCAGAGCGACAAGCAGGACCGTGATGCTCAGCTTGAAAAGCCAGCGGACGCGACTCGGAGGCCAGATTGAAGCCGACATGATTGCTCCCCTCGATCTATCACACGAGAAAACGCTCAGTAGGCTGTTAGGCTAGTTGGATGCGGGACGTGTCGGTTGACGAAGGTCAACGGGCCTTTGGCGGCCAGACGGCAGCGGCGATGCAGGCCTTCATCAGCGCGGCGGCTGCGATCACGTTCCACCCGGCAAACGACAAGCCGAGCACGCGTAGCGCCGCCTCGTCGCAGAAAATAATGGTCGTTTCGTTGATTTCATCGAGCAGACTACCACCCGACACCGTCGGCAGGCCGCCGGACCCGCAATCATTGGGTCCCGCCCAAAAATTCCATTCCGCGCCCGCCTGATAGATGCCGGTGACCATGGACATCGCGAAAAGAAGGCCGGCGATTACGAGAAGCCCACGCGGGACGCAGGCCGGCCATTTCAGCAAAACAGCGAGGGCAGCCAGGCCCAGGATCGGGATCGCGGTGTAATAGCCTTCGCGCTGTTCCAGGCAGAGTTTGCAGGGCGTAAAGCCGCCAACAAGCTGGAAGGCCCAAGCGATGGCCAGGATCAGGATTGCGGCGGCGATGACGCCAAGGGCGACCCGCGCCTGACGGCCATCGGCGGGGTAGAAATCATCAGATTGGGATGCTGCGCTCATGGCAGCGAAACCACCCTTAAGCGGTGAAGAAGTCAACCGCCCAGATGGCAAGAAGCGGGGCGGAAATCAGCAAAAACGCCACCCAGGCAAGGCCAATGAACAGGCCAAGCAAAATCATCAACCCATCGCGTTCGATGAGGCCAATGGAGGTGATCGTCACACCGATGCCGGGGACCGTGTTGGTGGATGGCAAGGGTACCAAAATGGAGGCGGCCGGGATCATCATCAGCGCGCCGACAATGCGCGTCGCGCGGGGCCCGGATAGCGCCAGCAAACGGGGACGCGAAATGTGCTCGGTCCAGCCGAACCACTTCTTGCCGCGTGCCACCACCGAGCGCATCGCCTCGACGTCAAAGTCGCGGGTCTTCAGCTTCTCAGGCAGCCATGGCACATGGCGACCAGAGGCCATTTGGCCGGTGAGCACCAGGATCGGCAGGGCGACGATCTGCGGGATCAGATAGACAAAGGGCAGACAGCAGGGCAGGGCCAGCGCCAGCACCATCAGGCCAAAGGCACGCTCCTGCAGCGCTTGCGCCAGGGACTCAAGGCTGAGGCGCGTCGCCCCATTCTCTTGCGCGTCGGCAAGCACCGCATCGATGCGATCGAAGGCGGTTGCCGAATCTCCCATCGGCGAAGAGGACGTGGCGGCGGTCGAAATGGCGGTCATCCTGAACTGTGGCCCTTTGGTGCTTAGCGTGGGGGTAGATTAGCAAAAAGAAGCTGCCGCCGGGTTACCAGCTATGGTTACGGCGCAATGATGGCAACTGGTGCCAAACCACTGCAAAAGAGGATTGACGGTGCAGCGTATCGCAGTATGGTCCGCGCCATCTACCGCACGTGATGCTTTAGGTTTGCCCCTGTGGCGGAATTGGTAGACGCGCTCGATTCAAAATCGAGTTCCCAAAAGGAGTGCCAGTTCGAGTCTGGCCAGGGGCACCAAAGTTGATTTCATAGAAATCGACGCAACTGGCATCGGGGTTAGAAGCGGCAGGCGAATGCGTAGCAATCGCCGAGAGCTCTGGTACTAGGTTGTTCCGGTCACCTGCACCACTTTTTCCCCGCTCTGTGCCTGCGGCACAACCGCATGTCTTCCCCGCTCCGGATCTGGGGTCCGACCGCATGTTTGGCGATCGCTCTGTGCCTTTGGCTCCGCCGCGTGTCGCATGGGGCTCTGTGTTCGCGACTACGAGGCCTGCTTCAGTCCCGATTGGTTGTCCTGATCACGGGGGTCGGCCAACCCGCGCTCATGGGCAGCAACCCAATCGGCAAACTGGTCGGCGATCATCGGCTTGCTGCCATAATAGCCCTGGTAATAGGCGCAGCCGGAGTCACGCAGAAAGTTCAACTGCTCGGCGATCTCGATCCCCTCGGCGACCACATGGGCATCGATAGCCTTGGCCATGTCGAGAATCGTGTGCACCAGGCTTTCCGACGCCGGGTCCTCGCCGACGCCGGTGATCAGGCTGCGATCAATCTTCAGGGTTTCAAAGGCCAGCGCCTTCAAGCGACCAAGGTTGGAATAGCCCATACCGAAGTCATCGATCGCGAACCGAACACCCACAGCGCGTAGTTCGGCCACTTGACGTTCGACGATGGCGCTTTCTTCCATCGCGGTGCTTTCGGTGATCTCAATCTCAAGCGTTTCAGGGTCGGCGCCGTGCAGGTCGAGCAAATGTTTGACGGTGTCGGCAAAGCCATCCTCGTTCAGATCTTCAATCGTCATATTGACGGCAATGGTTAGGCGATCCTCGCGCGCGGCGTTGATGTCGGCGGCCACTTTGATTGCCTTGGCCAGCATCAGAGTGCCGATCTGCGGCAACATGCCAATGCTTGCCGCAACGGGAATGAAGATGTTTGGCGCAACCAGGCCACGCGCTGGGTGATCCCATCGAATCAGCGCCTCAGCACCAACCACCTTGCCGGTGCTGACCTCGAATTGCGGCTGCAGCACCATATGGAAATCGTCGTCTGCGATGGCCCTTTCCAGATCGCGCTCCAAGGAAGAACGCTCCATCATTCTGGCGTGGCTGGAATGGTCGTAGTAGCGATAGGATTTCCGGCCGCCACGCTTGGCTTGGTACATGGCGACATCGGCGCACTTCAGAAGGTGCTCGCGACTGGTGGCGTGGCGCGGGTAGAGCGCAATGCCGATGCTGGTGGAGTTGTTGAGAAGACAGCCTTCCAACTTGAACGGCTTGGACATCGCCCAGACTAGGCGCTCTGCCAAATCCTCGGCTTTGGCTGTCGGCACAATGAGCAGGAACTCATCGCCGCCGAGCCGTCCCAGCACGCCCTCACTGGCCTTCAGATCGGCCAGACGATCGTCGGTGGCAACGCCGCGCACGGTTAGCCCTTCTTCGCGCATGCAACGGGCAACGCGCCGCGAAAAAGCGCGCAGCAGCAGATCGCCGACATGATGCCCGCAGGTGTCGTTGACTGCCTTGAACTTATCCAGATCCAGGAACATCACGGCAAAACCGGTCTCGCTCTTGGTGTGGCGCAGGACCAGATGTTCCAACTGATTGTTGAGCCAACTGCGGTTGGGAATGCCGATCAGCTTGTCCTCGTATGCGACTCGATGGATCTCATGCATTGAGGTGCGCATGTTTGCCATCATCGTGTTGAAGGCCTCGCCAACTTGCGAAAACTCGTCATTGGTTTGCAGTTTGAGTTCGGTGTCCAAGTTGCCGTCCGCGGCTTTGCGCGCGGCATCTTTCAGTTGCATCAGCGGCGAACTCAAACGAGCAGCGGCCCAACGGCTGAAGATGAGCCCGGCCAGAAGAAAAATGAAACCGGCGATTAGATTGCTGACCAGAACGGTCTGCATCTTTGCGAAAAGTTCTTTTTGGCAATAGTCCAGGCGTAGGACGCCAATTAGACGCGTGCCCACGAAAACCGGCGCGGCGATGCTGAGAATATGGCTGTCATAGACCTGATGGCGCTCGCCAGTGGCCAACACGCGTTCAATCAGCGGGTCGGCAACAAAGGACAAGAACTCTTGCTCGACATTGCCCCCGGCGGCCAAAAGCCAGCGATGCGGTCCGACGAGAAAAACCTGTTCGACGTCCGATTGGTTGCCGACCTCATCGTAGAACAGTTCCAGCGCGGCCGGATCATTGTCGAGGATATGCGGCACCGAAACTTCCTGCGCCAAAGCAACCAGATGGCCGGCGGAGTCCTCCAGCCGGTCGAAAAGCTGGGCGCGGTGGGTGTGCAGATTGATCGCCACGACAGCTGCCACGAACAGGACGATCAGTCCTGAAAGGAGCAGTGTCAGCCGCCGGCTGAGGCCGAAAGTCGAGGCTTGAAACCAGGACGCCAAACCCTGCTTGGTCTCCATGATCGCCTCCTACATCACGCCCATCGATTCCAACTCGTCGAGGAGTTGGAAAATGGGTTGAAAGGTCGCTTCAGTGCCGATGGGAAACCGATCAAAACGCGTGGTGTCCCCAAAGGAGGCCAGCACCGCTCTGCCCTCGGTGGTCGCGTCCATGGCAAGCAGAATCTCCGTCACGCGGGCAACGAGCTCTGGTTCCAGGTCGCGGCGGTGGACGGCTGCATTGCGCGGCAGGTCCACGCTTCGCGCTAAAATCCGGAACTTGCCGGGTTGCGCTTCGTTTAGCCAAGCCCATCCGCGAGGATCGGTAGCTGCAGCATCCACCAGCCCAAGGGCTAGCCAATAGGCCGAGTTCAAGTCTGATTGGGTGAAGACATATCCGACCGCATCGGCTGGCGGGGTTTCATCGTCATAGAGTTCCAGCAGGGGGTGCCCCGTCTGGCGGATCATGGCCGCTGGTAACATGTAGCCGGACGTGGAGTGTGGTTCTTCAAAGCCGACCACCTTGCCCGTGAGATCGCCAAGCGTTTGCGCCGCGCTGTCTGCGGCAACAAGGATGAGCGAATGATAGGTGGCGATGCCGTCTTTCCAGCGACGCAGAAACGGCACGGCGCCGGACGTTCTGGCCACTGAGGCTGCTATTAGGGGGCTATCGAAAAACAGATCGACCGCACCACGCGTCATCGCCTGGTCCAACGCGTCGATGGTTGGGAAGACGGCGATCTCAACGCGCGCGATACCGCCCGCACTAAGCCGCGCCTGCAGATACGTGGCCAGCGGCGTGTACTGCTCGATCGCATAGCGCGGATCATCGCCAATCGTCCCGAGCACCAGCCGCTCAGCCTGCACTGTCGTGGAAGACATCATGGCAATGGCGATCGCGGCAATGGTTGAAAGCAAACGCATCGGGTGACGCTCGATCTAGGTGTCCGTACTTTCCCGGTATGTACAACTTGCGGTTTCAGCGTCGGTTAATAGCGCGCGCTCGCTGGATCCGAACTGA
>JBKAGN010000019.1:0-55522 GCA_046290415.1 Hyphomicrobiales bacterium
ACTTATTATCTTTCGCCGTATTGCGCCAACGGGCAATAAGCATGGGCCCGTAGCGGGCCCATGCTTATCCTATCAGACCAAGAGCGGGGAACGTTTCAAGCAACCAGAACGCCATCTTGTTGATCTGCCCCGTCATAATCGCCAGCCCCATGAGGACCATGAGTGCACCAGCAACGCGGTAAAGCCACCGCCCAGCAGTGCCGATGCGTTTGAGGCGCGTGGCGATCTCATTGGTGAAGAGCGCAAGTAGGATGAACGGAACGCCAAGGCCAGCTGAGTATATGGCTAGAAGTGCTATTCCATCAGCGCCCGAACTTGCGCTGACAGTTAAGATCGAACCAAGTACAGGGCCAATGCATGGGGTCCAACCGAAGGCGAAGGCGAAGCCTAACAAATAAGCGCCGACCGGATTGCCGCCTTGGCGAGAAGGAATCCATCTTGTGTCCCGCATGAGTGCAGGTATGCGAATGGCCCCCATCATGACCAACCCGAAAAGAATGATGAGCGCCCCGCCTACAATTCCAAGCTCATAACTCCACCGTCGGAGAATACCACCTAGAAGGGTAGCGCCAGCACCAAGTGCGACAAAAACTGTCGCGAATCCGAAGACGAACCAAATACTAAGCAACACGTTGCGCAACCGTGTCACCGCAGTGTTTGAAAAATGTGGTGAGGAGGCGGGCTGCCCGGCGATGTAAGAGATGTAGCCAGGTGCTAGAGGCAGAACACATGGCGATAAAAACGAAATAACCCCGCCAAGAAATGCCGCTGCTATGCCAACGCCAGAAATTTCGAGCATGTTGCGCCTTTTGAAAGATTGGTTCCAAGGCATTCAGGCCTACAGCCTCTAGCTACTAGAGGTTCAATCAGCCGTTTGCCTGAGCAAGGCCTAATGCTCACCAGACGCCCGGCGGCGTATGGCCGTGATTATGGCTAGGTCTCAACCTCATCGTGATCAGTAAGGCATTCCGAGTGGTCCCGTAGTACCTCAAGAACTCGACAGTCAGCGGTATGACCGCCGCCGCACTCGCGCACCATCCGCTTGAGTTCTGTACGCAGAGCCTTCAGACGGGCAATGCGTTTCTCGACCTGTTTGAGTTGCCGCCGCGCAATATCATCAACCTGGCCACAGGCTTTCTCAGGTTGATCACTGAGTTCGAGCAACTCTCGAATTGCGCTGAGTGGAAATCCAAGCTGACGAGCGTGCCGCACAAATGCAAGGCGATCATGGTCTGTGGATGTGTAGCGCCTTTGGCCGCCTTCACTGCGGTGAGGTTCTGGGAGCAAACCAATCTGCTCATAATAGCGAATTGTTTGAACCTTGGTGCCAGTTTTTTTGGCCATCGTTCCGATTGTAAGCATACCAAAACGTCCTAAAAGCTACAGTCAATGTAGATATACGCACCGCACTAGATCAAGCGCAAGCGGCTTGTGACGTTTTGAAGCGGCACTAAAAAATACGCTTGAACCTCTAGTTGCTAGAGGGTGTAGCCCGCATAACAAAGCTTTTAAACACCATCTTTTTCGCAGGCCAATGGATGAGGAAATCCTCAAACCGGATAGTTTCGGCTCAATTCGCGCTAGCATTCGCATGGCTGGTGGCGCTGACCTCAACGCTTTCCGTCTTGTATATAGGCGAAGTGATGGGCCAGATGCCGTGCCTCTTGTGCTGGTATCAACGCGCCATGATGTTTCCGCTACCCGTCATTCTTGGATTGGGTCTTTGGTGGAACGATTTACGCGTTGGCCGGTATGGCCTTGCGCTCAGTGTTCTGGGTGGAGGCATCGCCCTTTGGCATCTTGGCCTCTATTTGGGCTATATGCCTAATCGGATCGTGCCTTGCTCCTCAAACGGGCCATCTTGCACCGATGACAATCAGGTCATTTGGGGAATTCCAATCCCACTGCTTTCGTTCGTGGCATTCGCACTCACCGCAGTTTTCTCAATCCTTTCTCTGGAAGAGCCCCGAAGATGAACCGTCATGTGTTTATTTTGTCTACCCTTGTGCTGGCTTTTGCGGTTTCCGCTGCCGCCATTTGGTATACCAGCCGCCCGGCTCCGATCGCGGCGGTTGACCCAATTGCCCAAGAGTTAGCTGATGCCTTGGTTCGGCCATACTCTCCCGTCCTCGGCCCCGAGGAAGCCCCTGTTACTGTTGTCGAGTTTTTCGACCCCGCTTGCGAAGCTTGCCGCGCTTTTCACCCGATTGTGAAAGACATAATGGACGAGCATGGGGATGCTGTTCGCGTCGTCATCCGTTATACGCCGTTTCATGGGGACGCTTCGGAGCAAGCTATTCGCGTCTTAGAAGCCGCAAGAATGCAAGGTGTTTACGAGCCCGTACTTGAGGCCATTTTGCGCGAACAACCCCGTTGGGCCTCACATGGACCGCAAACACAATCTCCAGGGTTGTTGTTACTTGCGATCGGCACAAACGCCGGGCTCGATCTGGACGCTGCACGATTGCAAATGCTGATGCCCGATCTGGTCGGCATTATGAACCAAGACCTCGCAGACGTCGAAAGACTAGAGATACGCCAAACCCCCACGTTCTTTGTGAATGGAAAAAAGGTGGAGCCATTTGGTGAGGACCAGCTCAGGGCGATGGTGGCAGAGGAAGTGGCCGCAGCAGACAGCCTTACAACACCGACGGATGGGGGAACTGGCCGATGATCCGAAATTTGTCAGCGTTAGCGTGGTTGGCCCTGGTGTTTTCTCTTGCAGTTCCAGCTCACACATCTGCCCAGTCGATTGGGATAGCTATTGAAGACAGTTGGGCTAGGGCCACGATAGGAACAAGCCGGCCGGGCTCAGTCTACATGCAAATTCGCAATGATCGACGCGCGGCAGTTACGCTGCTCGAAATGAGGAGCGAGCTTGCCAGGACTGTGCAGCTTCATCAGACAACGGTGAATGATCAGGGCGTCGCCTCGATGTCCTCGGCAGGCGAAATCGTGATCAATCCTGGTGAAACGATTTCATTAGAGCCGGGCGGGCTTCACGCCATGCTGATGGGCCTTCGTCATGCAATGGTCGAAGGCGCAGCTGTGGAAATCACTTTGGTGTTTTCAGATGGAACGAGCATGTTGGTTGAGGTTCCCGTTTTGGGAATTGGTGCACAAGGCCCGTCGCAGTGACTTTGCCGGTCAAGGCCTTCTCCCTCACCGCCATTATACTCGGGGTTCTTGTGCTAACTCTAGGCTTGGGTTGGTGGCTGACAGAGGGCAAACAACAGCAAGAACCGGTAGCCCAAATGCCTGAGCAGCTTCAGCGCATGGACTTTCGCTTGACTGATCACACCGGAGAAGAAGTCGGCCCAAACGCGCTGATGGGACGCGCCTCCATGGTGTTTTTTGGGTTCACCTGGTGCCCGGATATTTGTCCGACAACCTTGGCGGACATTTCCGGTTGGCTCGACGCGCTAGGGAGCGATGCCAATCGCCTCAATGTCGTGTTCATCACTGTCGATCCTCAACGCGATACCGTGGACAAAATGGCTGAGTACGTCGCAGCCTTTCATCCGGCTATTCGCGGTTGGACCGGTTCACCTGAACAGATTGACCGAGCTGCTGAGGCTTTTCGCGTAAGCTATGAGCGGGTTCCATCTGATAATGGTGATTACTCGATGAACCACACAGCATCGGTGTTTCTCTACGACGCCAGTGGCCAATTTGCCGGAACCGTAGACTATCACGAGTACCGCGGCCTAGCTCTTTCCAAGGTACGCCGTGCCCTGGATGCGGGCTCATGACCTTTAGGAAACCCTAAGCGTGGATTCGCTTTCACCGATAGCACTGGGGTTTCTTGGGAGTCTTGCCGCAGGTTCGCTAACAGCGGTTGGCGCTCTCCCAGTCATGTTTGGTCGAGTTCCATCTCGAGCAATGCGCGATTTGTCCCTCGGCTTTGCAGCTGGCGTGATGCTCGCAGCCTCATTTTTCTCTCTGATCATTCCTGCTTTGCATGCTGCGGAGGTTCGCTTTGAAAACGCAGCGGCCCCGGCAGCTATTGTATGTTTAGCCATTCTGCTGGGCATGGGCGCAGTTGCGCTCATGAATGAGAAACTGCCTCACGAGCACTTCACCACGGGCCGCGAGGGCCCTGAGGCAGCCTCTCTTCGCCGGGTCTGGCTATTCATCATCGCCATCACAATTCATAATTTTCCAGAGGGCTTAGCGGTTGGCGTTGGGTTTGGTGCCGAGGGCTTGGCGGGTGGTTTGCCCCTAGCCATCGGGATCGGCCTACAAAACGCGCCCGAAGGTCTCGCTGTTGCAGTCTCGCTGCTAGGAGAGGGTTATTCCAAGGCTCGTGCCTGGGGGATCGCGGCACTCACAGGCATGGTTGAACCGCTTGGCGGCCTACTGGGCGCGGGGATCATAACTCTGTCTCAGCCTCTTCTCCCGTGGGGCTTAGCGTTTGCTGCTGGAGCAATGTTGTATGTGATCAGTCACGAGATCATTCCTGAAACTCATCGCAGCGGCCATCAGAACAAAGCAACGTTGGGCCTGGCGATAGGACTGGTGATCATGCTTTTCCTGGATGTCTGGCTTGGCTAGGCATCGTTTTCGCTTCGCGCACCCGATCATTGGCGTCATGATCGCAAGCGGTGTGATGGCCCTGGACCAGGCGACAAAGACTAGGGTTGTGGCAAATGCTGCAACCCTGGACTCAGGGGTTCGCATCTTTGAGGGTTTCAATCTCGTCTTTCACCAAAACACCGGCATTACCTTTGGCCTGTTCAATAAGATCCCCTGGTGGAGTCTCTCGCTCATGGCCGTTGTCATCTGTGCGTGCCTTGGGGTGCTCATGTTCCGCACAAAAAGCGTCGCAGAAACCTTCGCCTATGGCGCTATCATTGGCGGGGCGTTGGGTAACGTTATAGATCGTGCCCGCAATGGAGCGGTCACAGATTTTCTGGACTTTTATGTCGGGTCATTGCATTGGCCCACCTTCAACTTGGCAGATACGTTTATAGTCGTCGGTGTTGGAGTCCTATTGGTGTTGCCTTTTGCGGAGCCCCGGGCGCAAGGTTTAACTAAGTGACGTTTAAGCCTCAGCGCTAGAGCCACTAAACTCGCTCGCGCCCTCACATCTGTGACGCGCGCACTCTAACTCCAATGTCGTGTGCTCGATCCCAAATTTGTCAGCAAGTGCCAACTTTACGTGGCTCTTGATTGCGTCGGCGTCGCCCCACCGGCCTTCCTCGATCACAACATGAATATCCAGGGCTGCTCGGTGTTCATCCATTTGCCAAAAATGGGCATGGTGAATATCAGCCACGCCCTCCGTCGCGCGCACCAAATCCAAGACGGCACGTGTTTCAACGTTGGGGGGTGAGCCGAGCATGAGAATCCGAATAACGGGCCCGATCTCCTTGAATGATTGCCATAGAATGTACCCGGCAATCAGCACGGTCACGATCGGGTCAACCAATCGCCAATCGTACAGAAGGATCAAGGTGCCCGCGACAATCACAGCAACTGAACCCAGAGCATCAGCCACATTGTGCAGGAAAGCAGCCCGAATGTTCACACTCGATTTTGACATCGTGTAGGTCAACAGGGCGGTGATCGCATCAACCACCAATGCGATGCCGGCGATGATGACAATCAACCAGCCCTCGACAGGTTGAGGGTTAGCGAAGCGGATCGCCGCCTCATAGAGCAGATAAAGACCGATGACGATCAGCGTTGTGTAATTGATGAGCGCAGCCACGACCTCGATGCGGCCGTATCCAAATGTCATCTCGGCATCTCGAGACCGTCGCGCGATCTTGCGCGCTCCGAATGCTATGATGAGCGAAATAGCATCGGAAAAATTGTGCAGCGCATCAGCAATAAGGGCCAGTGACCCCGATACGATCCCGCCTATGACCTGAGCTACTGTCAGACCAAGATTGACGGCAATCGCTGCGAAGACACGGCGGTCGCCTGCGTCTGGATCAATATGGTGATGGTGGCCATGTCCCATTATGAGCTTTCCAAAAGGTGAAACAGTTCAGCATGTATGCATGCTACAGGCTCCGTTAGGGATGCAGGATAGACCACGACAACATGGCGAGCATGTAACCCCCTACGATCAGCCCTATAGCAGACACGGCGACGTAGCCCTTAATGGGCATGCTCGTGCCCTGCTGTATGGCCGTGGCTCTCAAGTGCCCCCAAGTCTTCACCAGAGCGAAACTCTTGCCACGCCTGAACCAGGATGAGTTGAGCGGAACGTAGAAACAGCCCTGCCATGATCGCCGCAACAATCAGGTCAGGCCATGCGGACAGGGTGAACCAAACCGCCACACTTGCAACCATGACGGCCACGTTGCCGATGGCGTCATTGCGGGAGCACAGCCAAACCGAACGAACATTCGCGTCACCGTCCTTGTAACGCAGCAGTAGGAAGACGCTTGCAAGGTTTGCCGCCAATGCCAGCAAGCCGATCAATCCCATGATTTGGGCTTCGGGAACGCCAAGAATGAAAACCTGATAGACCGTTGAGCCGAAGACCCATAACCCCATCAGCAAGAGGCTCATGCCTTTCAACAGTGCTGCCACAGCGCGTGTCTTTAGACTCATGCCTATGACAGCGAGGCTCAAGCCGTACGTCAGTGCATCGCCTAAGAAGTCCAATGCGTCAGCTTGGAGCGCTTGCGAGCCAGCCAGTTTGCCAGCCGACATCTCGACGATGAACATCGTCGCGTTGATCGCGATCACGACCCACAGAATGCGCTTATAAGCGGGATCAACCCCATCGAACTTCGGATTGCCCGAGCAGCCGCACGCTTCGGTATTGTCGCTCATTTCTGACCCTTCCAATTCTAGGCCATATAAATATAATCCCTCTAGTGGCTATAGGTTCAAGGGGTATTTTGTGTTTTCGATAGGCCAACTTTCCAAGCGGACAGGCGTGAAGATTCCAACCATTCGCTATTACGAGCAGATGGGGCTGATCGATGCGCCAGAGCGTTCGGAAGGCAATCAACGGCGCTACACGGCAAATGGTCTAGCCCGTCTCTCGTTCATCCGTCACTCACGTGACCTTGGCTTCTCGATTGAAGACATCAAAGGGCTGTTGAGCTTGAGCCAACACCCAGAGAAGCCGTGCCAAGATGCGCACGACATCGCGGTTCAGCATCTCAAAAACGTACAGGATCGAATTGCTAAACTTCGCCGTTTGGAGCGTGAATTAAAGCGCATCTCCAAGTGTGATGCCGATAGCGTGTCGGACTGCGCGGTCATTGAAACGCTCGCGGATCACCAACTGTGCGAAACTGAGCACTGACGGCTCTGGCTTTGTCCTGTGTGGATTGCTCCTGCTTTGCAAGTCCTAATTGGTGGTGTTTGATGCGTCAGATGCAGTCTTGTGTCCGGCCTGTTAGCGCGGCTTTCATGACCGCTGGCCCTGATGGTTTCCACCAACCAAGTTCCCTACCGCTTAGCGAACAACAAGTGTTCAGGACAAAGCACGGAGTGTCTTGGTTTTGGGGCTGACAGATCTTCCATCACCTCATGGGTCTTGCAATCTCAAGTTAGATCATCGTTTCAGAGTGTCCTGACCCTGTAGGGCTCGTTGCGCGTCAGGACGGCCCAAATCATTCGAGCTGTTTTGTTGGCCATGGCCACTGCCGCAACTTTGCTAGGCTTGCGCGCCAAAATGTCAGCGAACCATGGATCAAAGGCTCCAGGTGTTTTGGCAATCTCGCGCATCCGGGAGACCATGCCCAGAACGAGCAACCGGCGGATGTACTGGTCGCCCATCTTTGAGATGCTGCCGAGGCGTTCCTTGCCCCCACTCGACCTGTTAAGTGGCGTCAGTCCGAGCCAAGCAGAGAACTCGCGGCCATTGTTGAACTGCTTTGCCGATCCAACTGTCGCAACAATCGCTGAGGCCGTGATCGGACCGACGCCAGGAATGGTCTGGAGCAAGGCTACGCGCCTCTCCCGTTTGGCGATCTGCATCATCTGTTTTGAGGTGCAAGCAATCCTCTCATGCACAAAGAGTAACTGCTCACAAAGACCGTCAATCACATCGCTGATTGTGTCGGGCAAGTTGGGCCGTTCCCCATCGCAGCAGGCTTTGGCAAATCGAACGGCATGACCCACGCCTTGAGGCAAGACCAAGCCGAACTCAGCCAACTGCGCCCGCAACATGTTGATTGTTTGGGTGCGCTGACGAACAAGCAGATCACGTGTTCGGTGAACGCTCAAGATAGCCTGCTGTTCCTCTGTCTTCACCTCAACGAAACGCATTGTAGGGCGTGTCACCGCTTCGCAGATAGCGGCGGCATCAACCGCATCTGACTTCCCGCGTTTGACATATGGCTTCACGTAAGCAGGTGGGATCAGTCGGACATCATGGCCAAGCTTGATAAGGTCACGCGCCCAATATTGGCTCGTGGCACACGCTTCAATCCCGATCAGGCATGCCTCAAGATCAGCAAAAGAACCACAGAACCTGGGTTCGCCTCAGTGACCGATTGAATGCAACTTCGCCGTCGGCAGTGATGGCATGGACCTGGAAGACGTTCTTGGCCAAATCCAAACCGATTGTTGTAATGTGCATGGGGTGGCTCCTCATCAGCAGTTCGTGACAACTGCACTATGGCGCATAGCGACGCCGGGTGTGCAGGAGCCATCCACCCCATCCGCACAGCAGAGGTTCGCTCAATTGCCGCCGAGGTCTGCACCGAGCCCAAATTGCATGATTTCTGCAATGCAGCCAAGGTCAGCTCATGGAAAGGTTGCTTGACCCTCCTGCTGGCGGACGGTCTAGCATCAAGCTCCAAGATTAATGTTTTTGAAGGCACCTATGGAGATCACTGATCAAACGCTTCTGCTTGCATTCGGCCTCGGGTTACTTGGCTTTATCGAACCCTGCACTATCGGCGCACATATGCTGTTTCTGGGAGGCCAGAGCGTCCGCCCGATGGGTCAGCGGATCAGCGCAGCTTTCATTTTTCTTCTGGCACGGCTCGTCGTGATGGGCGGATTTGGTGGCTTGATCGTCGTGCTGGGCCAGCGCCTTATCGAGGTGCAGACCGGTGCGTGGCTCGCTTTCGGCGCAATTTATCTTGGCCTTGGGTTTGCGATACTCGTGGGATGGGACAAAATAATGCGCCACCGCATCGGGTTAGCGCCCGAACGATGGAAGGTTGCTTCCAACCCGCTGCTTCAGGGACTGGCGTTCGGCCTGAACATTCCCGCCTGCGCTGCACCAGTCCTTTTTGGGCTAATCGGCACTGCGACCGTCAGCGGGTCGGCCACGACTGGTTTTCTGATGATGGGGGTCTTTGCACTCGCGCTGTCGCTCCCACTCCTACCGCTCTCTGTAGTTCCCGGCCTTGCACGGCCCCTTGACCGGCTTGCGGACTGGTTGCGACCACGTCGTTGGCTACTGGGCATGATCTTCATCGGGCTAGGTGTCTGGTCAGTTTGGTTTGGCCTGTTCGTAGAACCTGTGGATTGGAGCGGGACGTGACCCCCCGTCGTCGCTTTTGGCATGTAGCGGGCGCAGGCTCCGCATTCCAGGCTGGTTCGGCAGCGGTGGACAGCGCAACAGTGATGTCGGCGCTGGTCTTCCAGCTGACGGGCAGCGCTGTAGCCGTCGGAGCAGTTTCGTCGATCCTGCGCCTCGGCTGGCTTCTCCCTCAACTCTTCGTTGGCTATTTCGCCGGTCGTGGTGCTTCCTCCATGCCGTTCTATGTCGTGGGCGCGTTTGGACGAACGGCGGCCATTGCCATGCTCGCAATCGCACTCTGGGTCGGCGCGAATCTTGGCTGGACCTACGCCGCGCTCGGTACAGTGACACTTGTGCTGTGGCTACTGTATGCCTTCCTCAGTGGTATTGTTGGCGTTCCCTACAACGATATTGTTGCCCGTTCCGTTCCGTCGGAACGCCGGAGCCGGATGCTTTCAATCCGCTTCTTCGGTGGAGGGATTGTTGCACTTCTTGTCGCCGCGCTGGCAGACAGACTGTTGCGGACGCTCGACTTCCCGGTCTCCTATTCCGCAGTGCTGGGGATCGCGGCGTGCCTGATGTTGGTGTCGTCTTTCATCTTCACTGCGATGGGAGAGCCGGAACAGACGATGCCTACCAAAGCGGCCACAAGTTTCACGGCCTATCTGCGAGAGGGGGCTGCGACGTTTCGAGACGATCCTGTGTTCCGCCGCTTCGTTTTTGCGCAATGGTGCGGCGGCGCGGTTCTCATTGCCGCTCCGTTTTTTATCGTCGCGGCCAACGGGCTTGGGGTAAGTTTGGAAAACGTGGCGCTTTTGCTCGGTGCCCAGACCGTGGGAGCGCTTGCGGGAAATCCGTTATGGGGCTGGTGGGGCGATAGCCGGGGCAAATTGAGCCTTATGCGCGGGATCGCAGTTGCCCGCACGGCTCCGCAAATTGCACTTCTGGTGCTTCTGCTGATACCCGTGCCGCCGGAGGCAGCCATGCCGGTTCTTCTCGTCGTATTCTTTGTTCTCGGCGCATTGGCGAATGGCTTGACGATTGCGGTCATCGGACTGCTGATGGAGATATCGCCGGACGACCGACGCCCTGCCTATAGCGGGTATTTCAACGCGCTGACGGCACCCGCTTTCGTTCTCCCGCTTGTCGGGGGTTTCGCCGTCGCCACCTTGGGAACATGGATCGTATTCGCGACTGCGCTTGCTGCCGCAATCAGTCAAGCCATGTTTCTCGCGCGCATCGACGTAAGAGAATAAAGAAGATAGACTGGGCTAGTCGGATTTCTCACGCATCGAGCAGCGCGTCGATCACCGCGCATTCCGGGGCAGCATCGCCGGTGCATCGCGCAACAGTGTCCGACAGGACGCGCTCGATGCGTTTCAGGTCCGCGATCTTGGCCTTAACGTCCGTCAGATGATCATCGGCGATGAGCTGAACCTCGGCACACGTCCGGGACTGGTCATCAACCAGCCCGAGCAGCCCGCGAACCTCTTCGAGAGAAAATCCGAGGTCGCGAGACCGCATGACGAATTTTAACCGTTTGACATGGGCATCGTCGTAGCTTCGGTAGCCCTTCGTACTGCGCGGCGGGTCCGGCATGATCCCGATCTTTTCGTAGTAGCGAATGGTTTCGAGGTTGCAGCCCGTCGCTCGTGCCAAATCACCCCGCCGAATTGATCTCACGCTTGTGTTATTCATTGCGCCGAAAAACCCCTTGAGCCTGTATCCACTACAGACCCTAGAACGGTGGAAACATCTGTTCAAGGAAGCTTCGATGGAACAACATTTGGCAGAACTGCCGCAATCTCGGTCGCAGAAAACTGGCGACGAAACAACCAAGGGCTGGAGTGCCACTGGCCTCGGCGTCCTCAGTGCGCTGGCAATGACCTCGTGCTGCATCCTTCCGTTAGTGCTGGTCAGCTTTGGCGTAACAGGTGTGTTCATCGCACAGCTCGGGGCGCTCTACGCTTACAAGTGGTACACCTTCGCGCTGAGCGCCGCGTTTTTGGGATACGGCTTTTACAAGGCTTACAGGCCCGTAGATGCTGAGTCCTGTGCCGATGGCACCTGCGCCCGCCCCATCGACCGCCGCATCATGCGGGCGACCCTCTGGATCGCTTCCGCAATTGTCGCTGTTGCGATGATCTTTCCCTACATCACCGCCTTCATCCTGAAATTCTGAACGAGGACCATGACTATGAAGCATCTCCTGTTATCTGCCCTGACCATCACTGCACTCTCAACTCCGGCCCTCGCCGAAGAACGCCAGGTCGAGATCGCCGTCAGCGAACTGACATGCCCCTCCTGTTCATTCATCGTCGCCAGCTCGATGCGCGGCGTGCCTTCGGTCGAGATCGCTGCATTCGAGGACGGCCCCGCATTCGGCCAAGGCGTTTACAGCGTGACCTACGATGACGCTGAGACCACCATCGAAAGCATCATCGGGGCAGTGACGGCCAATGGCTATCCGGCGCAGGTGCTGCCCGACGCAGCCTCCTGAGCCGCCTGCAATGCGTGACAATCTGATGGGTGGCCTGCTGCCTTCGGAATAGCGGCCCCGGTCGTGGTCGTCTGCTGCGGCGGCGGGACCGCCGTGCTTGCCGCAATGATCGGCGGGATCGGTGCGTGGCTTTCGGGGATGAACGGCATTGCCGTACTGATTTTGGCGGGTCTGACCTTCCTGATCGTCCGCGCACTGCGTCGTTCACACATGAAACGGGCCTCCGGCCCCGAACCATCACAAAGAAAGACTGCCCCTTGACCGCAACACCCGAAAATTCCAACCGCCTGCTGAAATGGGGACTTGGCGGCGCGCTCTTCGCCGCGCTCTGCTGCTTCACGCCGCTTCTGGTCGTCATCGTCGCTGGCGTCGGATTGTCGGCCTTCACGGGTTGGCTCGATTACGCTTTGTTCCCGCTGCTGTTCTTCAGCCTCGCCGTGGTGGCGCAGGCCCTTTGGCTGCGCGCTGGCAAACCGGGTCCTGCCCCGAAACTCTGGGCCACCGGCCTCGCGGCAGCCCTGTCGATCCTGATCATTCTCTTGGAGTTCAGGTTCGCGATACCGATCACAATCGGCGTTTTCGCCGCCACAGTTCTCTACGCGGTTCTCCTGAACCGCGCGCAAAAGAAAGAACCGCTCTCATGGTGATGGGATGTTGCACCGCGACTGGCCTGTTCTTCGGACTTCTTGGCATGTTGACACCGCTAATCGCCATCGGCGCGATCATATATCTGTTCGCCGCCAATTCGAAAAACCCCGAATATGGCGAGGCGCGCTGAGATGAAAGACCTGAATAATAATGACAACGGACAGGGCGGCTACGATCTGATCGTTCTTGGGGCCGGATCGGCGGGGTTCTCCGCCTCGATTACTGGCGCAGATGCCGGAAAGCGTGTCGCTCTCGTGGGACATGGCACTATCGGCGGAACATGTGTCAACGTGGGATGCGTGCCCTCCAAGGCGATGATCCGAGCTGCGGAAGCCGTGCATGGCGCGACCGCCGCCAAGAGGTTCCCCGGCCTGTCGGGACAGGCACAAGTGGATGACTGGCAGACGCTCGTTCAGTCCAAGGACGATCTGGTTGCGAACCTGCGCCAAAAGAAATACGCCGACCTTCTGCCGGAATACGAGGGTGTCGATTACGTTGAGGCCGGTCCCGCGCGGCTAATCGAAGGTGGCGTGACAGTAGGCGAACAAACCCTGACCGCGCCGAAGACTATCATCGCCACGGGCGGGCGGCCCGTCCTGCCGACCATCGAAGGGGTTGAGGAAATCGGCGCGCTCGACAGCACTAGCCTTCTGGAACTCGAAACCTTGCCGAAAAGCCTGATCTTCATCGGCGCGGGCTACATCGGCGCGGAACTGGCCCAGATGATGAGCCGGATGGGGGTGAAAGTTACGCTCGTCTCGCGGTCGCATGTGCTGCCCGGCGCGGAACCGGAAGTCTCGGAGGCGCTGGCGGAGGCGTTCGAGGCTGAAGGGATCACTCTCCTGACCGGATTGAGCTACGACAATGTGCGCCGCGATGACGCGGGTGTGACGCTGCGGATGAACCAGGACGGAAAGTCTGTCGAAGTGACGGCGGATCACCTCGTATCGACCGCTGGTAGGCGGGCAAATACAGAAGATATGGGCCTGGACGCAATCGGCGTGGAAACCGACGCGCGCGGGTCCATCGTCGTCGGCGAGGACATGCAGACATCGGTGCCTGGCATCTACGCGGCGGGCGATGTGACCGACCGCGACCAGTTCGTCTATATGGCGGCCTATGGTGCAAAGCTCGCGGCCAAAAACGCGGTTCTCGGCGAGAATCATCGTTACAACAACGCCGCGATGCCGTGGGTGGTGTTTTCCGACCCTCAAGTCGCGGGTGCTGGTCTCAGTGAAGCCCAGGCGCGGGACGCGGGCTTCGACGTAAAGACATCCATCGTGCCGCTCGATCAGGTGCCGCGTGCGCTGGCCGCACGTGACACGCGCGGATTGATCAAGCTGGTGGCGGACAGAAAGTCCGACCGGCTGCTTGGCGGCCAGATCATCGCGCCCGAGGGGTCCGATACGATCCAGACCCTCGTTATGGCGCTGAAGTTCGGCATGACCACAAAGGCACTTGGCGAGACGATCTTCCCGTATCTGACGACCGTGGAAGGGCTGAAGCTGGCGGCGCAAACCTTCGACATGGACGTGGCGAAGCTGAGCTGCTGCGCCGGATGAAGATCAGGACAAGGACCAGAAAATGAGCGAAGACTACGACCTGATCGTCATCGGGGCGGGCATGGCGGGCGTGGCCGCTGCCAACAAGTGTGGCGCGTCAGGATGGCGTGTAGCCATTGTCGATGCGCTGCCCTACGGCGGCACCTGCGCGCTACGCGGTTGCGATCCGAAGAAAATCCTGCGGCGCGGTGCGGAAATCATCGACTCGGCACGACTTATGCAAGGCAAGGGGATCGACACCGGCAATCTGTCGATCAACTGGACCGACCTGATGGCGCACAAGCGCGGCTTTACTGATCCGGTCCCTGACAAGATGGAAAAGGGCCTGACAGGCAATGGCGTCGAAACCCTGCATGGAGCCGCGCGGTTCACGGGAGACAACACGCTGGAGGTTGATGGGAAGACATATCTGTCGAAACGGTTCCTCGTCGCCGCCGGTGCCATGCCCAGGCCGCTCGGCTTCACCGGGGCCGAACTCGTGATCGACAGCACGGATTTCCTCAATCTTGAGGCCCTTCCCGACCAGGTTCTTTTTATCGGTGGCGGCTTCGTGTCCTTCGAGTTTGCGCATATCGCCGCGCGAGCCGGTGCCCAACCGATCATCGCGGATCACGGCGCCCGGCCCTTACGCGGCTTCGATCCCGATCTCGTTGAAATGCTCATCGCTCGCAGCGCCGGTATCGGCGTGGACCTGATGCGCGAGACCGAAATCGTCTCAGTCTCGGAAGTCAATGGAGCGTTCAAGGTCGAAGTGAGGTCAGGCAGTGAGACGCGGACAATCGAAACCGATCTGGTTGTGCATGGCGCGGGCCGCGTTGCAGCCCTGGCCGACCTGAACCTGAAGGCCACCGGTGTTGACTACAGCGACAAGGGCATCGTCGTAGCCCCGCATCTGCAAAGCACGACGAACAGCGCGATCTATGCCGCCGGTGATTCCGCGGACACCAATGGTCTGCCGCTGACGCCGGTTGCGGTGATCGAAGGTAAGGTCGCGGCCTCCAACATGCTTAAAAACGCGCAGACTGCGCCGGATTACGCAGGTATTCCGACAGTCGTCTTCACCGTCCCGGAAGTGGCGCGGGTCGGAATGTTGGAAAATGAGGCAAGGGACGCCGGGCATGACCTAGATGTTCGGTTCACCGACACGGGTGCTTGGTATTCGAATTACCGGATCGGCGAGACCTCAGCTGCCGCGAAGGTCCTTGTGGACAAGTCGAACGGCAAGATTCTCGGCGCGCACCTGTTCGGCCCGGAATACGGCGAGATGATCAATTTCTTCGGAATGGCGATCAAGCTGGGCCTAACGGCCAAGCAGCTTCAGTCGATGACGGCGGCCTATCCAAGTGTTGGATCGGACTTGGGGTCGCTGCTTTGAACCCCAACAAACCATTCTTCGATCATCATTTCAGATTTGTTGGCATGAGCATTTCTTGGAAAAGCGGCCGTTAGGACTGAACTCGTATAGGTCGGCATTGTCCACAATGCCGTCATTTGGTTATGGCCGGTTTGCCGCCAGGAGCAGGCAAATGGAGACGCAGACGCCGAAGGAAAATGACGCGTTCGTACGTCGCTCAGTGTCTGAACGGAATCACGTTTGAGCCGCCATTGGCAAAATCGACGGCGCCTTCTTTGCGGATGGTTGCCACCGCTTTTTCAAACGCAGCCCGATCATCGTCGAACAAATCGCCCCAAACGATAGATGTTCCGTCTTCGGTGACCACTTCAAGCGACCATCCATCGCCGCCTTCGACTTTGTAGATGTCCACCTTGAAGGGGATGCCATCCTCGACGACGCGTTGAGAAAAACTTGAGATGATCAGGTTGGGCTCACGTTCCACAGGTACCCCCATGAATTGTTTTGCGCATCGTAGGGCTTCCGAGCATTGTTGCCAATGTCCGCAGGCCGAAGCTGCGCCGCAGTGTTGAGAACTTACGCGAAACGTGGCCGACCGCCATCGAGTCCGCGCATTTCCGCCATCGGATGTTCTGCTATTGATCAGGCGTCACATTCGCTGTGACCAGGAAGAATTCGGCTTCCGTTGACGAAGTTCGAGAGCAGATCGATGGCGACAACCTTTAAAAGATGCCCCGAGGTTCTCGCGTTCTGTTGGCGCATCTTGTTCCACGCCTGATCACGCTTCCCGCGTTGGATGAAGCTGCATGCAAGCGCGTTGCCTGAGCACCGGTTTTGCTTCGATTTTGAGTGCATCACTCACGGCCTATTGGCCAGAAATGCGCGGCAAAATCGATGACACCCACCAAGCTCCTTTTTGGCCAGATCCTGATCGTTTTTGCGATCGTGATCGGTGCCGTCTGGGGCGCGACCCAGTGGGTGGCGGTCATGCTGCAGTTCCAGCCACGGCTCGGTCCATCCTGGTTTGAGCTTGGACTTTATCCCGTCTATCTGCCGTGGCGCCTGTTCGAATGGTGGTACGCCTATGGCGCCTATGCGCCGACAGTCTTCAACCGCGCCGGCGCGATGGCCGCGTCGGGTGGCGTGCTCGGCGTCATTGTGGCCGTTACCGGATCATTGTGGCGGGCGCGGCAGAGCCGGTTGGTCACGACTTACGGTTCTTCACGCTGGGCCTCCAAAGCAGAAATCGTCCAGTCCGGTCTCCTTGAGCCGAAGGGCGTTTTGCTGGGCCGGCTGAAGCGCCGTTATCTGCGCCATGACGGTCCCGAGCATGTGATGTGCTTTGCGCCGACGCGTTCGGGCAAGGGCGTCGGACTGGTCATCCCAACCTTGCTCAGCTGGCCGCATTCGACCGTCATCCACGACATCAAGGGCGAAAACTGGAAGCTGACGGCAGGCTGGCGATCCAAATTCTCGCATTGCTTGCTGTTCAACCCGACCGATCCGGCGAGCGCAAAATACAATCCGCTGCTGGAGGTGCGCAAAGGCCGGTTCGAGGTCCGCGACGTTCAGAACATCGCCGACATTCTGGTCGATCCCGAAGGCAGCCTCGAACGCCGCAATCACTGGGAGAAAACAGGTCATTCGCTGCTCGTCGGTGTGATCCTGCATGTCCTCTATGCCGAACAGGAGAAAACGCTGGCGCGGGTCGCGGCCTTCCTCTCCGATCCCTCGCGATCGTTCGAGCGCACGCTGCGCGTTATGATGAGCACCAATCATCTGGGCACCGATGAAGCGCCGCAGGTTCATCCCGTCGTTGCCCAGGCGGCCCGCGAGCTCTTGAACAAATCGGAAAACGAACGCTCCGGTGTGTTGTCGACGGCGATGTCGTTCCTCGGGCTTTACCGCGATCCGACGGTGGCCGAGACGACCAGTGCCTGCGAATGGCGCATTGCCGATCTGATGGACGCGGAGCGGCCGGTCTCGCTTTATCTGGTCATCCCGCCGTCCGACATCTCGCGGACCAAGCCCTTGGTGCGGCTGATCCTCAACCAGATCGGCCGACGCTTGACCGAACGTCTGGAAGGCGAGCCTGGAAAACGGCATCGGCATCAATTGCTGATGATGCTGGATGAGTTCCCGGCACTGGGGCGGCTGGATTTCTTTGAAAGCGCGCTCGCCTTCATGGCCGGCTATGGCGTGCGTTCTTTTCTGATCACGCAGTCGCTCAATCAGATCTCTAAGGCCTATGGCGAGAACAACGCCATCCTCGATAACTGCCATGTACGCATTGCGTTCGCCACCAATGATGAGCGGACCGCCAAGCGCATCTCGGATTCGCTCGGCACGGCGACGGAGCTGCGGGCGCAGCGCAATTATGCCGGCCACCGGCTGGCTCCGTGGCTCGCCCATGTCATGGTCTCGCGCCAGGAGACGGCAAGGCCGCTTCTGACGCCGGGTGAGGTGATGCAACTGCCCGCCGATGAGGAGATCGTCATGGTCTCCGGCCAGCCGCCGATCCGCGCGAAGAAGCTGCGCTACTTTGAAGACCGTAACTTTGTGGGTCGGGTGTGTGACCCGCCGCTGCTGACCGCGGACGGCGCTTACGTAGATCGACCATCGCCGCGCGCTGACGCTTGGGCCGGGCAAGTCCGCGGCACGCATGCTGGTCTCACCAAGCCCTGGTCCGAGCTCATTACCGAGCCGCATGACGATGAGGGCGGCCTGAAGCGTCACCCGGCATTGCCGGAAGAAACGCCCACTACAATCGAAGTCGAGCACGCGCCCGATGCGGGGCTGCTCGATGACGAGTTCGACGCCGCCGACGCCAAACGGATGAACCAGCTTTCCCGCAACCCCTCAGCCGTCCAGCGCGCCCACGCCATGAACACGGGCGGCCAGGCCGATGACGATCTGCTGCCGAGCTTCTGAAAGGCCTTTTTATGAAACCCCGCCTCAACGTCCACATCTCGCACAAACTCTCCGAAAAGGTCGAGCTGTACGCCCGGCGCCCCGGCGTGACCAAGGCGGCGGTCGTCGAGGCGGCGCTGATGGGGTTCTTTTCCAAGGAATTCGATGACCAGCGCGATGGCGCGCTGATCCGGCGTCTGGATCGCCTGACCCGCCAGTATGACCGGCTGGAGCGCAATCTCTCGATCACCACCGAGACGCTTGCGCTCTTCGTCCGCTTTTTCCTGACCGTGACACCTCCCTTGCCCAACACGGATCAGGATGCCGCCCGCGCGCTCGGCAAGGAGCGCTTCGAATATTTCATATCACAGCTCGGACGCCGACTTGCGGGCGGCAAGAACATGGTCCGCGATGTCCTGGAGGAGATCAGCGCGGAAGAAAGCGACTTCTTCACGCAAGAAGAATTGGCAGCGCTGCGCGCCGTGCGCGACGTAACAACTCCCAATGACGACGGTCCCACCGACGGATTTGAGGACGATCGGCCCGACGACATGCATGACGCCGAGGCCGCAGACGACCAGGACGGGGAGGGCGGCCATGTCTGACCGGTTCAATCCCACAACGCGCGACCGGCAGCGCACCATGCTGCGCACCGCGATGGGGCCGGCGATCGCCAATGCGCTGACCGACCCCACCGTCATCGAGGTGATGGTCAATCCGGACGGAAAACTTTGGATCGACCGGCACGGCGATGGACGCATTGACACCGGCGCGGTGCTGGCATCCTCCGAAACCGAACGGATCATCCGGCTGGTGGCTAGCCATATCGGCCAGGAATGCCATTCCGAACGCCCGGTCGTTTCCGCCGAACTGCCGGAAAGCGGTGAGCGGTTCGAGGGCCTGCTGCCACCAGTGGCACCGGCGCCGTGTTTTTCGATCCGCAAACCGGCCCAGGTGCTCTACCGGCTGATCGACTATGTCGAAGCGCAGATCATGTCGCCACTGCAAGCCAAAGTGCTTTCCGAAGCGGTGGTGTCGGCCAAGAACATTGTCGTGGTCGGCGGCACAAGCTCCGGGAAGACCACTTTGGTCAATGCGCTGCTGGCCGAGGTGGCCGAGGGCGGCGACCGGGTCATCCTGATCGAGGACACGCGCGAACTGTCGTGTGCGGCTGAAGACTCCGTCAGCCTGCGCACCAAGCCGGGCGTCGCCTCGCTAGCCGATCTGGTCCGCTCGACGCTGCGGCTGCGGCCCGACCGGATCATTGTCGGCGAGGTGCGCGGCGCCGAGGCGCTGGACATGCTGAAAGCTTGGAACACCGGTCATCCGGGCGGGATCACCACGCTACATGCCAATTCCGCCCATGCCGGGCTCTACCGGCTTGAACAGCTCATCCAGGAAGCCGTCGTCACCGTGCCGCGCCGCCTGATCGCCGAAGCCATCGATGTCGTGGTTTTCCTCAAAGGCCGCAGTTCCGGCCGCCGTGTCGAGACGGTCGCCGCCGTCGAAGGCCTGACCGCGGACGGCGATTACCGCCTCAAACCGCTGACCCCCGTCCATCTCGTCCCCATTGCCTGATCCAAGGAGACACTTTCATGCGCCCATTATCCTTGTTTGATGAAGATTGGCCCAACAAAGCTTGGACCGCCGAACTCTGGATGGCGGGCCGGCTGGTCCTTGTTGGCGGCCTTGTCGCGACAGCCGTCTTTGCCTGCTCCAGCGCCGCTCACGCCGCCGGTTCGGGCATGCCCTGGGAAGCGCCGCTGACCTCGATCCTGGAATCGATCGAGGGGCCTGTAGCCCGCATCATCGCGGTGATCATCATCGTGATCACCGGACTGTCACTTGCCTTTGGCGAAACATCCGGTGGCTTCCGGCGCCTGATCCAGATCGTTTTCGGCCTGTCGATCGCCTTTGCCGCGACAAGCTTCTTCCTGTCGTTCTTTTCCTTTGGCGGCGGAGCACTGATCGCATGAGCGTCTCCAACAGCAACATAGACGGCTTCGAAATACCGCTGCACCGGGCATTGACCGAACCGATCTTGCTGGGTGGCGCACCGCGCACGGTCGCAATCGTCAACGGCACATTGGCCGCAGCCCTTGGCCTGGGTCTTCAGCTCTGGATTGCCGGCATCGTCGTCTGGATCGTCGGCCATGGCGTGGCGGTCTATGCCGCGAAAAAAGACCCGGCCTTCATGGACGTGCTCGTCCGCCACGTCCGGCACCAGGGGCATCTGTCATGCTGAATCTGGCCGAATACCGCAAGCGCCCGGCGCTGCTCGCCGACTTTCTGCCTTGGGCCTGTCTGGTCGCGCCGGGCGTTGTCCTCAACAAGGATGGCAGCTTCCAGCGTTCTGCGCGGTATCGCGGACCGGATCTGGAAAGCGCCACAGAAGCCGAACTGGTCGCGACCTGTGCGCGCATCAACAATGTGCTGCGGCGCTTCGGCTCGGGTTGGGCACTGTTCTTTGAGGCCGAGCGCCATCAAGCGCGGGATTACCCGCGATCCAATTTCCCCGATCCGGTATCTGGTCTGATCGACGAGGAACGGCGCGCCAGGTTTGAACAATCGGGCGATCTGTTTGAGACGAGCACTTTGCTCACCTTCACCTATCTGCCGCCCGCCGAGACGGTCGGGCGTGCGGAAGAGATGCTGATCGAAAGCGCCGGCGACAGAACCAAGCTGAACTATCACGATCATCTCGACGCCTTTATCCAGCAGACCGACCGGGCGCTCGATCTTCTCGGACAATTGATGCCGGAGGTCGCGCCGCTCGATGATGGCGAGACGCTGACCTATCTGCACAGCTGCATTTCGAACCGGCGGCACAAGGTCGCCGTGCCGGACATTGCCGCCTATCTCGATGCGCTTCTGGTCGATACATCGCTCACCGGTGGCCTCGCACCCATGCTGGGCGAGGCGCATTTGCGCGTGCTGACGATCCTCGGCTTTCCGGGATCGACCACACCGGGTCTGATGAGCCAGCTCGACAGTCTCGGCTTCGCATATCGATGGATGACGCGTTTCGTGCCGCTCGACAAGGCGGCCGCCGAACGGGTGATCCGGCGCACGCGCCGGCAATGGTTCGCCAAACGCAAATCGATCGCCGCCATCATCAAGGAGGTGATGACCAACGAAGCCTCCGTGCTGGTCGACACAGACGCCGACAACAAGGCGGCCGACGCCGACGCGGCGTTACAGGAACTGGGCGCTGATCTCGTCTCTTATGGTTATGTGACCACGACCGTTGTCGTTTGGGACGAGAACGAAAATCAGGTTCGCGAGAAACTCCGGGCGGCGCAGCGTATCATCGACGAGCGCGGCTTTGCCACCATCGACGAGACCGCCAATGCCGTCGAGGCGTGGCTGTCGTCTTTGCCGGGCCATGTCTATGCCAATGTTCGTGCGGCGCCCGTCAACACGCTGAACCTTGCCCATATGATGCCGCTGTCGGCGATCTGGGCCGGGCCGGCGAAGAATGAACATCTGAACGGACCACCGTTGATCACCGTGCGGACCAATGGGACGACGCCGTTCCGCCTGGTCACCCACATCGGCGATGTCGGCCATACGCTAATCGTCGGCCCGACCGGGGCGGGCAAATCGGTGTTGCTGTCGCTGATCGCTTTGCAGTTCCGTCGCTATGCGAATGCCCAAATCACCATCTTCGACAAGGGAGGTTCGGCACGTGCCGCCGTCCTCGGCATGGGCGGCGCCTGGTTCGATCTGGGATCGGCAAAGGAGGGCATCAAAGGCGCGTTGGCCTTCCAGCCGCTCTCCAATATCGATCTTGTTGCCGAACGCTCCTTCGCGCAAGGCTGGCTTGTCGATCTCTTTGCCCATGAGGGCGTCGCGATCATGCCGGAGATCAAGGACGCGGCCTGGTCGGCGCTGTCGAACCTTGCCGCCGCCCCAAAACCCGAACGCACACTGACGGGTTTGGAGACATTGCTACAACGCAAAGACCTGCGACAGGCGCTCCAGCCCTATACGCTTGAAGGTCCCTATGGCCGCTTGCTCGATGCGGATGATGACGAGCTGACGCTCGGCGCCGTCCAGTGCTTCGAGATGGAAGAGCTGATGCATGAGACTGGCGCGGTGCTGCCGGTGCTCACCTATCTCTTCCATCGGCTCGAAGCGCGGTTCGATGGCAGACCAGCACTTCTCATCCTCGATGAGGCCTGGCTGTTTCTCGATAATCCGGCCTTCGCCGCCCGCATTCGCGAATGGCTGAAGACGCTGCGCAAGCAGAACGTGTCCGTGATCTTCGCAACCCAGGGCCTGTCAGACATCGCCGGCAGCTCGATCGCGCCGGCGATCATCGAGAGCTGTCCGACCCGCATCTTCCTGCCCAATGACCGCGCCGTCGAACCTCAGGCCAGGGTCATCTACGAGGCCTTCGGGCTGAACGCCCGCCAGATCGAGATTATCGCCCGGTCCGTGCCCAAGCGCGACTATTACGTCCAGTCCCGCCAAGGCAACCGGCTGTTCGACCTCTCGCTCGGCCCGGTCGCGCTCGCCTTTACCGGCGCATCCACCAAACAAGATCACGCGCTGATGGACGAACTGATCGCTGCCCATGGCGAAGACGAATTCGCCGACAGTTGGCTGCGCGCCAAGCGGCTGGAATGGGCCGCGGAGCTGATCGCCACCAACGACCGACTCTCCCAAACAGGAGAACATCATGAATAGGCAGATTTTGGCCGTATGTGCGGCGGCACTGATCGTCACCGCACCGGTTCCGGAAGCCAACGCCTTCTTCGGCACCGGCCGCATCGTTTACGATCCGTCCAACCATGCGCAGAACATTCTGACAGCGGCGCGAACGCTCGAGCAGATCAACAACCAGATCACGCAGCTCGCCAACGAGGCGCAGATGCTGGTCAATCAGGCGCAGAACCTGGCGAACCTGCCCAGTTCGGTCGCGGACGAACTGCAGGCCTCACTGCGGCAGGTCGATCAGCTGATCGTGGATGCGCGGGGCATCGCCTATGATGTCTCGGCGATCGACGCCGAATATCTGCGCCTGTTCCCGGAAGAATATGCCGATGCTGTCACAACCTCACGCATCGTGCAGGACGCGCATGAGGCATGGATGCTTGTCCGTGAGGGGTTCAAGCACAGCCTGGAAGTGCAGGCCGAGGTGGTCGGGCAGTTGCGCACGGATGCCACGACCCTCGACCGGCTCGTTGATGAGAGTCAGAGTGCCGTCGGCAATCTCCAAGTCGCCCAGGCCGGCAACCAGCTGACAGCATTGGCCGCCAAACAATCCATACAGCTTCAGAGCTTGCTGGCGGCATCAGCCCGCGCCGATGCGCTCCAGAATGCGCAGGCGGTCGCAGCGCGGGAACAGGCCCGCGCCCGGTTCTCCCGCTTCATCGGCTCCGGCAGCAGCTACTCCCGCTAGGAATTGAGGGCCGCGCGCCAAGGAGACCTAAATGGACAATGTTGGCGTCATCGATGCGTTCACCGAAACCTTCGTCACCTATATCGAGTCAGGCTTCGGATTGCTGGGTCCGGATGTCGCATTCCTGACGACGATCCTAATCGGCATCGACATCACGCTGGCCGGTTTGTTCTGGGCGTTGTCGGACGACAAATCCGTGATGCCGGCGCTCATTCGCAAAGTGCTCTATGTCGGCGCGTTTGCCTTCATCCTGAACAACTTTGCGGCCCTGTCCACCATCATCTTCGACAGTTTCGCCGGGCTCGGTCTGCGCGCCACTGGCTCCCCGATCTCCGCCGAAGATCTGATGCGGCCGGGCTTTGTCGCGGCAACCGGGTTCGAAGCCGCGCAGCCGCTGCTGATCGAAGCACAGGACATGCTCGGGCCGATCGCCTTCTTTGAGAACTTCGTGCAGATCCTCGTCTTGATGATCGCCTGGATCATCGTGCTGCTCGCCTTCTTCATCCTGTCGATCCAGCTCTTCATCACAATTTTGGAATTTAAGCTGACGACGTTGGCAGGCTTCATCCTCGTTCCCTTCGCGCTCTGGAACAAGACCGCGTTTCTGGCCGAACGCGTGCTCGGCAATGTGGTCGCCGCCGGCATCAAGCTGATGGTGCTCGCTGTCATTGTCGGCATCGGCTCGACGCTGTTTGGCAGCTTCGCCGCCTCGTTTGGCGGCGGCGATATCACCATCGAACAGGCGCTTTCAACCGTGCTCGGCGCGCTCGCCATCTTCATGCTCGGTATTTTTGGTCCGGGCATTGCCGCCGGTCTCGTGTCCGGCGCGCCGCAATTGGGCGCCGGCGCTGTCGCCGGATCGGCCGCTGGTCTTGCGATCGGGGGCGCGGCAGCAACCGGTTTTGCCATCGGCGGCGCCCGTGCCGTTGGCTCCGGTGCCGTTGGCGCGACCAGGGCGGCATCTTCGGTAGCGGGCGGTGCCACGTCGGCGTTCACTCTCGGTCGTGCAGCCTCCGGTGCTGGTGGTGCGGAAGGCATCGCGGCCGGTGTGGCTGGTGTTGCCCGTGCCGGTGCGGGCGCCGTTGGCCAAGGCGTGCGCAGTGTGGCAAGCCGCATGACCTCCGGCGTGAGCGAGTCCTTCGACGAAGGCCAGCGCGGTGGGTTCACCGCGACGGGCGGAACACTTCCTGACAGCTCGAACACAGCCAATGCCACCACAACTGTCGGTGATGGCGCGCCTGGTTGGGCCCGGAAACTGCGCCACGAACAACGGATGCGCGAGGGCGTCACCGTGGCCGCCCACACGATCCGCGACGGCGACCGGCCGGCATCCGGCGAGAATCCAAGACTGAAAGACGATGATTGAAGGATGACGATTGATGTTCAAGCGATCCACCACGACCTATGGCCAGACACCGGAACCGGAAACGCCCTACCAGAAAGCTGGCCAGGTCTGGGACGAGCGGATCGGCTCGGCCCGGGTGCAAGCGAATAATTGGCGGTTGATGGCCTTCGGCTGCCTGGCTTTGTCGCTAGGTCTTTCGGGCGGCGTCATCTGGCAGGCCGGGCGCAGCACGATCACGCCCTATGTGGTGGAGGTCGACCAACTCGGCGAAACCCGTGCCGTCGGTCCGGCGATCCATACCTATGAGCCGACCGATGCCCAGATCGCCTTCCATCTGGCGCGCTTCATCGAAAACGTCCGCTCGATCTCCATTGATCCGATTGTCGTGCGCCAGAACTGGCTGCGCGCCTATGACTACACCACCGCACAAGCCGCCAACACGCTGAACGATTATGCGCGCCAGAGCGATCCGTTCTCACGCGTTGGCCAGCGTACCATCGCCGTCGAGGTGACCAGCGTTGTGCGGTCGTCCGGCGACAGTTTCGACGTGCGCTGGCGTGAGCAGGAATTCGAGAACGGATCGCTCGCCGACACCACGCGCTATTCCGCGGTCCTGTCCATCGTCATTCAGCGCCCACGCACAGAAGAGGCGCTCAGGAAGAACCCCCTGGGCATCTATGTGCACGGGCTGAACTGGAGCCGCGACCGCATTCTAGGAGATGAACAATGAGAAAGACGCTTATCGCTCTGGCTGCGCCGGTCGTGCTCACTGCCTGCGCCCATCAAGACCTTCCACCGGAAATTAGCTATGACACGGACGATTTCAGTGCCGCCGCGCTCACTGCGGAGCCGTCGCTGCCGGTCGAGATCGTCGCGCTGCCCGAACCGGTGCCAATGCCTGGTCAGTTGATGCCGGTGCCGGAGGAATGGGAGCCGCCAGTCGATGATAGGGATCCGCAAACCCGCGTCGACGCCGCCAACAGCGCGGCCGCAGTGGAGCCAACGGGCGAAGGCTATGTCAATGCGGTCCAAGTCTATCCCTACACGGAGGGCGCGCTCTACCAACTCTACACAATGCCCGAAATGGTCAGCAACATTACACTCCAGGCTGGCGAAGAAATCGTCGCGGTCTCCGCCGGCGACACCGTGCGATGGGTGATCGGCGACACCGTTAGCGGCGATCGAGCGCATGTGCTGGTCAAGCCGATCGCTGAGGGTCTACGCACCAACCTTGTCATTATCACCGACCGCCGAGCCTATCATCTGGAACTCAGAAGCACACCGGAAACCTATATGGCGTCGGTGTCCTGGCATTACCCGCGCGATGCCCTGCTGGCGCTGCAACAGCGCAACGCCGAAGCCATCGATGCGGCAGACCAGGTGATCGACGAGGGTCTGCGGTTGGAGCAATTGCGGTTCCGCTATGAGATCACTGGCGACACGCCGCCTTGGCGTCCGGTCCGTGTCTTCGACGATATGCACAAGGTCTATATTCAGTTCCCACTCAGGCTTGATCAGGGCGAGGCGCCGCCGCTTTTCGTGGTCGGCGCCAATGGCGAAAACCAGCTCGTCAATTATCGGGTTCGAAGAAATTACTACATCGTCGATCACCTGTTCGCGGCCGCTGAGCTACGCCTTGGTGAGGACCCGCAACAAGTCGTGCGCATAACACGCACCGATGGGACTGCGCAGCGGCATCGACAGCAGACGGTGTTTTCCGGACTTTGGGAGAACGATCGATGACTGCGGACAATATGGATCACGTCCCGAAGATCGATCCGGAAGATCTGGCCATTCGTTCTGGGCCCCGCCCGGTGACCCGGATCAATCGGCGCGTGCTCTATCTATTGTCTGGCCTTGGACTGCTGCTGATCTCTGGCGCAACGATCTTCGCGCTCGATCCGCCACGCCTGTTCGACCGTCAGGAGACAGGCCGCGAGCTGATCCGAACTGGCAACAATCCGACACCGGATGGTTTGGAAGCTCTGCCCAGGCGCTATAGCGATCTGCGTCCCGAAATCGAGCTCGGACCGCCCTTGCCGGGCGACATTGGTAGCGCGGTCGTGCGCAGGGAGCGGGAACTTGGGATCGAACCATCCTCCCAACTGCCATTCCGCCCGAACCCGGAAGATGATGCAGAGCGCGCCGAACGCATACGGCAGGCGCGGTTGCAGCAACAGGGCCGGGAAGCCGGTGTGTTCTTCCAGCTGTCCTCGCAAGTCGCCGGTATCGGCAGTTTGACGGCCGGTTTGCGCGAACAGAGCGATTCTACTTCTGGCGCTGGAACCGATCGGTCTTCGGTCGATAACAATCCGTTCGATGTGCTTTCCCAGAACAGCTCTCTTGGCAACCAGCCGCTCGAACTCGACCGGCAGAGCGATCAGAATCTTCAGGGCCGCAAGCTCGAATTCCTGAACGGCGAAGTCGATACCGATATCTACAATCCACACACGCTGCAGGATCCGGCCTCGCCTTACCAAATCATGGCCGGTGCCATCATCCCAGCAAGCCTCATCACCGGCATCAATTCCGATCTGCCGGGGCGTGTCATCGCGCAGGTGACCGAGAACGTCTATGACACGCCGACGGGCTCGCATCTGTTGATCCCGCAGGGTTCACGCGTCATCGGCACCTATGACAGTGTCGTTGCCTTTGGGCAGGAGCGGGCGCTCGTCGTCTGGCAGCGCATCATCATGCCGGACGGCTCCTCCATCGTCATCGAAAACCTGCCGGGCACGGATATGGCCGGTTATGCAGGTCTCGAAGACGAGGTGAACTTCCACACCTGGCGGTTGATCACGGGCATCGCGCTGTCCACCCTGCTCGGTGTGGGCACGGAACTGACTTTTGGCGATGACGAAAGCGATCTCGTCGAGGCTATTCGTGGTTCGGCGCAGGATAGCGCCAATCAGGCCGGCCAGACCCTCACCGAGCGTAACCTCAACATCCAGCCCACCATCACGATCCGTCCGGGCTGGCCGCTGCGTATCATCGTCCACCAGGACATTGTGCTGCGGCCCTATGGCGCGCGGAGCGCATCACCATGACCCTGAAGCTCGACAAGCTGCCGGATCGAGAGTCGGTCAAGATCACCTTCACCGCCGACGCCAGCCTGAAATCTGCGCTCAACGACTATGCCGAAATCTACCGGCGTTCCTACGGCAACAAGGAAAGCGTCGCCGATCTCATCCCCTTCATGTTGGACGCCTTCATCAATGCCGATGCCGGCTTCAAACGCGCCCGCAGGGAGCTAGCCGCAGCCGGACCGGCAATCCGCACAGCATCTTCAAACCCATCACCAACCAGGGAGGTATAGATGGCCACCATAGGAAGTTTTACGCCCGGCAAGGACGGCTATACCGGCACGATCCGCACCCTGACCGTCAATGTGAAAGCGAAGATTGTTGCCAACGATGCCAAGACGAGCGAGGGCGCGCCGGATTTCCGGATCTATGCCGGACGTGCGGAGCTGGGCGCCGCCTGGAAAGCAAAGACCAATCACGACGAGCCGCGTGACTATCTCAGCGTCCAGCTCGATGATCCGAGTTTCCCCGAACCCATCCGCGCCGCCCTGTTCGAGGAGAACGGGGCAGCGTTCCTGGTGTGGAATAGAAGGGACTCGTGAAAGTACTACTTGTTCGTGCGGTACCAATTCCTTGAGGGTTTTTATTGGTGGACGTCAATGCTCTAGAACAGGCACAGATACCAAATGTCATAAATCTGTTTCGCGTCCGATTAGGCAAACTTATTGGACAGGCGTAGCGTGTGCACAGTGGGGCGGTTTTACTCGTATTTCGTGGTGAAAAGCGCCGCTATGGGTCTCACTTGGCGCCATGATTCGTGAGCCTCCAGCACCTACCAATGATCTGCCAAGCTTACCCCGGCTGCCGACCTGATCCACCGCTTGCCTCTGGCAAAACTCCGGAAAACCTGGCGTTTGTCTCAGGCGCTATCTTCGCCATGCTCAATGTGATTCTGACCCAAAACGGTGAATCAATCCCCAAGACACTGCTTGCCAACACGCTCGCCCTGAAGGCGGCTGTTGCGACGTCGAAACTCGAAGGACGGATGGCAACCTTAGCCGATATCCGTGACGCTTATCATCTGACACCGCCGGACGCGGACGGGGTGCGGCAATGGACCCCAGATGGCGACGTCCTGGCCTTCTGGCGGGAGGCCGGCCGCATCCGTTTGTTGGCACGGGATTGGAAAGTGAAGGTGGCAAAGGTTTGTTTTCCTTCTATGCAGGAACAGATTGCCGATTGGATCGACCAGGGTATCGACGAGGCGGGCCGAGAAATTGCGCACCAAAGGATCGGACGATGTGGTTGTCGTATTTCTCAAAGAGGATGCTGTCGCGCCGTCGGGCATGCTGTCGCCGATGATCCATGGTACATCAGCCTCGATGACTTCGCGCGCGGCGCGGCGCTTCTGCGACCGGCTATTCGAGTTGGGCGTGGCTCGCGAATTGATGGGGCGGATCGAGGCGGTGCTGTTTGCGAGCGCGTCGCCGGTCGGTCGGGACGATCTAGCGCGTGTTGTGGGGCAGGGGGCGTCGCTCGGTCTGCTGATCGACGACATCCAGGCGGAACTGGTCCGCCGACCATATGAGCTTGTGCAGATGGCGAGCTGTTGGATATTCTGGACCTGGACGTCGTTTGCCGACGCGATCAAGGCCGCGGCTGATCTTGGCGAGCGGTCGTTGGCGTTCTATGAGACGGAAATGGCCGTGCTCTATGCCGCCGCCTATCACCAGCCGATAACCCCCGACGGGCTTAAGGGGATTTTTGGCAAAGAGAACAGCCGCGATCTGCTGGTACTGCTTCGCTACAGGAACATGATTGCCAATAGACCCAAGGCACCGCGGCCCGGCGCGCCGCATAGCTTTGTGACAACGCCAGAGTTCCTGGCGACGTTTCAACTGCAGAGCTTGCGGGATCTGCCGAAGTTGGAGCTCAGTGAGATTCTTTGACCAAGGTCAGCCTCAGCATCGAAGCCATCTATGTTCCGGGCTTTCAACATCCTGTTCACGCGGAGACGTACTTGCGGGCACTATCGGACACGGAATGGACCGAGTTGCGGGCAGAGGCGACCCGATCGAGGCATCGAGGTGATCCGGCACTCTTGTGCGGTGACTGCCGCGGTCCAGTATATGGACGTGAGTCAACGGCAGGTCGACGCCACTGCTATCATTTCGGAACGGACATCAAGGACTGCCGATGGGCAGCCGCCAACGCTTCTAATTTCCGTTCGATCGACGCCTCGAAGTTCAAGGGAAACCAGGAAGGCGAGCGCCACAAGAACCTGAAGGCGATGATTTGCGAAATCCTCGAATTGGACACCCATACGGCTGAAATGGGTGTAACCCCTGAACGCTACACCAAGGGATCAGAAGGACGGTATGCGTTTCCAGATGTCTTTGCGGCATCATGGCAGGGGGCGGCAGCAGCCTTTGAAATTCAGCTAGCAACGACACAACTTCCAACCATCACACGCCGTGAGGATTTTTATGCGGAAAACGGAATCCGCCTTTGTTGGATTGTGTCCGGCGATGTGGTGCAGCTGGAGCGGCGTGCTTTCAAGGACATCTATCTGCGCAATGACGGACAAGTTTTCGCCGTGGACGGGGAAGTACTTTCCGTCGCCAGAGCCGTCGGGGCCCCACGCTTTCGGCTGATGCGGTTGTTACCTGGCCCTATCCGCAACGGGCTCGCTCCAATTTGGCGACAGCGGATCGTCCCGCCCGATGAAATCGATTGGGGACAACCTGGCGATCGGCCCAAGTCAGCAGAGAGCAGTTACGACAGTTATCTCGACCAACTAGTTACACGCGACAAAGAGGCCGTGCGGTTACGCGAACAATTCTATGCTGCCCTCACCGAGTGCGATCATGAACAGGCGGGCCAATGTTGGGATGAGATCACTACGATAGTCGGTGGAGCAGCTTGGAGCACACTCGGCGAACCATACGATACAGTGCGTGCGCTTGGCGTCCTCGCCACAGTCCGTCGAAACACAATCTCGGTTAAAACCAAGATCGACATCTCCAATCTGCCCCACCTCGTCAATTCACTCTTGCTGGAACCGAAGGGGCGTCGATCTTGGTCTCATGCGTTCATGTGCCTAGCGGCGGCAAAAGTGACAGATCTTCTGAACACCCCGTCCATCGCAAAGAAGCTCGAACGCAATCTTGCCTCTGAGCAAGGCCAGCCCAACAAGGAGATGTTGGCAGGTCGTGCATTTGATGTGCTTTTTCCGGAGGGCGCATTTCAGCGTCTTCGTCTGGCATCAGCTTCGCAGGGTGACGATACCGATAAAAGGTTGGAACCGGACTAGTCAGTATCGCCGTCCTTTAGCATGAAGTCATCCAATGTCGGTATGCAATCATCCTGGTTCAAGATCCGCGTCTGCGACCAGAGAATGGACGTCTCATAAAATGCTCGACAAATCATCTCACCGTCCTCCTGAACCCAATGTGTCGCTTCTGGTATCAGTGCCTCCGGTAAAGGGTGCCGAGCATGGGGATTGTGAAACACTTCGAGTTCTGCCGACCATGGTTCGTGTCCCTGCGGCCAGAGATATCGATACTCTTCACTCGTGATGTCGAGGCAGAATGGAATGCCTTCCAACGCGCCCGGTGTGCGATCAAAAAAGCGGCCGATGCGCATATAGCGAAACCCTCCGGTATCCGCTCCGGCCGAGATCGGAACGCGGTTCAACTTTGAAATTGAACAGGCGTTCGAGAAGACAACCGCCGACAGTTCTTCGTGTCTGCTGTGGGAAAAAAGTCCCGCCGGAAAAGACGTTTCCCCCAAAAGTTCAGCTCTCTTCGTTGGCACTGCAACGCGCTTACCGTCGACGATCTGTGGCTCGACACCCAATCCATACAGGTAACCGATGAGGGCTTCACGACTCCAAATCATCGAGGCTGGTGCATGGAAGTCTGCGAGGGCGATCGCAAACGGCATATCTCTGACGTGGGGAAGGAGATGGTAGTTCTTCTGTAGTTTGTTCCCAAGTGTCTTGGCAAACCGAAGGGCGGCAGGTCCGAAAAACAATGCATCACGTTCTTCAGGCTGAATGCTTGGGCGGGCATTGACGTGATCGTATGGGACTGTTGGGTTTGCTGTCACGGCTTCCACCCATGCAGCGCCACCTTTGCGATTTTCAATCCGGAAGTCTGGAGAGGGATGGGGTTGCGTCACAAGCAACCCTTGCTCCCGAAGGCTTGCCAGAAGTTGGGCCTCCCATAGCCGTGTGTGAAAGTTCCCGGTCTGACAGTCGCCTACCCAATTTCTGTCTGGAGCTGGCATTGCCAGATAGAGTTGATTGAGCGTCCAAGCCCCAATCAGATGCGATGGTGTTGCCAGCGTCCGAAACACCGTGCTCGCTTTGCGGTCGCCAAAGTCGGTCAATGCCGGTCTAGGTGCTGTGTTCGGCGGCATAGGCTGCTTGGGTGATCCATCTTGCAGCAATTGTTCGATCTTGCTCATAGCAACATCTTGGGAAGCCAGACCCGTCTCGTTGGCGATTTCAGCCCAGGTATGGTCGATGCGGCGACGCATAGCGAGAATTCCAATTTCTCCCGTTTCAACATGCTGCGTGATCACGCCATAGGATATGCCGTCTTCACGCTGCCAGGCGCCAATGGGCGGTCGCTGCCCGAACCCATGTCCGCGCGGCAGGGCGAGTGCATAGATATCGAAGAGCAAACGCGGCAACGGCTTGATGGAGCCTGTTTCTTTTTTTTCCGGACTCATTTCGGTAAGAATTCCGGCCAGCTTTGCGGTTGCTGATTCAATATGATCCGAACGACTTTCTGCTCGAGCGCGCGTTGAAGCGCCTGCGTGAAATGGGACATGTTGCTGACGACCGAATCTCGGCGAAGCGTATGTCGCCAGTTGATTGAAGCGCCGTCCGGCAGTGACCAATTTAGCAGGTGGACCAGGGCCGTGTGGCTAAACATAATACCGTCATCTTCAGTGGCGACGAATTGCATCTCGACATGGGTGTCCGAGTGAGCCTGGCGTTCTGCGAGATCCCAAGTTGTAAAAAGTGTTGTGACCTCACTATCAAGCGTTTCCGTTGGCTTGGCGCCTGCGGATGTAAAGCCGACCTTATCGACGCGCATTTGCCACTGTTCGGTGAAACCATCGTCTGTACTCTCGGTGTCTATCAACTTCTCTTTCTTGAACCTAAAATGAACACCCGCTCCTGTTGCAATTTTGTAGGCAACATCACCCGCCAACACGCCAAGTAAGTTTTCCCGCAGGGCGTGAAAAAATCGAATGTTGAAATTTTTACGCGCCTTGGTCAGGTGTTTCGCTTCAAAGAGCGTCCAGATGCCACGGTATTTCCATGCGATGAGCAACGGGATGTTCAGAAGGTTGGCATATGATTGCAGTTTTGCGAGGTAGTCCGGTTTAAAAGAGAGGGTATGCGCCTTCTTCGCCTTTACCTCGATAAGGACCGGTCCGGTATTCTGATACTGTGCTAAGAGATCAGGGATTTGGTAGTCGTCTCGCGAGTGAGGGGGAGCCTGGTGTTGATCCAGTTTGTGGATGAGACGGGTTTTGCCGAGCCAGCTGCAGACCGCGATGAATTCATCCTCAACCGGTAACCCGAGATCGAGACGTTTGACCCTATCGGCGATGACCTTTGGATCGGCATCTCGGCCAAGTTCCGCCAGCACCTCTTGGATAAGCCTCTCATCGTCTTTCGCCATCTGTTTTTCCGTTCATACGCGCAATAATTGTTGCGTCTAAGAGATATTCTTGCGCCTAAACTTGAAACTTGCGCCTATAAGAGCCATACTTGCGTCTATAGTCTATGCGCAAGAAAGGCGATAATGGCCAACAAAGTTCCCGAAGATGCCGTCGAGGAGCTCATCGATATCGTGGCCGGCCATACCGATGGCATCGCCGCACCGGGTATCGCTGAAAAGCTGACCCATGATGTCCCGCGCCGGACATTGCAATATCGGCTGAAGCACCTTGTAAGCAGCGGCCGGTTGCGGATGGAAGGCAGCGGTCGATGGGCGCGTTATCATCTCGTGGCATCCGAAGAGACGCCTGCGGTCGGGAACGATGACGATAGCCTGGACTATGATGATCTCATCACCTTGTCGGACAACGCAAAGGCCGTTCGGGCCTACGTTCAGAAGCCTATCGCAGGGCGCAAGCCGGTGGGATACAATCGCGACTTTCTTGATCAATACGAGCCCAATGTAACCTTCTATATTAAAGAGGACGACTGGGTCCGCCTCGAAAGGCTCGGCAAGCAGCAGACGGCCACTCAGCCAGCTGGCACGTATGCCAAGCTTATTCTGAACCGCCTTTTGATCGATCTCGCGTGGAACTCCAGCCGCTTGGAGGGCAACACATATTCCCTCCTTGATACCAAACGATTGATAGAATTCGGAGAAGAGGCGACCGGACGGGATCATATCGAGGCGCAAATGATCCTCAATCACAAGGATGCGATTGAATTCTTGGTGGGATCGGTCGATGAAATCGACTTCAATCCCTACACATTATTGAACCTTCACGCGCTCTTGTCGAACAACCTCTTGGCTGATCCGACCGCCGCAGGCCGACTGCGTTACATCGCTGTGGGCATCGAAAAGTCGGCGTTCCACCCGCTTGAGGTCCCGCAACTGATTGACGAATGCTTCAATACGATCCTGTCCAAGGCCGCCGCGATCAATAACCCGTTCGAACAGGCCTTCTTCGTCATGGTGCACATTCCCTATTTGCAGCCCTTCGACGACGTCAATAAACGTGTCTCACGGCTTGCGGCCAACATACCTCTGATCAAAGGCAATCTGGCACCATTCTCATTCACCGATGTCCCGCAGCGCGCTTACACCGAAGCCATCCTCGGCGTCTACGAGCTCAACGATACGGCACTTCTGAAGGACGTATTCCTCTGGGCCTATGAACGGTCTGCCGCCCAATATGCAGCCGTCAGGCAATCTTTGGGCGAACCCGATCCGTTTCGGTTGAAGTATCGCGCGGAGCTCCGTGATACTGTCGCACAGATCATTCGTGCCAAGGTGCCGCGCAGAGGGGTAGCTGACGAACTCTCAAAGCTGGCTGAAAAAGCGGTCGCGCCTGAAGATCAAGACTCGTTTGCTGCCGTCGTTGAAGAGGAACTCCTCAGCCTGCACTCAGGCAACTTTGCACGTTACCAGGTGCGACCTTCAGAATTCTCGGCCTGGCAAGATGTCTGGGCGGACACATGAGCGAAACGAGATATCCAACCGTTGAAGCTGATGATTTCGCTCGTAGATTTTCGATGCGACCTGGAGGTCTCATGTGGCTCTTGGGCGCAGGCGCTTCAGCTTCTGCTGGCATTCCGACCGCTTGGGACATGATCTGGGAGTTCAAACAGCAGCTCTATCTCAGTCAGCGGCGCGTTTCACTCCGAACCGTTGCTGACCTTTCCAACGCAGCCATCCGGAGCCGAATCGAGGAGTTTATCACCGGTCAAGAAACGTACCCGGCGCCAGACAGCCCAGAAGAGTACGCTGCACTATTTGAAGCGGTGTATCCAAGTGAAGCGGATCGAAGGACCTATATCGACGGTAAGATTAGTGGCGCAAAACCCTCCTACGGCCACATGGCATTGGCGACCTTAATGAAGGCCGGCCATACCAAACTCACCTGGTCAACCAACTTCGATCCGCTTGTCGCAGATGCCTGCGCACGCGTGTTTGGAGGAACAGGCAGCCTCACAACTGTGGCACTGGACGCGCCGGATCTAGGGCGGCAAACGATGAACAGTGAGCGTTGGCCTGCGGAGATAAAGCTCCATGGCGACTTTCGCTCAAGGCGCCTCAAGAACACAGGTGACGAGCTTCGCCAACAAGACGCTACTCTGCGAGACCTTCTGGTGGGTTCCTGTGCGCGTGGAGGCTTGGTCGTTGCCGGTTACAGCGGTCGCGACGAATCCATCATGAGTGCGCTTGAAGAAGCGCTGGAACATGCCTCACCGTTCCCGGGCGGCCTCTTTTGGCTCCATCGTGGGGAGCTTGACCCGCTGGAAAGGGTTTGTAGCTTTCTCAGTGCCGCCCTAAACAAAGGCATTGATGGTGGCCTGGTTCGAGTAGAGAATTTCGACGAGGCGCTCCGAGACCTTGTCCGTCTCATTCCCAACATTGATACCGCCCAGCTTGACGATTTTTCTGCCGAGCGTTCCATCTTTTCACCCCCGCCACGAATTACCAGCAATCGAAGCTATCCGGTTATCCGCATGAACGGTCTTGAAGTGACCTCGACGCCAACCGTGTGCCGACGTGTCGATTGCGACATTGGGGGGTTCAAGGAAGTATCGGAGGCGATTACAGAGGCTGAAGTAGAGGTCTTGGCGACACGTTCTGCAAAGGGTGTTCTTGCATTTGGTTCAGATGCAGACGTTCGGGCGGCACTCGCAAGTTCTTCGATTAAGGATTTCGATCTCCATGAAATCGAGATCCGGCGCCTTCGCTATGACAGTCAGGAACGCGGTTTGCTGAAGCAAGCTATGTCCCAAGCTCTCTCAAGGGAACACAGCCTTACTTTGAAGCGTCGTAGAAACGTCGACTTTCTGACCCCAAATGATCCCTCCGACCCAAAGTGGGCGCCCCTCAAAAGACTTGTTGGGAACCTCTCGGGGGCAATACCGAAGCAATCTGACCTCACCTGGCGCGAAGGCCTTGCGACGCGCCTGGAGTGGGCAAACGACAAGCTCTGGCTTGTCTTTGAGCCGCGAACACTTATCGAGGGTATTACCGATGAGAACCGAGCAGCGGCGACGGACTTCTCACGGGAGCGCAGCGTTAAACGGTACAATCGGCAGCTCAATGATCTCATCTCGTTTTGGGGTGATCTGCTTTGTGCGGATGGGAGAGAACTCCGAGCGCTCAATGTGAGCACAGGAGTCGACGCCGCCTTTGTTCTCGGAAAAACAACTGCATTTTCGAAACGGTCTCGCACATGACTGCTGAAGTATCACCTCATCTCTGGTTTCCTGAGCCACGACTGTCATTCCACCCTGACAACACTGGGGATGTTGCAATCCACCCGCTGAACGGGCTCCTGCGATATGGACCGTATTCAGCCGGCCTCGTTCCCGACCCAATCCGGGTCGCGACAATCGCGCCTTCAGGAGAGAGCCACCGGCTCTATAACTTCATGAAGGACCTCAACAGCGAATTTAAAGCGACAGAACGGCGAGACTATTTGCCAAATTGGCCTGGATTCAGAAGTGTTTTCAATCTGAACATGCGAGCGGCTGCGAAGAACTGCCACATCGAACTCGACAATCGACTCGGACCAGAGATGGCCGACTCAAGTACCCCGCATGTGGTTCTGTCTTCACGACTCACACGAGCGGTGCAGACGCTCGATGCGATACGGGAACAGTTTGACGTCATCTTCATTTACGTCCCTCAATCGTGGTCACTTGGCTTTGTCGGAGGTGAGGGCGAAGACTTCGACCTCCACGACCATTTGAAGGCTGCAAGCGCCTCACGTCGTCTGCCCATTCAACTCGTCAGGGAAGATCGAGCGCTCGCTTATCCTCACAAAGCCAGCGTGATGTGGCGCATTGGTTTGGCGCTTTATGCGAAAGCTGGTGGTATTCCTTGGAAACTCGCGGATTCAGACCCTGACACAGCTTATATTGGCATTTCCTATGCCGTACGTCCGGTGGCGTCTGATCGACCACGTTTCGTGACTTGTTGCAGCCAAGTTTTTGACGGCGATGGCGCGGGCCTCGAGTTCATGGCCTATAATGCCAACGAGGTTGAGGTGCAGCGCGAAAATCCTTTCTTATCGCGCAACGAGATGTTCCGGGTGATGACACGCTCACTAGATCTTTACAGACGTCGGCATGCCGGACGCACGCCGCGCCGAGTAATCGTGCACAAATCGACGGAATTCAAATCGGACGAAATTGATGGTTGTATGGAGGCCCTACATCTCTGTGAGGCCGTTGACCTGGTTCAGGTGGTGGAAGATGTGCCGTGGCGAGGGGCGAGGATTGATCGCCCAAAAGGCGGCAGCCGCAAAGGAACGCCGGCCGCATTTCCTGTCGAACGGGGATCTCTTATAGGCCTTGGTCCACGAGAATGTCTTCTTTGGATGCACGGCAATGCTGCTGGCATCAATGATCGCGGCGCTTATTTTCAAGGTGCTAGAAGTACACCCCGTCCAATCAGACTCGTGCGTCATGCCGGTCATGGTCCTTGGGACGATACAGCACGGTCTGCCTTGGCGCTATCCAAGATGAACTGGAACAACGACGCGCTCTATGATCAGCTACCGGTGACCATGAGCTATGCAAAGGTTCTCGCGCGGGTCGTCAAGCGAATGTCCGGGCTCGGCGCGACCCCGTACCAATTCCGATTCTTTATGTAGGCCCACATGTTCGTTCCGAGTGACCCATGATTACGACTCTCGCTCAATTTCTGGAGGAATTGCAGGAAAAAGAAGCGAAGCTACTGGCGGCGGAAGAGGTGAAACACGCGCCGACAATTGGCGACATGTATGAGGGTTTGACACGCGAACTTGTTGAGCGTGCGATCCCAAGCGAGCTCAATCTGCGACTTGTGGACGGTTTTGTCCTGGGTGTTGACGGCAAACACAGTCACCAAACAGACGCAATGCTGGTCATGGGTGGCAACGGTCGAAAAATCCCAAAGACGGACAAGTGGGAATGGCCGATCGCCGATGTTCTAGCAGTGTTTGAGGTAAAGAAGAACCTCTACGCGAAGAACCTTGCCGACAGCATCAACAAGATGCGTGCCATTTCGCTTCAGCAGAAAGAACTGCTCCTATCCAAAAACAAGCAGGTTCACCTTGGGCCGTCGAACAGAGCGTTTGCCCGGCTTATGGGTAGATTTCCCGAAGAGGGCGAACTTGACGATATTTCGTCAGCGGGTGGCGAGATTCTAAGGACGATAGCCCACGAACAGCTCGCACCGATCAGGATCGTGTTCGGATATAACGGTTATGCAGGTGAATTGGGCCTGCGCGATGGATTTTTGGACGCGCTGGAAAACGTGCCCGATGGACTTGCTGGCCCCGCGGTTCTTCCCAACTTGATCGTCTGTCGCAGGAACGCCGTTCTGAAGATGAATGGGCACCCGTACATCGTTCCCGAATTGGATGACGGGGAATGGCACCTTTTCGGCTCCACGCGCGAAGCCCCGATAGTGCTTCTGCTTGAACTGCTATGGACACGTTTGAGTAACGAATTTCAGGCCCGGTTCCCAGTCGACGACACTTTGCAAATGGAAGCGATCGCGCCTCTTCTGAGTGGTAGGCCAGTTATCGAAATAGAGCGACGCGGCTGGATGTTTTATGCCAAGACGCTCAACAAAAAGCAGCTATCCGAGGTTGAAGCGCAACATTGGACTCCATTCGAGGTTTCTCTCGACGAGAACGTAGTTTTCGGCATGGCGATGAACCATGGTTGCTTGGCACTTAACGATGCCAGTTTGTTGGAGGCTGCCAATCACTATGGAATAAATCTGAATGATTTTGCAGATCGGTTGGTAGCGGGTCGGCTATTCTCATGGAAATCCGAAGGATTAGCGCATCCGATTGTAGATACAATCCATCAAGTCATCACCCCTGACGGTCGATTCTGGCTTTCAACGAACAGTGACCTCATGCAGATTTGGATTTCAGAGAACTTCAGCTGACTAGGGCAAGGTTGCCAACACCGATTTATTGGTCGCTCTATCCAGCTTCAGGATTGCCAAAGCGTTTTGCTAGAAAGGCGGCGGTCCTTAGCTTAAGTTCGCATCAAATTCAGCAGCGGCTTTTGCCCATGGGTTCTTTGCCTTGCCTTGGTACCGACTACGTAACTTGGGCCGTCGAGGATTTCTGGTTTCGAGTGCACGCTCCTGTTCGAGAGCCGTCGACGACTTCCTTCGACAACAGCCTCCGCTGTTTTTCTCTGCTCCAACACAGTGCTGAACTCAGCATCTCTGTGAGCGCGCATTGCCTCAGCATAGCGAATGTAGCGCGGTAGGGGTTGTTCGACTGGCCAGTATACGACCGGCAATCGAACTATGGATTGATCCGTCGTTTTATGCAGCAAGAGCGTACTGGCATCGATAAGGCGACCGTCTGACTCGACCCAGTAGTGGAAAGTTGTTCCGGATTCTTTGAATCCTCCAAGGCCGTGGAAGGCGGCAGATTTTCTATCGCGAGCCGGTACGAATGACCTACTCCCCTGAGATGTCCCCGGTGATCGGGACTGTGAAAACTTGAGAACCAGTCGAACCTCAAGCATTCGCTGATCACGGAAACGTGATTTTGGAAAAAATACTGTAGTTTCAATGGATTAGAATTTTGACGGTATTTCTGACGGTACTCGAATCTCGTCGGCTGAAAAGCATTTGAGAAATCAATCGGTTGTACGCGTAGGATATGATGGAGTGGGAATAGGTGGCGGTTGCCGAGCCCTTCAAGCGTCCAGCGAATAGAGCCGCGACGCGTTTTGCGAGCCGATCGCATTGGCTTCTTGCGCGGACAGCTTGGCTAAGATCTCCTGCGTGATGCTGAGCCAGCTCGGTAGATCACTGGTCATGTTGACCACCGGCCAGTCGCTACCCCACACCATGCGATCTGGACCGAAGGCCTCAAGCACATGATCGACATAGGGCCTGATGCTTTCAAGGTTTGCCGCCTCGGGATTGCAGTAGGCCAGGATGCCCGACAGCTTGCAGCTAACGTTTGGCAGTTCGGCCAGCGCGGTCATGTCGGCGCGCCAGGGGTCCAAGCCACCGCCTGCGATATCGGGCACGCCGCAATGGTCGAGCACAAGCGTGGTGTTGTCACAGGCTTTTGCCAGTTCACGCGCGATGGGTAATTGGCGCGCCAGAAAGCACATATCGAAGACTTTGCCCGCCGCGCCGATCTTGCGCACATTGGTCCGGAAGGTGCTTGATTGCGACATCGCGTCATCCACCACGTGGAGAATACGGCGGAAGCCGACAATGCCCCGTTCACCCGCCTTTTCCAGCTCTGCGTCGAAGCCCTCATCGCTTTCTGGGCGGATGGTCGCTATGAGGCCAGCAATGCCACTGTCTGACTGCTTGGCGATGTTTGCAATGAACGGCGCTTCCTCGGCCCAACGCTCATCATCGACCGCCGCTTCCATGAACAGCGTGCGTTCCACCCCGTGGCCGGCTGTCAGGCTCTTGTAGTCCTCCAGCGTGAAGGACTGTCCTGCCAGCACAGGGATCCCGGAGGTCCAGCCGTAGGGCAGGGCGTCGGCGTAAACCAGATGTTGGTGCGTATCGATGAGCGGTATCATGGCGTGCTCCCTTGATTTTTGTGCGCTGTCAGATGTTGGACCAGCCACCGTCGATCACATGGGCAACGCCAGTGGTGTAGGCGGACTCGTCCGACGCCAAATAGACAACCAGGGCGGCGATCTCTTCGGCTTTGCCGATGCGGCCGATGGGTTGGCGCGCGACGAACGCTTTGCGCGCTGCCTCATAATCGCCGGTTGCTTCCAGGCGTTCGTGGAGCGATGGGCTTTCGACGGTTCCTGGGCAGATCGCGTTGCAGCGGATGCCCTGGGCGACAAAGTCTGCCGCCACGGCCTTGGTCATCCCGACCACCCCGGCTTTTGTCGCGCCATAAACGAACCGCCCAGGCGCCGCGATCACCGATGATGCCACCGACGCCATGTTGATGATCGAGCCGCCGCCACCCTCCAACATGCCAGGCAGGAAGGCGCGCAGCATGCGGTACATGGCCGTCATGTTGAGATCGAGCGAGAACGCCCATTGATCTTCCTCGCAGTCCAGGATCGTGCCCGCGGCAACGAAACCGGCGCAGTTGAACAGAACATCGGTGTGACCGGCGTCGCGGGCCGCCTGCTTAACGGCCTCAGGATCGCGCACGTCCAACACCTGGGTCTGCAGACCTTGATCAGCCAGTTCCGCAAGCGTCTCCTGGTTGATGTCGGTTGCAATCACATGTGCGCCTTCAGCCTGCATCGCCAGTGCGGATGCCCGGCCGATGCCTTGCCCGGCGGCGGTCACGAAACAGCGTTTGCCTGTAAGCCTTCCCATGGATGGTCCTTCTTGGTCTTTTGCGGTTCAAACCGGCAGGCACGATGGCCCGATGGGTTCAAAGCTCTTGTAGGTCAGAATGAATTCGGTGTGTCCGAGGTCCTCGGATTTGGTGGCTTCTCCACCGGCAACGCGCAGGGTCAGGTCCACAATCTCCTGGCCCACCGCTTCCAGCGTTGCCTTACCAGTGATCACGCGGCCAGCATTGATGTCCATATCCTCTTCCAGCCGCTCGTACATTAGAGGGTTCGCCGCAATCTTGATGACGGGCGCAAGTGCAGATCCGACCACGGACCCACGCCCGGTGACGAACAAGGTGATCAACGCACCGGAAGCCATCATCTCGACGATTTCAGCATTGTCGGAAATGTTAGGAAAGCCAAACCGGACCTCCCCATCAGGAACCACATCCATCAGATAGAGGCCACCGCGCGGAGGGATATCACCGGGCTTGATGAGACCTGATATCTGGGACTGACCGGATTTGGCATAGGCGCCCAGCGACTTTTCTTCGATGGTCGTGAGCCCGCCATCGGCGTTTCCGGCTGCAAAGCTTCCAAAGCCAAGGGTTGCATAATAGCGCGCGGCTTTGTCGACCGCGGCCCGCAGTTCCTGGCCGAGTTCCGGCGTGGCGGCGCGTGACACCATGATGTCCTCGCAGCCAATCAACTCGCCAGTTTCTTCAAAGATACAGGTCGCGCCCTTCTGGACGAAATGGTCAAAAGCAAGCCCCACCGCCGGATTGCCGGATATACCGGACGTGCCATCGGAGCCGCCGCAGACTGTGCCAATCACCAGGTCCGACACGTCCATTGGCACGCGCTGAGCTTCCCCCAAGGCTTCAATCGCCTCGGCAACAAAAGCGCGGCCCTGGGCGATCGTGGAGCGCGTGCCGCCATCGCGCTGGATCACAAGCGTTTGGACCGGCCTGCCACTGTCAGAGATCATCTTCTCCAACCGATACCGGTTGAAGCTCTCACACCCCAGCGAGACCAGCACCACCGCCCCCACATTGGGATGGGTGCACAGTCGCTCCATCATGGTTTGGGCGTAGGGGTTGGGAAAGCATCCCGGAAAACCGATGACGTGCGCGTCTTCCGGTGTTGGCGCCACAATCTGGCGCGCAACATGGTGCGCGCATTCCACAAGATAGGCGACGGCCACAAGGTTGCGGATGCCCTTGCGCCCGTCACTTCGCAGATAACCTGTCAGTTGGGTCATGCGCCAATTCCCGCACGCACGCCGGCATCGGTTTGATCATCTGGCAGCGCGTAGGTCGGCGTGTAATCGCTTTTCAGATTGTGCAGATGCACGTGCTCACCAATGGCGATGGGCTGCGTCGCTGAGCCGATCGGCGCGCCGTACTTGATGACTTTGTCCTCTGGTCCCATCGCCTTGGCGGCCAGCTTGTGGCCCATCCCGATGCGTTTCTCAACCGACACCTGCTGACCGTCGACCATGATCGCCTCGCCAGCATCAATCGCAGCGCGCAGCACATACACTGAGTCGCCAGGAGCAAGCATTAACAGGCGTGGGTCGGTTGCAGCCAGGGTCATCGGTGCCGCGCTCTAGAGCCTTTCAAAGGTGGTGTTGTCGATGAAATCCCAATCCAGCTCTATGCCAAGACCTACGCCCTCGGGCATGGTGGCAATGCCATCTTTGATGGGCAGAGGTTCTTTGAGACCGAAATCGAACTTGTCCATTGGCCAGAGCAGTTCAAAATAGCTGGAATTGGCAACGGCACCATTGAGATGCAGGTTCACCAGCTCCAGCGGATGCAAAATGGTCGTGTGCAGCTCGCAGTTGGCGTGGAAGGCTTCGGCCGTTCGCGCCGTTTTCAAGGTTCCGGTGATGCCGCCCGTCCAGCTTGGGTCAGCGCGCACCACATCCACCACGCGCGTGGCCAGGCACTCGGCGATCGAATAGGGGTGCTTGGCCAGAACTTCGGTACCAACAATGGGAATATCAAGCACGCGGGTCAGTTCGCGCAGCGCGCCATAAGCCTCATCAGGGAGCGGCTCTTCCAGCCAAAGATAGCCCATCTGCTCACAGGCTCGGCCAAAGCGGATTGCCTCCTCCAGCGTATAAGGCTGCACCGGGTCGGCCATCAGCGTGAAGTCATCACCAACTGCGGCGCGCACCGCCCGATGGATCTCTATGTCCTCATCCACGCTGCGCCCGGGAGGGTGGGTCTTATAGGCCTTCATGCCTGCGTCCTTGACGGCCAACGCCTCAGCAACATAGGCGTCCTCATCGGCCAGAACCAGTGATGAGCAATAGACGGGCACTTCACTGCGCGCACCGCCGATATAGCGCCACAAAGGTTGTTGCGCCGCCTGCGCCCCGAGCAGCCATAGGCAGCAATCCACCGGGCCATAGGAGTAGATCGGCAAATGGTGCCACCAGCGGTCGGCGGTGCGCCAATCCTGCCAGGCTTTCTCGCGGTCGAGTGCGTTGCGACCGACAAAAAAGTCACGCAACGATGCGGCGGCCAAATGGCCTGCCCCCAAGGCTGACCGACCTGCGAAACCAAACATGGAGGCAGACGATCCATCTTCGCAAGTCAGTGTGTAGACCAGAAATTCCATGCCGGACCTGGCCTGCTCATCGCGCCCTTTATGGCCCTCCATGAGCGATCCTTCATAGTGGCAACAGCGCACGTCAAAGTCGGTGATCTTCATCGCTCAAAACTTTCCGTGTTTCAGGTAAGCGTCCTGCGGGTCCATGCCCTCAAGGATCGCTTTGCGCACCATGCTTTCGGTGGCCATGGCCGCCACCGAAGCATCGATCACGTCATCGACGATCGCAGCCGGTATGCGCACCATGCCGTCGCGGTCGCCATGCAGCCAGTCGCCGGGCTCGATACGCGTCTCGCCGATGGTGATGGGGATATCTGTGGCGGTCGGCAGCCACATACCAACAATGTCGCGCGGCGTGTTGTGGGTGCCCCAGCAGGGAAAGCCGAGCTGGAGAATGAAGTTGGTGTCGCGTAGCGCACCATCAACAACGCAGCCCAGCACACCTTTTCTATGCAAGGTCTCAGCCGAGAGTTCACCCATCTGCGCGATCTGGTGCGTGTTGGGCTGGCAGCACCAGATGTGGTCAGCATTGGCTTTGGAGAGCAGTCCCGTCCACGCCAGAAGCGTGTCGTGCGCCTCTGCGCTTTCGTCCAGGCGCCCTTCAATGGTGAAGGCAGGGCCAGTGAGGGTCCGCTCCGGCTGCAAGGGTCGCATGCTCGGCGGCAGGGTGAAGTTCCGCAGGCCCATGCCGCGCATCACATCGTGCACAACAGCGGTGTAACAGTTCGTCAGTCGCGCAATGCGCCCGTCAGCTTGGGCGGCGTCAGTCATGATGGAAAACCTCTTCCATCATCGCCCACCATTCGCCCTCTTTGCGCGTTTCCAACGGCGCCTGACAGGGCATGCACACATCCCACCACTCTTGCGTTCGCGGGTCGGCAGCCATCTTCGCAGCATCGGCCTCGAAGTCTGTGCCGGTGTATTCCCAATAGCCAAACAAGAGGTTTTCCGGCTCGCGCAGAAAGATCGAATAGTTGGTGATGTTGCACTTGGAGATCATGTCCAGAATGTCTGGCCATGTGTCGGCGTGCAGGCGTTTGTAGTCGGCGATGCGGTCTGGTTTGAGCCCGATCACCATTCCCATGCGCTGCATTGCATTGCCTCCCTTGTTCCCCGTTACAGCGGCTGTGGCCGCACTCAGTGTGGCCGTACCGATTGTCCGGTTTGCGCATCGAACAGATGCAGTTTGTCCAGCGCGACGCGGAAGGGCAGCGTTTCGCCTTCCTTGATATCGCGTGGATCGAACATCTTGCCCTGCACCTCCTGGCCGGCGAGCCGCGTGTAGATCAGCGTTTCGGTGCCCAAGAGTTCGGCCAGTTCCACCGTCAGGGACAGGTTCGCCATCTCTGAGCTTTCATGGATGCCATGGCCCACAGGTGTCATGTCATCTGGCCGGATGCCCAACGTGACGGCCTGCCCATCTGTGACGAATTTTGCCAATCGGGTTGGAACCGGGAGGCTGGTTTCGTCGTCCAGCTGGATAATTCCACCCTTCACGGTGGCAGGGATCAGATTCATCGGCGGCGAGCCGATAAAACTGGCCACGAACGTGTTCACAGGATGGTTGAACACATCCATCGGCGTGCCGACCTGCTCGATGTGACCGTCCTTCATGATGACGATCCGGTCGGCGAGCGTCATCGCCTCCACCTGATCGTGGGTGACGTAGACAACCGTGGTTTTCACCTTGTGATGCAGCTTCTTGATCTCGGTGCGCATCTGCACCCGCAGCTTGGCGTCAAGGTTGGAGAGCGGTTCATCGAACAGGAAGGCTTGCGGATTGCGTACGATGGCCCGGCCCATGGCCACGCGCTGACGCTGACCACCGGAAAGCTCCGCCGGAATTCGGTCCAGAAGCTCGGAGATGCTCAGGATTTCAGCGGCTTCCTGCACGCGTTGTTCCACCAATTTGGCTTCCTGGCCGGCGATCTTCAGACCGAACCCAAGATTGTCGCGCACGTTCATGTGCGGGTAGAGCGCATAGTTCTGAAACACCATGGAGATGTTGCGCTTGCGTGGCGGCAGGTCATTGACCAGCTGATCGCCGATGAAAATGTCACCGTCGGTGATGTCCTCAAGGCCTGCAATCATGCGCAGCGTTGTGGACTTGCCGCAGCCGGAAGGTCCGACCAAAACCACGAACTCATTGTGATCGATCTCCAGATTGATGCCATGCACCACCTGCGTCTTGCCGTAGGCTTTGACCACGTTTTTGATCGAGATAGCCGACACGGCGTTATCCTTTCACGCCGCCGAACGTCAGTCCGGCAATCAGATGTTTTTGAACCAGGAATGTAAGAAGCAGCGCCGGTACGATGATGATGACGGCCATGGCGCACATGCCGGCCCAGTCGATGGTAAATTGCGCGGTGAAGTCCATCAGTCCGACCGGCAAGGTCTTCGAATCCGTGGAGCGGGTCAGCTGGCTGGCCAGAGCAAACTCGTTCCAGCTGGTCAGGAAGGCGAACACGCCAGCGGCCGCGATGCCCGATCGGGCCAGCGGAAATTCGATCTTCCAGAACGCTTGCCAGCGGGTGCATCCATCGACCTGCGCAGCCTCTGACAGCGACATCGGAATTTGGCGGAAGAACCCATCGATCAGCCAGATCGTGAAAGGCACGTTGAGCGATACGTAGACAATGATGATGCCCATCTGCGTGTCGATCAGTCCAAGCCGCGACCAAAGCATGAAAACCGGCAGGGAGAGCGCAATACCCGGCACGGCGCGGAACAGCATCAGCCCCAGGAAAACCGAATTTTTGAAGCGGAACTTGAAGCGCGCGAAGGCATAACCGCCTGCCATGCCGATGATCAGCGCAATCACAGTTGACGTCGATGCGATGACCAGCGAGTTCCAGAAGTAGCTGAGCACCGGGATCGCCACCTGGTCCTCGCCGAAGCCAAAGATCTTGGCGAAATTATTCAGCGTCGGGTTCTGCGGCACCCAGATCGGTGGCTTGGCCAGGATCTCGCGATTGGGCCGGAACGCCGACAGCACCACCCACAGACCGGGCACGCACATGATCACCATCAAGATGAAGGTGACGACCCACAGGCCAGCGGCCTTTAGCTGCTTTTTCAACGCCCGGTTCATTCCGCACCGCCCATGTAGCGGCGTGCCGCCACCAGCTTGGTGAAGAAGTAGTAGGTGAAGAGCACCGACAGGATGGTGGAGATGTAGGCCATAGCGTTGGCCTGGCCCATGCGCGCATTTTCATAGCCAGAGCGCGCGATCATGGTCCAAAGCAGTTCGGTTCGCCCAGCCGGCCCGCCGTCGGTCATCACGGCCACGATGTCGTAGGCGCGGGCCACATCCAGTGAGCGAATGGTCATGGCGATGAAGGCGAACGGCATGATGAAGGGCAGGGTGATATGGCGGAAGACCTGCCAAGGATTACAGCCATCGACCTTGGCCGCTTCCAGCGGATCGCGCGGCATGGCGAACAGCCCTGCCAAGAGCAGGATCGCGAACACCGAGGTGCTCATCCAGACTTCAGCAAAGATGATCGAGAACATCGCCAGCCGGCCATCGACCAGCCAGGGGATGGCCTGCTCGGCCAGACCAAGCGATTGCAGGGCGTTGTTGAGAATGCCGATATTGTCGTTGAAAATGAACTTGAACTGGAACCCCACCAGAATGGGCGAAAACATCATCGGAAACATCATGATGGTGCGCAGGGTGCGCTGACCCCAGGTGATCTTGTTGATCAACAGCGCGATGCCCAGCCCGAGCAGGAATTCCAGGTTGATGGCGATCGCCAGGAACAGGATGGTGCGGCCAAAGGCTGCCCAGAAATCCTCATCGCCAAACAGCCGGATGTAGTTTCGCAAGCCAATGAAAACTTCAATGGTTTCCGGCCGCGTCAACCGATAGGGCGTGAGCGACGTCCATAAGGAAAACACCAACGGCATTGCCACCACAAACAGCATCACCAAGATGGCTGGCGAAAGCAGCAATCCCGGCGTGAGCCGTGTTTGATGGAGGCGCAGATAGCGGATCAAGGGCGAACTCGAAGGCTTTGAAGGGAAGGGCTGGCGCACCGGAGTGGCGCGCCAGCTATTGGAGCTAATCCTTACCGGTACCCGGCATCTTCCATGACGAGCAGCGCCTCTTCGGCGGCATCATCCAAGGCTTCCTGAGGCGTCTTGTCGCCGACCATGGCTGCCTGGAGCTCCGGCCAAAGCACGTTGGAGACCTCGATCCACTCGGGGATCAGCGGCGGCGTGAAGGCGTCTTCGGACATGGACTGACGGAAGGTGGAAAACACCTCGACCATGAAGTCGTTACCATCGGCTTCGAACTCGGCCAGGACATCATCCCAAACGGCAGTGCGCGTCGGCAGAATGCCGTTACGCGCTTCCACCATCTGGCGATCATGGTCGGTCAGGAAGCGTACAAAGGATGCCGCCGCTTCATGATTGTCGCACGTCTCGGTGATCGAGAAAGAATGCGACCCCGACCAACCGGTGCGCAGACCGGACGAACCCATGGGTGCGCGCACCAAACCGACGTCGCCGGCGACCTGGCTGTTTTCCGGGTCGTTGAAGAAGGCCGACCAGCCACCCCAATCCAGGTTGAGTGCAACCGTTCCAGAGGCAAAGCCCAAGCCAGTATCATCCCAGAGATAGTTGGGAACACCGACAGGCACAGCGCCTGCTTCATAAAGGTTCACGAACCACTCAAGCGCGCGAACACCGGCTTCGGAGTTGAAGGTTGGCTCCCAATCGTCGCTGAACAACTGACCGCCTTCGGCAACCAGCATCTCGTAGAAGCGGCCCGTGATGGCTTCATCCTTGCCGACAAACTGGGTGCCGAAAAAGTCCGGTGGGTTGGCGAAAAACATCGCCTGATCGGAAACCTGCTGCCATGTTTCCGGCGGCGCCAGTTCATAGCCGTACTCGTCCATGAACGCGGCCTGGTTGTCGGCGTTTTCCAAAAGCGAGCGCTGATAGAACAGGTTCGACACATCCGAGTGCCGTGGTAGCTGCACCAATCGGCCACCGACCGTTGAGTGCTCCAGCACCAGCGGAACAAATCCGGCCAGAACATCTTCAGAAATATGGTCGCGCAAATCGACATAGATGTTGCCATATTGCGGCGCAAAGCTGGTGTGGTTTGAGCCGACACACCAGTCCAGCGTGCCAGCGGCAATGTCCTGTTTGATCTCGCGGTCGAGCTCAAAGTGGTTCTTGCGCGAGAGGATCTCCACCGTCGCGCCCGTCATTTCTTCCCACTGTGAGATCTCCGCGTAAAGCGGCTCATATTGCGCGCCACCGATCAGCTTCACCCGCAGCGTATAGTCTTCGAACGAGCCGTAGTCGCTCGCTTGCAGCGCGGTGCTGGCCATCAAGGCAGTGGCAAGCGTTGCCACTCCAAGCAGGGCCTTTTTCCTGGTCAAGGTACTGGGCATGGTCTTCCTCCCTAAAGGTTCAGCCGGTTGTTTTGGTGTGTGGGTGATGGCGCGTTGCATTCATTGCCCACCCTGTTGTGCGAGGCTCCCTGCCGGCCTGATGTCGGGGAGCAAATTGGAAAAGACCGCATCGCTGTGCTCGCCAAGCATTGGCGCAGCGCGGTCTGATTTTAAGGTTTGGCCATTGATGCGTATCGGCGGGCGCAGGGCATTGAGTGTGATGTCATCGCTGCGGCGAATGAGCTGATGAAAGTCAAGCCTCTTGAAGGCTTCGCTTTCCAGCATGCTCGGCCAATCGAGTACTTCAGAGCACCAGATGTCAGCGGGCTGGAGAATGGCCAGCCAATCGCTGGTGGATCGTTGTTTCACCGATGCTGCAATGATCGCTTTGATGGCGTCACGCTGCGCCATCGCTGCCTTGGGGTCATCGTAGTATCTTTCCAGCCCGTCGATCTGCATCAACGTGGCCAGCCTTTGCAGCGATGGCGTCATGGCAATCGCCAGGAACCCGTCGCTGGTCTCGTAGACGCCATACGGAGCGCCCAGATAGGCATGGGCGCCATTGACGGCGCTGCGCTGCGGTACGCGGTTGCCGTCATTGAGATAGGTTGTGAGCACTTCAAATTGCAGATCGATCATCGCTTCGAGCAGCGATGTATCGACCCGTGCGCCACGACCATGGATGCCGCGCCCAACAAGCGCAGCAAGGACCCCCTCGCATAGGGCGTGCCCAGCCAACATGTCGGCCACGGCAAGACCCATCGGCATGGGAGGATCACCAGCGCTTCCAGTCAGCCACAAAAGGCCTGATCGCGCTTGGGCCAGAAGGTCTTGGCCGGGTAGCTGCTTCCAGGGTCCCTCTTCGCCATAGCCGGAGATGGAACCGTAAATGATGCGCGGGTTGATGGCCTTGACGTCGTCATAGCCAAAGCCTTGGCGCTCGATCACGCCGGGCCGAAAGTTCTGCACCATCACATCGGCCTCGGCGATGAGATCGACCAGTTTGGCGCGGTCGTCCTCGTCCTTGAGGTCGGCGGTGATCGATTCCTTGTTGCGGTTGATCGCATGGAACAGCGAGTTATCGCCCGCGATATCCACATCGGAGATGTAAAGGTGACGGCACAGATCGCCGGTGCCCGGGCGCTCCACTTTGATGACGCGCGCACCCAAATCGGCCAGCTTCAGCGTACAGAACGGGCCGGAAAGAAACTGGCTGAAGTCAAGAACCGTCAGGCCGTACAGAGGGCGCTCGTCTAGGGGGAGATCCTTCACGACCGGCTCTCCTGATAGGCCTTTTGCAGGGCATCAAGTGTTGCCTGACGGGTGGTCTGCTTTCGCAAGAACGCATGAACAATGTGTCCGGCGGTGTCTTGAAAGCCCATATAGCCATCGTAGCGTGGGCGCAGGTAAGCCGTTTCCAGGGTTTGCCGCGTGTTGGTGAAGAAGTTTCGCGTCGCCGCGTTGCAGGCCTCATCCTCCCAGGCAACGGCGTTGCCGGGCTGGCCGCCGGCGGCAAAAAACAGCCCGCGTTGGCAGTCGGCACCGGCGATCCAGAATGCATAGTTGACGGCGGCATCGCGGTGCCGGGAGGATGCTGATACCGCGATGCCAGTGCCGCCTATCACGGTTCCGCCGGGGCCATTGTCACCAACCCCCGGCGCATCCGCGAATGTCAGCGGGAAGGGGCAGTACCCTTCTCGGCTGTAATTTGTGTAGCCATAGCCGAACGGTGAGTAGGCTGGCGCATCTTCGGTGCGTCCCATCCATTCATAGATGCCGATCGGGTCCAGTGTTAGGCAGCGCGGATCGACCAGCGCGGTGATTTCCGCCATCTGATCGAGCACCTGCGCGCCGTGGTCGATGGCGATAAACCTGTCATCGTCCGCCAGCGCAAAGCCCTGGTTCTGCGCAAGGCCCATAAAAGTCATCAAGGCGTTGATTTCGAGCAGGGCAAAGCAAACCTCGCCCGTGCGGGCCAGCGCGACAACGTCTCCCCACCGCGTGGGAGCGCTCTCCAACTTATCGGCGCGAAAGGCGGCAACAGGCGTCGCGGCATCGATGGCTAGTGCCCATTGGCGTCCGTGAAACTCATAAGATCGATGGGAAACACCCACCGATTGTTCGGCGAGATCTGCCAGCTCGCCATCGTGGCCGATGCCATCAAGCGCCAGAAGCAGACCGTTGCGGGACACCTCGCCGACATGGGGATGGTCGATGACCATCAGGTCATAAGCATCTGCCATCTCTTCGATCGGCCGGTCGGCAAACGCCTGAAGCGAACGCTTTTCCCAGCTGATCGTTACGCCGGGATTGTCCCGAGCAAAGGCATCCGATGTTGCCACCATGGGGTCATAGCCGCGACTGTGATCCCAGGTCATGCCTTTGAGGTAAATGGCCTCACGCATCGGCGTTGGCCTGCATGGCTTTCTTGGCCTTTTTCTCGGCCATCACCTCGTCGGCCTCGGCCCTGAAGGGCGCCGGGTCCCGGTACAGCGCGGTCATCAGGTGCTCACAGTAGAGAACCTGTTCGCCTTCGCCTTTGTAGACGGAATAACTGACCCGGATTTTGCCCATGTCGTGGTTATGGACTTTCTTCTCCAGGTTCTCGCGGATTGTGTAGATCGTGTCGCCGATGAAAACCGGCGCAATGAAGCGCAGCCGATCATAGCCGTAGGAAAAGGAGTTCAGGCAGTTGGTGGCGGCCAAACCAAGCCCGTAGGAAAACACCATCGCACCGGCGACCAGCCGCTTGCCGAAGACGCCTTCTTCGGCAGCAAAGCGTTCGTCGGACACATAGGGGTGGTGATCCATGACCAGCGAGTTGAACAGCATCGACTCGCCCTCGGAGATCGTCCGGCGGATGGAGCGGATCACATCGCCAACCGTGAAATCCTCAAAATACCAATCTTCCGAATTCCAGACAGGAATCTTGCCGTGCGCCTCGGGAAGTCCCGGCAGTCCACGCGCATGTTGTCCGATAGCGGCCATGTATCCTCCCGCTGCGCGATGTCTTGACGCTCGCTGCAAGCTATTTTCAGATACAAAAAACTCTTTTATATGTGAATGTCAACGCAGCCTGTGCAGGTTGTTGAAAAAACATTGGGCAAAGCGACGGGATGGAGGCGCGCAAATGGAAGTGGAGCAATTCTTTGAGGACTACGCAGTAGGGGACAAGCGCACGACATCAGGCCGGACCATCACCGAGACCGATATCGTGGTGCATGCGGGACATTCGGGTGATTTTTTCCCGCACCACATGGATGGGGAATGGTGCAAAACGCAGCCATTCGGCGCGCGGATTGCCCACGGAACCATGACATTTGCCATCGGGGTTGGGCTGACCGCCACGCAGATCAATCCGCGCGCTTTCACCTATGGCTATGAGCGCCTGCGCTTTCCCAAACCTGTGTATATCGGCGACACGATCCACACCGTCGTGACCATCGGCCGAAAGGAAGATGACCCCAAACGGCCTGGATTCGGTCGCGTGGTCGAGATCACCGAAACCAAAAAGCAGGATGGCTCGACAGTGATGTATTGCGAGCACGTCCTGATGGTAGAGCGCCGGGAGGACGCACGATGACGACGACGCTGAAACAGAGCTGGCCCGCACCTGCCAATCCAAAACCGATTGTTTTTGTCGGCGCTGGCGGCATCATCCGCGACGCGCACATTCCTGCCTACCGCCAGGCTGACTTGCCCATCGCGGGGGTTTTTGACACCGATACTGGGCGGGCACGATCGCTTCAGACGGACTTTGACTTGCCGGCTATCTTCGACTCGCTTGATGAAGCCGTCGGCACCTATGGCACTGACGCGGTGTATGACATCGCCACGCCACCGCACGTCATCACCGACATCTTGCCCAACCTGCCCGATGGCGCGGCGGTGCTGATCCAAAAACCCATGGGCGCCGACCAGGAGCAGGCGCGCACGATCCGCCAGATGTGTCGTGACAAGAAGCTAAAGGCGGCGGTCAACTTCCAGCTGCGCTTCTCGCCGATGATGATGGCGGTCGCCGATGCTGTCCGACAAGGGATGCTCGGTGATCTGCTGGAGATTGAGGTTCACCTCAACATCTTTACGCCTTGGCACCTGTTCCCGTTTCTCATCCCGATGGAACGGGTTGAGATCGCGGTGCACTCCATTCACTACCTTGATACCATTCGCGCGATTGCCGGCAATCCGCAGGGCGTTTTTGCGCGCTCAATCGGGGATCCACGCGCCGCGGATTTCAAGCAGACCCGCACATCGGTGATCCTGGATTATGGCGACACGCTTCGTGGTGTGATGAGCATCAACCACAACCATCCTCATGGTCGGAAATTTCAAGATGCCTGGTTCCGCTTTGAAGGGACGCAGGGCGCCATGAAGGTCAAGCTCGGCGTTTGCTACGACTACCCCAATGGCGAGCCGGACGAGCTTTGGCTTTGTCGCAACGGTGGCGCGTGGGAGCAAATCCCGCTGGAAGGCGCCTGGTTCATCGATGCATTCATGGGCACCATGCGCAACGTTCAACGCTTTGATGCCGGTGAAGACGATGCGCTCTATGCCGGCGTGGAAGACGCCTACCAGACGATGGCCTTGGTGGAGGCGTGTTTTGCATCGATGGCCAAACCTGCTGAGCCGCTTGTCTTGGTCTAGGCTGGGTCTCCGGGCAGGCTGTGGGCAATGCCGCCGCCCAAATTGCGGGTGATGTGGGCGGTGGCCTCGAACAGCGCCGAGCAGCACGTCTCAAACCCTATCGGGTCTTGAAGGCGCTGCAAGTGCGGGATCGTAAGTGCCGCCACCGCCTGCCCGGTATGGTCCATGATGGGTGCGGCGATATTGGTGACCCCGCTTAGCACGAAGCTTTCGGTGATCTCATGACCGCGGGCGCGAATGCTGGCCAGTTCCTGACGCATCGTATCGGCCGTCTTGTCTTCCGGCAGCGGGACGCGTGCCAGAAAGTCGTCGACTTGTTCATCGGGCATGAAAGCCAGGATAACGCGGCTGGACGAGGCGCGCCAAAGATCGATGCGTGCGCCCAACCTGATGGAGAGGTTGTTGTTGCCCGGTGCGTCGACCTGACCGATCACCAGCAGTGCATCGTTGCTGACGACGCCCAAATGCACACTCTGGTTGATGGTCCGGGCAAGCTGCCGCATCGGTGGGGCACTTATCGACGTCAGCCGTTTGATCATCGGCGTGCGGTGCGCGACTTCAAACAACAAGGTCGTCAGAAGATAGCGGTCGGTCTCGGGATCGGGAGCCACATATCCGCGCTCGGTGAGCACAACGA
>JBKAGN010000020.1:0-53373 GCA_046290415.1 Hyphomicrobiales bacterium
TCCTCGGCCTCGATCTGGGCGAGGCCATCGTCACCCGCAACAACGGTGGCCGGGTGACGAGGGCCGTCATCGAAGAGATCCTGACCCTGACCGTCCTCGTCGCCGCAGCGACGGGCGGGCAGGAGTCCGCGTTCAATATCGTCCTGCTCCAGCACACCAATTGCGGCGCTCAGCGCCTCGCGGACCCGCAGTTGCAGGGCGTGCTGCAGCAGAAATTCGGCATCGACATCTCCGATCATGCGATCACCGATCAGGCTGCCGACCTTATGACGGATATCGGTCGTCTTGCCGATGCGCCGGGCATGCCCGACGAGATGACGGTGTCAGCAATGGTGTATGACGTGGCCACCGGAGCCGTGCAGGAGGTCGCGCCGGTCAAAAGCCTTGCCGAATACCGCGCGGCGAATGTCGGCGCCGCTGTGCCCATGGCGGAATGACCCATGCGCTTCAGGCCCGATCCGGAACTCTATCCGTTCACCTCGCGGTGGCTGACGCTCGCCGATGGCACGCGGATCCACTATGTCGACGAAGGGTCCGGGCCGGTCCTGTTGCTGTTACACGGGAACCCGGCCTGGTCGTTCTTGTATCGCAAAATCATCCCGCGGCTGAGCCGCAGCTTTCGCTGCATCGCGCCGGACCTTCCGGGCTTCGGCCTGTCAACGGCCCCGACCGGATACGGCTATACCGCCTGTGAGCAGAGCGAGGCGATCGTCGCCTTCATCGACGCGCTCGATCTACGCGGCGCGGGCGTGATGATGCAGGACTGGGGCGGGCCGATCGGGCTTGGCGCGACACTGGCGCGACCGAACCGGATCGAGCGGCTGATCATTGGCAACACGTTCGCCGGGCCGTTCCGGCGGCGCGGGCCGCGCGTCTTCTCGGCCATCATGGGAGGAGCAGCGGGGCGGTTCGCGGCATGGGCCTTCAACGGCGTTGTCCGGTGGTTCTTTACCGCAGGGGTCATGAACAAACTGACGCGGGCGGAGTGGGACATGTATCTCGCTCCGTTCCGCCAACGCGACACGCGCCGCCCGACGGCGATCTTCCCGCGACAACTGGTTGCGGCAGGTCCGTTCCTGTCCCGGATCGAGTCCGCGCTGCCGGATATCGCCGACAAACCCGCCCTGATCCTGTGGGGCGAAAGCGATTTTGCCTTCAAGACGGCAGAGCGCGACCAGTTCCGTGCTGCATTCCCGAACCACAGGGACATCATCCTGCGCAATGCCGGGCATTTCATCCAGGAGGATGCGCCCGGCCCGATCTGCGAGGCGATCGAAGCATGGTACGCCGACAATCCCGCCAAGCCGCCCCCCGATATTGCCGCCACCCACGGCACCAACGAGGAAGAAACCCATGTTTGACGTTCTTGAGATTTTCGTGCGCATTTTCGCCGTGGCCTTGCCCGTTTGGGTCATGGCCATCCTTGCCCTTGGCGCGATGCGCGCGGGCCTCTCGGGTTTCCGGATGGCGCAAGCAGCGATATGGACGGCGCTGATCGGTGGCGCGTGGTTCGCGGCCGGTGTGCCGCTGGCACAGGTCGGGGCGTTTCGTGTCCCCAGCAGCTTCGCCGAACCGCCCGTGGTCATTGGTTTTCTTATCGGCGGCGGCGCCCTTGTGTGGGCGCTGGCGCGGCTAACGCCGACCGGGCGGCAGATCACCGATGCCGCGCCGCTCAGCGCAATTGCGTCCGTTCAGATTGCGCGGGTGATGGGCGGCCTGTTCCTCGTCGGCTGGCTGATGGGGCGTGTGCCGCCGGAATTCGCCGTTCCCGCGGGTCTGGGCGACATCTGGGCTGGCATCGCCGGCTATCAGGCGACGCGGGCCCTGGCCGAGGGGGCGCCCGATGCGCGCCGGAAATTGGCGCGCGCCAACACCATCGGTCTTGCGGACTTCGCTATTGCCGTCGTGCTTGGCGTCATGACATCGGAAGGGATGTTCCACACACTGTCCAAGGATGCACCGAACATCATCAACGACTACCCGCTGGCGCTGTTCCCCGCCTATTTCGTCCCGATCTTCATGGGCTTCCATTTCATCGCGATCAGCCGCTTGCGGGCGGAGCGAAGGGAACGGGCGCATCTGCCGCCAGTTCAAGCGCAGAGAGGCTGAAGGCGACATCGAAGGCCGGTCGCCAGCGCCTTGATGCCCGCCGGCATCGGACGACGCACCGGCCCGATGTCGCCTCGACACCGGCTTTGAGTGTTTATCCCGGGGTGCAAGACGGCCTATCGGCATCGAGCGCCTTCATTCGCTGCGCGATCTCTGCCGACAAGCCCTTCATCACCGTTCTGATCCGGGAATTGGTCTTCTGCTCGGAAAGACAGCTCATCCAAAGTCGGTGCCGCCCTTCCGCAAGGCGATCGGACACGAGCGCCAGGCGCGGATCGTCCTCTGCGATGAATTGCGGCAGCAACCCTGCCCCGCCCCCGGCGAGAACCAGCTCGCGGGTTGGCAGAACGCCGTCGACACTGGCGACGACGATGGGCGGTTGGGATTGCGGTACGAAGTCCCGGGACAGTTCCGATTGGCCCGGCAGCGTGAAGACGGCGCGCACGAGGCCGCTCTGATCGCTCCGTCTGTAAAGGCCGAAGCGGACCTGGCCGAGATCGATGCTGTGCAGATCGTGCGGCCGCGTCACCGCGACGCGCAGGGCGATATCCGCCTCGTAGCGATGCAGGTCGACGAAGTGATCCGATGTCGCCAGCACCGGAAAAATCTGAGGGTGCGACGCCGCAAAGCGGATGATCTCCCCGGAGAACCCGGCCAGCACATGCGGGGAAAGCGACACGCGAACCTTGCCGAAAGCGATCCGGGCGTCGTCCTTGTCGGGGTAGAGATGACTGAGTTCCTGTTCTGCGCGTTCCATGACGGCCAGCGTCCGGCGACCATGAAGCGTCAGTTCGAGGTCCCCGGAAATCCGCTCGAACAACTTGGTCCCGAGGCGCTCTTCGAGACGGTCAAGCCTGCGCGCGACGGTCGTGCGGTCCACCCCCAAATCGCTGGCGGCGGCCATGAAGTTACCGGACCGCGCAAGCGCAAGCAGGAACGGTGCGTCGGACCAAGGGAGGCGTGTATGTGCATTAATGCCCATAACAGAGCAAAATCTCGCGTTGTTTGGCGAATTTGCAACGAATACACAGCTTTTCATAAAGAGTGAAACCCTAAATCCCTCAAGGAGACTTAAATGCGTCCCATCTTCAAGGCCCTTTCGACAATCGCCCTCGCAACCACAGCGCTCACCGCGCCGGCGATGGCCGACCCCGTCTACATGATCGCTCAAATCCAGATCGAGGATCATGAGGCATTCTTCAACGAGTACGGTGCGGCGGCAGGCCCAATCGTCGTCGGCAATGGCGGGCGCGTTCTTGTGGCTTCGCCAGCGGTCGAAACGCTGGAAGGCGCATGGACCGGCAACTGGACCGTAGTGATCGAGTTCCCTTCCGAAGAGGCCGCCAATCAGGGCTGGTACAATTCGGACGCCTATCAACAGGCCATCGAGTTGCGCACCGCCAGCACGTCGCTCAACAACCTCGTCCTGGCGCCGGCCTTCGTCCCCCCTTCTCAGTGACACACACCAGAAGCCCGGAGCGGTTTCGGGACCGCTCCGGGTCCGTCAACATACCAGCAACCAAGTCCTCAGAGAGGAAGCAATCATGCCGACAGCCGAAGTCAAAACCGTAATCGACGCCCCCGTTTCCGAAGTCTGGACCGCATGGGACGATTTCGGACAAATCGACCGGTTCAATCCGAACCTGAAGCGATCTTTCCTGATCGACAACAGCGCCAGTACAGGGCTGGGCGCGCAACGTCAGTGCGATCTTGCGGATGGCAAGAACCACGTCAAGGAGCGCATCGTCGAATATGTGCCGGAACGGCTCATGGTCGTCGACATCTATGACGGAACCATCCCGGTGAAATCGGCCATCGGGCGCATCGCCATGGTCCCCCTTGCGGATGGCCGGACTGAGCTGACCTTCAGGTTTTCGTTCGTCCCGAAGCTGGGCGTGTTCGGGCGCCTGCTGGGGCCGCTGATGAAGCGGCAGATCCGCAAGTCGATCGACCAGCTCGTCGCTGCCAACCGGCGGTTCGTCGAAACCGGGGCGATGAGCAAGGCCGCCTGACGGCGCTTGCCCGGTCCGGGGTGCGCTGCACCCCTTGGGCACGCCCCTTCGGCCCACCTTTCCCGCCTCCTCTCCAGATAGGCGCTTCGCAATGCCTTTTCTTGATCCTTCCGTGCTTCTGGCGTTTGTGAACTTCGCCTTTGTCGCGTCCATAACGCCGGGTCCTAACAACCTGATGGTTGCCGCCTCGGGCGCTGCGTTTGGGATACGCGCAACGGCTCCGTACATCGCGGGGATAGCACTGGGATTCTCAGCCATGCTGTCGTCTGTCGCGCTTGGCCTCGGCGCGGTTCTTGATCGCTGGCCGGTCCTGCTCGGGGCCTCGAAATGGGCGTGCGTGGTCTGGCTTTGCGTCCTCTCATGGCAACTTGCAAGGCCCGCGTCGTTTCCCAAGAAAGTCTCCGAAGGCACCGTCGCCCCGTCTTCGGGCGCGCGTCCGATGACCCTGATAGAGGCCGCGCTGTTCCACTGGGTCAATCCGAAGGCCTGGGCCATGGTCGCGGCGGTCACGGCCGCTTATCGGATCTGGCCGACGAGGCGTGGCATCGCGCGGCGCTCATGTCGTGCACCTTCATGATCGTCGCGCCCCTGTGCAACGGCGCCTGGCTGCTGGCCGACCGTGCACTGCCGGCGCAGTTTTCAGGCGATATCTAGAGCCGCGCCCTCCTGCTGGTCCTAGCGAGCCTCGTCCTTCTGAGCTGCCCTCATCCTATCAGGGTGAGACGGCGTTCGCCGCCGGGATCGTGGGGCCACTGCACCCGGGGCGGGCCCACCTCTTCGATACTTTGTTCCAGAACCCTCTACACCATGGAGACTAACATGAGACGTCTTTTCAATCCTGCGCTGTTCGGCGCGATACTTGCCGCCTCGGTTTCGTCCGGTGCGGCCGAGACCAGCTCGAAATTCGTCGAGGTCGAGGGGGTGAGGATGCACTACCTCGAAGCCGGCGAAGGGGCCCCGATCCTGCTGCTGCACGGCAATCCCACGTCCTCCTATCTCTGGCGCAACGTGATCCCGCATCTGGAAGACGTGGGCCGGGTCATCGCGCCCGACCTCGTGGGCTTTGGTCAATCCGGCAGGCCCGAGATCGAATATACGTTCCAGGATCACTACCGCTACGTCGAGGGCTTCATTGAGGCGCTCGATCTGGAGGATGTCACGTTCGTTGTGCACGACTGGGGGTCGGTCCTTGGCCTAAACTACGCACGATACAACGAGGAGAACGTGCACGCCGTTGCCTTTCTCGAGGCAATCGTCCCACCGGCCTTTCCGGCGGAGTCGTTCGAGGCTCTCGGTCCCAGCGCCGACATCTTCCGCGCGTTCCGCGACCCCGAAACCGGGCCGCAGTTGCTGATCGAGCAGAACGTCTTCATCGAACAGATCCTGCCTGCGCAAGTGATCCGCGAACTGACCGACACCGAAATGGAGGCCTACCGCGCACCCTTTGCTGATCCCGCCGCGCGGGAACCGATCCGCATGTGGCCCAACGAACTCCCGATCGCCGGTGAGCCGGCGCGCAATGTCGCGGTCGTTCAGGAGGTCGCCGCATGGCTCAGCCGTTCGGAGGCCCCGAAACTGCTCATCTACTTCAAACCCGGCGCCATCGTTCCGCCCGAGGCCGCGCATTGGATGCAGGCAAATTACAACAATATCGAGATCCGCTACGGCGGCGAGGCGCGACATTTCGCCCAGGAAGACCAGCCCGAAGTCATCGGTCGCCATATCGCCGATTGGCTCCGCACACTGGATCAATGAAGGGCGTCATTCCTAACCGGAGTGCCGGGGTCGGTCGCACACTCGCGCTTGGCCCCGCATCAGGGCGCAGACGATCAGAACCTCGGCGGTGGCGGATCCGCCCGGCAGCAAAGCCAACTCCTCGGCCGCCTGCACTCAGCGCTCTCGGTGAACTGATACGTCGTGTTTGCCAGAGGCTGGTGGGTCCATGCCCAATACAGACATGACCGCGAACCTTTCATCATCAACCAGCTGTCGGCGACCAGAACCCGTAAACATCAAAGATACCAATCTCCGACCGCTCGCCGAAACGCCTGCGATGCAGCACGAAATTACAAGATTAGAACTTGAACACACTCTGCACACGGCGCCCTGCAACATATTGAAATCGAGATAAAACCGTCACCATCCATCATGGGTGCGATGGACAAGCGCCGGGCTGCGACAGGCTGCGAGTGTGTTGTCAAATTCACGCCTTACGATCGGTCTTTCGCCACCGTTTTCATTTCATTTGTTCAGTTTTGTACCGAGATGGCCACCAACGTTAAGCGCTGGTGTGGAATGTCTGACGTCAGCATCGACCGGATAGTTGTAGGGGTTTGAGCAACGCAGGAGTTCCTGTTCATCGAAGCCACTAGGGAGCGGCGATAAAAATCAACTCCAGACCATCCAAGGATGTCGTTGTCACGTTGGTCAGGGGCATCAAACCGATCCGCATCTACCCGAGATCCACTTGGGAAAACGGATACAACGAGCTGTTCAATGGGACCCTGGGTGGGAAGTTCAAAAGGCCGACTGAGTCGCCATAATCAAGCAGGCTTAGACCGTCATCAATCACTGGTTCAAGCGGTACAATCGCACGTGACCGCGTTGGGCCGTACCGCGTGGGTGCTGATAGCATTGGACCATTGAGTAAACGGTCCGCCAACTGATCGAGGGTTTTGCTCTTGAGCGAAGGCCAAGCCGGGTTTCGCTCAAATCAGACTGTTGCCGTTTTTCAGAAAGGCCCGCACATCCTGGCTCTTGGGCCACCGCTGATAGCGTGCCTCAGACTGGCGGACCGGCACTTGCGCCTCCCTCCCCTCTGCAAGCTGCTGGAGGGCTTCGCACAGCGCGTCCATGCCGAGCAGGCGTTGCTGCGCCATCAGCGTCAAAAAACACCGCGTCTGTATGGGTTGCGATCGTTGCGCCCAAATTTGACCGGCATCAATTCTGCTCGTCATTTGGTGAACGGTCACGCCCGCCTCGCGGTCGCCATCGTGCAGCGCCCAAAACACCGGCGCCGGGCCCCGATGGTCTGGAATGATCCCCAGATGCACGTTGATGCATCCCAGAGGCGGAAGCTCCAACAGCGGTTGGTGAATGATCTGGTGCAGGGCCAGCGACACAATCAAGTCCGGCTGCAGTGCCTGGATGCGTTCGATGGAGGACGGCGCGTTGATATCGACCACATTTCGAATGATAGGGACATCATGGTCTGCGAAAACCTGGACCACATGGCTGGATTTCCGCCACCGCTGCGCGAGATATCTCAGCGCAAATCGGCAAGCGGTGGACACGCGATAGGTTTGCACGAACTGCCTGAAACGTTGCCAACCATGACCGCGCATCTGCGTCATGGCGAAAGGCAGCAGAACGACACCGACGACCTGCCATCCGGGCAATGGCTGGCAGAACAGGTGCCGAAAACTTTCTGCCAGGAAGAATGGTTCCGCCTCTGTGATGAAAACCAGACGCCGACGTTCTGAGGGGAGAGGTGCTGATCCCTGTTGCTCCATTCCACGCGGCACCGACTTTGCTCTTTTTTCTCGGCTAGCGATCGAAGGTCAGCTCACCCAAGGCAACACGGCCGTCCGGCGTCTGCACGAAGGATTCCAGGCTGAATTGGTTCTGGCGGAATGTCCAAACGAGAACACCGGTCAGAGGTTCACCCGTGTCCGGATCATCGCCAGCAAAGGTGAAAGTGAGTTGCGATCCCTCACGCTGGCCGGTCAGCGGCACCATCGTATCGTTGCGTGGATCGCGCCATTGACCACGATAGTTGTTACCATTGGGACCCGGCGCCAGCGTTCCCTGGATTGTCCAGGTCTGGCCGGGGACAGCGCACCGGCCGGACAAGGAGAGTTCTGATGCCGCACCGGCATAGGCATTGGAAACGCGACAGCGGGCTGGCTCAAGTGCCCCGTCCAGACTGATGCGCAGCGATCCATTGCCGGTCCAGTCACCATCTGCCGAGGCGAGCAGGGAATCTGACCAGCCGGCCGTTGGAAGAGCCATTAGCGCCGCAGCAAAGATGATTGCCGCCAAAAAGCGGGGCTGCGCCATCCTCATCGCCACCATCCCTTCTTGATCAGTGCAGGCAGCACCAGCAAATCGGCGACCAATGCCGTGGTGAAGATCGTAATCAGCATAACGCCAAACAGGCGCACATTGGGGAAGCTGCTGAAAAATGTCGACGCCGTGCCAACGCATATCACCAGCGTTGTCACCAGCAAGACACCGCCAGTGCGCTGGATGGTCTTGGTCAGGGCTTTGTCGATATCGAGGCCCGATGATCGCTCCACAAGGTAGCGATTGAGAATGTGAATGGAATCATCAATCGCAATGCCAAACGCCACAGTCAGTGCAAGCACGGCTGTCGGGTTGGCAAACCCCTGATGAAAGACATGTAAAAGCGCGGTCGCGACAAGCAGTGGCAAGAGATTGGGCAGCATCAGCAATGGCGCCAACAACGGGCTGCGGTAGGCCAGCGCGACCATCAAAGTCGCGACAAGACACGCGATCAACAAGCTCTGCCCAAGTTGATGGACGATGCTGAGGCCCTGGTTGCGCAATCCGGCTGGAAACCCAAAAACGTGCACGGCTCCTGCCGCGCGCGCCGCTTCCACCATGGCGTCATGTTCAATCCGAGACGCGCGGTCGTGCATGGGTTCGGGCGCCAAAACGATGATCCGGTGGATGCCACGCTCCGGATTGTAAAGATCGCCAACCAATGCACTTGGCAGTTGCGCGACAAACGCGCTGTCTGGGCGCTCGGATGCATCGCCGAGCCAGCCTGCCAAAGTTACCTCCGAAAGGACGGTCAGGCGGGGAGCGGCCTCTGTGATCGCCGCTGCAATGTCACGCGTGGTGGGCCACGCATCCTCGGGGCTGTCGGCCTGGAACTCAAACCAAAGCGGCAGATAACCGCCAAACCGCTCTTCAATGAGCCGATGAGCGCGGCCCACGTCGCTGTCATCGGGCAGGTTCGCATAGAGCGGAAACCAGGCTTCCACGCGCGAGGAAGCGGCAGCGCTGATCCCAAAAACGATCGCACCGAGCACCAGAACCACAGTCGGCCAGCGTAACACGAGACGCGGCAACGCCTGTGGCAATGTCGGGTGTGGCCGTTGTGGCGTGGTCTCAGAAAATGGCTTGCGCTTTGTTGTTCCTGGCAATTGGACATTGACCAAAGGCAGGAGCGTGACGACGCCGGCCGTGACCACCCAGTAGGCGGCCAACACGGAGACGCTTCCCGAAAGAGCCAACTCATCAAGCTTGGCAAATGACGACACACCAATGGCGGCAAATCCGATGGCCGTTGTAATCGATGTCAGAGCATTGGCTGGCGCGACCTGCGCGATCGCGGAGCGCAACGCATCCTGCAAGTCCTGCGTCTCGAGATGGGCGCGCGTTGCTGTCGCCAGGTGCATCCCGTCGGCGAGCGCAAGCACCAGCACCAAAATGGGCACAACGACACTCAGCACAGTGATCGACAGACCCAGGATTGCGAAAAGCGCAAGCGCTGCAAAAGCCGCCAACACGGCGGGCAAAAAGGCCACAATCGCCCAGCGCACACTACGCAAAGCAACCAGCGCGATCAGGAAAGCTGCGAGGCTTCCAACTGCGTTGAGGACCACAAGGTCCTGGCTCAGCGCATCGGTCAGGGCGAAGGCGATGGCATCCTCGCCAGTGATCGATATCTGCAGCCGACCAGCTTCCAAAGGCGCGATGAGCTCTTCGACATCAGCCAAAACCTCGCGCATGTCGCCTAGGCTAAGGCCCGCAACCGGCACGATGGTCGCAATCATCGTCGCAAGATCGTCGGCAATCATCGGGCTCAAGCCAGCGATGCCGGCGGTGTAATCCAGCAAGGCGCGCATGCCGGATTGCCCATCCGTGGCACGCAGAACCAAGCCCCCAGGGTCAGTCGCATGGCCTGGCGGGTAGCGCAGGGAAAACGGCGAAATGACCTGCGCAATCCCGGGCGTGAGCGAGAGATCAAGCATCAGAGCGTTTAGCTGCTCCAGATCTTGAACGGTAAAGGGCGCGTCGCCCTCGACCAGCAGCATAACAGGGCGTGAGCGCGTTGATCGTTCGCGAAGCAGCGCGCCATAGGCCTGCTCATCCGCTGTGCCGGCTGAGAACCCACGCTGAAGATCAGCTTCAAACGTTAGGGACGGCAGGCTCACCGCAGCCAGAAGAACGGTCAGCCCAACCAGTGCTGCCGCCGCCCATCTGTGCCGGGCAAACTGCAAAGCCCCGAAGGTGAAGGCAAATCTGTGTTTCAACGCGCCACCAGACTACAAACAGTCTGGCACTCCAAGGTCTGTGGAACCGGTGGGTGATGCAATGTATGTCCCATCGTCTATCGAAGTGTACCAGCGCTCAAAAAAAACTTCCGCCTGGCCCAGGTTGGTGACGGCCGTGGAGCTGAGGCCCTCGGCGATGTCACCAAACTTATCACCACGAATGCCCAAGACGAAGGTGCGCGGTTCTGCGTTGAACAGGAGCGAACACAGAGCAAGCGCAGCCGAAGGCGACACCGAGTGGCTGCCGAGCGATTCAGGCTTTGGATCGATGATTTCTGCAAACTCAAACGGCGCATCGCCGGTGAGCAACGCATCAGCGAAGACAACACAATCATGCTGCGCCATGTCCAAGGCGTGGTCGGCGGTGATCTGATAATCGGCTTGGACCGACAGGCCTTCAAACCTCCGTTCTGCCATGTGTTCGGCGAAAACCTGGCCGAGGCCATCATCGCCATGGGCCGGGTTGCCGTAGCCGATGAGAAGCGTGGAGCGCTCGGTCATGCAGGCGTCATTGCCTTGTCGATGACGCCGCCATCGGCATCCACGAGTTCCACCTGGAGCGGCATTTGGCCCAACGCGTGCGTCGCGCAGGACAGGCAGGGATCATAGGCGCGGATCGCGACCTCAATATGGTTCAGCATGCCTTCGGTGATCGTGTCTTGGCCTGTCAGATGGCTGACGGCGACATCCTTCACCGCCCGGTTCATGCCTTCATTGTTGTGCGTCGTTGAGACGATGAGATTGCAATAGGTCACCTGGTCATTCTCATCGACCTGATAGTGGTGGATGAGGTTGCCGCGCGGCGCTTCAATGACCCCAACACCCTCCTGACGCCGGTCGCCTCTGGCCACCAAATCCGTACCCTGCAGATCGGGGTCATTGAGAAGTTCGCGGATCTTCTCGACACAGTGCAGCACCTCAACCATGCGAGCCCAATGGGTTGTGAGCGTGGTGTTGTTCGGCAGGCCATCGGAGACGGCACGCAGGTCGCCATGGGCTTTGTTGGCCAGCGGCGTGTCGATGAAACTGGCGGTGTTCATGCGCGACAAGGGACCAACGCGGTACCAGCCGTCATGTGGTCCCAGGGCATTGAGAAACGGGAACTTCATGTAGGACCAGCTGCGCACATCTTCAGTCAGAACCGCGTGGTACTGGCTGTAGTCAAGCCCATCAAGCAGGGTCTCACCATTGGCGTCAATGGCCCGAAGGACACCGTGATAGAGGTCCAACGCGCCATCCTCAGCCCGCACCAGTGACATATGGCTCGACGGAAAGGCGCCGAAGGTGCCAACCAAGTCAGCATGGTCGAGCGTATAATCGCGGGCCAGCGCCAATGCCTGTTGCGCCCAATCTTCCATTTCTTCGATCTGTGCCAGGAAGTGATCGCGTCTTTCCAAAGGCAAGTTCCGGTTGATGCCGCCCGGTATCGCGCCAGTCCCGTGGATTTTCTTGCCTGCGGTAGCCTCGATGATCTCCTGGCCAAACTTGCGCATCATCACGGCGCGCCGGGCAAGCTCCGGTTTTTCTTTGATCACCTCAAAAATGTTGCGCTTCTGCGCCGGGGCGCCGAATCCGAAAAGCAGATCGGGTGCTGACAGGTGAAAGAAATGCAGCACATGGCTTTGCATCACCTGACCGTAGTGCATCAACCGGCGCATCTTCTCGGCCGTCGGCGGTAGTTCATCGACGCCGACGATCTGGTCCATCGCCTTGGCGGCGGCCAGGTGGTGGCTGACCGGGCATATGCCGCACAATCGCTGAACGATAACCGGAACTTCCCACAGCAATCGCCCGCGAATAAAGCGCTCGAAACCACGAAATTCGACGATGTGGAGCCGCGCCTCATCGACCTTGTTGTCACGATCCATATGGATCGTGACCTTGCCGTGCCCTTCGACACGGGTCACCGGAGAGATTTCAATCAGTCTTGGTTCTGCCATGGCACGGACCCTGTTTGCCTTAGTCGAACCGGATGGATTCGCGTTCGAAGCCGCGGAATTTGCCGGCCAACAGCTTGGTCAGCGTATCGTAAATGAAGTCACCCTCGGGGGCGCAGCCGGGGATTTGATGATCAATTTCAACCACTTCAGCACAGCTGTAGACATTGTCCAGAATAAGCGGCAGCGCCGGATCATTGGGGACGTTGTGCGTGGTGTTCCGCAGGTACCGACCAGAGATATAGGCTTCTTCCAAACACTCCCGCAGCGGATCGTCCGAATGCATGATGGCGTTACGCATCGCCGGCAGGCCGCCCATGATGGCGCATTGCCCTATCGCGACCAGAACGTCGCAATTGCGCCGGAAGTCCTGCAGAACTTCGACGTTCTCCTCATTGCAACAACCGCCTTCGATGATGCCGATGTCGCAGCGCTGCGTGAAGTGTTTTTTGTCGGTCAGCGGCGAGCGATCAACGTCGACCAGTTGCATCAAGTCGATCAGGCGCTCATCGATATCAAGGATCGCCATGTGGCAGCCGAAACATCCGGCCAACGAGGCTGTGGCGATACGGGCTTTCCTCGGCTCGCTCATCGATCCGCGTCCTCTGCGCTCTGGCCTTCGCGCGCATGAGCCTCAATCTCACTGCCGATGAGTCCATCATCGAATTCGCGCTCGCCAATCGGCGTGGAAAAGCCAACCCGCTTGCGAATGATGCAACCGACCGGGCAAACCTCCGGCGACATGGCGTGATCAGTCACCTCGGCGTCGGTATGGGCAAGGTCTGGGCCATTGACCGCCACCCTGCGGTGAATGCCGCGACCGACATAGCCAAAGATGCCCTTCCCATCGACATCCTGCGAGGCACGGATGCAGCGCCCGCAACTGATGCAGCGATTGGTGTCGAGCGCGATATCGGGATGCGAGGCGTCTAGCGCCCGGCACGGCTCGAGATAGGGGAACTTCGTTGGCTCGGTGGTCATCCCCAGCCGATAGGCCATGGCTTGCAATTCGCAATTGCCGCTTGCCTCGCAAATCGGGCAAAGGTGGTTGCCCTCGTGGAACAGCATTTCCACCAGATTACGGCGCATCGCATTGATGTGCTGGCTCTCATTTTCAACAACAAGATCAGGCGCGGCAGGCTGTGTGCAGGCCGCAACACTGTGACCATCAGCCTTCACCGTGCAGACCCGGCATCCGCCCTGGTGGCGCAAGCCCTCATGATCGCACAAGCGTGGAATGTAGATGCCTGCCGCGTCAGCCGCTTCCATGATCGATTGGCCGGGCTCGGCAGAGATCGTGACGCCATCGATCGATAAAATGAATGCGGCCTGCGTCACTGGGTGAAATCCTTGTCGAAGATGTAGGACCGTCGTTTGGCGATGGACCGGGCCTCACTGATCGCCGACTGGATGTCGAATGTCGCCTGCATGCCCTCCTCATTTTCCTTGGTGATGGCCGAATAGACGAGGGGGAAGTTTTGCAGCGTCGACAGGACCGGATTGGGCGACGTCATGCCAAGGCCGCAGCGACTGGTCTCGACAATCGTCGAGGAGAGATCGCGCAGATAGGCCACGTCGGAGCTGTCGGCGTTGCCTTTTCGGAATTTCTGAATTGCCTTCTGCAAAAAGACATTTCCGACGCGGCACGGCGTGCAATAGCCGCAGCTCTCATGAATGAAGAACCCCAGATAATATTCGACGATCTCAAGAACGTTCCGCTCACCTGAAAATACGATGATGGCGCCCGCGGTGGCCAGATCGTCAAAGCTGAGCAGCCGGTCGAAGCTGTCGCGAGCGACCATGGTTCCCGAGGGACCACCGACCAACACGGCAGCGGCATCCGTCCCCCCGGCCAGCGTCAACAGGTCGCGAACACTGATCCCGTAGGGCAACTCGTAAATGCCGGGGTTGCGGCAATCACCACAGACGCTGAACAGTTTTGTGCCATTGCTGCCCTCAGTCCCGATCGACTGAAACCATTGCGGCCCCTGATCAAGAATGCGCGCTGCATGGCAAAGCGTCTCGACATTGTTCACCACGGTCGGATAGCCGAGATAGCCGCGAGTGACCGGATAGGGCGGGCGGGTTTTCGGCTCGCCGGGCAGCCCCTCGCAGGAGCTGATCAGCGCGCCCTCTTCGCCGCAAACATAGGCCCCTGCCCCCATCTGGATACGGATATCGAAGTCGAAGCCGGCCTTGCCAAAAATGCTGTTGCCCAAAACACCGCGCTCGCGGCGCTTGGCCAGGACAGTTTCCAGATGATCGCGCAAATAAATGTATTCGCCGCGCAAATAAATCAGACCTTCCTTGGCGCCGATGGCGCGGGCCGCAATGGTCATGCCCTCAACCACAAGATCAGGGCGCTCGGTGAGAAGAACACGGTCCTTGAAGGTGCCAGGCTCGCCTTCATCGGCGTTGCAGAGCACAAATTTTCGTGGCTCAGCTTCTGCCGCCGCAGCGCGCCATTTGGTCCCTGTCGTGAAGCCCGCACCGCCGCAACCGCGAAGCCCGCTTGTTTCCAGTGATGCAATGATCTGCTCAGGACGCAACACGACGGCTTTTTCGAGCCCCTTGTCCGTCGGTACAGGACCCAGCAAGGCCTCTCCGGCGTGACGAATGTTGTTGTCCACGGTCCGCGAGGCCTGCTCATAGGGGCTAAGTGCATCGAAGTGCGGACTCACCAGGTCTTCGGGCCTGGCGCGGTTTTTGAGAGCGGCAGCAATGCTGCGTGCTTTTTTGCCAGTCAGGCGGGTGACGATCACATCGTTGATCATCGCCGCCGGCGCTTGATCGCACATGCCAATGCACGGCGTATAGTCCAGCGAGAAGCGTCCGTCCGACGAGGTCTCGCCGACGGCGATGCCCAACTCCTGCTCAAACGCAGCCACGGCATCGGCCAATCCTGCGTAGCGATCGACAATGTCATCGCACAGCCGGATCGTGATCGCGCCTTTGGGCTCCAGAGACAGGAAATGGTAGAAACTGGCCACGCCCTCAACCTGGATGCGACTTTGACCCGTTTGAGCGGCGACCGTATGCATCGCCTCCGGCGAGATCCATCGGAAGCGGTCCTGGACGGCCAGCAGAATGTCTAAAGTTCTGTGCTTGTCATTGGCGAGTTCAGCGCAAATCGCGACGATCTCAGCGTTCGCTTTGCCGCTTGCGCTCGCTAGGCCGTTGGTGCTTGCCAAGCCATTGCCGGTTGGGGTCTCAAGATCGCCCATGGGGCATTGTCATGCCAAAGCAACCATCCCACAAGCTCGGCCTTTCGCTTAGATGGCCGCAAACGCTGTGCGCGTGAGCGCAACTGACGGTGCCCTTGGCGCCGACGGGCTTCCCATCGGTGTAGTGTTCCAATGTGTTGTCATTGGCCGGCAAGAGCATCATCCAGATCCCGTGTTCGACGCGGGCGCAAGTAAGTGCGCCAATCGCGATGACGACGTCTGTCCTTGGTTGACAAAAATCAGCCGGGCGTCGGCCACTGCTTGCATTCTCTTGCCCCTGGTAAGGGCAGGAACGTTTGCATGGACACAATCTTCAAAAAAAGTGCCGAGGAGCGGGCATCGGCTTCGATGCCCGACCCGGAACAGCTCCGCCAATCCTTTGACTGGAATGATGCCCTTTCGCTGCTCGATGGCCTGCCGGACGGCGGCTTGAACATCGGCTATGAGGCCGTGGATCGACATGTTGCGGGCGGCCACGGCGACCAAGTTGCCCTACGCTGGTTCGGCAAGGATGGCAGCACGCGCACCTTGACCTATGCCGACATGGCAGGCTTGTCCGCGCGCTTTGCCAACGTCTTGCACGATCATGGCTTGCACAAAGGCCATTCGCTGTTCGCCATGATGGGACGCGTTCCGGAACTCTATGCGGCCGCCCTTGGCACGCTGAAAGCCGGCCTTGTGTTTACGCCGCTGTTCTCCGCGTTTGGGCCTGAACCGATCCGCACGCGCATGGAGATCGGTGAAGCTGATGTGCTGCTCACCACCGCGTCCATCTACAAACGCAAGATCGCTGCTTGGCGCGATGACATACCCTCCCTGAAACTGGTCCTCATCGCCGGCGATGAAGCACCAGAAGGATGCGTTGCCCTTGGCCCTGCCTTGGAAGCCGCCTCGGAACGATTCGAGGTGGTGCGCACCGAGCCGGAAGACCCAGCGCTCATCCATTTTACCTCCGGCACCACTGGCAAACCCAAAGGCGCAGTGCATGTGCATGGCGCGGTGATCTACCACGCTTTTTCCGGCCGCAACGCGTTGGAGCTCAAGCCGGGAACGATCTATTGGTGCACGGCAGACCCTGGCTGGGTGACGGGCACGTCCTATGGCATTCTCTCGCCGCTGGTGAACCGGGTGACGATGATCGTCGATGAAGCCGAATTCGATCTGGATCGCTGGTACACAACAATCGAGCGCGAAAAAGTCGAGGTCTGGTACTCCGCCCCGACGGCGATCCGTATGATGATGCGAGCGGGCGAGGACGCTGCCGCGCCCTACGATTTCTCCTCGCTTACCTTTTTGGCCAGCGTCGGCGAGCCGCTGAACCCTGAGGCCGTGGTATGGAGCGAAAAGGTGTTCGGGCGCCCGTTCCATGACAATTGGTGGCAGACCGAAACCGGCGGCATCATGATCGCCAACACCAAGGCGATGGATGTTCATCCCGGCTCGATGGGCAAGCCGCTGCCCGGTATCGAGGCCGGGATCGTCGAGCGCGACAACGGTCCGTTACGAGAACTTGCCGATGGCGAGATCGGAGAGCTGGCACTGCGGCCCGGTTGGCCCTCCATGATGCGGACCTACCTTCACGAGAAAGCGCGCTACGACAAATGCTTTGTTGATGGCTGGTACCTCTCCGGCGACCTGGCGATGCGCGATGCCGACGGGTATTTTTGGTTCGTCGGGCGCGCCGATGATCTGATCAAATCTTCCGGCCATCTGATCGGCCCGTTCGAGGTGGAAAGCGCACTGATCGAGCATGAGGCCGTTGCTGAGGCGGGTGTAATCGGCGTTCCGGACGAAACAGCTGGCGAGGTGGTCAAAGCCTATGTCGTGCTCAACCCGGACTTCAAAACATCCGACGAGCTGGAGCGCGCCATTCGCGGCCACGCCCGCAAGAAGCTTGGGCCGGCGGTGGCTCCACGCGAGATTGTCTTCCGCCAGACCCTCCCCAAAACGCGATCTGGCAAGATCATGCGCCGCCTGCTCAAGGCGCGCGAACTTGGTTTGCCGGAAGGCGACATCTCAACGCTGGAGAGTGACGAAACATGAGTGTGATCGACCGACCGCGCCTGGACCATGCGCATGTGCTGGACCTCCTCACCCACATGGTTCGCATTCGCCGGTTTGAGGACAAATGCGCTGAGCTCTACACCCAGCAGAAGATCCGCGGGTTCCTGCACCTTTACGATGGCGAAGAGGCCATCGCCTCGGGCATTATCCCGGTTCTAACGGCCCAGGATCGCATTGTCGCAACCTATCGCGAGCATGGCCACGCGCTGGTGCGCGGCATCCCGATGACGACCGTGATGGCAGAGATGTACGGCAAGGCCGAAGGCTGTTCGGGCGGCCGCGGCGGGTCGATGCATCTGTTCGACAAAGCCACGAATTTCTATGGCGGCAATGCCATTGTTGGTGGCGGCCTGCCGCTGGCCGGCGGGCTGGCGCTGGCCGACGTCATGCAGGGCCAAAGCAATGTCACGGCCTGTTTTTTCGGCGAAGGCGCCGTGGCGGAGGGTGAGTTTCATGAAACACTCAACCTTGCCAGCCTCTGGAATCTACCTGTTCTCTTTGTCTGCGAAAACAATGGCTATGCGATGGGCTCGGCTATCGCGCGCACCGAAGCCGAAACCGACATTCACCTCAAAGCCGCCGGCTATGGCATCGACTCAGAAGTCGTCGATGGCATGGATGTGGTAGCCGTAGAGGCTGCCGCGCGGCGTGCCGTGCAGCGGATCCGTGAGACAGGCGCGCCCATGTTCTTGGAATGCCGGACCTACCGGTTCCGCGCCCATTCCATGTTCGATGCACAGCTTTACCGTCCTAAGGATGAAGTGGAGCAATGGCGCGACAAAGGCCCCATTGTTCGTTTCCAGGGATGGCTGCTGGAAAACAATCTGATCCATGAGGATGACATCGCCAAGATTGAAGCCGATGCCGATGCTGAAATCGATGAGGCGGTGGCCTTTGCCGAGGCGGGAACCTGGGAGCCGGTCGAGGACCTGGAGAAGCATGTTCTTGGCGAGCAGCCCGCGCCTCCGCCACCTGCACAACTGTCCGGCGAAACGGTTGAGGTCACCTACCGCCAAGCCGTCAAGCAAGCGATCGAAGAGGCGATCAAGCGCGATGATCGCGTCTTCCTGATGGGTGAGGATGTCGGCGCCTATGGCGGTTGCTATGCGGTGACCAAGGGGCTGATGGAACAATTGGGGGAAGATCGCATTCGCGATACCCCGCTGTCGGAGTCCGGCTTCACCGGCGCAGGCATTGGGGCGGCGGCTGCCGGCATGCGGCCCATCGTAGAGCTGATGACCGTCAATTTCAGCTTGCTGGCGCTCGATCAGATTTTAAACACCGCCGCTACTATGCGGCATATGTCCGGCGGCGCGTTCGGCGTGCCGCTGGTCATCCGCATGGCCACCGGCGCAGGCAAGCAATTGGCGGCCCAGCATTCGCACTCGCTGGAAGGCTGGTATGCCCATGTTCCAGGCCTCAAAGTGCTTGCACCGGCCACCGTGGAGGACGCGCGCGGCATGCTTTGGACCGCGCTGGAAGACCCCGATCCGGTGCTGATCTTTGAAAATGTCATGCTCTACAACCGCACCGGCACGCTCGATGCAAATGCCGGACCGGTGGACATCAGCAAAGCCGCGATTCGACGGTCCGGCAAGGACATCACGCTGATCACCTATGGGGGATCGCTGCACAAGGTGATGGAGGCCGCAGACCAGTTGGCCGCCGAGGATATTGATGCGGAAGTGATTGATCTACGCTGCGACCGTTGGATGATGAGACCATTTGTTGCTGAACGCGCCGGGCACTGATTGTTGATGAAGGATGGCGCACAGGTTCGCTGCGCCGAAGTGTCGGCGCGGATCATGGAGCAGGTTTTTGGCATCTGGATGCACCGGTCGGCAATTTTAGCGGGTCCCGATCCCCTATCCCAAACATCTGGAAGACGCTGCGATCCCGCAAACGCCGACCATCGTCGCCGCTGCAAAATCGGTCGTGGGGCGCTAGCGATGGGCGTGTTCGAGATGCCGTCTCTGGGCGCAGACATGGAAGCCGGAACGCTCGTCGAGTGGATGATCAAGCCTGGCGACACGGTAAAGCGCGGCGATGTGGTCGCGGTCGTTGAGACCCAGAAGGGCGCCATCGAGATCGAGACCTTTCAGGCAGGAACGGTGCATCATCTGGAAGCTGATCTCGGGCAGAAGCTGCCCGTCGGTGCGCCACTGGCGGTGATCCTTGGCGATGGTGAGGAAGCGCCACCTGAACCTGTCGCCGCTCCAAAAGAGGTTCGCGCCGAACCGGCACCGCCAGAAGCTCCTGAACCACCTTCGCCGCCCGAGCCGGTCGCCGCGCCAGCGATGGCGCCAGCTCCTCCAGCGCCTGCATTAGCGGTTCCGCCACCGGCGGGTCTGATGGCCTCGCCGGTGGCCCGGCGTCGTGCCGCCGAGCTGGGTGTCGATCTGGCAAAGATCACTGGTACGGGGCTCGGCGGGGCCATCCAGCTCGCCGATGTTGAACGTGCCCATGGCAGCGCCTCGGAAACCGAACCAGTGGCAACAACGTCCGAACAAAAGTCGGCCTCGCCGATGGCGGAGATGCGCAAGGCGATTGCCGCCGCGATGTCCCGGTCAAAGCGTGAGATCCCGCACCTCTATGTCAGTCAGACGCTCGACCTTGAACCAGCCACGCACTGGCTTGCCAAAGCCAATCAAGAGCGCGACCCAACCTCTCGTTTGCTGATGGGCGCGCTATTCGTGCGCGCGACAGTCTTGGCCGCCACCAAGGTTCCGGTCGTTAATGGTCAATATCTTGGCGATCCGTTTGAGCCATCGACAAGCGTTCACGCAGGTGTCGCCGTCGCGCTGCGCGGCGGCGGGTTGGTTGCGCCGGCGCTGATGAACGCGGGATCGCTCTCGCTGGATGATACCATGGCCGGCATGCGCGATCTGGTCACGCGGGCGCGCGCTGGACGGCTGCGCGGTTCGGAAATGACCATGGGCACCATCACCATTTCAGCGCTTGGCGAAACCGGCACGGAGTCCATGACTGGCGTCATCTTCCCGCCGCAGGTGGCACTCCTCTGTATCGGGGCACCGCAGCGCCGGCCGTGGGTGGTGGGCGACCACGTGGAGCCGCGCGCGACCGTCACCGTTACCCTGTCGCTTGATCACCGGATTGGCGATGGCCGGCAGGCGTCCCGATTCCTTGACGCCTTTGAGTCCTTCATGCAGGCACCGGAGACCCTATGACACCGCAAGACATCCGCACCGCATTCCTCACCGAGCTGTCCAAGGTCGCACCGGACATCGATCCGTCCACGGTTTCGGACGATGATCATATCCAGGATGATCTGGAACTGGATTCCATGGACGTGCTGAACCTAGTGACGGCGTTGCATGCGCGTTTCGGAATCGACATCCCAGAGAGCGATTACCCTCAGATTGCAACACCGGCTTTGGCCGTCGCCTATCTCGACAAAGCTTTGTAAGCCACCGGATCGAAGGCAGATCAGGACAGACGGTGCGTTGATGTCCAACGCTTGTTTGCGACGCACAAAGCTTTCCAACACATCCTAATCATGCCGGGTCGCCGAGTTAGCGGTGATGGTATCTATCACCTCGGTCGCAAGTTCCTGGCTTCGCGATGTACTGGCAGCCACGGCGAAGAAACTGACACCGCGCTCGCCCGGCCCGGCCGATTCAGTGAAGACGACACCCTCCTTTGCCTCTGGCCGATAGAGACTGGAACCAAGTTGGTCGATGAGTGTATTAAAAGCGGGCAACGCTAGGCCGGCAACCGGGCGCTGGACGATGACGAGATTGTGCGCCTGCAGATCGACGCCCAATCGGGTTGCCAAGGTCATTGGAATGGAAACACCACCCCAGCGGCCATTGCACTCGATCCAATGAAGATCGGGGCTCAAGAAGTCTTCGCCCACGATCAGAGCATCAAGGCTCAACCGCCCGACATACCCCAGACGCTGCACCAGGCTGGCGATCATCGTGGCCTCGTAAAGAAGCCGCGATTGCAAACGATCAGGCAGGACAAGTGACGTTGCCCCAATGAAACTTTGCCGTTCGCCCGTAAGCGTCTGATCAAACAGGCCCTCAATGATTGGCGCGGCGTCTGGATCTTCGGGCAACCACATCTGCACCGAGGGGCTCGACAAGGCGCCCGTCTCCCAAACGCCGACCAGGATCGGATACCGGCCGGTCCACCCCACGGCCTCCAATTGCTGCAAAAGGAGGGCCTTGAGTGCACTGACGGACGCTTGCCGAATGAAGCTAGCATCGAAGCCGATATTGCCCATGGAGCCGGCGCTAGAGGGCAACTTGACGACAACACGCGAATGTCGGCGAGCAAGCTTTCGCATAAAGGCTGCTGCCGCTGCTGGCCCGAAGACGGAATAGGTTGGTGGTAAAGCGTGGACGCCTAGCAGTTGGCGAACCTGCGTTGAAAACCAGAGCTTATCGTTTACACGCCGTGCCAATCTGGGCGGGGGGCCGCAAACACGGACGGGCACGTCAGTGCGGCGTGCAATATCGGCTGCCAACAACCAGCTATGGCCAGAGGCAAGGTAAGGCAGGATGTTGAAACCACCGGCATTGGCAGCAACTTCGCACACCTTGTCGAGGGCCTCGGCATTGCGTCGGCAGGCATTGGCCAACGCATCCGGGGCTCTGGGATTGCCACGATCCACTTGCAGGACATAGGGCGAGGCAAGCCCGAGTACCTGATCGACATAGCGTTCGAACGCCGGCAGGCGCGGTCGTGACAAGACAAATATATCGCTGACACGCGCGAGCCCGTAGGATCGGTACTCGTACAAGGAAACGCTCTCTGGCGGCATCAAATCGATGGCACGATGGTCCTCCAGAACGGCCATTGGTGCATCGAGATAACCGGACGCGATATCGGAACCAAACCGGGCTGCCGGCGATAAAAACGCTCCGCTGCGCACACATCTGCCGTACTGTTTGGCAATGCGCGCCCGGTCGCGGTCATCAAGGGTGATCTGGGCAAGGCTGTGCAACGGCCAGGGAGACTGTCGGTTGGCGGCGCCTTCGCTCATCGACGCCTAGTCAGCCCTCGATTGTTTTTTGCTTTCTGCCAATTCCGACCAGCGTGGCGCCTTCCGTCTCCAGCTTTCTAATCGAGCATAGAGGGACTCCATCTCCTGCTCGCTGACGCCGCCCAGTGCTCCAAACAACTCACCACATTCCGAAACATGGTGTTCCATTTCGCGCACGCCCGACAACAATCTGTCTTTGACATCAGCGGTCATGGGAGCGTCCTCGTCCAATGCGACGACACGGGCAAGAGTTCGTGCCCCGTCGGCGTGTTCGGCATACATCTCTTCAACTTCGGCCATTGAAAGGAAAGCTTTCAGGGCCGGATAGAAATCATGCTCTTCAAAGGCAATATGAGCCCCGACGTCCCAATCCAACTGGTCGGCAAGGGCCTTTGCCTGAACAACGTCGCCGCCAGAGATCGCCATCTCCAAATCGTACAAGCCACGACCGAGAATAGCGTGGTCTTTGCGAAATGCTTCGAAAAGGCGTTGCTTGATATTGGTCATGACCACCTAGCTTTGTCGCGTCATGGTAGGGCGAGCAACGATGCCATAATTGACCTGGATCAGAGCATGTGCCGCCTGTACGGATTCATCGCCAGCGAACCAACCAAGGTTGAGTGCACACTGGTGCATTCGCAAAACGCGCTGATGTCCCAAAGCCGCAGCGATCTTGGTGGCTACAGCCATTCGCACGGTTGGGGCGTTGCAACTTTTGGCGGCGATGGTCCGGATGTCGAGCGCCAGGCCTGGGCGGCCTATCACGGGGAGCATTTTGAGCGGGCTGCTGCGCGCGCCTATGCCACGCTCGTCCTTGCCCATGTTCGCAGAGCGACGGTCGGCGGCACCGATCTGCACAACACTCACCCCTTTGTTGACGGACGTTGGACGTTCACCCACAACGGCACGGTACCTGGATTTGAACAGATCCGTGAGAAGTTGGCCGCGCGCTTAAGCGCCAAGCATCGCGACGCGATCAAAGGCGTGACGGATAGCGAGCATGTGTTTCGTCTGTTTCTCACACGAGCCGACGAGGGCGCGATTGATCCCGACGGCGATATGGTCGGTGCGCTGCGAGCTGTGGCAGGCGAAGTCGCCGACCTCGCAGAAGGTGCGGCTCCCGGCAAGCGGCTCGGGCTGAATATGATGATCACCGACGGCGAGCGACTATTTGGAACACGCATCAATCGCGGGCTTTGTTTTGTCGATCGCATCGGTGTCTACGACTGCGAGATCTGCGGCTTTCCGCACATTCACCATGATCCCAAGCGCGACTACCGGGCGATTGTCGTGGCGTCCGAGCCGCTGACCCATGAGGCGTGGACCGACATTCCCAATTGTTCGATTTGGGAAGCCAATCTCAAGACCGGGCTGCACATTCATCCGCTGTTGATGCGCGGTTGATCCATGGCAGAACGGCCAATCGCCAAGCAGGACAAAGGCGACCATGCCGCAGCCATGGCGTTCCTTTCCGACCGGCAGTCCTATCCGCACCGGCCGGCGCAGGTGGAGGTCATCGAAACCCACACCTCGCATGTCTTTGTGGCGGGCGATCTGGTCTACAAGACGAAGAAGCCGATCCAACTGAGTTTCGTCGATTATGGCCCGCTGGAGGCCAGGCGGCAAAGCTGTGAGCGGGAGATTTCGCTCAACCGGGCCTTGGCACCTGGGGTCTACTTGAAAAGCCTTCCCGTGCTCCGTCTGAGCGACGGTTCGCTTGCTTTTGACGGCAACGGAGTGCCAGTCGAGTGGGTCGTGTTGATGCGACGGCTGGACACGCGCCGGCTCTTGGATCGTTGCTGTCAAACGCAGTCCGTTCGCCCGGATGATATTGAACGGCTTTGCGATCGACTGGCTGAATTTTACCGCACAGCGCCACGCAGTTGCCTCACCGGCGCGGACCTGATCGCGACCTATCAGCGCAACATAGCGCTCGCCACCAACGCCCTCAGCGATCCGCTCTTCGGACTACCCTCAGGCTTGGTGCAACCGGCGCTGGACGCGCTCCGTCAGTTCATGCACGATTGTCCGAACCTTTTAACTGACCGGCTGGCACAGGGCCGGATCGTCGACGGCCATGGCGATCTGCGGCCGGAGCATGTCTATCTTGGCCCGCCAGCCCTGGTAATTGATCGCCTGGAATTCGATGATCGATTGCGGCAGGTCGATCCATTCGATGAAATTGCGCTTCTCAGCATGGAATGCGAACGCTTGAGGTGTCCATGGATCGGCGATCAGCTTCATGCAGATCTGGAAAAGCGGTTGGACGATGATGTGCCGCCGCAACTCAAAGCATTCTACCGAACCGTCCGCGCATGTATGCGCGCGCGTCTGTCGATCGAGCATTTGCGTGATGCCAAGCCGCGTCATCCGGAACGATGGCCTGCGCGGGCGCGTGACTATCTGCGCTTGGCAAACCCATCGTGATAGGATGTTTTAGCTGTAAGCCAACAAGGCGCTGACGTCGCTATCCTCATGCAGCCGAGCAACGATGTCCGCCAATAGACTGGCGACGGACAACACCGTTAGACCGGGATTTTCCTGCAACTTCTCCGGCAACGGCACCGTGTCACTGACAATCAATTCATCTGGCCCCTCAGCATCAAGCAGTGCGCTCTGTGCGCTGAAAAGCCCATGGGTTGCCGAGGCCAGAATGCGGGCGGCCCCAGCCTCTCGGCAGGCATTGATGGCGCGCAGCATCGTTCCACCGCTGCTTATGATGTCATCGACGATGACCACTGTGCGTCCTGCGACGTCGCCGGCAAACAATGAACCGGATATCACGCCTTCGCTGCGTTGCTTGTCGATGATGGCTTTGGTGACCGGCTGCTGAACGCGCTGCTGTAGGGCCTGACGCACCACCTCCGCACGCTTGGCTCCACCAGCATCAGGCGCCATCACGGTGAACGGTGCTTGGTAGGACCGGTTCGCAAGGTGGTCGGCCAGCAAAGGTGCCGTCACCGCATGAATGGTCTGACACCGCCGAAAGCTATTTTCGAACGCGCTGACATTGTGGACATCGATAGTGACGATCCGGTCCAGTCCAACGCTTTCAAAGAGCTGCGCAACATAGCGAGACGAGACAGGATCATGTGGCTTCGTCCGGCGATCTTTCCGGCTGTAGGCCAGATAAGGGCAGATCGCTGTGACCTTAGTAGCGCCCGCATCCTTCAAAGTGGCGATAAAGAACAGCAGGCGGACGAGTTTGTCATTGGCTGACCTTCCAGAATCCCCGTGCAGCATGTGCAGCACATACACATCGCGGCCTCCAACCTCCTGCAAAGGTCGGGCCTTATGCTCGCCATCGCCGAACTCGCGCTCTTCATGGGGTGCTCGCGACTGGCCGAGCCGGTCGCAAATCGCCTGGCCCAAACGGTCGCTGCCATTGAGGGCAAAAAACACAAGATCATCGGGGTTATGCATGGCAGTCCATCGTTGACAGGCAGACGGGCCGATCACTGCATGCGCCGTCGCCACAAAGGTTGATCGGCGTCAAGGAAAGGAACGGTCGAAACTGCCGTCGTCACGTGCCTCACCGCAAAGCAACAATCGCTCGTGAGGTTGAACAGTGGTACAAGCCAATCATGCATGCTCCCGTCCGCACAGCGATTTTTCCCGTAGCCGGTCTTGGCACACGCTTCATGCCGGCAACCAAGGGCACACCGAAAGAACTCCTGCCGGTCATCGATACGCCGTTGATCCAATACGCCATCGACGAGGCGCGCGAGATCGGTGTGGAACGCATGATCTTTATCAGCCATCCTTCCAAGGCAGCGATCAAGCACTATGTGATGGATGATGCGGATTTACGCGCCATCCTGGTTGAACATGGAAAGCCCGCCCTGGCCCACGATCTAGAAGAGGCTGCGCTTGATACCCACGATTGCGAGGTGGTGTTTGTTATGCAGCCCGACCCGTTGGGGCTTGGCGATGCGGTTTTGCGCGCCAGCCCGCAGGCTTTGGACGGTCCGGTCGCCGTTATTCTGCCGGACGACTTAATCCTAGGAAAACCAGGGTGTCTGCGTGAAATGGTCGAGGCCTATGCCGTCTGCAATGCGGGCCATCTCATTGCCGTGATGGAAGTTCCAAAAGCATTGACTGCGCAGTACGGCATTCTGGATGTGACCACGCAAGACGATCGTTTTGTTTATGCAAGCGGCATCGTCGAGAAACCGAAGCCGGAGGTCGCACCCTCACAAATGGCCGTTGTTGGCCGCTACATTCTTGATCCCGCAGTTTTCGACGCGTTGAAACGGACGCAACCCGGCGCGGGAGGCGAAATCCAGCTCACAGATGCCATCGCGGAAAGCGGTGGCAAGGTCGGCATTGCAGGCTATCGGTTTTCCGGTCGCCGGTTCGACTGCGGCTCGAAGCCCGGCATGCTGGCCGCAACGCTCTATCTCGCGAAGGACGATCCAGCCTATGCTGAGGTTTTCGACGAATATCTGAAGCTCGAATCCTAACCCGTCATGCCGGCTCGATTTCGGCGCGAGCCTTTATCGCGGCAAGCTTCACCAGAACGCGGCTTGTATGGCCCTTGCCGGGATAGGGAACAGTTTCTTTTGTCCAGGGCTGCCCGTCTACGATCGTCTCGGTTTGACCCTGATTTCCGTTCGCATCGAGCAAGATCAATATCTCCAGGCGTCCATTGGGCCCATCCAGTGTCGCTTCGGCGTCTGGCCAGTCAGGCGGCAGGCACGGATTGATCCGTATTTCACCGTCCTCGGGGGTGATGCCCAACAGACCAGCAACGGCCAACTGCCATGCCCAGCCGGCAGCGCCGGTGTACCAGGACCAGCCGCCCTGACCGATCCGATTGCCTGCGCCTGAAACATCGCCAGTGAGCACATAAGGCTCCCGACGATAGTGATCGGCATCGCTTTGGCTCGCCGCACGCCGAATGGGGTTGATGATGTCGAAGACCTCATGGGCGCGCTCGCCATCGCCCAAGGCAACATAGGCCGCACCCAGCCAGGTCGCAGCGTGGGTATACTGCCCACCATTCTCACGGATCCCCGGCGGATAGGCCTTGATGTAGCCCGGATCGCGCGCGGTTTGATCGAATGGCGGCGTCAACAATCGAACAAGCCGGGCGGGTCGATCGACAAGTTTATCTCCCGCCGAGCGCAAGGCCTGCCTTGCCCGATCATCCGGTGGTGCACCATGGAGCACCGACCAAGCCTGGGCGATGAGGTCAATTTGGCACTCTTCGTTGGCGTGCGAACCCCATGGCAGACCCTCGTCATCAAAGGCGCGGACATACCATTGGCCGTCCCATCCATGCTCTGCCACCGCCTCGCGGAGACTGCTGGCATGCTTCTCCCAACGCTCAGCGTCATCGGGATGGTCAGCCTTTCTCGCATGGGGGGCAAACAAACCCACGGTGGCGATCTGAAACCAGGTAAGCCAGGTGCTTTCGCCCAGCCCTTTGTCGCCGACCCGATCCATTCCATCGTTCCAATCGCCAGCTCCGATGAGTGAAATCCCGTGCGGGCCAGTGGCCATCATACGATCCAGCGCTCGCGCGCAATGCTCATAGAGCGGCGCGGTCTCGCCGGTTTCAAACAAGGCGTAGCGATCGTGCTCGTCCGGTTCCAATTCGTTGGCCGTCAGGAAAGGAACCTGCTCGTCCAGAATGGTGGCATCACCTGTCGCCTTGATGTAGCGGGCCGTTACATAGACCAGCCAAAGATAATCGTCTGAACAGCGGGTTTTCACGCCGCGTCCGGCCGGAGGATGCCACCAATGCAACGCATCACCGGTCTCGAACTGATAGCGCGCGGCCAGAAGGATGTGCTGACGCGCACGTGCCGGATTGCCGTGCAACAGGGCCAGAACGTCTTGAAGCTGATCGCGGAAGCCATAAGCGCCCCCCGCCTGATAGAAACCGGCACGCGCCATGATCCGTGAGGACATGTTTTGGTAGGGCAGCCATCGGTTCACCATCAAGTCGAGTGCGGGATCGGGGGTTTTGACCTGAACCGCTGCTAGCCGCTCTTGCCATGTCTGTTGCAGCGCGCGCAGGGCACGGTCCGCCTGGGCAGGGTCGCGCCAGGTCGTGACGGCCTTGGCCAGATCGGCCTGATCGGCAACGGCGCCGAGTGCGAAGACGACTTCTACGGTTTCGTCGGCAGCGATATCCAAGTGCACCTGGTAAGCGGCGCAGGCATCGCCTCCGGGCGTGAAACGCCCACCAAGGTCCCAGCGAAGCAACGCATCGGGATTATGCACGTCACCCTCGCGACCCAGGAAATCGCATCGGTCGCCCGTCATGCCGTGCGGCTCCAAGGATGCAGTTAGATAGGCCACACGTCCGCTGAACTCCGGGTTCCAGCGGTTGCGTGCGATAATGGCTTGCAGGGTGGGATCAAAGCGGTTGGCAATATGGGGCTGGGCGACACTGCCCATCGCGCCCAGCATCCACTCGGCATAGTAGGTCGCCGAAATACGCCGCGGCCGCCTGGTGCGGTTGGTCAGCCGCAAGCGAACAAGCTTGACCGATGCATCGGTCGGCACGAGTGCCAGCATCTCTTGCTCAAGGCCATGACTGTTCTGTCGCCACTGCGTTTGGCAGGCGTCATGGCGTATCTGGCAGATCGCCTCATGTCCCAACGGTGCGGGCGTCGTCGTCCATATCTCGCCGCTGGCCTCGTCACGCAGATAGAGCACTTCACTGGGCGTGTTGGCGACGGGATCGTTGGCCCACGGAGTCAGCCGAAACTCACCACTGTTGATCGCCCAGCTGGCTCCCAACCCAGCTTCGCTGACGAGGCAGCCGAAATCATCATTGGCCAAGATATTGCACCATGGGGCTGGCAGGTGTTCGCCAGGGCCAAGGTGCATGATGTAGGCGCCAGAGTCGGGTTCAAAACCGCCATAACCATTGTCGAACAGCAAGTGGTCCGGTCGCTCGGGCGCGGGGATGCTTTCATCGCGTGCTGCCTTGCCCGGATCAAAGCGCGGGGATGGAAGGCGGGTTTCCATCGCGTGATCCAAAATCTCGCGCAATGTGAGGTGTTCATCGCTTAAGACGACATGGGCGGCAGCTTCTATCCCACGTCTGAGGCCGGCATCCATTTGATCGGAAGCCAAGAGATGAATACCACCGCGTTTGCCTAGAACACTATCCGCGTGCGTCTTGCGGAGAATGGAGAGGACCTGCTCGCGCAGAGGTTCCTCATAGCCAGAGACGGCATCGCGCAGGATGACCAGGTCGATGTCCTGACCGGTACGTTGCCAGAGCCTTTGGGCTCGGACCAGCAAATCAAGCAGCGAGGGATCGCCAGCCTTGGCGACTTTTAGCAGAAGGATCGGAAGATCGCCGGATATCCCGAACCGCCAGAGATCAGGCTGGCCGTTCCACACGTCGGTATCCTCCGGCGGTGCACCGCGCAGCGTTGGGCTGACATGGGTCAGCAGCGAGGAGAGCCCTTGCAGTTCTGGCAGATGGATGGGATCGATCTCAAGCTGTCGGACAGCGCGCCCCGTTTCAAACAGCGCATCGCGGAAAGCGCGATCGATCGCTTCGGCCGGATAATCTCGCGCAACCCGCATCACTTCGCCCCGCGACGATCCGGCTATTGTTAGAAACGTCAGCTGCCTGGTCTCGGTCGGTTTCAGTTTCACTTGGACTTGAAGCGCCATGACCGGATCGAGCGTCCAACCATCGCTCTGGCTCAGACCCTGCCGCAAACCGATCGGCGATCGGTTGCTCTGATTGCGACCCAGAAAGCGCGCGCGGTCGGTTTCCCAGGCGTGGATGGCAAGTGCTGGATCATCGCAGACCATGGCATGCAACAAGACGGGCGGCCGGGTTTCCGGACGGCGGGGACGGCGCTCAAAGAGCAGCGCATTGTCTTGCTCCAAAAAAGTGCTTTGAACGAAAAGCTTGCTGAAAGCAGGATGGCGCTCATCGTCCATGGGTGGCGCCAAAACCACTTCAGCATAACTGGTCAAGTCGATGGTACGATCCCGATCGCTTTCATTGACCAACGTCACGCGGCGAATTTCTACGTCGTGGAATGGCGCGACCGTGACATCCATGCGCGCGACTATCCCATCATGGCGGCGCAACAGCTCGACCATGTGCTGATGGAACACGCATTTGCCCTGGGTGCGATCCTGCCCGGTTGGCGCTGTGCCCAGCGACCAGAGATCATCGCTTTGACGGTCTTGCAGGTAGAGCCACTGTCCATAGCCGGTGCGCGTTGGATCGGCCCGCCATCGTGTCAGCGCGTTTTGCTTCCAGGTGAGACCGCCGCCGCCAGTGTCCGTGATCAGCGAGGACAACCGTCCGTTGCCCAGCCTATGTGTCTGCGGCACGGCAAAATCGGGTGATGGAACCCAGGGCGCCAGATCGGCCAACGGCCGCGTTTCCGCGTGACGTTCCATTGAAGCCTCATCGGCACGGCCACGCTCAATGGGCACATCCCAGGGCACACGTTCTTGCAGCAACAGATCGATGGACTGAACTGACTTTTCGCTCAGAAAACGGCGCACCAGAACGTCGTCATTCAGCGCGTTCGAGATGGCGGCCATCGCCATACCCTGGTGATGGGCCATGTAGGTTTGAACGGGTATGAAATCGCGCCCGGGAGCGGTTCTGTCGGGCGTGAAATCCAGCGCATCGTAGAAGCCATATCGTGTGAGCGCGCCAAGCTCAGACAGCGTCTTAAGATTGTCCGACGCCGACTCCGGCCAGCCGCAAAGCGCTAGAGCAGAGCCGTAGGGCGCGACGACCAGATCCTCGGTTAGCCCCCGTCGGATGCCAAGACCCGGCACACCGAAAGCGCGGTACTGGTACGTTCCCTGCGCATCGGTCACGCCAAAGGCGGATTCCGAAATACCCCAGGGAACATTGTGTTCGCGGGCATAAGCGCGCTGAAACTCGACCGCCGTCAGCTCGCTCTCACCCAACAGTGTGTCGCGATAGCTCGGCAAAAACAGCGGCGGCATGAGGTACTCGAACATCGAACCGTTCCAAGAAAGGATCGATGGTTTGCCGCGCAGGCGTGTGATGGGACGGCTGAATGAGAACCAGTGTTCGATAGGCGCATCATGCTTGGCGATGGCAAAATGGCTGGCTAGGCGCGCCTCTGTTGCCAAGAGATCGTAGTGGCTACCATCCATCTGCGCGAGACTGTGATTGTAGCCGATGGCGAACAGCCGCACCGTCGGGTCATAGAGGAAGGCAAAATCCATGCCGTAGGCGATGCGCTCCGCCCGATCAGCCAGCGCGATGAGATCGTCTCGCAGCTTGGCCTGGGCAGCCTGTCCTTCTTCAATGGAGCGATGAAGTTTGCTCAGCCAGGCTTGGGCCTCGTCACTGGCACGGCCTGCTTGGCCTTGGTGCGCGCCGATTGTGCTAAGGACCTGGTCGATGGCCAGATCGCTCTCGTCCTCCAGTGCCTTTGGGTGCAATAGGGCTGCAATCTCCTCGGCAACAGGCGCGAACTCCGTCGGCGCCTCTCCCAGCCCTTTCAACCATGGAAGGAAGGTCGCGGTGTCACGCTCGATGGTGTGCAGATCGTGCTGAAAGCGGTGCAGCCAGGTGGTGATGTCTGTGACGTCGCGTTCCAGCGCATCGGGCGAGGCTTCAATCGCGTCGCGAACCAACGTCTCAAGCTCATGCCAACAGGGTCCATGCAGCTTGGCAAGAGCCGTCCTCCAGACGAGTGGCGAGCGCTTGGCTTCATCGACCAGTTCGCGGATCGTGCGGGCGTTTTGCTCCAGGCTGCCAGCATCGTGATTGGGCAGGGCACCCATGGCCTGCACCAGAAGATCTAGCGTCGTATCCAGACAGCCAAAACAGGCACCGCCAATGGCCGGCTTCTCTGAAAGCTCCAAACAGCCCTGTTTGAGCGCAATCAGCGAAACGGCCAGATTGCCACTATCGACCGTCGACACATAGCGTGGTTCCAGCGGCTGAAGCGTTCGCGTGTCGTACCAATTGAGGATATGCCCGCGATAGGTTTCCACCCTGCTTAGCGTGTCGATGGTGTTGCGGCAGCGCGCCAGAAAATCGCTCGTGGTGATGAAGCCCAAATCGCGCGCGGCGAGCGCTGAGACCAAGAACATCCCGATATTGGTCGGTGATGTGCGGTGGGCGATTTCGTCCTTGTGGCCGTGCTGATAATTGTCGGGCGGCAGCCAATGGTCATCGGGTCCGACGAACGTCTCGAAAAAATGCCAGGTGCGACGGGCGACCTGGGTGAGAAACCGGCGCTGTTTTTCGTTGAGTGTCTCGCTACGAAAGCGCCTAGGCCGCGCGCTCCAGACCGCGATCTCCGGCGCCAAAAACCAAAGCAACAACACTGGCGCAGCGGGCAGGAAATCCTGTGCATCGAAGAGAATGATCTGTGCGCCTTGGATCAATGCCAGCATCGAAGACGGCCACATCATACGCCAGCAGCTAGTGCGGGTGCCAAGGCGGGCAAACCGTGCCGATGCCGTTGCTGCCGACGTCCATTGCAACAAGTTTTTGTGGCTAACCTGCGTACGCCAGAGCGTGGTGAGGATAGCATCAAGAGCGATCAGCGTATCGCTGACGAGAAAAACGACGGAGAAGAACCAGCGCCCACTCTTGGCCTTGATCTGGTGAACGGCATTGCCCAAAGCGCCTCGACGAACACCAGTGGTGGCGATGGCGAACAATTCACCAACCAAGTAGCTTCCCGGCGCGGCAACGGCCAGCAAGGTCCACACCAATGCGCTGCCTGGCAGCGCAAGCCAAGCTGCTAGAAAGAACATCAACAGCGCCGGCGGCATCAGGCTGCGGCGTAAATTGTCCAGGATCTTCCAGCGATCAAGTGCCGATAGCGTTGTGGCCGTCTTTCCGCCGTCGGCTGATGGAACCGTGCGCCAGAGCCATGGGATCAGTTGCCAGTCGCCGCGTATCCAGCGATGCTGTCGCACGGCATATTCCGGATAGTTCGCCGGAAGGTCTTCGTACAAGACCAGATTGCTGGCCAGCGCTGTCCGCCCGTGCAGGCCTTCAAAAAGATCGTGGCTGAGGACCCGGTTTTCGGGCACGTGGCCTTTGAGACTGCCGTGCAAGGCAGCAATATCGTAGATGCCTTTGCCGACATATATGCCGGTTCCAAACAGGTCTTGGTACACATCCGAGACAGCTCGGCTGTAGATATCAACCGCCGTGTCTCCGCCATAAAGGTGCGCGAAGTGCGTGTCCTTGCCAAGCTTGGGCAGAATCTCAATGCGGGGCTGCAAAACGGCATAGCCGGAGGTCACCCGACCGGTGTTAGGGTCCGTGACGGCCTGGTTCAGCGGGTGGGCCATCATCCCTATCAGGCGCGCAGCCGACTTAGGCGGTAGTTGGGTGTCAGCATCCAGGGTGATCGCGTATTGCACGCGCGGCAGGCGCGCGATGTCGCCTTCCACCAAAGCAAATGCATCGGTTTCTTCGCCTAGGACCAGTTGGTTGAACCGTTCAAGCTTACCGCGCTTGCGCTCCCACGCCATCCAGCAGCCTTCAGCAGCGTTGTAGCTGCGACGACGGTGCAGAAGAAGAAAAGGCCTGCGTTCGCCTGCGCCATTTCGCTGATTGAGGCTGGCGATCGTTTCCGTTAGGGCGCGTTCGATCGCCTCATCCTGTGGCAGATTTTCCGTTTCAGCATCCGCGGGATCGGACAAGACCACGAAGCAAAGCGCCGGATCAGGATTGGCCAGATGCAAGACCTCCAGCTTGTCGGCGATCTTTTCCACCTCATCTGGGGAGCTCAGGATTACGGGCAGCACGATGGCGGTCGCATGGCTCTCTGGAATGGCTTCTGAGAAATCCATCTCCGCCAGCGTCAAAGGGCGGGTCACCTTTGTAATCACCCAATGGGCTGCCCAGACGCTGAGGATGGTGGCGGGGAGAAGAGAGATCGCAAGGCCGATTACCCATTGAGCCAGGCTGGCGTTTTGCGTCCAGAGATAGGCAGATGGCAGGGCGAGTGCCGCCAACACGCCGGCAAACAGACCGGCCGCGTAGAGCTTGCCGCTGTGGCGTGCGAGCCTTCGGCGCAGTCCCAGTGTGCGCGTTGGTCTGTATTCCAGCTCGGACTCAAAAGTGCTGAGCCCATCACCGATTAACCAAAAGCCGACATGGGATCTGACTGGATCGCTCCCTACCCTCTGGCAAGCGCCCAGGGCCATATTGGCTACTTCGACCTCGCTATGCGTGCACCGCCGCGCCAGCCTTTCGACGGCCTGGCGATAGCGGTTGCGGGTCTCGAAGGTCATGCCGGCATAAATGCCTGCGGGATCATCAGCTAGCGTCGCCTCGATGAGACTGACCTGATCGACAAAGTCTTTCCATTCGATGCCGTGTACGGCAATCAGGTTGGTGATCGCTCGTGCGATCTGATCGGTCGGATCGAGTTTGTCGGGCTGCCAACGCTCAGTGGGTACGGCTGGCGCAATGGCCAAATCGGCGTTGAGCGACGTGAAGGCTTCGATCAAACGTTCAAGGCAGACCAGTCTTAGCAGTGATGGCAGGGCCCAGAGTTCGGCATTGGTGAGAACCGCCCCTTTTTGGTATCGGCGGATGAAATCGGTCAGGAGCGGCAGGGTAAGTTGCGGGTGCAGGCGGTCAAAGACGGCTTGCGACAGGGCGTAGACGCGCGGAACACCTTTCTCTTGCGTGCCTGCCAACGCAGGCAGCTGACGATAGAAGTTAAGCGGCAAGTCTTCTTGTATGCGGCGCAACGCACGGGCGACGTGATAGTCGTTGTCCAGTAGCCAATCCGCAGCACGGGCATGGTCTTGCGCGGGGTTCTCAAAATACTTGCGCACCTTCGCCAGCCAGCTGTCGAGCCCAGGCAAGGCGCGGTAGCTGGCAATGACGACCGGTTGATCAACGACGTCCTTGTGGCCCATGGCCAGCTCACGCGGATCATCCGGCGCGTTCGTACGCGATGCGTCCTCGCTGGTCATCCGTCGGTGCCGCTTGGTTGCCTAGCGCCCTCAGAGGTTACGCCCAGAAATGCACGGGCATCAGATCGGCTGCCATCATTGCGCACCAGCAAGACCGGAACGTCGGCGCGACCAAGAATGAAACCGGCCACATCGCCGGCGGGAACATCGCTATGCCCACTTTGCCCATGCGTGGCCATGACGAGGAGGTCGACGGCTTCGCGATCCACCGCAGTCATGAGCGCCCGGCGGGCATCACCATCGGTAATGATGCGCGTCGATACGTTCAGCCCATGAGGCGCCAAGCTGTTCTTGACCTTGGTGAGGTGGGTCTGGCCGGCCAGAGTGTTTCTTTTTTGAACCTCGGCGCTGAGCTTGGCTGCATCGCGATCGAACGTTCCAAATTCGGTCAGTCCGGCCTGAGGCGCTACGTAGCAGAGTAGCAACTCCGCGCCCTCCGCCTTGGCCAATGCAACGGCGGTTGGCAGCGCGCTTTCAGCCCTGGCTGAACCATCAAGAGGAACGAGGATCTTTTGATATCCGTCGGTAACCGGTGACGGAGCATCTTCAGGGATCACCAAAATTGCGGCGCTACGTGATTCCAGAACACCGATGACCGTATCGCTCAGACGCCAACGACCAGCGCCACGCAAGCGAACGGCAGCCGCAATATCGCTTTGCCGATCGGCCATATGGTCAGCGATTTGGCTGACGCAGGCCCCCTCGAGGAGCTGCACCTTGACCTCTTTTCCGGAGCCGCCCAGCGAGCGTGATAGGCTGGCGAGCCAGGCATAGGTCTCCTGCTTGCTGATGTCCCAGTCGACGGGATCAACCGGGCCTGCCTCGCGGTGGGGCGGAACCATGACGTGCGTGACGATGACATGCCCGCCAAAAGCCTTCGATACCCTTTGGGCATGGTTGATCGCTGCCGTGTTGCCAAGCGTTTCTTCGACAAACACAATCACATCCGACACATGATCGGGGGTGTCGGCGGCGGGATGATCGGCCATCAATCCTGGCTCCCTTCTTCCGCTGTGCTTGGCATCAGCCAGAGCGCAAATGCGCTTGCCGGTAGACCTAAAAGCAGGTGAGAACACCGCCCAGCCGATGGAACTGTCCCCAATCCGCCAAGCCTAGTCCGGCGCCCATCAAAGCGGTTGATGAAGATCAAAGTCGGGTGGCGCCGGGGCGGAGGCAAGGCGCCAAACGATGTCAGGAAAGCTCGCGAGGCTGAGCGGGCGGTCCAAGGTCGTTTTGCGCCTAGCGAAGCAAATCTGGTTCGGCCGGACCATTGACGCGCGAGCGCGCCAGGATGGTCTGTCTCACCAGCGAACGCACAGAAGGCCCTTCATCTGCCACCGAAGACCAACGAGGGCCGCGTCTTTGGATTGCCCTTATGGCACGGCGACCTGGCTCCCATTACTTTCGATCAAGTCCGACAGAGTCTGCGCGTTTTCCCCGGGCGGTTCTGGAAATCCGAACTCATCGCGGGGCGTCGAGAACTCTTGGACTTATGGTCCGTTTTTTCTTTGCTTCTGGTAGCAATGGAATCACTCTCGGCGCAGGGCCTCGATCGGGTCCATTCGTGCTGCACGGCGAGCCGGAAAGTAGCCGAAGACGACCCCAACAACAGCGGAAAAAGTGAACGCCATCAACACGATCCCAATATCCGGGGTGAAGGGGACGTTCAGAAAATTTGACCCTACAAGTGCCAGAGTAAGGCCTAGGATTACACCGATAAGTCCTCCGATCAGCGACAGGACAATTGCCTCGATCAGAAACTGGGTCAGAACCTGGCGTGCTTGGGCACCGATGGCCAGTCGGATGCCGATCTCGCGTGTTCTCTCGGTGACTGACACAAGCATGATGTTCATGATCCCTATGCCCCCCACCAGGAGGCTAACAGCGGCAACAGCGGACAAGAGCCCGGTCAGCACAGCGGTGATCCCGGTCAGCATGGTGGCGATCTGTTCCATGTCCATCACCGTGAAGTCGTCTTCCTCGCGTGGCCCGATCCGGCGGATTTCGCGCATCAACAACTCAAGCTCTTGCGTGGCTCGCTCCATCGAGACGCCGTCGCGCACGGAGACAAACATCATTGTGACATCTGAGTTTCCTGCGATCCTGCGCTGGTAGGCACGCAGTGGCATAAGGATGAAATCATCCTGATCGCTTCCGAAGGTCGAGGCGCCTTTCGATCTCACATGACCAATGACCTCACAGGACAGCGCGCCGACCCGGATCGCCTCGCCAATCGGATCGGACTGTCCAAACAGGGCCTCGCGCACCGTCTCACCCAATATGCATACTGGTCGCCCGGATTGAATTTCCGAAGGATCGAAGATGCGCCCGCGTTCAATCTCCCATTCAGCGGCATCGAAATAGCGATTGTCGGTTCCGATGATATCGGTGCGCCGGCTTTCGTTGCCAAAGACGGCCCTCGCCCTGTTTGCTGCAATCGGCGCCGACATTTCGACGATGCCAAGTTGGGTTTCGACCTTGTTGTTATCGTCGAGCGTGAACATCGGATCGACGCTGCGGGCCCCGCGTTCGAACGCATCCTGACCGGGCATGATCAACAAGACGTTGCTGCCAAGCTTCTCGACATCTGCTGTCACCTGCTCCGCCGAGCCCTGTCCGATGATAACCATCGCGATGACGGCGGCCACGCCGATAACCACACCCAGAACCGTCAGGAACGACCTGAGTGCGTTTCGGAAGATTGACTGCACGGCAAGGATGATCGTCTCCCACAGCATGTCAGGCCGCCTGCGCGGTGGGTGTGTCGCTCTCGATGCGACCGTCCACCATCCAGATCAGACGGTCAGCGTAATCTGCCATCTCCCTGTCATGGGTCACCATCACAATGGTCAGCCCGTCCTGGTGATTGAGGTCCCGCATGACCCCCATGATCTCAGCCGACATCTTGGAGTCGAGGTTGCCCGTCGGTTCGTCCGCCAACACGACTTTTGGGTTTCCGGCAAGGGCCCGGGCAATCGCCACTCTTTGCTGCTGTCCGCCTGAAAGCGCAGACGGGTCGTGATGATGCCGGTGCTCCAGACCGACCTTCTCCAAGGCAGCGATGGCCGCTTTACGGCGGTCTGCACGCTTCATGCCTCGGTAGATTAGGGGCAGTTCAACATTATGAAGCGCGGATACCCGTGGCAGGAGGTTGTAGCCCTGAAAGATGAAACCGAGATAGTGTCGTCTCAAAAGTGCGCGTTGGTCCCGGCTAAGCCCTGCCACATCGATGCCGTCGAAGAGATATGCGCCATCGGTCGGCGCATCTAGGCACCCAATCACATTCATCGCGGTCGATTTTCCAGACCCGCTCGGCCCCATGATGGCGACAAACTCGCCCAGCGCTATGGTCAGGTCGATGCCATCGAGCGCGCGGACTTCAGCCTCACCTTCGCCGTAAACCCGGCTAATCTGCCTGAGATCGATCAAGGGGCCGGTCTCCGGCGCTCGGTTAGCCATCCGTCCGATCCGTGATGACCAGATCGCCGGCTTCGATCTCCCCTTGGACGATCTCGGTCAGAACCCCGTTGCTTAGGCCGGTCTGAACGGCAATTTCAACCGCCTCCCCTTCTCGCAACACCCACACCGAACGCGCGTCCGCAACGTTAGCATCGGGCCCGCTATCTGGGATCAGCATGCCCAAAAGGCCACTTCGCTCGTCGGCCTCATTCAGAGCCGCAGGAGGTACATAGCGCAAGGCTGTGTTGGGTACGCTCAGCGCCTCGGTGACCTCGGCGACGACGACCTCTGCGGTCGCCGTCATGCCCGGGCGTAGCAACATCTCGGTGTTGTCGATCGCGAGGATCGCTTTGTAGGTAACGACACCGTCGATGGTTTCAGGTGCGAAGCGGATGTCTGCGATCTCGGCCGGAAACGTCCGGTCGTCGTAGGCATCAACCGTGAAGGTGGCAGAATTGCCAACCGATACAAAGCCGATATCGGCTTCGTCGATATCCACCCGAAGCTCCATTTGTGTCAGGTCCTCCGCCACGGTGAAGAGGATAGGCGCAGAGAGCGATGCGGCCACGATCTGGCCAGCATCGACATCGCGATCCAGCACGACGCCCCGGATGGGAGAACAAATGCAAGCCTGATCAAGCTCGGCCTGATGCAACGTCAGATTGGCTTCAGCCAGCGACCGTTCGGCTACACTGTATTGCAGTTCGGCCTCGGCGCGAATGAGCTCGGTTTCCAGCGACGACAGTTCTTCGGCAGAAGAAAAACCGCGCGCATTCAGTTCAAAAGTTCTCTGAAACCTTTCACGTACGTTATCGAGTTCTGCTTGCGCCATTGCCATGCGCGCTTCGGCCGCTTCCACAGACGCGCGTTGGACCGCGACCTGTGCTTCGAGTTTTGTGGTATCAAGTTCGGCGAGTACGGTGCCCACATCGACCACGTCATTGTAGTCGACCATGACTTCCCTCACCGTGCCCGACAGCTCCGACGATATCTCAACGAGGTTGGTCGGCTCGATGCTGCCGGTTGCTGTGACGATCACCTCGAAGCTGGCCATGGAGGCTTGCGAGGTGACATAGTGAATGGCGCTGCCGGCATTTGGGCGCACAAGGACATACCAGCCAGCAGCGAGGACGACCAACGCGATGGCGGCATATCCTGCCCATTTGGCGACGGCCAGCTTTGGTCGCCCAAGCCCCAGGGTCTCCTCAATGCTGTTGTCGGACATGGGGCTCGACCCTCCTTGGCCACTGGCGATCCAGATAGGTGTCTACTGAACCTCCCGGCTGCACTTTTGATTTTTCTCAGTTTCCGGTGGTCTTGACCCGTGAAACTGGTCCGAACTGAGTGCGGAGATGTTGGGTACATTTCTGGCAAGAGGGGATTTGTACCGGTGCCGAAGAAACGACCCAACGATGACCAGATTGCCGTTGCGCTGAGGCAATCAGAAGCCGGAACGACGCGCGCCAAACACGCCGGTCCAGATGGCCTGGGCGAAGACCTTTGCGCGGCAAAGCCAGCCAACGAACCATAGACATTGACTGCTGGCTCGAGCCGCACCGTTGTGGTCACGGGAATCCGATGCGACAACTCGTCGAACGCCCCTGCGAGGCCGTAACTGCAACCTTTCGCGCACTTTTGTGCAGGCAGTTGGGATTGCCGACTGGACCACCCCAAGGGCTCGTGCCAGCATGCTGAGGCAATCGCACCGAGTGTGATACGGGCTTTTCCCGAAGGCTCCGGCTTTCCAAGGCTCCGGCTTTCGGCGATGCGAACGCGCGTTCTAGTTTTGTGAGGGTGATAATCATGCGCAGATTTGAGGGAAGAACAGTCATCGTCACCGGCGGCGCTTCCGGCATCGGTTTGGAGACGGTGGGCAGGCTCCTGCGTGAAGGCGCTCACGTCGCCGTTTGGGACTTGGATTTGGCGGGGCTGAACGACTTGCCCGAAGAGGTCAGCGAGCATGTGACGGGCATAGAGCTGGATCTCACCGATCCGGACGCGGTTTATTCGGCGCGAGATGCGGTTCTTTCAGCGCACGGTCGTATCGATGGCTTGCTGTGCTCTGCCGGCATTACCGGCCCCAACGCCAAGGTGGCTGACTATCCCGAGGATGCCTGGCGCAAAGTGTTCGATGTGAACGTGCATGGGCTGATGTATTGCAACAAAGCCGTGATCCCCGCGATGAGCGAGGCCGGCTATGGTCGCATCGTCAATGTGGCTTCGATTGCCGGCAAAGAAGGCAACCCCAACGCCTCGGCCTACAGTGCGTCGAAAGCGGCCGTGATCGGCCTGACCAAATCGCTCGGCAAAGAGCTGGCGCAAACCGGCGTGACCGTAAACTGCGCCACGCCTGCGGCTGTACGCACCAAAATCTTCGATCAGATGAGCGAAGAGCACATCGCTTTCATGCTCAGCAAAATCCCGATGGGTCGTTTTGGGCAAGTCGAAGAGATCGCTGCGATGTTGTGCTGGCTGCTCAGCGAGGAATGCTCCTTCACGACAGGCGGCGTCTTCGACCTGTCGGGTGGGCGTGCGGTTTACTAGCGCAAGGCGGCAATCACCTCGTCCGTGCTGGTGACCAACGCAACGTTTTGCAGCGCGTAGTTGATCGACGCGTTGTGCCAATCGGCATTCATCGTCGAGCAGCCGTTCTCTGGAATGATCATCACATAGCCTTTGTCGGCCCCGGTGCGCGCTGTGTGCTCGATGGACATGTTCGTCCAGGCGCCAGTCTCGATGATCATATCGCGCCCCTCGGCTTTCAAAATGGTTTCCAGCTGGCTGCCCTCCCACGCCGACATACGGTTCTTTTTGACCACATAGTCGCCGGCATGCGGCTCAAGGTCGGCGACAGGCGAACCGCCCCAGGTGCCTTCAACCAGCGCATTGTTGTCCACCACGCCCTCAAACAGCGGCGCATTGAGCGTCAGGCCAGGGGCGCCTGGCGGCACCAGGAAATGCACGTGAATGACCGGCACACCGACCTTTCGGCAATGCTCGGCAAGCCGCGCCACATTGGCAATGGCGTTTTGCTCGCGGCAATGGATTGGTGAGCCGGAGTCAGCGAACGCGCCGCCTTCCATCACCACATCGTTTTGCATGTCCTGAATGATCAGCGCGCAGCGCGAGGGATCAAGCTGCAACGCATCGCCTACCGATGCGGGCGCGGCGGCGGAAGACGTTGTACCGGCCCCAGCCGTGTTGGTCGAAGGCGTTTGGCCGCGGGCACGCATGAAAGGCTCGTTACGCGGGCCGACTTTCACATCGACCGCGTACACACTGGTCGTCGCGCAGACATACAGGGTGCGCCAATCCGGACCTCCCCAATGCAAGTTCGCGGCAAGCTCGGGAACTGCAACCTTGCCCAAATGCTTGCCGGTAGCATCATAAACCCAAAGCCCCCCAGGAGCAGTGACCCAGATATTGCCCTGCGCGTCGCACTTCATGCCATCAGGAACGCCCGGCAACAGGCTGTCCTTGATGCCGGAAGCGAACACGCGACCGTTGGTCAGCTTGTCGCCTTCCACATCGTAAACCCGGATGTTCGCTTGCTCGGTATCGTTGATGAACAGCCGGTCTTCGGTCGGACAAAAGCACAGGCCGTTGGGCATGGTGAACGTGTAGCGATCGACGACCAGCTCTGGCTCATCACCAGGCCGATGGTTCGGGGGCAGACGAAAAACCCCCTGCCATCCAAGGTCGCGCGGGCGCTCCATACCAAACCCCGGCATGCGGCCGTACCAGGGGTCCGTGAACCAGATTGATCCGTCCGATTTCACGCACAGATCGTTGGGGGAATTGAGCTCGCGTCCGTCAAAATGGCTGCACAAAACTGTGCGGGTGCCGTCTGGGGAAAAGCGCGTCACGCTGCTGGTGGCATGCTCGCAGACAAGCAGGTTCAGGCCGGCATCATAGGTCATGCCATTGCCCTTTTGCGAAGGGTTCATCACCTCTCGCACGCCAGACCGATCCAGACGCCGCCTGACATCGCCTGGCATGTCGGAGAACAGCAGGTAGTGCTCCACCGGATGCCAAATCGGCCCCTCGGTGAAGGTGAAACCGGAACCCGCCTGGAGAACCGGCGCGTGCTCATCAATCAGCCCTTTGAAGGCCGGGTCCATCGCCTGGTGTGTCATGGCGTGCGCCCCTTAAGCGTTACTTGAAAGCGTTACCGGACATCGTCACATCGGAAACCAGTCACGGCGCGGTACGGACTGGCTGACCGGGCCGGGAACCACCATGTCCAGCCGCCCAACGACTTGGCCGTTTTCGATCTTGGCCGGCTTGTCGTGGACGGGCAGGAGGAATTTGGCGCCTGAATACATGAGCTTTCGAACCTGCGCCTTTTCGTTGCGCTTGGAGCCGCCATGATTGCCAGTTGGCTGATACTCTTCAGGCCCGAAGGTGTGGATCGGATTGATGATCTGGTCATTGAAATCGTAGATCACATCGCCACAAAGCGTGGCACGGCCCTCAGCGGTATCGACATGCACATTCATGGAGCCTTCGGTGTGCGCCCCAGCGGCTTCCAGATAGACGCCGGGGATCAGCTCAATGGGACCGGAGATTTCCAGATCCTCAAGCCGCAACGCACCAGGCGTATGCAAGCGCTCGATCAGGTGCATGATGTCTGGCTTGGGATATTGCGGGTGCATGAGGCCGGAGACCGAGTATTCAAGCTCGCGCCGGTTGATGACCACCGTGGTGTTCATTGGGAAGTGATCGTCTTTGCCTGCATGATCGATGTGCAGATGGGTGTGCAGCACGTACCGCACGTCACCTGGCTTCACGCCATGGTTGGCGAGTTGTCGCTCAATCATGTTCTCGTGGAACTGCAAGCCGCGCATGCCAAGCGTTTCCATGATCGCATTGTCGCGATAGCCAGTATCGACAACGATCGGATACTGGCCACCCAGAATCAGAAAGCCGTAAACGGGCACGCGCCGGGTGCGGCCACAATCGCGCGCCAGCACCAGGAAACTGGATTCCAGCTCGATGTCGCCATAGTCGAGCACTTTCACTTCTAACGCCATTGCGTCCTCCCAAGGTCAGTCTGTTGTTCTAGTTGAGCCGGTACACCCGGCTTGCGGTGTTGTTGAAAACGGCAGCTTTTTCGCCGGCGCTAAGCCCGCCTGCTGCTGTGCGATGGGTGTCAAGAAGCCAGCCATATTCGGTCCACAGCTTCTCGATGGGGAAATTTGAGCCCCACAGGCAACGATCGGCACCGAACAAGGCGACCGTTTCGCGGGTGAGCCAAGTGATGTGTTCGGGCGCGCGCATGTGGATGAATGTGCCGAAGCCGGAAAGCTTGGAAACAACGTTAGGGCGTTTGGCGAGCTTGGCCATCTGTGCCCGCCAATGGTCGCGGCCGGTAGGGCTGGTATCGGTCAGCATACCGGCATGCTGCAAAATGAACGTCACATCTGGGCACGCGTCTGCCAGTTCGCATGCGCCGTCCATTTGACCAGCAAACACTTGAAGGTCGAAGGTCCAGCCATAATCTGCAAGGCGGGCTATATTGGCTTGCACGGTTTTGTCCCGGCACACATCGCCATGCGGGGCGAAACGGAACAGCGGGTTCTCGTGCCAATGGAACTGCTGGCGAATGCCACGCATGCGTGGGTAGGCGGTTAGCCGATCCAGCGCTGGGCGGGCATCCTCGATCGTCATGTCGGCGTAGCCAACAATACCATGTGGCCAACCGGTTTCCTGCGCGACCTGGCTTACCCACGCAACCTCGCCCTCAGCCTGATCCACTGGCCAATTGGCCTGCACATAGACCGATTTTTCTACGCCGGTGTTGCGGATATCCCGAAGATATTCGGCCATCAGATAGTCGCGGCGGATCGGCTCGTAGGGGCCGAAAATGCGCGGCTGCATTGGCCCGGAAAGCCAGGGCAGATCGGCCTGCTGCCAAACATGAAAATGGGCGTCGACAACTTGCATCACCGGGCACCCTTGGCGAAGGACATCACCTCTGCGGCCAGCGTTTGCGCCGACGAGCCATCGCCGATTTGATCGATCATCGGCAGAATCAGCCGCATTGCTTCGGTGTCCGGGCGAAAGGCAGGATCAGCCGCCAGGGGAGACAGCCACAAAGTTGACCAGGACAAGCCACGCAGCTTGTTCATCGCGCTAACCAGGGCGTCCGGGCCACCACGCTCCAAACCGTCCGACACGATGATGGTGAGCGCGCCGCGTGCAAACGATGCAAAACGGGGAACCGACAGGAAAACGGCCAAGGCTTCGCCGAGCCGTGTGCCGCCATCCCAGTCGGCCACCAATCCCGATGCCAGTGCCATGGCCTGTTCGCGATTGCGATGCTTGAGTGCCCGAGTCACGCGGGTGAGACGGGTGCCAAGGGTGAACACCTCCACCCGTTCGCCGGCCTGCACCAATGCGTGAGCGAGACGCAGGCGGCTGTCGGTTCCTGCTTTCATCGAGCCGGACACATCGATCAGCATCAAAACACGGCGTTGACGCTGACGGCGGGTGCGCGTTGGCAGCGCTGAAATCTCACCGTCGCGTCGCAGCATGTCACGAAACGCTCGGCGCGCGTCGGCCAAGCGGCCCTTGCCGCCGCGCATGCGGCGGGAGGTTCGGCGTGGCAGGGCGCGCGGTGCATTCTTGGCGAATAGGCGCAGCGTTGCGTCTTCGTCGTCTGCGGTCAGCGCGCGCTGATTCAACCGTTCAGCCTGGGTGGCCTCTTCGCCTGAAGGCTCTTCTTCATCGGGGTCGGGCTGCAGCTCGAATTCACCGCCATCATAGGCCTTGGGCATGTCCTCCGGCTCGCCTTCGGCAGGCGCAGCGAAACTACGGCCTAAGAAGATGCTGTCGAACACCTGATCGAAATCTTCGCGGCGTTCGGGCGGCGGGCCAAACACAGCATGGGCAGCGCGGCGCACATCCAGGATAGAGGTCGGACCAAGCAACCCAACCGATGCCAGGAACATCTCCGTCTGTTCCGGTGCGGCAGGAAAGCCAGCTTGGCGCAAAGCCATGGCAAATTGTAGAAATGGCGTTGCCGCTTTGGGCATCAGGCTGATGCTCATGATGCCACCCGTTCCAGCATCGTATCGATCTGCGGCGCTATATATTCCAGATCATCCTGATCCTTCAGCACCACGCCAATCGCGCGGGCAAAGGCCCGCGGCCAGGGTGCGCCTTGCGCATGCAGCAGTGTTGCCGCTTCGGCCCACTCGACCGTTTCAGCGACGCCTGGCGGTTTGGCCAAGGGTTGTGCACGCAGTTGTCCAACAGCGGCCACAACCTTGTGAGCGGTGTCCTGCGCCACCGTGGATGCCCGCATCATGACAATGCTCGCCTCAAGCGCGGGGTCGGGATAATCGATCCAGTGATAGACGCAGCGGCGGCGCAGAGCCTCATGCAACTCGCGGGTACGGTTGGATGTCAGGATGACGATGGGTGGCTCGGGCGCGCGCATGGTGCCGCGCTCTGGGATGGACAGCGTGAAGTCCGACAGAAACTCCAGCAGGAACGCTTCGAACTCGTGGTCAGCGCGATCGATCTCATCGATCAGCAGCACCCTCTCGCGCGGCTTTTCCAGTGCTTGAAGGATGGGTCGGGCGATGAGGAACTCATCGCCATAAAGGTTCACATAATCATCACCAGCTTGGCGGATCGCGAGCATTTGGCGCGGGAAGTTCCACTCGTACATCGCCGCCGATGCGTCGATGCCTTCATAGCACTGCAGGCGCACCAGCTCGCGCCCCATGATTGAGGCGAGTGCCTTGGCGCATTCGGTCTTGCCGACCCCCGGTGCTCCTTCTAGGAGCAATGGCTTCTGCAAGGATAGCGCCAGGAACGTTGCCGTCGCCAGATCATCGGACGCTATGTACTGCGCGTCACGCAGAGCATCAGCCAGCGGTTGCGGCCCATCCAATCCGGCAGGGAGCTGGCGAACGGGCATGGGCTATCGGGCCTGCCCAGAGAGCATTTGGCGAGGTTTCGCGCCACCATTTGCCTGCAAACCACGCAGCACTTTTTCCGGCGTCACCGGCAGCTCATAGAGGCGGACACCCACGGCGTCATAAATGGCGTTGACCACCGCCGGGAGCACCGGGTTGGCACACATTTCGCCAGGGCCTTTGCCCCCATAGGGTCCGTCTTCAGCCGGTCGTTCGAGCACTGAAATGTGATGCGGCGCAAGATCACCTGGGCCTGGCATCAGGTAGTCGTTGAAGTCCACCGGCCCGTGATCGCGCTGGGGGTAGTAAGGTTCCGTCGTTTCCCACGCCGCATGGCTCATACCCATCCAGGCACCACCGCGAAGCTGCTGTTCGACCATGCCCGGATTAAGCGCACGACCGACTTCGTAGGCCGATTGCATATCGGTCACGGCCACTTCGCCGGTCTCGTCGTCCACCTCAACCTCAACCAGCATGGCGGCGTGGGCAAAGGTGGTAACCGGGCTCATCTCGCCGGTTTCGGGATCAACCTCGGACAAGGGAATGAGAAAGATGCCACGCCCGGCAATGGTGCGCCCTTGCTTGAACTGGGCCTCCTGCGCGGCCGCCATGGTGGTGATCGAGCGCGAGGGCGCGCCCTTCACATGGATGTTGCCCTGCCCGTCCGTGACCAAATCGCCGGGATCAACTTCCAGTTCTTCGGCTGCGGCTTCCAGCATCACCGAGCGGGCTTCCTGCGCTGCCATGATCACAGCATTGCCCATGCGGTGGGTGCCGCGGCTGGCGAACGAACCCATGTCGTGCGGGCCGGTGTCACTGTCGGCGGTATCGACATAAACGTCAGCGATGGGGACACCGAGCGTTTCGGCAGCAATCTGCCGGGTCACCGATTTCATACCCTGGCCAAGATCGATGGCGGACAAAGCGACGGTGAACTTGCCATCGGGATTGGAATGGACCAGCGCCTGCGAAGGATCGCCGCCAAGGTTCATGCCGATAGGATAGTTGATCGCCGCAAAGCCGCGGCCTGTGTGAACAGTCATCAGCGTCTCCTGAAACCGGAGATGGAAGAAAAGCGGGTGGAGGCGCGCTTGCGCGGCGGCTGGCCTGTCGCTGCCGGCGTCGGCTGTGCAGGCTGCGGTACTGAGGGCGATGGTGGCGCGGGTTGGTAGCTTGACGGTTGCACGGCCGAACTTGTCTTGGGCGCCTTTGGTGTCGTCATCGACGAAGGTGTTGACGGGACGCTGCCGGTCGTTGGACTGGAACCGCCTTTGCGGGCGTAGGATGTGCTTTCAAAACCTTCGACGGCGCCATGGTGATCGATGGCGGTATGCGCGGGTAGCTGGCCCCGCGCACCGCCGCCATCGCGCAGAGATGACGCGGCTTTGGATTCCGGTTTGATTGTCAGGCCCGCTTTCTCGGCGACCACTTGGCAGCACTCGATGAACGCGCAGTTCTTGGCCACGCGCCTATGGGCCTTCATGTCGCCATCGCGGTAGGCGTTCAGGATGCGCAGATCGATGGGATTCATGCCGATGGTGTCGGCGACCTGATCCATATGCGCTTCAATTGAGAAATCGACGCCGGTGATGCCGAAGCCACGCATAGCCGTTGCCGGCGTGCGGTTGGTGTAAACGCAATACACATCGGCATAGACGTTGGGAATGGTGTAGGGGCCTGGTAAGTGGCCTACTGATTTTATCACCGCATAGGACGATAGGCGGGTGTAGGCGCCACAATCGAAGTAGCCACGGAACTTACGGGCCACGATGCGCCCATCGTTCATCACGCCATCGGTAATGTACCATCGCTCAGCACCGCGCGGAGCACCGACCTGCATTTCTTCTTCGCGGTCCCATTGCGACTTGCAGGGTTTGCCAGTCAGCATGGTGCCCAGGATCGAAAGCGGCTCGTGAATGGAATCCACCTTACCACCGAAGCCGCCACCGACCGTGCCACCAATGAAATGCAGCCTTGAGGAAGGCTCGTTGAGCACTTTGGAGGCGGTGCCTAGCGAGAAGAACAGCGCCTGCGTGCCGGTGTAGCAAACATAGCGGCCGTTCTGCTCGGGCGCGGAAATGGCGCCGCAGGTTTCAATTGGCGCCTGCTCGATGGGTGACATCTGATGGCGCGTCTCGACGATAAGGTCGGCGGTTTTGAAGGCCGATTCAACATCCCCAAAGCGCAGTTTCTGGTGATCGTATTTGCCGTGATAGACGAAGGCGTTGCCGGGATAGACATCGCAGACGGTGGGCGCGCCGGGTTTCAGCGCCTCTTCGACATCATGGACGTGAGGCAACACCTCCCAATCCACTTGCACTTCTTTGACCGCGGCGCGGGCTTCGGCTTCGGTGTGGGCGACCACGGCAGCGACGGGTTCACCGATATAGGCAACCTTGGTGGTGGACAGCACAGGCTCGTCATCCAGGCCGAAATCCAGCAAGGACAGCAGCGTGTTGAGGTTCACCGGCACATCGGCGCCTGTGATGATGCGCACAACGCCCGGCATGCCTTCGGCTTGTGAGGTATCGATGCGGCGAATGCGGGCATGATGATGCGGCGAGCGCACATAGCGCATGTGCAGCAAGCCATCGAACAGATGGTCATCGTAAAACGGCGAGCGACCCGTCACATGACCTTCGATATCCTGGCGGCGGATACGCTTGCCGATTTCATTGAGGTTTTCATCGCGCTCGTCGGCAAAGTACTCTTTGCGGAACTCAAACGTGTTGGCCATGTCGTTCATCCGATGGCCCTCCCAGCGCCGCCATGGGCAACCTGCAAGATGGCTTCGATGATGGGTTCATAGCCGGTGCAACGGCAGAGATTGCCGGAGATGCCTTCGATCACTTCCTCGCGCGTCGGACGCGGGTTGCGCTCCAGCAAGGCGCGAGCGGACACCAGCATACCCGGCGTGCAGTAGCCGCACTGGGCTGCAAAGTTTTCCATGAAGGATTCTTGCAGCGGGTCGAGTTGCGCACCGTTGGCAAGGCCGCCTGCGGTACCAACGGATTTGCCGTCCACGGATTCGGCCAGTACAAGGCAGGATAGCTGCGTTTGCCCGTCGATGGTTACCGTGCACGCGCCGCAGGTGCCCTGCCCGCAGCCATATTTGGGCGTCAGGTCGCCAACGCCACGGCGAAGAAATTCCAGCAGGTTCTGTCCAGGGTCTGCAAAGGCAGCCGTCGGCGTGCCGTTCAACGTCAGATTGACTGGCTTCTTTTTGGGTGCATCGTGGGCCATTAGCGTGCTCCCATGGATTGCAACAGGCGGCGCAGATGTACGCCCGCCACTTCTTTGCGGTACCAACTGGTGGCGATCGGATCAGTGGGCGGATTGAGACCGTCGGCGGCGACTTGGGCTGCGCGGTCCATTGTTGCTTGGTCCAGAGTCTGGCCTTCCAAGACGCGCTCCACGGCATCGCCACGCACCGGACGATCAGCCATGGCGCCCCAGGCCACTCGCGCACCTGAGATGCGCGCGCCGGACTGCGGCGCCATCACAGCGATGGAAAGCACCGACACGCCCTTTGGTTTTACCCGACTAATTTTGAGGAAACCAAAGCTGCCCGAAGCTGGTCGCGGCACTTCCAGCGTGGCGACCAGGCCCAACGGGCGGTCGCGATCGCGCAGCACATCATCAATGGGCCTGGCGTTAGAACCGCCTGCCATCGTTACCTGCGCGCCCAGGGCAAGCAGGGCGACGGCGAAATCGCCGTAAGGATGGGGGGCGAACAGATTTCCGCCAACGGTGCCCATATTGCGTACCTGCGGGCCACCGATCTGGCGCGCGACCGGGTGCAGAAATTCCAAGTCTCGTTGCGCCAATATCTGCGCCATCGTCACGCCAGCGCCGATCGTCACGCGGTCGCCCATCGCGCGAAGCTCGGTCAATGCAGGGTCAGTGGCGCGCACCAGTCGCGGCGGCGCCTCACCGGCGTTGACGTCGCGCATGAGCACGGTGCCGCCGCCCATATAGGCGCTGTCGGCACCCATCTGGCGGGCAGCTTCGGCCAGCGTTGGCACGGTTTGCACATCGGTCATGCGGCATGCCCCAATTGTTCGCGGATCGCATCAAAACCGCCTTGATAAACACCTTCGGAAACCAGTGTCTTGAGCTCCTCTTGTCGGCCTTTTGGCGTGTCGAAACGGCTCTCCCAGTTCCAGAACGTCCAGTCCCCATCGGTCACCGGGGTCAGCCGAACATGGGCAACGTAGTTGAGAAGCGGAATGGGCGTGTCCTCCAGGCAGTAGGTGTAAGCCATGTCGATATCTGACAGCGTCAAAAGCCGCTCCCGCAGCTCCGAGCCATCGGCAAGCCGGAAACGGCGCACACAGCCCACCATGTCGGAAGGGTTGCCACGCTCGATAGCGCTTTGTGCCACCGCAGGGTGCCATTGGTCGTGCCCATTGAAATCCCGCAGGATGGCCCAAACCTCCTCCACGGGCGCTTCGATGATTGTGCTTTTGACCACTTTGACCATGTCCGAAACTCGCGCCGTTTAAGTGGCCAGTTGCCGCTTGAGGGCAGAAAACCCTGCCTGGAAGACATCATTGCCGATACCGTTCACAAGGCCCTCTTCCTCCTCGTCAGCGCATTCAAACTCGGCGCTCCACTCAGCAAAACAGCGATCACCATCAGTGATAGGCGTCAGCCGCAGCGTCGCGACATAGTCGGTCAGCGGCATCGGGCTCTCCAGGATCGAGTAGGTGCAGAACATGTCGTAGTCCGACAGGCCCAGCAGTTGTTCGCGAATGCGGTCGCCGTTCTGCAGGTGGAAGTCGCGAATACAGCCGACCTTGTCAGCTGGCTCGCCGTTTTCGATGCGGCTATCGCGGATCGATGGATGCCAGCGCGGCAGGCCATTGAAATCGCGCACGCGTTCCCAGACACGGGTGGCTGGCACATCAATCACCGAGGATATGTAGACGCGGGCCATCTACTTTTTGCCCCCGTCTTTGTCCGAGCCCTTGCCGGATCCATCGCCGCCTGAGGACGCTTTGCCCTTGGCCACCTCGTTGGATACGCGTTGCATGTCGGATGCTTCGCGGATCAAGCCGCCCTGTTTGGAAAGGTTTGCGCCATCCACGCCGATATCAGCCAGCAGGCTGTCGATCAGCGGGGCCTGCACACGGTACCGCAGCGCGGAGTTGATCACCTCATCTGTCGGCGAGCCGTCGGAACCTGCGCCATTGCCACTTCCCATGCCGCCATCCAGTTGCATGATTCGGATGTCCTGGATCTTTTCAAGCGGCTTGACGCTTGCCGCCACGATGCCTTCGACATGCTCCAGCATCTTGCGGCGGAACAGCGAGGCCCGTGCCGGATCCGTGAGCACGTTTTCGGCCTCGTTGATGAGACGCTGTGCTTCGGCCTCGACGGCGGCACGCAGCTTTTCGGCCTCGGCGATGTGCTTGGCCTCGGCGGCTGCCTTTTCGGCCATCAATACATCGATCGACTTCTTGCGATTGGCAGCCTCGGTCTCGCGTACCGTCTGCACCTTCTCTTCGGCTTCGGCCGCATGGGCGCGAGCAGCATCGGCCTTGGCCCGTGCTGCACTCTCCTCCAGAGATTTTTGATAGAGCACGATGGCTTTTTCCATCTGCACCGTTTCGATTTCGCGCTCGCGTTCCACCTCCAAACGGCGGCGCTCGGTCTCGTGGCCGATACGGATTTCATCCAAGCCGCGTTCCGAGGCGACGCGCGCGCGCTCGACCTCTTCCTGGCTGGCGATTTCGGCTTCACGCAGCATTTGAACGCGAGCGATCTCAAGTTGCTCAAGCGCACGGCGACGTTCGAGCTTGGCCGCTTCAACTTCTTTCTCACGCCCAATCTCGGCGGTTTCCACCGACTGGCTGGCAGAGATTTCCGCCTGCTTCACACTGGCCTCGGCAGCAGCGCGCTCGGCCTTCTTTTCGGCCAGCGCCACAATGCGGGTTTCCTCAGCCTCTTCGACAACACGCTTGCGTTCAATATCGCTGACTTCACGCGTTTTGGCGCTCGCGATACGGTCTTTCTCAAGCGCCAGTTCTGTAGCGACGCGCTTCTTCTCGACTTTCTCGCGGCGAGCAATGTCGGCTGCTTCAAGCTCTTCCTCGCGCTCGATCTCGCGGGCGCGCACTTCCTGCTCGGCGGCGATGCGTTCGGCGTCAACTGTTTTGGATTGCGCGATGCGGGCTTGCTCGATTGCCTCGTCTGCAGCTATGCGCGCCGCATCGACGGCCTTGTTGCGCCCGATTTCGAGGCTTTGGGTTGCTTCATCCGCCGCGATCCGCGTGGCGGCGATCTGTTTCTCGCGAGCAATGCGTGCGGCTTCAACGGCCTCGGACGCTGCAATCTCGGCAGCTTCCACCGCCTTCTGCCGGGCGATCTCCAGCTCACGCACCCG